>JAJXZX010000068.1 GCA_021779835.1 Pseudomonadota bacterium | reverse complement strand
AAGATCCAAGGCCTTGGGTTCATCGGTGTTCTAACCCTTGGCATGCATCATCAGGCGCATCACCTGATGCTGGCGCGCGGAATGAACCCCCATAAGTCATGATGCAATTGACTGTTCCCGCTCGGGGGTAAAGGCCAGCAGCCGTAGTGCATTGAGTGTGACCAGAACGGTTGCCCCGTGTCAGCGAGGATCGCAAGCCACAGGCCGGTAATCCCCAGAATTGTGGTCACCAGAAACACAGCCTTCATTCCGAGTGTTATCGTCACGTTTTGGCGAATATTGCCCATTGCGGCACGAGCGAGCCGTACCATCGCGGCTACGTCTGACACCCTGTTCCGCAATAACGCACCATCGGCGGTTTCCAAAGCCACGTCGCTCCCTGACCTCATTGCAATTCCGACCGAGGCCCACGCAAGTGCTGGCGCGTCGTTGATCCCATCGCCGACAATGACGACGCCTCCTTTAGCCGTCATTTCGCGGATCACCGAGACCTTGTCGTCAGGCATCAATTCGGCGCGGAACGCCCGCCCGCAACACATTGGGTGCACGCAAAGCGACCGGAGCCACACTGAATATGCAGGAAACGACAAAGCCGTAAAAGGCGATGTCCGGCGGCACGAGTAACTTCATCCCACGGGCCCCGGACAACAACATTCCAGTCTGATACCAGTGTTTGTCCCGATCGGAGGTTACGGGATGTACGCGCCCGTGCGTGTCATGGCCTGGATTGGCACCTGCCAACATCGCAGTCTGCTGCGGCTTTTCGTGCGATCGTGGTGATGGCCAAGCGCGGGGGTAGCATCATCCGGTATCACGAACCCCCGTTTTTCGGGGGCTGTTCCTTTGGGCGCGACGCCGTAGCCAAGGTTGCGTACCGTTGCCTCGATCCTATCATCAGGTGTCCGGGCTGGGTCCACGCTCAACGTCAGACGTTCGGCCATTCGAGCCGTGTACTTCGGTGACACCCGGCAGACGGTCCAAAACTGTGCTGATTTTACTTGCGCCGCTAGCGCAATCCATACCGGAGACGGTCCACTCATGGCGTTCCAATTGGGGTTGGCGGGCATCGGTAAAAGTCACTTGGCAAGCCGCAACGTGGCAGTTTGCCTCGACTGAGTTGCAGTGATAATATCTATAGTGACTATAGGTTAAAGATAGAAATCATGCTTTCTATTGGAAAACTTGGCGGGTCGACTGGCGTCAAGGTGCCGACAATTCGCTACTATGAACAAATCGGTTTGCTGCCAGAGCCGGAACGCAGCATCGGCAACCAGCGCCTTTACGGGCAAGCCGCCCGTGAGAGACTGGCCTTCATCCGTCACGCGCGTGAGCTTGGCTTTCCGCTCGATGCGATCCGCGATCGCCTCAGCCTTTCGGATCACCCCGATCAGACTTGTGAGGCAGCTGACGCCATCGCACAAGCTCAACTACGCGCCGTGGACCACCGCATCGCGCGCCTGAATGCTCTTCGGACAGAGTTGCAGCGTATGGTGGCGCATTGCGCCGGTGGGCGAATATCCGAATGCCGGGTAATTCAGGTTCTCGGCGACCACTCGCATTGTCAGCACGACCATTCCGCGCTTTCCGAACATGAAGGCGCATCGGCATGACCATGGCACCGGGCGCACTGGTGGTCTATGCAGCCGCAGCATTCGCGGAAATCTCGGGTTGCTACGCCTTCTGGGCTTGGGCACGGCTCGACCGTGCGGCCATTTGGCTCCTGCCCGGCATTGTGTCATTGGCCGTGTTTGCATGGCTTCTGACCCGGATCCACGACCCCTTCGCGGGACGAGCTTATGCGGCCTACGGTGGGGTATACATCGTCGCCTCACTGGCATGGCTGTGGCTGGTCGAACGACACCCTCCGGACAGATGGGATTTGATCGGCGGGGTGATCTGTCTTGTCGGGGCCTGCGTAATCCTTTTCGCGCCCCATGCTCCCTAGGAAGGCGCACGTGCCGACAAGTGACGCGAGCCTGAAGGCGCACCAAAAGTCGGGGCGCCCAGAGAGATCTTTGCCGATCGACGCACCTTTTCCACCTCAACGCACCGCCGACATCGCGAACGCTCGGCGTATCCCTATGGTGGATAATGAGGCCTCGTGAAAGACAAAACACACCTCGCATCCCGCCATCATTACCCGCCTGAAACCCGCATCGGGCCATTTGGCCAGCGTGCTGCGACACGATCTCAATCCCACCCACCATTGCTGCCGGTCGCTGAGCACGGAGACGCCCAAAATCAAGGCCATTCACGACGCCAGGATGCGGGACCTTCCCTTCGGATTTCAGCACCCGCCTAGGTCACCACCTCTGGACATTCCTGCCGGGCAAGCACGATCCGCCCTTTGATCCATGTCATGGCGTGCCTGTCCATGAGGGGACAAACAAGGCGCATGATCGCGCAATTTCGCGCGGCTTTCCTGTTTTTGGGCCGCGACTACTGCGCGTTTGAAAGCTCGGCTCGGACGATTTCTTTCGGGTGGTTGAGGCATGCAGGATCAACGGGATCAATCGGGTGACCACGCGGCACGATCACTGCGCCCGTGGGTGTTGTGGCTGACCAGCGGGCTGATTGTCGTGGCCGTTGCGGCATTGGCTGCATGGACGATGTTCCTGCGCCCGATAGATGTTCAAGCTGCGGCGGCCGTGCGCGACGTGCCGGTGCAGGTCTTCGGCCTTGGCACAGTCGAGGCGCGGATAAGCTCCGACGTCGGCTTTCAGGTGCCGGGCGTACTGGTCGATCTGGGCGCCGATGTCGGCGACCGCGTCGTAAAGGGTGCCATTCTCGCCCGGCTCGATGACCGAGAGCAGAATGCGCAGGTCGCCCGGGCAAACGCGAGTGTTGCGCTGGCGGATGCCAATCTTCAGATGGCGACGGCCAGCCTCGACAAGGCTCAGGCGAACTCCGCAAATGCCAAGAGTATCAGCAAACGTCAGCAATCGCTGCTGAAGAACAGCAGCACTTCGATCGAAGCGGCCGAAACAGCCCAGGCGGCGCAGGACGCCGCAATTGCCGACGTAGGCGTGGCGCAAAGCGCGGTGTTGGTGGCCAAGGCGAATATCCGGGATGCAGAAGCCCAGCAGAACCAGCAATCGACGATCTTGAACTTCTACACGCTCACGGCGCCCTACGATGCGATGGTGACGGGGCGCCTGAAGGAACTCGGCTCCGCTCTCGGTACCGGCCAGCCGGTCTTCAGGCTGATCGATACGAAGACGGTGTGGGTGCGTGCCTATATTGACGAGAGCAAGGCCGGTGAGATTAAGCTTGGCGACCCTGCCGAGATTATGCTGCGGTCCAGCCCGGATCGGCGCTTGTCGGGACGGGTTGCCCGCATAGAACCAGAGAGCGATCGGGTGAACGAAGAGCGGAAGGTCGAAGTTGCATTCGATGCCTTGCCGGTCGGCTTCAATATCGGCGAACAGGCCGAGGTCTATATCGCCACAGTTCGGTTGGCGAAAGCTCTGCTCATACCCGAAGCCGCGGTGGTCGGGCTCGGCACCAAGGCGGAAACGATCTGGACCGTCGAGGATGGCCGCCTTCAGCAGCGCCATGTGACGCTGGGCCACCACTTGCTCGATGGGCGCTATGAAGTTACCGGCGGCGCGCCCGAGGGTGCGCTCGTGGTCACCCGGATACAAAGCGGCCTGCGCATCGGCCGCGCGGTGAAGGTGGCTGAGGGCGCGAGCCGATGAACCTGGCGTACCGCGACATCCGCCACAATCTGCTGCGGTTCGTGCTGACCAACTTCGGTCTGAGCCTGCTTCTTGGCATCGTGATCATGATGACCGGCGTCTACGGCGGATTGATCGACGACGCTGTCAGACAGGCGCGCGCGGCGAACGCCGATCTGTGGGTGGTCGAGGCCGGCACCAACGGGCCGTTCGCGGAAGCCTCTCGCATCCCGGGTGATACGCGCGATCTGGTCAGCCGGGTCTATGGCGTGCGGCGCGCGGGTGGGGTCACCTATCAATCGGTGCAGACCGAGCTCAACAACACGCCGCTGCGGATGTTCCTCATCGGTTACGAACAGGGGCGGCCCGGTGGCCCCGGCACGCTTTCGGCAGGACGTCACATCCTGCGCGACCATTATGAAATGGTCGTGGACAGGTCCACCGGCTTGCACCTGGGCCAGGAAGTGCCGCTGGGAACCCATAGCCACCATTTCACCGTGGTCGGCCTCACCAGCGGCAATCTGACGTCGTCGGGCGATCCCGTCGGCTACGTCACGTTGCAGGACGCCCAAGCATTGCAGTTCGAACTTGCCCCGCCAGAGGAGCGGCGCGAGGCCGCGGGCGGTTCGGCGGCGGGCAGTAAAGACCAGATCAACGCCGTCATCGTCAAGGTGGAGCCCTTTGTCCCGGTCGATCAGGTGGCCACCGCCCTGTCTCGCTGGAAACATCTCACCACACTGACGGAAGCCCAACAGGAAACCTTGTTGAGCAAGTCCGTCATTGCGAAGGCGCGCCAGCAGCAGATGATGATCATGGTGCTTCTGGTGATCGTCTCAGCCGTGATCATCGCACTGATCATCTACACCCTGACGATGGACAAGGTGCGTTCGATCGCGACGCTGAAATTCGTCGGCGCGCCGGACCGAACCATCATCGGCATGATCGTGCAGCAGGCCCTGTCAATGGGCCTCTTCGGCTATTTCACCGGCCTGGCGCTGGTCCTGCTCTTCAAACCCTATTTCCCGCGGCGAGTTGTGCTGGACCCAGGAAGTGTCGGGATCGTATTCGTCATCACGGTCATGGTTTGCCTGGCCGCAAGCACGCTCGGCATCCGTCTGGCGCTCCGCGTGGACCCGGCGGAAGCGCTCGCTTCGGCTGGATAGCAGGATGGCGGACATGGACAGCCAAGCAGAAGTGCGCATCGAACACCTGGCCAAGCACTTCGGCGTGGGCAGCAACCGTCTGGATGCGCTCATCGACATCAACATGGAGGTCCATCCGGGCGAGGTCGTCGGACTGATGGGCCCGAGCGGTTCTGGCAAGACAACCCTGCTGAACTGCATCGCCTGCATTCTGGAACCGAGTAGCGGCCGCATCACACTGGATGGCGAGGTGGTCTATGACAACCGCTGGCTCAAGGCCGACCTGCGGCGGCTTCGGCTCGACAAGATCGGCTTTATCTTCCAATATCCCAATCTGCTACCGTTTCTTGACGGCGCCGACAACGTCGAGGTTGTGCTTGATCTGGCTGGGTTCAGCCGCGCGGCGGCGCGCGCGCGCGCCTTCGAACTTCTCAATTACCTTGATGTCGCCCACCGTAAACATGCAATGCCGGCGCAATTGTCGGGCGGCGAAGCGCAGCGCGTGGCTATCGCCCGCGCGCTTGCCAACCGGCCGCGCATCATCCTCGCCGACGAGCCGACCGCACCACTCGACTCCGGCCGTGCGCGCATC
>JAJXZX010000014.1 GCA_021779835.1 Pseudomonadota bacterium | reverse complement strand
TTCCGATCGTCGTCGCGCGCTGGCGTAAGCAAACTGTCGCTGGTCTGCGGATTGGCAATCACCTCTTTCTGAAAACACCGGGAGACGTCCTGATGACGGCTGAGTTTGATATGCTGGCGGGCTGGGATATCTGATGCCCCAAGCAATTGGCCTCCTTATCGCACCTGAATTAGGGGCAGCGCTTACTGTCGGCGGCGTCGCGCTGACAACTGCAACGGGGGCACTGACATTTGCCGGGATCGCCGCGAACCTGGTTGGATCCCTGCTGCTGTCCGATTTGGCGCAAGCACTGGCGCCGCATCCGAATGCACCGATTCCGGCCAACGTGCAGAATGTTATCAAGCAGGCGATTGGCCCGCGCCTTGTGCATGTCGGCCGGGTGCGCGTCGGCGGTACGCTCGTGTTCGCGCGGCAAAAGGGTGGCAATTATTATCAGGTGGTTGTGCATGGGCACGGGCAGATCGACGGCGTCGAGCATGTCTACCTCGATAAGGTCGAGGTCACCCTGGACGGCAGCGGCAACGTGCAAGAGGCGCAATACGTCTATAGCGGCGTGCATGAGGTGCAGATCCAGTCGCGCCTCGGCGTGATCCCCGAGACGGCCTACGCCGACCTGACAGCAGTCTATTCCGAATGGGATGCAAACCATCGTCTTGATGGTCTCTGGTCAAGCTTCATGATCTGCCGTGGCGTTCCCGCGACCGCATTTCAGGCCGTCTATCCCAACCGCGTTCCGGCGATCGAGAAGGTGGCGCGCGGCGTCGCCGCCACAGACCCGCGCACCGGAGTGACGGCATGGACCGAAAACGCCGCGCTCTTGATCGGGCGTCTGGTAGAAGATCCGGATGGTTTCAACCGGCCCGGTCGTGTCAACGCAACCCGGCTGATTCAGGCTGCCAACGATTGCGACGATGCAATCCCGCTGGCAGCCGGCGGGACCGAAGCGCGCTACCGGCTGGGCGGCAGCTATGGCCTGAATGAAAAGCCCAAAGACGTGCTGAGCCGGATGCTTAATGCCTGCGGCGGCCGCTTGAGCCTACTGCCCGATGGCAGCTTTGCCGTGGATGCCGGGGTTTGGCGTGCGCCAACCGTCACTCTGACGGCGGCTGATATTATCGAGATGACCAGCTGGCAGGATGGCCCCGATCTGATCGATCGATACAATGAGCTGCCCTTTACCTATATCGATCAGTCACTCGCCTTCCAGCAGGTGTCGGGCGATCCTTGGGTGAATGCAGCACAGCAAAGCGACGATGGCGAAACCCTGACCGCCGCCAGCCCCATCCAGCTGGACTTCTGCCCCAGCCATGCGCAGGCCCGGCGATGCGCGAAAATCCGGCAGGGACGCGATAACCCGGCTGGCATCTACACGCTGCGTTGCAAACCGTCCGCCATGGTTGCGCTGTATGAGCGCTATATCGAACTTGATGCCTCGATCATTCTGGCATCAGGTTACTTCGAAGTGATGAGCTACGCGCTGAGTATGACGGACGGATCGGTCACATACACATTGCATCAGGTAGATCCGGCGAGCTTCAACTGGTCTACGACGGAAGAGGGCGTACCTCAGGCGCTTCCTGTGCCGGATATCGCCACCTCTATTCCAGTTCCGCTCGGCTTCGTCGCCGCGCCAGAGGGGCTTCAGGTCGCCCAGAACAGCTTTTCGGCAGGTATTGGCTGCGCATGGCTGGCGCCCACGTCGCCCGCCCTGACGCCGCGGCTGGAATACAGCTCTGCAGGGGCGGCGGTCTGGACTGTAGTCTACCCGGACGCAGCTGCCACCACCTATGAGATTGTGCCTCTGACAGATGGCAGTTCCTACGATGTACGCCTTGCCTGGGTGTCGCCGACCGGGCAGGTCGGCCCCTATGCGACGGAGACGGCTGTCATTGCCTCGGCCGCTACAACGCCGCCCGCTGCGCCTGCTGCACTTACGGTGAGCGACCTTGGCAGCGGCAACGCCGCCATCTCCGTCACCTCGTGCGCCTCGGCCAACCTGTGGAAAACCATTGTGCTGCGCGACGGAACTATTGTTGCCACGTTCTATAGCGCTCCGAACATCGTCGAGACCTTCACCGACGCCTGTGGTGCCGGAACCTTCAACTGGACCGCCCGGTCAATCAACGTCTCGGGCATCGCCAGCGCGACAGACTTCGGTCCGGTCGCCCAAACGATCACCTGAATCAACTGACATCGAGGGACTAAACATGAGTGCACCCCATGGCGGCGCTGCCACAATCTTTCGCGACTTCGAGGTGGGCACCAGCGGAACGCTGCATAAGCCGGTAAAAAGCGATGTGCGCGACTGGGGTGCGTGGCTTGAGGCGCTCGAGGCTACCTTGACGGGTGCCAACGTCAATACCATCGCGGCGACCGCATATACTGTATTGGCAACCGACATCGGAAAAATCCTTAATTTCACGGCGGCGACTGCCGTTGTGGTCACGGTTCCAGCAGGTTTGGGGTCTAATTTCTTCTGTTCGTTTGCCCAAGGCGGCACCGGACAGGTGACCCTATCCGGTGCAGCGGGCGTAACCCTGGCCAATGCCGACAGCCAATTTGCAACCCAAGCCCAGTATGTGCGCCTGACACTATGGGCATCAGCCGCTGACGTCCTGGTGCTCGAGGGGCGCACAGCATGATGGATATTTCAGGGTTGATCGGGGCAGACCTCCCCCTGGCGCCGGTGAGCGCAGACAATGTGACCAACCACTGGGCGCTGCCCGGCGACGGGATGATACGGAATTACCTTTACAGCAACACCACGGGGCTTCCGGCTGCCGCACAAGCCTTTCTATGTTCTGGTTTGATGCCAATCACTGCCGCGATGGTGTCCAATGGTATTTCCCTATCCATTCAGGGGGCGGCTCCGAACTGGCAATTCAACGGCGCCCGCATCAATTTTTACGGTGGCCCAACTGCGAGCGGAAATTTCATTTCCTCGGTAACAACCGGTGTTACGCAATCATCCGATGCCCGCACCTTGGCTTGCGTGCCGGGCTCAATTCCCTCCACTGCGACGCACTACGCCACTAACCTTAAATGGACGCAGGGTATTCCCACCCTTGTCTACGCGGGCACCAACGTCATCCCAACGGGTGCAGAAACGGCACTCGCCGCAGCAATGATGTCCAACTCTGGCACGACCGCTGCCTGCCTGACTGTTCCAGGCGCGGCGGGCACAAGCGAAAGCGTGACAGCCGCGCCGGTCCTTTCGACGGGGCAGTTCCTGGTATGCCAGCAGGGCTATTCAACGTTTACCCGCAAGCCATGGCAGGCGGGAAAACACATCGTGCGGTGGGATGCGTTCAGCCCCGAAAGCCACGATTACAACAACGCCCTTCAATTCAACTCAGTCGTCTATGTCGCCGACACTCTTCCCGCGCCGCAAACGCCGGGGGGCTGGTCCGCTGGTTTTAGTTCATCGGGCGCGAGCGCTAACACTTACGCGGTCTGGTCTGACACCCACCCGGCCTACAAGATCAATGGGATGTTTCTGGCAGGAAACCACGGCATCGTGTCCAGTTTCATCACCATGACGGCGCACGGAAAAACCAACGTGGATCGAGGATCGACATGGAACCTTTCAGGCGTCCAATATATGCTCACTGGGGTATACGACGCCAATCATCTGGTACTGACCGCGCTCAATACTGGCACGGCGACGCATTGGGCGATCAATAGCGCAACGATCACGACCGGAACTCTGACCCATGTTTCCGGCGCGACAAACACGGCTGATATTGTCGTCGCATCTGGGGTGCTGGCCTATCCTGATCCAGCGGTTCAAGTCCTGAAGAATAAGGTCTGGCTGGACGGGGCGCGCGTTCTCGATACGGCAGGGGCCTACGTCGCGTCGCTTCGTATTCAGGACTTCAGCGTCCGCCTGCCAAATGCTGCCGCAGTGCTGGACTATGTGGCAGCAAATGTAGGGTCGAGCGGCGACCTGAACTACAACGATCCGTCAATTCAAATGCAGGTCCAAATCGATGGCCGATGGATTGACGACGCATGGTCGCAGACCGTCTTTCACCAGGTGACCGCGCTGCAAGACTATCTGTGCAGCTTCTCCTGGCCCATGCAATGGCAACAGATCAATGCTCGGTCGTCCGCTAGTGAAACACTGTGGCATATTGTGCCGGGCACCGTCACCAATGCTGCGGCAGTTACGAGTGTGCCCGGAGATCATAGCAACGGATCACCGCTGAACTTCGATCAGTGGCAGAATATTTCGGCCAATGCGAAGGAATACTATTTCGACCCGAGCGTGTGGGCGGCGGGTTCTTTCTGGGCCGATGGAGTTCAGCGACCCGCTTGGGTTGCGGCGTTTGGCGTCAAGGACGGCAGCGGCAATTGGTTGCGCAAATTCTGTATGGCCCGCTCGCGCGTTGTGGGGTGGACGGCAGACGGTATTCCAGCGATCTCGCACTTCCTGTCCTCCGCGAACAAGGCCTACGCGGTCACGCGCTACAACGAGGAGGTTCTGGCTAGTGATGCCCGCATGTGTGTTGCCGGATCGGCGTGGACGGACCCCGCGTTTGATACCAATGCGGACATCAGCTTTGCGTTCCCGCTGAACGGGGGCCAATACGAGTGGAACTGGTGGGCCGCAGGCGCGGTGACGGATTATGTCGTTCCGATCCCGGCCGGAATGTCCGGCAAGAAGCTGAAGGAAATTTGCGCCAGCGCCGGCTGCACCCTCACGATCATCTCTGAGACGATAGCGAGTGTGTCCACGACCGGACAGGGCGAAGGCTTCGTGGCGGTAGGGTTCTGATGAGACAAACCTATGGCGACTTTATTTGGCAAATTGAGGCATGAGATGCAGCATGATCTGCTTTCGAATATCACTGCAACCATTGGCGGGGCAATCGCATGGCTGACGGGCGAGGCGGGCAAGCAATGGCTCGCGGGCGGGGCGGGCGGCCTGCTCCGTTGGGCGCTGGCGGGCCGGACGGGAGCCTTCTGGTCCTGGCTCTGGTCGGGCATCGCCCAGACCTTCGGTGGCGCTCTGACGGCTTATTACGGCTGGCCGATCGTCCTCCGTATCATCGAGACATTCACTGGCGACCTGGGCGCGCCGGGCCTCGATCCACAGTCGATTGCCACAGCCAGCTTCATCGCAGGCATGCTCGGGATCAGCGCCGCAAAGATCATCATGGCCGCATTCGACAAGCGCGGGGCCCAGTTGCTCGATCAGAAGCTCGGGGGTGGATCCAATGGCAACTCGTAAAGCGCGCGTGAGCCGGGTTGCAGCGGCCGAGCTGCGCATCCTCGCCAAGTCTGCCCCGTTCGTCATCCTGATGATCTGGGCAATCCACCATTTCGGGGCGGCGCATGGCCACCGCGATCAAGGCGATTCCCATGAGGTCGCAAGCCGTTCGATCGGCTGACCCTCTAACCCAAAGGATCCATCATGCTACAGACAACCAGCCCGCAAGGGGTGGCCGATATCGGCTGCCGTGAAGGCATCGTCGTCGCGCCTTATCGCGATACACGCGGCATTTTCACCTGCGGTATCGGACATACCTCCGCCGCGGGCGCGCCGGACCCCGCATCGATGTCGCCGCAAATGCCGACTGACATCAATGCGGCGATCCGGTCGGCAATTGCCGTGCTGCGTCATGACCTCGGGACATATGAGGACCGCATCCGCCGGCACGTGACGGCGCCGATGACGCAGACCGAATTTGACGCCTTCGTCTCGGTCGACATCAATACCGGCTGGGCATGGTATCGCACCAGCTCGGGCACTTGGACCACGGCCACGGCGATCCAGCGCTTCAATGCGGGTGACAAGGCGGGGGCGGGTACAGCCTTCCTGAACTGGTGCCAGCCGCCCGAGATCCTCGGCCGCCGCAAGCAAGAGCAAGCGCTGTTCATGACCGGCGCCTACCTGACATCATCGATCGCCGTTTACGGCACCGACGGTCAGGGAAATCTCGATCGATCTCCCATGCGCGAGATCTCGCGCGCGGACTTCATGGCGCTCTGCGCCGCCTGAATCACTCTGAAACACTAACCCAAACCCAAACCTGAAAGGAACTACCGATGAACGTGCTTCACCGTATCTATGCGCTCATCCTGGCATTGCCGGGCCTGATCGCTGCCGAAATCTCCAAGGTACTGGCGCCGGAGATTGCCGCCCTGCGTGCCGACATGGCCGACCTACGCGCGCAATTTGCGCTCCCGGCCGATGCCAGCCCGAAACCCAGCGATGCGCCCGCCTTCTTGCAGCCTGGCGCCACCGGCGTCGGGACCACGGCGAATAACCTGGCTGACCCAAGCGACGCAGAGAGCGGCGGTGAACCTGTCGCATTAGACCCGTCGAGTGATCCGGCGGCAAACGGCGAGACGTTCGAGGCAACGGCAATCGGCGCGGCCCCGGCGGGTGCGCAAGCTGCGGACCCTTCGACGCTGGCGGGCGGTCAAACGCAACAGGCCACCGACCAACAGGCAGCCTGAGCCGCGCATGGGCGCTCTTGCGTTCGGCCGTTGGATTGTAACAACGGCCATGGGTCGGGCGCTGCTGTTATCGGCAGCGCTCGGCTTCGCGCTCTGGCGCCTCGACGTCTGGGCATATGATCGAGGCTATGCGGCCAAGGTCGCGCAGGATGCCGCCCGCGCGGCTGTAGCTCAGACTGAGGCCATCCAGATGCTCAAGGGCGCGCAGGTGCGCCATCAGGCTGCGGTTGACCAGCAGGCCGCTGACGATGCCGCCTATGCCGCTCAGCAAGCGCAGATCCATTCACAGGGAGGTGGCGATGCGCCGCTTAATGCTTACGGTCTCAATGCTGCTCGCCAGCTGTGGCCCTAAACCGCCGTCGCCCTCGATCGCGCCGCAGGATCTGATCAGCCCTGACCTGGTGCGGCCTTGCGGCGGCTATGTCGGGGCTAGTCCGACGACGATCGGCCAGCTGGTTGATGCTGCCGCGGCTGAGAAGCATGGGCGCCTTTGCGACGAACGGAAGATGCGGACGATCGGGGATACGCTGGTGGTAGGGAAGCCGTGACGGCATCACAATCAACACATAATAGGTTGCCCTCAGGCAGCGTCTGATAGGCCGCTGCCATTCCACCAAGGCAGATATCTCACAACTGATGTTCCCGTCTGTGTGGATAATGAACCGCTCGCCTGCAAGACTTTCCGCAACTGAAAAGACAGGATAGGCAATGCAAAAATACTGCGGTTCATGATTACCACCATCCACTTAGCCACGGCCAAAAATACAAGGTCGCGCAGTTCGGGTCGCATACCCTCAATGACACTTACAATGTCGTTTTTTTCGGACGTTTTGTCAGAAATATGCTCTTTCATGAGCCGCACCAGGATCCACGGAGACCAACGCGCCATAGCAGTCCTGTTCAGTGTTTGAAGTAGCTTCAGCACCGGCTCTGGAACTTCATCTGGCGTTTGAAGAAGGCTATTCATGGCGGCATGAAGCTCGTTGAGCGACATTTCGACATGGCGGTTCGTCACGTCCTTTACAATAAAGTACAGCTTGGTCGCTAAAGCGAAAAAGACGCCGAACAGAACGATCCCAAGCCAGACTAGAATGGTAATCATTTTTTACCCTCCAAGGTGCGCTGCCGCCGCTCTCTGGCGGCCTCGATCTTTGAGTCGATCCTTTTACACTCTTGCTCGTGGTGGTTCTTCATTTCGAGTCTTTTGTTTACCTCTCCGACTATGCTGGGTGAGCGATATGCCAAGATGGTTGCAACGAGCCCCAAAATGTCTTGCCACCAGGTGAAGCCAACCGAAGTGAATAGGGACTGGATCGCATTGATAAGCTTCGTGAGCGAGTCGACTGTCAATTATATGTACTTTCAGTGTGCCATTTTTAGGGCCAAATAGTAAACTTTCCGTTGTTCTACAGGCTTCCGCAAAAAATGTAATACTCAATTACCCCCGGGCCGAAGCTCTGGACTTTGGTCTTTTCACGTTCGTCGATGCGAACGCTTCGAGAACACACTTCGGGACTTTCTTCGGGACTCGATGTCCCAAAGTCTCCCGAAGATGCCGGATTGTTCCATTTCAAGCGCTTTTGTGACGCACCTTAAAGCGGTGCATACGCTGCATAAGTACTTGATATATTGTTGATTTTGTTGGAGCGGGTGAAGGGAATCGAACCCTCGTCATCAGCTTGGGAAGCTGCTTCTCTACCATTGAGATACACCCGCAACGCGCAGAGAGTTACGGTACTCCACTCCCTGCGTCAAGCGGTCAAGTCATTGAAAAAGCCGCCCCGGTTTCCCGAAGCGGCTCTCCTCGCCTTGGGGGGAGGCGATCAGCTGGCGGGCAGCAGAACAGTGTCGATCACATGGATCACACCGTTGGACTGTTGCACGTCAGCGATGGTGACGTGGGCGATATCGCCCTTCTCATCCTTGATCTCGATCTTGCCGTTCTTGTTCATCAGTTGCAGCTTGCAACCGCCAACCGTGGTCACGGTATGCACGCCGCCGTCCTGCTTGATCATCGCCTTGACGGTCTTTGACATCGCGTCGGCGGCAACAACGTGGCAGGTCAGGATTTTCACCAAAGTTGCTTTGTTTTCAGGCTTCAACAGCGTTTCCACCGTGCCAGCCGGCAGCTTGGCAAACGCCTCATTGGTCGGCGCGAAGACGGTGAACGGGCCTTTGCCTTCCAGCGTATCGACCAGCCCCGCGGCCTTGACGGCGGCGACCAGCGTGGTGTGGTCCTTGGAATTCACCGCGTTCTGGATGATGTTTTTCGTGGGATACATCGCGGCGCCCCCCACCATCGGATTGGCGAAAACGGTGGTTGCAGCGATGGCGATTGCGGCAGAAGCGGCGAACGTGCGGAACATCGTGGTCATCTTCGGTCTCCTCGGGTTTCAGCGGTCAGGCGTTTTGCCTGATCCATGCTGAAGCTACGAAGGAGGGTTCGGGTTAGTTTCAGGGCACCGTGATTATTTTTGAAAAATAATCACAGCGTCTTTACGATACCCGAAACAAGACCCAGCGTCGGCTTGCCATTGGGCGACCCGCCGCTCGGCTCAAGGCTGATCGCCAAGGTCGTTCCCGGCGCAAGCGGCAGTTTCTGCGACACCTCGGTCGCACTCGCTAAAGTCTGCGGCACCGGCACGCCGTCCTTGCCGATCGTCCACAGCTGGTAATCATGCCCCGCCGCAGGGGCAGGGCCCGAGGTGCGCGTCAGGTGCAGCGTCTGGGTCGCCTCGTCATAACGTGCCGTGAAAACAAGCGGTTGCCCCTGTGCTGCAAGTGTCGCAACAAGCTGCGGCCCTTGGGGCGCGTGCGTGTTGGAGACGAGGAACACCCCGACAAGGATCAGCGCCGCCGCCACCGCGCCGCCCAGCAGGCTGGTCCAGCGCTGCCAGAATGGCCTGCGCGCCGGGGCGGTGCCGAACAGCCGCGCCTCGATTGCGGGCAGCAGGTTCGGCGCTGGCATCTCTTCGTAGTCGTCATTCAGCGGGGCAAGCCGCGCCTCCCATGCCGCAATCAGCGCTGCGAAACCGGCGTCGTCACGGGCGCGCCGTTCGGCGGCAAGACGCTCGGCCAATGGCAAGGTGCCCAGCACATACTCCGCTGCGAGCATCTCGTCGCCCTCGGGGGCCGTATGATCGTCGCGGTCGGTCATGACTCAAGGCAGTCTTTCAGGCTAAGCAGGCTGCGGCGCAGCCAGGTCCGCATGGTGTTCAGCGGAACCGAGAAACGGGCGGCCAGATCCTGATAGGACAGGCCGTTCAGATAAGCGCCCTTCACCGCCGCAGCGCGGTCGGGCTCCAGCGTGTCAAAGCAATCGGCAATGCGGCGCGCGTCGCCTTTTGCCGACAGGGTCGCCTCGGCGGTCGGCGTTGGGTCGGCCACAGTCATCAAGGCGTCGTCACCGTCAAATTGCGCGTCGGGGCGCGCCCGGATACGGTCGATCGCATGGTTGCGCGCAATCGAGATCAGCCACGTCATTCCGCGCCCTTTGCTGGCATCGAACCGCCCGGCACGCAGCCAGACTCGGGTGAAAACTTCCTGCACGGCCTCCTCGGCTTCGGCTCTGTTGCCCAAGATACGGAAGGATACGCCCATAAGTTTCGCCGCAGTTGCGGAATATAATACGGCAAAGGCGGCCCGATCCTGAGCCGCCACCCGCACCAGCAGGTCAGAGATCGCGTCCTCGCTCACCTGCGCCGACGGCGACCGTCAGCGCCTACCGCGCCAGCCGCGTTGAACGAAACATCGGGCAG
Source organism: Pseudomonadota bacterium (assembly GCA_021779835.1). GTDB lineage: Bacteria > Pseudomonadota > Alphaproteobacteria > Rhodobacterales > Rhodobacteraceae > Solirhodobacter. The sequence continues at coordinate 84,542 of JAJXZX010000014.1, read as the reverse complement.
CGTGACGATCGTGGCCAGTTCCGGGAACGGCGCGGTGGCATGTGGGATCGCATTGGCGGCGACGAAATGTTCCTGAAAGCGCGGCTCAATCGCGGTTTCGACCTTGTGAATTTCGCGCACCACGCGCTCGATCTCGGTGCGCGCGGCATTGCTGCACAGCGCAATACGCGCCCCGGTGCCAGCCGCGTTCCCGGCAGACGACACCTTGGCAAGCGGCGCATCGGGGATCATCCCCAGCACCATCGCGTGTTTGGTCGAGATATGCGCGCCGAACGCACCGGCCAGCACCACGCGGTCCACCGTGTCGATGTTCAACTCATCCATCAGCAGCCGCGCGCCGGCATAAAGCGCGGATTTGGCAAGCTGGATGGCGCGAATATCGCCCTGCGTCACCATGATACGCGGCCCGCCAGAGGCGCTGGCATCGTGCATCAGATAAGAATTGGTCCGCCCTTCGGCTATCATACGCGGGGTGCCCGCCTGCTCGGCCGAGGCGACAAGGCCCGAGGCATCGACCAGCCCCGCCATGCGCATCTCTGCCACCGCCTCGATGATACCCGAGCCACAAATGCCGGTGATGCCCGTGCTGGCGGTCGCGGCGTCAAATCCCGGATCGGTGGACCACAGATCACAGCCGATCACCTTGAAGCGCGGCTCTTTTGTCACCGCGTCAATCTCCACCCGCTCAATCGCCCCGGGTGCTGCACGCTGGCCCGAACTGATCTGCGCGCCCTCAAAGGCGGGACCGGTGGGCGAGGAGCAGGCCAGAACCTTGTGTTTATCCCCCAAAAGCAGTTCCGCATTGGTGCCGACATCGACGATCAGCACCATATCGTCGGATTTGTTGGGTTCCTCCGACAGCGCCACCGCCGCGCAATCCGCGCCAACATGGCCCGCGATCAGCGGCAGGATGTAGACGCGCGCATTGGCGTTCAGCGTCTTCAACTCAAGCTCTGCCGCGTCCAGCGACATCGCGTCAGAGGTCGCCAGCGCAAAGGGCGCTTGCCCCAGTTCGACCGGGTCGATGCCCAACAGCAGGTGGTGCATCACCGGGTTGCAAACAAAAACCGCCTCCATGATGCGGGTGGGGTCGATGTCCGCCTCGGTCGAGATGGTCTGCGCAAGACCGTTGAGCGCGGTGCGCACCGCCGCCGTCATCTCGCGGTCGCCGCCGGGGTTCATCATCGCGTAACTCACCCGGCTCATCAGATCCTCGCCAAAGCGGATTTGCGGGTTCATCACACCAGAGGAGGCCAGCACCCGCCCGTCGCGCAAGTCGCAAAGATGCGCCGCGATGGTGGTCGATCCAAGGTCGATCGCAAGGCCATAGATGCCCTCGTCATAGAACCCCGGCCAGATGTCCAGCACGCGCGTTCGCGCGTCGCGGTTGCCGCGGTGCAGGGCGACGGTCACTTTCCATTCGCCCTTGCGCAGCGTTGGCTGAAGTTTGCGCAATACATCAAGGTCGGCGTAGACCTCTTTGATATCCCACTGTTCTTTCAGCGCCTTGCCCAACCGCTCCAGATCGCCCGAGGGTTCGTGCATGTCGGGTTCCGCCACCTCGACGTAGTAAAGCCGCGTCGCCGGGTCCATGATGATATCGCGCGCCGTCGCTGCCTTGCGCACCACCTGCTTGTGCACCTGGCTTTCCGGCGGCACGTCGATCACCACGTCGCTTTGTATCGTCGCCTGACAGCCAAGCCGCCGCCCGTCGATCATGCCACGCTTGGATTTGTAGCGCTCTTCAACGGAGTTCCACCCCGACAGCGCATCCGCCTCAACCGTCACGCCATGCTTGGCAAACTCGCCATAGCCGGGCGTCACCTGACACTTTGAACAGATGCCGCGCCCTCCACAGACCGAGTCGAGATCGACCCCCAACTGCCGCGCGGCCGTCAGCACGGGCGTGCCCACGGGGAAGTGCCCGCGTTTTCCAGAGGGGGTGAAGATGACCAGCGGATCTTTGTTCAGGGCGTTCATCAATTCTTCCATCGACAGGGCGGACAAGGCCGCCGCGGGTCACATTTAGCGCGGCAATGCGGCGAGGGAAACTCTACATTGCAGCTACAGCATTTTCCTTTTGATACGGCGATTCTGCGGCTCTGCGCAGTCTGTCCGCGGCACGTTTGCGCCAGTCTCCGTCAAGACGCTCAATTGCCCATCAAATGCGCCAGCGGGTCGATCCCAAAGACCCAGACCACCACCGGAACAGGCGCCACAGCAATCAGCACCGTCACCAGCGTCGCAATGGGCGTGAACACGCGGCTTAGCCCCGCCATCATCAGAATGCCGCCGCCGCCGCCCAACAACGCACTGCCCGGCATGTTGACCAACAGCGCCAGCAGCACATAGCGCCCGCGCCCGGCAAGCCCCTGCGCGCGTGGGGGAAGCGCGTTCCGCAGCAGCATCAGCCGCGCTTCCGGCGTCAGCGGTTCCACCTGTGCCACAAGGCCCGCAGCGCGCATCAGATGCAGGTCACCGAACAGCTTTCGCAGCCACGCATAGGGCACAAACCGCCCGGCGATATAGGCAAGCGCCAGGCCAATGATTGTGGCAAGGTAAACCCAGATCACCACCGAAGGCCCGCGCAACATCATCAGCGTCAGCCCGATCTCGATCCCAGGCACGAAGGGAACCGCGATCAATATCGCGTAAATGACCAGCGACAGAACCAGCAGCACCAACAGGGCAGGGCCGCTTTGCCGGGGGGCGAGGTCGTGCAGGCGTCCCGCCATCCAATGCCCGAACAGGCGCAGCGCCACCGCGACGGCGATCAGCAGGCAAAGCCCCAGCACGACGCGCAAGACCGAAACGGCAAACGGGCGAAATCTGGCCATCATTCATCCCTTGCGGCGCAGCCCCAAGATGCGCCATTCGCGGCAAGGGGTCAAATCCGCGAAACGCGACGCCAGAGCGAAAAGCCCTGGCGTCGCGCCAAAATCAGCCGCGTGCGCGCCCGGCGCGACCGCCAGAGCGGCCACCGCGCCCACCGGCCGCTGCGGCCTCTTGGCTCGCCTCGGCAAAGGTCCGACCACCCTCGACCGCCTCCAACACGCGGGCAAAGCGGATCCACTCGCCTCCATTGGCATCGTGGTTCATCAGGAAGTTGGCGGCGCGGATCGCCTCCATTTCCACCTGACGCACCGGGTTCATGATCGCGCTGGTCATGCCCGCGGAAATCGCCATCGGCAGGAAGGCCGCGTTGATGCCATGACGGTGCGGCATCCCGAACGAGATGTTGGACGCGCCGCAGGTCGTGTTGACGCCCAATTCCTCGCGCAGGCGACGCACCAGCGTGAACACCTGCTGCGCCGCAGACCCCAGCGCGCCCACCGGCATCACCAGGGGGTCAACCACGATATCATGCGCTGGAATGCCGAAATCGGCGGCGCGCTGAACGATCTTTTTCGCCACGGCAAAGCGCACGTCCGGGTCTTGGCTGATCCCGGTGTCGTCGTTCGAAATCGCTACCACCGGCACGTTGTATTTCTTGACCAGCGGCAGAACCAGTTCCAGCCGCTCTTCCTCACCCGTCACCGAGTTCAGCAGCGGACGCCCTTCGCAGGCCTCCAACCCGGCCTGAAGCGCCGCGGGCACCGACGAGTCGATGCACAAAGGCACATCCACGATGGCCTGAATCTGCGCGATCAGCTCGCGCATCAGCGGCGGCTCGACGAAGTTGTTGTCGGCATAACGCGGGTCTTCGGCCATCTTGTTGGTGAACACCGCGCCAGAGTTTACGTCCAGCACCGTCGCGCCGCAGGCAACCTGCTCGATCGCGTCGCGCAGCACGGTGCTGAAATCGCCCATCTCCAACTCGGCGGCCAGCTTCTTGCGCCCGGTCGGGTTGATACGCTCGCCGATCACGCAGAAGGGCTCGTCAAAGCCGATAATAACGGTCTTGGTTTTCGATTCGAGAACGGTCCGGGTCATATCGGTTCCTTAGAGTTGCGCGGCCGGGACGGCGGACGCGCCGCCATGCTCGATGGCCCAGGTTGCGTTGGTTTTGATCCCGCCAAGCGGGAAGAAGTGAACGGATTCAATGCCAAAGCCGGGGTTCTTCGCCTTGTGGGCAGCAATATCGGCGATAAAATCATCCGGCTCGAACGGCATCAGAAGCTTGGTCACATCCTTGGCGCGCTTTTGCAGCACGCGCAAGCTGGCGCCGACGCCGCAAGCGATGGCGAATTTCAGCAGCGTTTGCAATTTCGCCGGGCCAGCAACGCCGATGTGGATCGGCAGCTTGATCCCCTCGGCGGCAAGGCGGTCGGCCCAGGCAATCACCGGCGCCGCCTCAAAGCAGAATTGCGTCGCGATCGCCATCTTGGCGTCGGTGCGTTCGGAAAACGCCTGTTTCCACTTCAGCGCCTGCATCACCATGCGGTCCGATCCGTCGGCGTCGATGTCCTTGTTCCCCTCGGGGTGGCCGGCGACATGCAGACGATCAAACCCATCAAACAGGCCGGTTTCGATCAACTGCATCGAGCTGTCATAATCGCCCGCCGGCGTATTGACGCCCCCCCCCAGCAGCAACGCCTGCTTGACGTCCGCCTCGCCCTGATAGCGCGCGATCCAGTCGGTCAGCGTGGCGCGGTCGGGGATGATGCGGGCCGGGAAGTGCGGCATCACCGGATAGCCTTCGGCGTTCAGGCGTTTCGCGGTGGCGACCATTTCCTCGATCGGGGTGCCCTCGATATGGGCGATATAGACCCGGGTGCCGCGCGGCAGAAGGGTGCGGAAATCCTCGATCTTCTCGGCGGTGCGCGGCATCACCTCGATGGAATAGCCGGTCAGCATGGCCTCCACCTCGGACGAGGCGCCTTCAACCTTGGTCTCAGTGCGGCGGAAATTCAAAAGCGCCATGGTAGCCTCCCAAAGGGTGCGTGTCGGGTTGTCCGGGCTCACGCCCAGCCGTCGTTTGCAATCAGCGTTTTCAGGCGCTCTGTATCATGTTCGGCCACGAGGCGCGCGGCCTCGGCGGCGGCGATGTCATCAGGCTCGCCTTCGACCTCATAGGGGGCGGCCTTGCGCCATTCGGCAAGGTAGCTGTCCCCGTCGCGCGCGCCGATCTTCATGGCGCAGCGGTCGATTGCCTGCTCAAAGCGCTCGGGTAACTGCACCTTAGAGGCACGCCGCCCTTTCCCGATGATCACCTGCGCCGGGATGTCGCGCCAGTAAACGATGGTCACTTCGGGCATCACTGATTCCTTCGCTGTCGTTGTTGCCGTTGTAGAGGCCCGCAGCCGACATCCGGTGTCGGTTTTCGACATAAGGCGCACGTCCAGCGACCAGTTGGCCTTGGCCGTGCCGTTCCGCTGCAAACGCTTGTAGGGCAGGGGCGTCGCGCGGGCCACCCGCGAGCGACTGGGCGCGATCGGAAAAATATTCATGGTCTTGATGAGGCGCATTCGTCTTGCGAGCGGTTTGCGACTATTGCGTGACGGCGGGATGCTGATTACCTTGGCCGTAACTTGAAATCGGAGGGCGACGCGATGACGCCCGAGCGTCCAATGGGTGTGGACGCGTTCCCGACATCGGAAAAACCGACCTCGGTCGAGCCGTTCAACACCCGTAAACCCGACCCGGCGGAGCTTTATGCTGCGCTGGACCTCGGCACGAACAGTTGCAGGATGCTGATTGCCCAACCCAAGGGCAGTCAGTTTCACGTCGTTGATAGCTTCTCCAAGACGGTCCAGCTTGGCGTCGGGTTGGAGGCATCAGGTCGCCTTGGCCGCGCCTCGATGAATCGCACGGTGCAGGCGCTGCGTATCTGTCAGAAAAAGCTGGAGAAACATGAGGTCAAGCGTATGCGCCTCGTCGCGACAGAGGCTTGCCGCCGCGCCCGCAATGCACGCGACTTCATCCGCAATGTGCAGAACGAAACCGGGCTGAAGCTGGAAATCATTGCCCCCGAGGAAGAGGCGCGGCTCGCCGTGGTGTCCTGCGCCCCCTTGGTCAGCCCGCGAACCGAGCAGTTGCTGGTGGTGGACATCGGCGGCGGCTCGACTGAGCTGGTATGGATTGACCTGTCCGGCGTGCCGCACCGCGACCGTTCGCGCGCAATCATGCGGCTGCACGCAGGCTTTCACCAACCCGACCGCGGCGAGCCTTCGGCGCGTGTGGTTGATTGGATATCGGTCCCGCTTGGCGTCGCGACGCTGAAGGACCAGTTCACTGATGTTGAGGATGACGCCGCGCGTTTCGCGTTGATGAGCTGGTTTTTCGAGGAAAATCTCGCCAATTTCTCGCCCTACAACGCCGATCAGACCCGCGAGGGGTTTCAGATCATCGGCACCTCGGGAACGGTGACTACGGTTGCGGCCTCTTTCCTTGGCCTCAAACGCTATGACCGCAACAAGGTTGACGGGTTGCACATGACGTCGGACCAGATCGACACGGTGATCCGCGATTACCTCGACCTTGGCCCGGAGGGGCGGCGCACCGATCCCCGTATCGGGCGCGACCGTCACGCCCTTATCATGTCGGGTGCTGCGATCTTGCAGGCCTTGATGCGGATTTGGCCGACCGACCGCTTGTCAGTTGCTGATCGCGGTCTGCGCGAGGGGCTGCTATACGCGCAGATGAGCGCCGACGGCGTATTGGAAGATGGACCTTACTGAAGATCGGGCCTTAGCGACTATGACGACACCCAAAGGAACCTCTGGCCGCGGGCAGCGCGATCTGCACGTCAAGGTAAAAACCGCGCGTGGGCGCAAGCTTAGCTCGACGCGCTGGCTGGAGCGGCAGTTGAACGACCCCTATGTCGCCGCGGCGAAGCGGGACGGCTATCGCGGGCGTGCGGCCTACAAGATACTGGAACTGGACGAGAAGTATCGCTTCCTCGTGCCGGGCGCGCGCGTGGTTGATCTTGGCTGCGCGCCGGGCGGATGGTGTCAGGTTGCCGTCGTGCGCGTCAATGCGCTTGGCGAAAGACCGGGCAAGAAGATCGGCACCGTGCTTGGGGTCGATCTGCAAGAGGTCGAGCCGATCGCCGGGGCGGATATTCACGTCCTCGACTTTCTCGCCGACGATGCGGATACGCTGGTCAAGGGCTGGCTTGGCGGGCGCGCCGATGTGGTGATGAGCGATATGGCCGCCTCGGCCTCTGGCCACAAGCAAACCGACCACAACCGCATCATCGCGCTGTGCGAGGCGGCGGCGGAATTTGCCTATGACGTGCTGGAAGAAGGCGGCACCTTTGTCGCCAAGGTGCTGGCCGGCGGTGCCGAAGGCAGCTTGCAGGCGACGCTCAAGCGGCACTTCCGCAAGGTCGCCAACGTGAAGCCGCCCTCAAGCCGCGCTGACAGTTCAGAAAAATTCGTCGTCGCCACCGGTTTTCGCGGACGTCCCGACCCCGACGCGGACCCTGCCGCAGATGAAATGGACGACGACGCTTCGTAACAAAGGTAAACTCGCGGTGCGCGTCACTGGATTTCGCGCAGCGCTGCCCCACATTTCAGCGACCTGACCGCGTGGAGGATACCGATGCCACCCAAGACCTATGCCAAGACGCCCGAGGCCATTGCGCGCCTGACGCCTGAACAGTTCCGCGTGACGCAAACCAGCGGAACCGAGCGGCCATATTTCAACGCCTTCCATGATTTCAAGGGCGAGGGGCTCTACGTCGATATCGTGTCGGGCGAGCCCTTGTTTACCTCGCTCGACAAGTTCGACTCGGGCTGCGGCTGGCCCAGCTTTACCCGGCCGATTGTGGCGCAGCATGTGGTCGAGCTCAGCGACACCAGCCTGGGTATGCGCCGGGTCGAGGTGCGCTCGGCTCATGGTGACAGCCATCTTGGCCATGTATTCAACGATGGCCCAATCGAGGACGGCGGGCTGCGCTATTGCATCAACTCCGCCTCGTTACGCTTTGTTCCCGTTACGGAATTAGAGGCCGAAGGCTACGGAGAATTCCGCGCAATATTTGACGAGGAGGACGAGAAATGAGCGAACGGGCAATTCTGGCGGGCGGCTGTTTCTGGGGTATGCAGGATCTGATCCGCAAGCTGCCGGGCGTGATCGCCACCCGCGTCGGCTACACAGGCGGCAACGTCGCAAACGCGACCTATCGCAACCACGGCACCCATGCCGAAGCGATCGAGATCGTCTATGATCCGGCCAAGACTAGCTATCGCGCGCTGCTGGAATTCTTCTTCCAGATCCACGACCCGACCACGCCGAACCGGCAGGGCAACGATCTGGGGATAAGCTATCGCTCGGCGATCTTCACCCTCGACGACGCGCAAGAACAGACCGCGTTGGATACGATTGCTGACGTGAACGCCTCTGGCCTGTGGCCCGGCAAGGTCGTGACCGAAGTCACCCCCGCCAGTGATTTCTGGGAGGCGGAGCCCGAGCATCAGGATTACCTGCTGCATCGCCCCAATGGTTATACCTGCCATTTCGCGCGGCCGAACTGGAAACTCCCACGCCGTGCGGCGGCGGAGTGATCTAACGCAGAAACGGCGCGACCGTTCCCTCGGTCGCGCCAAGCGCAAAGGCAAGGCGAGCCGCGCCCGCCCGCAGAGTGTCATAGGGCCACTTCAACGGCTCTAACCCCGCGGATCGCAGCGAAAACATTGGCGTCGCCGCATCTGCCGCGACCATGGTGACATTGGCAAACCCCGCCCAGCGAAACGAGGCCCAGGCGCGCGGCAGGTGATAACGGTGGGTAACCACGATCACCGGCGCGGCTTTGATCGCGCCCAGCAGATCCGCGCTGAACAGGGCGTTTTGCAAGGTAGAACTCGCGCTCGGCTCCAACCGGATCGCCGAGGCCGGCACCCCCGCCGCCATCGCCTGATCCTGCATCACGGCGGCAATGTTTTCACCCCGCGGCCCATAGATCTTGCCCGAGAGCACCAAAAGCGGTGCCGCCCCGGCCTGCCACAGTGCGATCCCCCTCGCCACGCGCGCCCGCGTTTCCGAGGGCCGACCTGCGGGAGCATAAGGGCCGCTAACAACGATAATTGCCGCCGCATCAGTCGGCAGCGTCGGGTCCGCATAGCTCAGCACGGAAACGAGCGGGATGGCAACCGACACGAGGCCCGCCACAAGAGCCGCAATTGTGGCAAGCCGAAACCGGCGGGCTTTGGGCCAGCGCAAGCGCATCGCCGCTTAACTCGCCGGGGCGGTAAGCGATATGGGCTCGATCACCTCGTCAACCGGCTCTGTGCCATCCAGACGGTCGGCGTTATACAGCGCTGGGAACATCCGCGCCCAAGCGCCGGTGACGATCAAGGTGCCGATGCCGCCAAACACCGCCGCGCCGACCGGCCCCAGCACGCGCGCCACCACACCGCTTTCAAACTCGCCCAGCTCGTTGGAACCAGAGATAAACAGCCCCGACACCGAGGACACGCGCCCCCGCATATGGTCCGGCGTCACGATCTGCACCAGCGTCTGGCGCACATACATTGAAACCATGTCGGCAGCCCCAAGGATCGCCAGCGCGAATATCGACAGCGGCATCGATTTTGATACGGCAAACAGCAGCGTCGCCGCACCGAATACCGCGACCGACAGGAACATGCGCCGCCCCGCCATGCGCGCCAGCGGCCAGCGGTTCAGCGCCAGCGCCATCAGCGCCGCCCCAATCGCAGGACCAGAGCGCAGCATACCGAACCCATCCGGGCCGACCTTCAGAATATCGCTGGCAAACGCCGGCAAGAGCGCCGTCGCCCCGCCCAGCAACACGGCGAACAGGTCGAGTGAGATCGCGCCAAAGATGATCTTGTTGGTCCAGACATAAACCAGTCCCTCGCGGATCTGCTCGATCCGGCTACCGGGTTGCACCTGGGGTTTCATATTGCCGCGCATGAAGGCGACCACGATGATGCCCAGCCCGTAAAGCCCCGCCGCCACACCGTAGGCCGCAGCCGTCGAGGCCGCGATCAGCATCCCACCGATCCAAGGCCCGACGATCACCGCCACCTGCCAGCCCAAAGATTTCAATGCGATAGCGCGCGGCATGTCGGATTTTGGCACCAACATCGGCGTCAGCGCGGAACTGGCGGGCGACAGGAACGCCCGCGTCGCCCCGAACACCGCCGCGATGGCAAAGATTGCTGTGATATTTGGCGTCGGATGCAAAGACACACCGAACAGCGCCAGCACGCCCAAAGCCTCGGCGGTCATGGTGATAAGCACGATCTTGCGCCGGTCAAGCCGGTCCGCCACCGATCCCGCGAACAGCGACAGGCAGAACAGCGGCAGGAACTGCACCAGCCCGACCATCCCCACCAACAAGGCACTTTGCTCGATCGTGTGCGTGTCGCGCGCCAGCGCATAGACCTGCCAGCCGATGGTCACCGACTCGATCTGCATCGCCAGCGAGGCAAGAATATTGCCTCCCCAGAACAGCCCGAAGTTGCGGTGACGTCGAACGAAAGCAGTCGTGGATCGGTCGGTGCTCATGCGGGGTGCCTACGCAAAAAGGGTCAGCGCCGTCGAAGAGACGGTCCGGGCTGCGGACCTATTCCCACTCGATGGTGCCCGGGGGTTTTGAGGTGATGTCGTAGGTGACGCGGTTGATGCCCTGCACCTCGTTGATGATCCGCGTTGCGGTCTCGCCAAGGAAATCATGGGTGAACGGATAGTAATCGGCCGTCATGCCATCAACCGAGGTCACGGCCCGCAGTGCGCAGGCGAAATCATAGGTGCGCCCGTCGCCCATCACGCCGACGGTTTTCACCGGAAGAATCGCGACAAACGCCTGCCAGATCTCATCATAGAGGTCATGCTTGCGGATCTGGTCGATGAACACGGCATCGGCCTTGCGCAGGATCTCCAGCTTTTCGCGGGTGATCTCTCCGGGGCAGCGGATCGCCAGACCGGGGCCGGGGAAGGGGTGGCGGCCGATGAAACTTGCAGGCAGGCCCAACTCGCGCCCCAGCGCGCGGACTTCGTCCTTGAACAGCTCGCGCAGCGGCTCCACCAGCTTCAGCCCCATCTGCTCCGGCAGGCCGCCGACATTATGGTGCGATTTGATGGTGACCGACGGCCCGCCCGAAAAGCTGACCGATTCGATCACGTCGGGGTAAAGCGTGCCTTGTGCAAGGAATTCTGCCCCCTCGATGCCGCTCGCGTATTTCTGGAACACGTCGATGAACAGGCCACCGATGATTTTGCGCTTGGTCTCGGGGTCGGAAACCCCCTCAAGCTTGCCAAGGAACAGATCCGATTCGTCGGCATGGATCAGCGGGATGTTGTAGTTGTCGCGGAACATCGCCACGACCTGCTCCGCCTCGCTCAGCCGCAACAGACCATGATCGACGAAGACGCAGGTCAACTGATCGCCAATCGCCTCATGGATCAGGACCGCCGCGACCGAGGAATCGACGCCGCCCGACAGCCCGCAAATCACCCGCTTGTCGCCAACCTGTTCGCGGATTTTGCGGATCGCTTCCTCGCGATACGCGCCCATCGTCCAGTCGCCCTTGAACCCTGCGAGCCGCACGAAATTCTCATAGAGCTTGGCGCCGCGCGGGGTGTGGTGAACCTCCGGGTGGAACTGCACCGCATAGAAGTGCCGTGCCGGGTCGGCGGTAATCGCAAACGGCGCGTTGGGCGAGGTGCCGTACACCTCAAACCCCGGCGCGATTTCGCTGACATGGTCGCCGTGCGACATCCACACCTGCTCGCGTCCCTCAGCGAACCAGCCCGCCAGCATCGGCAGCTTGGCGTCGGTTGGCGTCACAAAGGCGCGGCCAAACTCGGCGGTGCCGTGGCCACGTTCGACCTTGCCGCCAAGGCAATGCATCATCACCTGTTGGCCGTAGCAAATTCCCAGGATCGGCACGCCGAGCGTGAAAACCGAGGCTGGCGGCATTGGCGCGCCCTCGGCAAAGACCGAGGCCGGGCCGCCCGAAAATATCACCGCCTTGGGGGCGAAGTCCTTGAGGAAGGCATCCGTGACCTTCTGGAACGGATGAATTTCGCAATAGACGTTCAATTCCCGCAGGCGGCGCGCGATTAGCTGCGTCACCTGAGAGCCGAAGTCGATGATCAAAAGGCGGTCATGCTGTGTCATGTGCGCGGAATATTGTGCCCCGCGGGCGCGCGCAAGAGAAATGGCGCCAGCGGGGACCGGTGCCCGCACCCCTCGGGATATTTTGGGGCAGAAAATGCCCAAGTCCGGGATGCGACAGGCCAGATGTCGGTTTTTCACCTCAAGCGCCGCAATCCGGTAACGGGCGTTCCGCGAAAGCGCTAAAAGAGGGCAACAGTCAGGGCCGCATGACGCGGTCGTTCCGGAGGGTTTTTGAATGAGCGACGTGGCAGAGGGACGGCGGGCACGGTCAGGCGGCGGGGCAACGCGGCGGGCAGAGCGCACCGCGGTAAGCTTCGAGTCGGCGAAATTCATCGAGCGCCAAATCCCCAACTTCGAAATCCTCAACGAAGAAGCGTTGCAGATCATCGAGTGGAACGCGGATACCGTTCTGGAAGAGATCGGCGTCAACTTCCTTGAAAACCCTGCCGCACTTGCGCTGTGGCGCGCCGCTGGGGCCGATGTGAAAGGCGAGCGCGTCCACATTCCGCGCGGCCTTGCGCGCAAACTTTGCGCCACCGCGCCCTCGACCTTCACCCAGCACGCCCGTAACCCGGAACGCAATGTGGTGGTGGGAGGCAAGAACCTTGTGTTGGCGCCGGTTTACGGCCCGCCCTTCGTGCGCGACCATGCCGGTGGCCGCCGCTATGCCACGCTCGCCGATTTCCAGAATTTTGTGAAGCTTGGCTATATGTCCAAGTGGCTGCACCATTCCGGCGGCACGGTGTGCGAGCCGACTGACATTCCGGTCAACAAGCGCCACCTTGACATGCTGCTCGCACATATGACGCTGAGCGACAAACCTTACATGGGCTCGGTAACGGAACCGAGCCGCGCCGCAGACTCGGTTGAGATGTCCAAGATCCTGTTCGGCGCGGATTTCGTTGACCAGAACACGGTGATGACCAGCCTCATCAACATAAACAGCCCGCTCACGTTCGATTCGACCATGATGGGCGCGTTGGAGGTCTATGCGAAGGCCAATCAGGCCGCTGTCATCTCTCCGTTCATCGTCGGTGGCGCAATGGCGCCGGTGACGGTGGCGGGCACGCTGACGCAGGTGTTGGCAGAGGTGCTGGCGGGCGTTGCTTACAGCCAACTTGTGCGTCCCGGCGCGCCGGTGGTGTTCGGTGCCTTCGTGACCTCGATTGACATGAACTCTGGCGCGCCCACTTTCGGCACGCCCGAGGCTGCGCATATCACCTATGGCGCGGGGCAACTGGCGCGGCGCATGAACCTTCCCTACCGCTCTGGCGGCTCGTTCTGCGGCTCCAAGCTGCCCGACGCGCAGGCGGCGTATGAGACGGCAAACAGCCTTAACATGGCGTTGCTTGCAGGCGTTAACTTCATGCTGCACGCCTGCGGTTGGTTGGAGGGCGGTCTGGTCAGTTCCTACGAGAAATTCGTGATGGACGCCGATCAGCTTGGCACCCTGCACCACCTTGCCCAAGGTGTTCACATGGACACCAACGGGCAGGCGATGGACGCGATCCGCGAGGTTGGCCCCGGCGGGCATTACCTTGGCTGTCAGCACACGCAGTCGAACTTCAAGACCGCGTTCTGGCGCTCGGATCTGTTCGACTACAAACCGTTCGAGACCTGGGCCGAAGAGGGTGCGCGCGACACCGAAACCTTGGCGGCAGAGCGGGTGAAAAAGATGCTGGGCGACTACCAGCAACCGGCCCAAGATCCGGCGATTGCCGAGGCGTTGCAGGCCTATGTTGACCGCAAAAAGGCCGCCGAGCCCGACGCCTTCATCTGAGCCGCAAAATCGCGGGATGACAATACCTTAGCCGCCGGGCACACAAGTTGCCCGGCGGTTTTATTATGCGTGGGCTGGCTCCGCCAACAGGCGCGTCTCTGCCATCAGCGCGATCAGCACCTCGATGTGGCGCGACAGGCTGTAGGCGGCATCGCCGGTCTGGCGCGTTTGCTCCAGCGCCTCCTCCTCTGACAGCAGCTTCGGCAGCGCCTTTTCCGGCGACAGCATGACCGCCAGCCCCGCGATGCGCCGCAGATCCCGTTCCCGCCGATACTCGGGAAGACCGCAACGCGCCGCCTGAATCAAAAGGCGGGGGCGACGCAGCGAACGCAGCAACGCACAAAAGTCTGTCATCTTTGGTCCTCCTGAAGAACAGGGGGAATTTGTTGCATGATTCAACCGCGCGTTGCGTTTCGGGGAAAAACACCGTTCGGGGGGCTTCAACTTTGTTCAGACTTTATAAACAATTATCCAAAAATGGACGATTGTTAACGAACGGGCAACATTAACAACCCACGGTTGCTTTCGTCCGGTGCGGCACCTGTTAAGAAATCGTGAAGCTGGGGCGTGGCATGACGGCGAACATATCCTCTGATTTCGAGTTGCCAGCGTGGCTTCCCGATGCAGTTCGTCTTTACCTTGACCACACCGGGGATGGCGTTTCGCTGCGGGCCTTGGCCCGGCGCGAGGGCCGCCACGCCTCCACGATTCTGCGTCAGGTGCGCCGCTACGAGAATCGGCGCGACGATCCCTTGATGGACGAAGCGCTCGCGCATCTGGGTCGCGTTCACGCGGCCCGCTCCTGGACACCAGACGAAGAGGATACCTTACCCATGACCGCAGCCGTGCGTCCTGAAACCCTGCTGAACGATGACGTCACAATTGACCGCGAGGCACGTCGCATTTTGCGCCGTATGTCGGAACCGGACACCTTGATGGCGATTGCCCCCGATATGGAAAAGGCGGTGGTGGTGCGCACCTTCCCCGATGGCCGCACCACCCGCACCGGGGTGCTGGATCGCGCCGTGGCGCAGGCCTTTGCGCTAAAGGACTGGATCAGCTGCCAGAAAACCGGCCGCGTTTCCAGCTATGTCATCACGCCCACAGGCCGCGCCGCGCTGAAGCGTTTGCTGGATGCCGATCAGCGGCTGAAGGATGGCATGGCCGAGGCCGCAGCGCCCTTTGCCGATCAGCACCGCATCTGGGATGAACGCGTGATCCGCGATGACGAAGGCACGGGCAGCCGCCGCTTGCGCTACAACGCGGCGGAAAGCCCGGTCGGCGCGCTCGCCCGCCGTCGCGACAAGGGCGGCGAGCCGTTCCTCAGTGCCGATCTGGTCGCGGCCAGCGACCGCCTGCGCGAGGATTTCGAGATCGCGCAAATGGGCCCCCGCGTGGCGCAGAACTGGGATCGCTTCCTTACAGCCGGCGACCGTGGCGGCTTTTCCGGCATCGGCCCGGCCGAAGGCCCGCGTGCCGCACGCGAACGGGTGGCGGCGGCGCTGCGGGACCTTGGCCCCGGTTTGGGCGATATGGCGCTGCGCTGCTGCTGCTATCTCGAAGGGCTGGAGGTTGCAGAGCGTCGCATGGGCTGGTCTGCCCGCTCTGGCAAGATCGTTCTGCGGATCGCCTTGATGCGGCTGAAACGGCATTACGACGAAGTCGGGGGCGCTCGCGCCCTGATCGGCTAAGGGGAAAAGCAAAGGGGGCCGACTGGCCCCCTTTGGTGTTTTTCTGGCATGCCACTCAGGCAGATGCGCGCGTCAGTCCCATCGCATGAACCGCGCCTGCAATCGCGCCCCCCGCCAAAGGCGCCGCGATGAACACCCAAAGCTGCGCCAAGGCCTTACCGCCAACGAACAGCGCCGGGCCGATCGACCGCGCCGGGTTCACCGAAACGCCGGTAACATTGATACCGACGAGGTGAATCGCCATCAGCGTCAGCCCAATCGCCAACCCCGCCATCGCCCCCGGCGCACCATCCTGCGTCGCCCCAAGGATCACCGTCACAAAGATGAACGTCGCCACCGTCTCAAAGATCAGCGCCGATGACAGGCTGTAGGCGCCAAGATACCCCTCGCCAAACCCGTTCTGCCCCAAGCCGTTGGCCGCAACGGAATAGTCCGCCTTGCCTGTCGCGATAATCATGATGACAAACGCGGCAAGGATGGCGCCAATGATCTGCGCGATGCTGTAGCTGATGAAGTCACCGACACTCATCCGCCCCGCCGTCACGAACCCGAACGACACCGCCGGGTTAAGATGCGCGCCCGACACCGACCCCAAGGAATAGGCCGCCGCCACGATCGACAGGCCGAACGCCGTGGCAATGCCCAGCATCCCGATCTTGTCCCCCATCAAGACGGCCGACCCGACGCCAAAAAATACCAGCATGAAGGTGCCGAGGGTCTCGGCCAATAGTTTCTTCGTCATTTTACACTCCCACCCCAAAGGGATCGTTTCACCAAAAGTTACGCGCCACGCATGTCTGGCCTTCCGCAGCAGCCGTTGCACGCAGCGTGGAAAAGGCATAATTGAGTTTGTGCAGGCCGTTAGGGGGAAAGAACCGTGCGCGATCTCAAAATTCCGTCCGAGCGTCACCCCGAAAAAGCCCATCGGGTCGATAATGCACAGCCGAAGAAACCCGACTGGATCCGCGTCAAGGCCCCGGTCTCGGCAGGTTACAAGCAAACCCGCGACATCATCCGCGAGCAAAAGCTGGTCACCGTTTGCGAAGAGGCCGGCTGCCCCAACGTCGGCGAATGCTGGAGCGCGGGCCACGCCACCATGATGATCATGGGCGAGATTTGCACCCGCGGTTGCACCTTCTGCAACGTCGCCACCGGCAAGCCCAAGGCGCTCGACACATTCGAGCCCGGCCGCGTCGCCCATGCGGTGGCGCAGCTTGGCCTGAAGCACGTCGTCATCACCTCGGTTGACCGCGACGACCTTGACGATGGCGGCGCCGAGCATTTCGCCATGACGATCCGCGCCATCCGCCACCGCGCGCCCGACACCACGATTGAAATCCTCACCCCGGATTTCCTGAAATGCGACGACTCCGCGCTGGAAAAGGTGGTCGAGGCCCGCCCCGACGTGTTCAACCACAATCTGGAGACGGTTCCCGGCCTTTATCCCTCCGTCCGCCCCGGTGCGCGCTATTTCCACTCCTTGCGCCTTTTGCAAAAGGTCAAGGAACTCGACCCCGCCATGTTCACCAAATCCGGCATCATGGTGGGCTTGGGCGAGGACCGTCAGGCCGTCGGCCAAGTGATGGACGACATGCGCGCCGCCGATGTCGATTTCCTGACCATCGGCCAATACCTGCAACCGACGCCAAAGCACCACGTCGTTGACCGCTTTGTGACGCCCGATGAATTCGCTGCTTATGAGAAAGCGGCTTATGGCAAGGGCTTTCTGATGGTCTCGGCCACCCCGTTGACCCGTTCCTCCTACCACGCCGGCGACGACTTCGCGCAGTTGCGCAGCGCAAGGCTGGCCAAGTTGGGGCGCGGGTAGGGGCACGACCAACGATCATCACCGCTGCCAACCGAGCGCCGCTTGACCGCCGGGTGGGCGCTCTGAAACGTGTGGTCTGCACTTTATGGCGCGGAGGGACTCATCCGTCAGGCCGCGAACACCAGCGCTGCACAGCCAAACTCCCCCTTATTTCACCGCCGGAACCGCCTTCAGATAGGCCGCGATATCGGCCCGGTCAGCATCGCTCAGCTTGGAGATGTTCTCCACCACCTCCGACATATCCCGGCCTGCACTGTCATAAGACGGCGTCATCCCGGTCGTCAGATAGGTCGCAATATCATCCTCTGACCAGTCAAGTTTCCCCGGCGTGATATTCGGAACCCGCCCGGTCCCAACTGGGTTGGGCGCCCCCGCCAACCAAAGGTCGCGCCGCACCGCGCCAAGGGCATTGCGCTGGGTGTGACATTCCCCGCAATGCGCCAAGGCTTCGACTAGATAACGCCCCCTCTGCGCGGCGGGGGAAAGCGCGCCGCGGACGGTCCAGGTGTCGCGCAGGTAAAGCGCTTTCCAAATGCCGACAAACCGGCGGATCGAGAACGGGAAGGTCAGCTCATGTGGCGCGCTCGGCGTCGAGACGGGGGGCAGCGTGTCGAGGAA
Organism: Pseudomonadota bacterium; assembly: GCA_021779835.1. GTDB lineage: Bacteria > Pseudomonadota > Alphaproteobacteria > Rhodobacterales > Rhodobacteraceae > Solirhodobacter. The sequence goes on along the minus strand of JAJXZX010000014.1, from coordinate 66,594 downwards.
TGCCTTGAGGTCGGCCACATCCTGCAACGTCGCATGGGTGTAGGAGGGATACGGAAACGCCGGATAAAGATGCTCCATCGCCGGGTTGAGGCCGCGTAGCATCGCATTGGCAAGGTCAATGGCGCGCCACTTGCCAATCCCGGCGCTGGGGTCTGGCGAGATGTTGGGCACCACAAAGGTGCCAAACGCCGTCACAAACCGCTGCCCGCCACCCAGCCTCAGCCGTTCCGCCCCTTCGGCCCCCTTGGCCGCGTGACACGACGCGCAGCCGCCGGCCCAGAGCACCTGCTCGCCATGCCTGGCGTCGCCCGTCACGCCAGCCATCGCCGATGCGGGCAGGGGATCGGGGCGGGTCACGCCCCACAAAACACCCACACCCGCGAAGCACACGGCAAGGACAGCGACAAGAATACGACGCATAGTGAAATTCTGCCTGTGTTACTGAGGTTGTGCGCGAAGGGCACCCGACGGGCCCAATCAGCCAACGCCTCTCGGACTACATGGGCCTACGGGCTGCTTCTCCCACAGCATTGCGATACACATGCACCCGGTTACGTCGGCGTGTCGGTAAAGCGAACCTTGCCGATGTAGGGCAAGTTGCGATTGCGCTGTGCAAAGTCGATGCCGTAGCCGACCACGAATTCATCGGGGATCTCAAACCCGGTCCAGTCCGCCTTGATATCCACCTCGCGCCGCGTCGGCTTGTCCAACAGGGCGCAGACCTTCATCCGCTTCGGCTCGCGGCTTTTCAGCAGGCGCACAACGTGGCTGAGGGTAAAGCCGGTATCGACGATATCTTCCACCACCAGCACGTCCCGCCCCGCAATTTCCCCGCGCAGGTCTTTGAGAATACGCACCTCGCGCGAGCTTTCCATCGCGTTGCCGTAGCTTGACGCCTCAAGGAAATCGACTTCGACCGGAAGGTCGATCTCGCGCACAAGGTCGGCAATGAACACGAACGAGCCGCGCAACAGGCCGACCACCACCAGCTTGTCGGTTCCGCTGAAATGGTCGGTGATTTCGTGCGCCAGCGCTTCTACCCGCGCGGCAATCGCCTTGGCGGAAATCATCTGATCTATGACATAAGGTCTTTGCGGCATCTCGGCCCCTTGATTTTGGACCAAGAACTATCGAAGTCTGCACTCTAAGTCATCAAACTTTCGGAATCTTATGCCAACGCACCACGAAATCCGGCCACTGCCATATTCCGCACAGGAAATGTACGATCTGGTTGCCGATGTCGCCTCGTACCCGAAGTTCCTGCCTTGGACGGCGGCGGCGCGCATCCGTTCGCGCACGCCTGTCGCGGGTGGGGGCGAGGTGATGGAGGCCGATCTGGTGATCTCGTTCAAGGTGTTCCGCGAACGCTTTGGCAGCCGCGTGACGCTTTGGCCGGAAACCCACAAGATCGACACCGAATATTTGGACGGTCCGTTCAAGCACATGCGGTCCAACTGGTCGTTCCGCGACCGGCCCGTTGGCGGGTGCGACGTCGAGTTTTTCGTGGATTTCGAATTCCGCAACGCCATTTTGCAGGGCATCATCGGCGTGGTCTTTAACGAAGCGATGCAGCGTGTCGTCAAGGCGTTCGAGCGGCGCGCGGTCGAGCTTTATGGCGCCCGTGCGGCGATAGGCTGACGAGCCGCCTAGCGCCGCGCGGTCAGGGCGTGCAGCAGCATATTCAAGGCATGCGCCACCGTCGCCGCGCGCACCTGATGTCGCCCACGCGCGCCGAACTCGACGGTTTCCACCCAAGTCGGCTGACCGCGCTGCGCAAGGCCAAAGCACACGCGCCCTTCTGGTTTGAACTCGGACCCGCCGGGGCCTGCGATGCCGGTGACGGACACCGCGATGGTCGCGTCAGAGAACGCCAACGCGCCCTCAGCCATCTCGCGCGCGACCGCTTCGGATACCGCGCCGAATGTGGCCAGCGTATCGGCGCGCACGCTCAGCATTGCCTGCTTGGCGGCGTTGGAATAGGTGACGAAGCCGCGATCGAAGATGTCGGACGAACCCGCAACCTCGGTGATCGCGCCAGAGATCAGACCGCCGGTGCAGCTTTCCGCCGTTGCGATCCGCGCGCCCTTTGCCCGCGCGAGCGCCAGCAGGCTTTGGGCGCGCGCAAGGCTCATCCGCCCATCACGCGCGAAAAGATCATCGGGCCGTGGTAGGCGGCGGCCAGGATCACGGTGCCGATGCCTGCGAACACTCCCGCCCAAAGGTCGTCGATCATCACGCCAGCGGGATCGCCGCGCCGGTCGGCACGCCCGATGATGCCGGGTTTCCAGATGTCGAACAGGCGGAACAGCAGGAACGCCGCGAGCGGGCCGGGCCAGACCATGTCGGCCCCGCGCATCCAAAAGCCCATGGCGGGAAAGCAAAGCGTCAACCATTGCCCCGCGACTTCGTCAATCACGATCTCGGACGGGTCCGCGCCCGGCTTCCCCGCCAGTTCGCGCGCGCAGGCCCAGAAGCCTACGGCGGTGGCGGCCACTGTCGCCAGCACCAGCGCCGGAAAGCCGACCCAAAGCGCAATCCCCCAACCGACCATCACGGCCAAAGCCGAGGCCCAAGTTCCCGAGGCGGGGCGCAGGTAGCCGACGCCGAAGACCGTCGCGACAAGGCGGCTCATGCTGTCACCAGAAGGGCGGTTGCCAATGCGGCGATGCCTTCCTCGCGGCCGGTGAAACCCAATCGTTCTGACGTTGTCGCCTTTACGCTGATCCGGGTCACGTCCACCTCCATGATTTTCGCCAATTCTTGTTGCATCGTAATGGCATGCGGGCCGATCTTCGGGTGCTCACACACCAAGGTCACATCGCAATTGGAAAGCGCAAAGCCCCGCTCGCGCATCAGGCGCACGGCGTGGGTCAGAAATATGTGCGACGCGGCACCTTTCCATTGCGGGTCTGACGGCGGAAAGTGGCGGCCAATATCGCCCTCGGCCAAGGCGCCATAGATGGCGTCGGTCAGCGCGTGCATTCCGACATCGGCGTCGGAATGGCCGACCAGCCCGCGTCCGTGCGGCACCTTGACCCCGCACAGCCAGACATGATCGCCCGGCCCGAACGCATGCACGTCAAAGCCATTGCCCGCGCGAATATCCATCCGTCTCTCCCGCAAAATCCGCTCTGCCCGCACGAAGTCGCTGGGGTAGGTGAGCTTAATATTGTCTTCATCCCCGTCGATGATTGTCACGTCAAGGCCAGCAGCACGGGCAACTTCGACATCATCGGCAGCCCCGCCGGGATGGGCGCGATGGGCGGCAAGGATGGCGGCGAAGTCAAAGGCCTGCGGCGTTTGCGCGCGATACAGGCCGTCGCGGGCGACGGTGCCGATGACATGCCCGTCCTCGCCGCGCCACAAGGCATCGGTGACGGGAAGTGCGGGCGCCGCAGCCACCACCTCGTCAAGCGCCAAAATCATCCGGGCGATCAGCGCAGGGCTGACCAAAGGTCGCGCGCCGTCATGGATCAGCACGCGCGTGGCGCCACTATCCGCCAACGTTTCCAGAGCATTGCGCACCGACGCGTCCCTTGTCGCGCCCCCGGCGGTGAAAGTGATGCCCTCTGCTGCGAGAACCGCCGCGCGCGGCATGTCATCGGGATGCACGACCACAACAATTCTGTCGATATCCGGCGACGCGCGAAAGGCGGCGAGGCTGTGGGCCAGCACGACAGACCCACCCAAAGCCCGCCATTGCTTGGGCACGCCACCGCCGGCCCGAGAGCCACGCCCCGCGGCTACGATGATCGCAACTGTCGTCATGTGCGCTCCACAGAGTTCGGTCATATGTCTATGAGATGCCGGTTGCCGTGACAATGGCGCGGAGGGATCGCGCATGAGAGCCTAAAAAATAGGCATATGCACAGATTTGACCACTTGGTCCAGCCTGCCGAATTGCCTTTTGCCGACGTCAGGACTAGCTGAAGCAGGGACGCTGAAGGATTGGGCACTTGTCGATAAAGGTGGCAGATATTTTGATTGACCCGCCGGTGCTGCTGGCACCGCTTGCGGGCATCACCGATCTGCCGTTCCGGCGCATCGTTGGCCGCTTTGGCGCGGGGCTGGTGGTCAGCGAAATGGTGGCGAGCCAGGAGGTCGTGCAGGCGCGACCTTTAGCGCGTGCAAGGGCAGAGCTGGGCTTCGGCGAATCCGCTACATCGGTGCAACTTGCGGGGCGCGAGGGGCATTGGATGGCCGAGGCGGCGCGCTTTGTCGAAGGGCAGGGCGCGCGGATCATCGACATCAACATGGGATGCCCGGCGCGCAAGGTGACGAACGGCTATTCCGGCTCTGCGCTGATGAAAGACCTCGACCACGCGCTTAGCCTGATAGAGGCGGTGGTGGGTGCGGTGAAGGTTCCCGTAACGCTGAAAACGCGGCTGGGCTGGGACGACGACCTGTTGAACGCGCCCGAGTTGGCGCGTAGGGCAGAGGCGGCGGGGGTCGCGATGATCACCATTCACGGGCGCACGCGCTGCCAGTTCTACACTGGCATGGCGGATTGGGCGGCGATCCGGGCGGTGAAAGAGGCCGTGATGATTCCGGTCATCGCCAATGGCGATATCACCGACGCCGCCACCGCTGCCGAGGCTTTGCGCTTGTCCGGCGCCGATGGAGTGATGGTTGGGCGGGGTGTGCAGGGGCGACCTTGGCTTTTGGCGCAAATCGCTGCTGCGTTGTATGGCACCAAGGAACCCGTGGTGCCATGCGGCGCGGATCTGGCCGATCTCGTCATTGAGCATCATACGATGATGCTGGAGTTCTACGGCGTTGATCTGGGCCTCCGCACGGCGCGCAAGCATCTGGGTTGGTATCTTGACGCGGCCGCGGGCGACATGGCCCTCCGCCACGCGATTCTGACCTCGACCGCGCCGAGGGAAATCCATCGCCTGATCCGCCGCGCTTTGCGCGAGACCGCGAGGGTCGCCGCATGACCATTCCTTCCCCCGGCATCATCTGGACCTCGCTTCCGGTTCCCTCGTTCCTGATCGGCCCTGACAACCGCATCATGGATGCCAACCCTGCGGCGGAAACCTTTCTCAACGCGTCCGCCAAAAGCCTGCGCGGCACGCCTGCTTTTGACCGTCTTGCGATTGACGCGCCGCTGGACGAGGCCTTTGTCCGTGTGCGGCAAAACCAAGCGGCGTTGTTTATCAATGACGTGGATGTGGGCACCGGCGACCGCCCGCCGATCCAGTGCAACATCCAACTCGCCCCCCTGAACGACGCTCCAGAGATCATCCTGCTGCTGATCTCCTCGCGCGATATTGCCGACCGCATGGGCCGCGCGATGCACGTCAATACGGCCGCCAAATCGGCGATCGGCATGGCAGAGATGCTGGCCCACGAAATCAAGAACCCTCTCGCCGGGATTTCCGGTGCTGCACAACTGATCTCGATGAACGCCAATGCCGAGGACCGAGAGTTGACCGTCCTGATCGTCGAGGAAACCCGGCGCATCGTCAAACTGCTGGAGCAGGTGGAGCAGTTTGGCAACCTGCGCCCCTTGGACCGGCGCGCGGTCAATATTCACGACGTGCTGGATCGTGCCCGCAAATCGGCGCTGGTCGGTTTTGCCGCCCGCATGCAGATCATCGAGGACTACGACCCCTCGTTGCCCTTGGCGTGGGCTGATGGCGACCAGCTGTTGCAGGTCTTCCTTAACCTGCTGAAAAACGCGTCCGAGGCGGCGGGGCCGAAGGGTGGCACCATCCGTATCCATACCTTTTACGAGCAATCCCTGCGGGTGCGTCACAAAGACGGCACCGGTAATGCGCTGCCGCTGCAAGTCGAGATTATCGACGACGGCCCCGGCCTTCCCCCCGAAATCGCAGGCGACGTGTTCGAGCCTTTCGTGTCAGGGCGGGAAAACGGAACGGGCCTTGGCCTCGCGCTGGTGTCAAAGATCATTTCCGACCACGGCGGCTGGATCGCCGTCGACTCGGCTCCGGGACGCACCGTTTTCCGCGTTTCGCTGCCCGTGGTTCCCAAAGACAAGGAGACCCTCTGATGGATGGCACTGTTCTGGTTGCCGACGACGATCGCACCATCCGCACGGTTCTGACGCAGGCGCTGACGCGCGCGGGCTGCAAGGTTCATGCGACGTCCAGCCTGATGACGCTGATGCGGTGGGTCGAAGAGGGGAAGGGCGACCTTGTCATCTCTGACGTGATGATGCCCGACGGCAATGGGCTGGAAGCGCTGCCGCGCATCGCCAAGGAACGCCCCGGCCTGCCAGTGATCGTGATCTCGGCGCAGAACACCATCATGACGGCTATTCAGGCTGCCGAGGCCGAGGCCTATGACTACCTTCCCAAGCCGTTCGATCTGCCCGACCTGATGAAGCGCGCCGCCCGCGCGTTGGAGCAAAAGCGCAGGGTTGTGCCGCGCGTGGCAGAGGTGCGCACCGCAGGCGATGACCTGCCGCTGGTGGGGCGCACCGCCTTGATGCAGGCGCTTTATCGTCTGGTTGCGCGGGTGATGAACACCGATCTTCCGGTGCTGATCACGGGCGAGTCTGGCACCGGAAAATCGCTGATCGCGCGCGCCATCCATGACTTTTCCGACCGCCGCGCGCAGCCCTGCATCGTGGTGGCTGCCGCCGATATTGACGGACTCGAGGGCCCTGCTGCCGTGATCGCCCGCGCCAAGGGTGGCTCACTGGTGTTCGACGAGGTGTCAGACTACGACGACGACGCGCAGGCCCGCGTGGTGCGGATGCTGGACACATTGGGCGACAACGCGCCCCGCGTCTTGGCCACCAGCCAGATCGACCTTGCCGCCCGGATCGAGGCAGGCACCTTCCGCCGTGATCTGTTCTACCGCCTAGGCGGTGTGACCATCTCGGTTCCGGCGCTGCGGGAGCGGGTTGACGACATTCCGCTGCTGGCCGAACATTTCCTTGTGCGCGGCGACAGAGAGATTGGCACCCGCCGCCACTTCTCGCCCGAGGCGATGGAATTGGTCCGGGCGTTTCCGTGGCCCGGCAATGTGCGCCAGTTGGAAAACACCGTGCGCCGCCTTGTAGTCACCTCGTCCGAGGAGGAAATCACCCGCGCCGAAGTCGAGGCCGCGCTGGGAAGTCAGCCCGCGATGGAGCCGCTGCGCGGTGGTGGTGAGGGTGAAAAACTCTCGGCCTCGGTCGCGCGACATTTGACGCGTTATTTCGACCTGCACGGCGGCGCGCTGCCTCCGCCCGGCGTCTATCAGCGAATCCTGCGCGAGATAGAAATGCCGCTGATTGAGATCGCGCTGGACGCCACTGCCGGAAATCAGGCGAAATGCGCCGACCTGCTGGGCATCAACCGAAATACTTTGCGCAAGAAGATCACCGATCTGGATATTCGCGTGACACGTCGCAGAAAATTGATGTAAAACCGCAACAGAGGCGTGGCAGAACTGCGCCAGCCGAAAACTCGGCTACAAGATAATGCGGTACGGATGCGTTGGCATCCCCATATTGAGGGCGGACCCCGTGCAGCGGGCGGCGCGTAAATGGACATGGGAAGGCCTGAACCGGCTGCGAAAGCAACGCCGGTTTCAGACTGCGTCGACCCTCGCGCTGGTCACGCTGGGCCCCATCACGGCGCTCGCTACCTTCCTTGCGTTCGGCCCGATGAGCCAAGGCGCTTCATCGCCGGTTCTGCGCGTCGTTCTTCTGCTTGATCTCGTCTATGTGCTGGTGGTTGCCGCACTGGTTTTGCGCCGCGTGGCACGGATGATTTCCGACCGACGGTCACAGTCCGCCGGGTCGCGGCTGCATATGCGGTTGACCGGCGTGTTCGTGGTGATCGCGCTGACGCCGACCATCCTCGTCGCGATTTTTGCGGTTCTCACCGTCAACGTCGGGCTTGAGGGGTGGTTTTCCAACCGGGTGCGGGACGTCGTCGTCAACTCGCTTTCAGCCGCGCAGGCCTACGAGGGCGAACATCGCCACGATCTGACGGTGGATGCGGACGCCCTCGCGCAATTTCTCGATCGGGCTCATGACGCTAATTTCTTCGTTGGTGACGGCGATTTGCGCCAGCTTCTGACCGACGGTCAGACACAGGTGCAGCGCGGCCTGCGGGGTGCTTATGTGATCAATGGCGAAGGCATGATCCGCGCGCGCGGCGAACGCTCTTACCTTTTCAATTACGCGGCACCCTCCGCCGCGGACATTGCAAAGGCGCAAAAGGGCGAGACGGTTCTGATCGACGATTGGAATAATAACGAGTTGCGCGCGCTGGTCGCGCTGCCCCCGTATGTTGACCGCTATCTCTACGTTTCGCGCGTTGTGGATGGCAAGATATTGAAACTGCTGGATGAAACCCAGCAGACCGTCCACCTGTATCAACAACTTGAGAGCCAACGCGGTCGCCTGTTGTTCGAGTTCGGACTGCTCTATCTGGGCTTTGCGTTGATCCTCATCCTCGCGGCGATATGGCTGGGCCTCTGGTTTGCCGAGCGCCTTTCGCGCCCCGTTGGGCGTTTGGCGGGTGCCGCGCAACGGATCGGCGCCGGCGATCTGGACGTGCAGGTGCAGGAGGAAGAGGGCGACGATGAAATTGCCATGCTGGGCCGCATCTTCAACCAGATGACGCGGCAGTTGAAGGGGCAGCGCGAGGCGCTGATCCAGAACAACCGCCAGACCGAGGCGCGGCGGCGTCAGTTTGACTCGGTTCTGTCGTCGGTTACCGCCGGCGTTATCGGACTTGACGCACAGGGCCGGATCGACTTCGTCAACCGCTCGGCGCAACGGTTGCTTGGCATCGAGGAAGGGCGCGATCACGGCCGTGACCTTGGCCACGCGGCCCCGGAACTGGTTCACCTGTTCGAGCGGCTGCGCAGCGGTGCCAGCATCGTCGTGCAAGAGGAAATCAAGGTTTCGCGCAACGGGCGGCTTGAAAGTCTTCTCGTGCGCATGGCGATGCGCCGCAGCGATTCCGGGCATCTGGAGGGCTATGTGGTCGCTTTCGATGACGTTACAGACTTGGTGAGTGCGCAGCGTATGGCGGCCTGGGGCGACGTGGCGCGGCGCATCGCACATGAAATCAAGAACCCCTTGACCCCGATCCAACTGTCCGCCGAACGGATCCGGCGCAAGTTCCGCCCGATGGTCGGCGACGAGGTTGCGTCCCTTGATCAGTATACTGATGTAATCATAAGGCAAACCAATGGGTTGCGACGCATAGTTGATGAATTTTCGAAGTTCGCGCGTATGCCTGAACCCGAGCGGATCGAGACAGATCTCATCCAGCTTGTGCGGGACGCAATCGTCTTGCAGGAAAATGCCCTTCACGGCGCGCGTCTGCTTGCGGATATCCCTGACGCCGAAATTTTGCTTGACCTTGACGCGACGCTTATGTCGCAGGCCCTCACAAACCTGATTAAGAACGCTGGTGAAGCGATTGAAAGTTATGTAGAAAAAGGCGTTCCAAATGGCTACTCACCTGTGGTTCATGTAACGGTGAGGGTTGAGGACACCGCGGTTGTCATCGAGATTGCAGATAACGGAATCGGCCTTCCAGAGGACCGGTCGCGCCTGTTCGAGCCTTATGTGACAACGCGCGCGCAAGGCACCGGGCTGGGATTGCCAATTGTGAAGAAGATTATCGAGGAACACGGGGGCTCGCTCTCACTGACGGACGCCCCCCTGTTTGCCGGCAATGCGCATTTTGGCGCTATGGCTGTGATCCGTTTGCCGCGCAGGAACGTCGGTGGATCGGATGTAAAAATCAAGAAGGCGGCGGAAAACGCGCCGTTGCAAACACCTTCAGCAGGTCAAGAGGAACGGTAGATGGGCGGTATTCTTATCGTTGATGACGAGCGCGATATTCGGGAACTTATTTCGGATATTCTGAGGGACGAAGGTTATGTGACGCGGCTGGCGGGTAATTCAGACGAGTGCATGGCCGCAATCAACGCCGAAGCACCGGCGCTGATGATCCTCGACATCTGGCTGAAGGACAGCCGGATGGACGGGATCGACATTCTCAAGACGGTGAAGCGGGATAACCCGGATGTGCCGGTGGTCATCATCTCTGGCCACGGCAACATCGAAATCGCGGTCGCCGCGATCAAGCAGGGCGCCTATGACTTCATCGAAAAACCCTTTAATATCGACCAGTTGATGGTGGTTGTCAGCCGCGCGATGGAGACCTCCCGACTGCGCCGCGAAAATACCGACCTGCGCCGTCGCGATGTGACCACCGCCGACATGATCGGCTCTGGTGCCGCGTTCAAGGCGCTGAAGTCTAACCTGGAAAAAGTGACCAAATCGAATGGCCGGGTGATGCTGACCGGCCCGTCTGGTTCGGGCAAGGAGGTGGCGGCGCGCTTCATCCATGCCCAATCGACCCGTGCGACGGCCCCGTTCATTACTGTCAGTTCCGCCTCGATCCAGCCGGACCGCATGGAAGAGGTGCTGTTTGGCCGCGAAACCACCGAGCGTGGCGTGGAGCAGGGCCTGTTGGAGCAGGCGCATGGCGGCGTGATCTATTTCGACGAAGTGGCCGATATGCCGCTGGGAACGCAGTCGAAAATCCTGCGCGTGCTGGTCGAGCAACAGTTCAGCCGGGTCGGTGGCAGCGACAAGGTGCGGGTTGACCTGCGGGTGATCTCGTCCACGACCCGCGATCTGAAAGCCGAAATCAGTGCAGGTCGCTTCCGGCAGGAGCTTTTCGACCGCCTGAACGTGGTGCCGATTACGGTTCCTTCGCTGGACGACCGCCGCGAGGATATTCCCGAACTTGCCCGTCATTTCATCGCCATGTTCAACAAGGCGCAGGGCCTGCCGTTGCGTGACCTGACCGAGGACGCCGAAGCCTTGCTGCAAACCATGCAATGGCCGGGCAACGTGCGCCAATTGCGCAACATGATCGAGCGGGTTCTTATCCTTGGTGAAAATAGTGAGCCGATCGAGGCGAGAGAGCTGCCTGGGCGTGAAGATGCGGTCGAGGACGAGGGCCGCATCATCCTGTCCGGTGGCCTCGCGACCCTACCGTTGCGCGAGGCGCGAGAGTTGTTCGAGCGGGAATACCTGCTGACCCAGATCAATCGATTTGGCGGAAATATCAGCCGAACGGCAAGCTTTGTTGGCATGGAGAGGTCTGCGCTGCACCGGAAACTCAAGTCGTTGGGGGTGGTCACCACGGCGAAATCCGGGGCAAGAGTTGCGCATCTGGAGGACGACGAGGACGACGAAGCGCAGTGAGGGGCATCGCCTTCCCGCGGTTTCGCGCAATGGTCGTCAGGTAGGTCCATAACGGACTGTTTTTTGGGCTGGAATCTCCTCGTTTACCACTCCATACTTCGGCTCATAACCATCGGATCAAAGCCGAGGGACAAAGACGACCACCAGCGCGATAAAAAACAAAGGCAAAAAGATGGCCGCCGATAAACAGAATTTGCAGGACGCGTTTCTCAATCATGTCCGCAAGACAAAAATTCCTGTCACGATTTTCCTGATTAATGGCGTCAAGCTGCAAGGTGTAATCACTTGGTTTGACAATTTCTGCGTTCTCCTGCGCCGCGATGGGCAGTCGCAACTGGTCTATAAGCATGCAATCTCGACCATCATGCCGGGCCAGCCGATCAGCCTTTACGACGGTGAAGACTGATCGCCCCGATGTCTGACGAGGGCGCGATGCGTGCCTATGTGCTGCATCCGGACCTGAAATCCGCCCGAACCCGGCGCACGCCAGAACATGCGCTGGCCGAGGCTGTGTCGCTGGCGGCGGCGCTGCCGGATCTGGAGGTCATGGGCGCGGATTCTGTTCGCTTACCCAAGGTCACGCCGGGGATGCTGTTCGGATCAGGCAAGGTCGCCGAGCTGAAAGCGCGGTTCGAGGAGCTGGAGGTTGGCCTCGTTCTGGTTGACGGTCCGGTGACGCCGGTGCAGCAGCGCAACCTTGAAAAGGAATGGGGCGTCAAGCTGCTGGACCGCACCGGCCTTATTCTGGAGATTTTCGCCAACCGGGCGCGGACGCGCGAAGGGGTGCTGCAAGTCGAGCTTGCGGCGCTCAGCTTTCAGCGCACCCGGCTTGTGCGGGCCTGGACCCATCTTGAACGGCAGCGCGGCGGCTTTGGCTTTGTCGGTGGCCCCGGCGAGACGCAGATCGAGGCGGACCGGCGCGCGATTGACGATCAGGTGCTGCAGATCAAGAAGCAGCTGGAGCGCGTGGTGAAAACCCGCGAGTTGCACCGCGCGTCGCGCAAAAAGGTGCCGTTTCCGATCGTGGCGCTGGTCGGCTATACCAACGCCGGGAAATCGACCTTGTTCAACCGTATGACTGGCGCGGATGTGCTGGCCAAGGATATGCTGTTCGCCACGCTTGACCCGACGATGCGGGGCGTGGTGCTGCCTTCGGGGCGCAAGGTGATCTTGTCGGATACGGTCGGGTTCATCTCGGATCTGCCGACCCAGTTGGTTGCCGCTTTCCGTGCGACCTTGGAGGAGGTGCTGGAGGCCGATCTGATCCTGCATGTCCGCGACATTTCGCATCCCGAAACGGCCGAGCAGGCGAAGGATGTAGCGGATATTCTGACCAGCCTTGGCGTGAAGGCAGATGTGCCAATGATCGAGGTCTGGAACAAGATCGACCTGACCGAGGGCGAGGCGCGGGCCGCGCTGGAAACGCAGGCGGGGCGGAGTGAGACGATCCGGGCGATTTCGGCGCTGAACGGGGATGGGATCGCGGGGTTGACCGATCTGATTTCCGAAATGCTGGAAGAAGAAAAGACCGAGCGGGAGGTCTTGATCCCCTTTGCCGAGGGTCGGGTTCGGGCCTGGTTGTTTGAGCAGGGGCTGGTGATTTCCGAGATCGAAACCGACGAGGGATACCGGGTTTCGGTTCGTTGGACGGCGCGGCAGGAAAAGCGCTTTCGGGAAATGTTGCACGGCGCAACGCCTGAGTAAGTCACGACACCTATAGGGCACGGGGAACCCCGCCCTATGGTGTTGGCGTCAACGTGGTGATCCCCACCGCTCCGGCGCGGGCGAGTGCGGGGTCTAACGACATCGGGATGTATTCGCCGCGCCGCCAAAGCTCGCCCAGATCATCATAGAAGCGGCTGAGCGGCTGGCCGGATTGGCCGGTCGAGGTGATAAACACCGAGCTGTCTGGGTCGGCGAAGTCATAGACGCCGCGGTAGCCAGCGCCGTGGACATCGAGGAAGGGGTTGGGGCCGGTGCCGATGGTCTGGCCTCGGTTCAAGGTGAAGTCGCCACCGCTGACCGATTGGCGGATGTTGACGAAGTAACGCAGAATCGGGATGCGGCCCAACACCGGATGGTCATGCGCGGCCTGATGCGCGTCGCCCCAGCGCCAGCTTTCGATGTTGGTGCCATAGCGCTGCGACAGCCACAAAAGCGCATCGTCCAGCGACATGCGCGCCATGTCGGTGCATGTCTCGACTGGCGTGGTCTGCACCACGTCGCACCATTTCGCGGCGCCGTCGGTGTTGCGGAACACGCGTTCAAGGAACACCGGGTTGATATGGGTGAAGGCATCGGCGAGGGGGCCAAGCTCATCCCGGATGATGCGGTCTTGCAGGAATTTCATCCATGCCGCGTAAATCAGCGGCTCTGGCATATGTTCGTTCATATCGCCGTTCCATGCAGCCAGCAGCTTGAGCGCGCGCTGGCGCATCCGCAGCGGCGTGCCTTCGGGGGCATCCTCGCCCGAGAACCACAGGTCTTTCGCGACCAAGGGCAGCAGATCACGCGCGGCGGGGCTGACGGTATCCAGTTGCGCCTCGATAAAGCTTTCGCGGGTATGAACCTCGCGGGTTTTCATCAGGTCAAGCCAGCGCTTGATACGCTCGGTGTCGCCCCAGTCGAACGAGACGTTGTTGGGGAAAGGCCGGTCGATCATCTTGTTGTTGGTGTTGCCAAGGATACCGCTGGCCGGGTTTACAAAGCTGGGGTTGTCGGAGTAGGGGAACATGCCGTTCCAGCGGTTTTCCGGCAGCCAGCCTTGGTTGGGCATCCGCCCCTGCGTGGTGTTGCGCGCGTCACGTTTCGGCATCGCGCCTATCATCTGCATGGCGATGCCATTCTTGTCAGCCAGCATAAGGTTTTGCGACGGCGCGATGAACAGCGCGCCGGCCTTGATCGCCTCGTCCACCGAATGCGCGCCCATAAGGTGGATGGCGGCGGTCATCGAGGTGTCATTCGGGCTTAGCGCTGTCCACGACAGCGAGGTGACGTAGCCGACCGGCGTGATGTCTTTGAGGTTATAAAGCGAGCCGGGCAGCACCGGGCCGTTGTCAGTCCAGCGCAGGGTGAGGGTGATCGGGGCGGCGCCCTTGATATTGATGATCGACTGGCGCGTGATGAAAGGTTTGTAGCCGGTCGGCGTCAGATATTCCTGCGGATTATCGGGGTTCACCTTCTCGATATGCACGTCCTGGTCGTCGAGGTAGGAGGAGGTCAGACCCCAGCCCAGTTTCTCGGACCGGCCCAGCATGACGATGGGGGTGCCGGGGATGGTGGCGCCGATCACATCGCCCGAGGCGAGTTTGAGGCGGGCAAGATACCAGATCGAGGGCGCGGTGAAGGCCAGGTGCGGGTCATTGGCCAGCAGCGAGCCGCCAGCGGCCGAGCGCGAGGGCGCGGCGGCCCAGGCGTTTGATGCGCCACCCATGTCGGGGGCGGGGATCGGCGACAGGGGGTCCTGGCTGATGTTCAGATCGGCATAGCTGGGCTGCACGGTGGGAAACAGGCTGGAGTATTTCGGCAGGGCGGCGATGGCGGGATCGGCGGCGTCGGGCAGGATGTCCTTCACCCGTTCCGGCGGCATGATAAGGGAAACACGGGCGCGCAGGACCTCGGATTCCAGATGCGAGGACAGGTTAAGCGCCATCAGTTTGATGATGGCAATGGAGTCGGCGGGGGTCCACGTCGCGATCTGGTTGCCGAACAGGAAGAATTCAGGCGCGCCACGGCCAAGCGCCTGTTTGTTGACGATGTCGATCCAGGCATTGACGCCGCGCGCATAGGCCTCAAGGGCTGCCTTGGTCTGGTCGTCCTGCGCGGCGACGCTTTGCACGGCAAGGCCGTAAAGGTCGAGACGGCGCAGCAGTTCATCGGTTTTCACCTGACTCGGGCCGAAAAGCTCTGACAGGCGGCCCTGCGCGGTGCGGCGCAGCAGGGTCATTTGCCACAGCCTGTCCTGCGCCTGCGCGAAGCCAAGGCCGTAGTAGCTGTCGGCATCGGTGGCGCCGAAGATATGCGGCACGTCAGTATTGGTGCGCACAATTTGCATCGGTGCCGAGAGGCCGGGCGTCTGATAGTGCGCCGAATAGTCCGGCAGCGAGCGTGACAGAAAATAATAGGCAAGCACCAGCGTGATGCCACCCAGCACGATCAGGGCGGTAAAGATACGCAAGAGCCAGCGGAACACGGTCGCCATGGGTGCCTCAACTTGACGGCTGGGGGGAAGTCGTTAGGTAGGGGATAATCGAAACGCGCGCTGGGGGGAAGTCATGGCGAAGGTTGCATTTCTTGGGCTGGGAGTCATGGGCTTCCCAATGGCTGGGCATCTGGTGAAGGCCGGGCACGAGGTTACGGTCTATAACCGCACGCGCGCGAAGGCCGAGGCTTGGGTTGCCAAGCATGGCGGCAAGATGGGCGCAACGCCGGGTGAGGCTGCGGTGGGTGCCGAATTTGTGATGGCCTGCGTCGGCAATGACGACGATCTGCGCGAGGTTTGCATTGGCGCTGAGGGCGCTTTCGGCGGCATGGCCAAGGGCGCGATCTTTGTCGATCACACCACGGTTTCGGCACGCATCACGCGCGAGATGGCGGCAGTGGCTTCGGGCATGGGCTTTGGCTTTGTCGATGCGCCGGTGTCGGGCGGGCAAGCCGGGGCTGAGAACGGCGTGTTGTCGGTGATGTGTGGCGGCGAGGCTACGACCTATGCCAAAGCCGAGGCTGTGATTGCCGCCTATGCGCGCGTCTGCAAGCGGATCGGGGAGACCGGCGCGGGGCAGTTGGCCAAGATGATGAACCAGATCTGCATCGCGGGGCTGGTGCAGGGCTTGGCCGAGGCGCTGCGCTTTGGCGAGAAGGCGGGCCTTGATGGCGCGGCGGTGGTCGAGGTCATCAGTCAGGGTGCCGCAGGGTCGTGGCAGATGGCAAACCGGCACAAGACCATGCTGGAGGGCAAGTTCGACTATGGCTTTGCCGTGGACTGGATGCGCAAGGATCTGGGTATCTGTCTGGACACCGCAGATGCGATTGGCGCGCCCTTGCCGATGACGGCCCTGGTGGACCAGTTCTACAAGGACGTGCAGGCGATGGGCGGCGCGCGCTGGGATACCTCGTCGTTGATCGAGCGGCTGCGTCGGTTGAGCTGACAGTTCGCGCAGGCCAAAAGCCCGCCCGGTATGGGCGGGCTTTTGGCGTTGTGAGATCAGGCAGCGCGCGCTTGCAGGGCGCGCGTTTCATTGCTGGTAAGCACCCGACGTGCAGTGATGAAGTGCGCGACTTCACCAGTTTCGGCAAGATCCGGGAAGAGCGATTCAATCTCTCCGCGCGCTTCATCGCTGAGCGCCGTCAGGCTTTCCGCGCCAAGGAACAGGCTTTCGGCCACCGCACCTTCGGCATAGATCAGTTCATGCTGATCGAACAGAACGTGGAAATAATCGACGTGGCCACCTTCCTGACGGAGGATCGAGTGGTCGTTCACCAGCGCTTTGGCTGCGACCAGAACCTCTGGTTCGCCAAACAGCAATTCGGCGCGCCAACCGCTGATCAACAGGCGATGGTGCGGTGACACGATAAGCGGACGGGTGTTGCCAAGCACGCCGGTGTTGATGCGGATCGGGGCGAGGCGGCCTTGCGCCGGCACACGGCTGCATCCGATCCAGCGGATCGGTTGATAGCCATTGTCCACGGTCAGGATGCGATCACCAGCCGCCAGATCCTCTACACGGCGGGGACCGGTTTCGGTTTCAATCAGCGTGCCGCGCGCAAAGCAGACCACGGTGGCGCTGAGCTTGACGTTGTCGATATAGGCGGTGCCAGCGTTACCGCCGGTGCGGCCCGCGATGTTGAAGTTGAAGTTGCTTTGGCTGGTCGTGGCCCACTGATCGGACGGGATGGTGGCGCTGACCGAGAAACTGCCCCAGCTTGCCGTGACATGCCCCGCGGCATCCACGCCAATCTGGAACGTCCCGGTCGCGCCGGCCGTTGTCGAGCCTAGGTTGTTCAAGCTGGTCGTGCCGATCACGACGCCGTTCCATTTGATCAGCATGTTATTGCCGCCGCCCGGAGACGCCCATTGGTAGGGAATGATGTCGACGGAAAGACCGGTGTTGGTGCCCTGCTCTTCAGCGCCTGCAGTGGCAGTACCGCCGAAGTTGAAGCTGACACCATCGGGTTCTTTGTTGCCGAAGGTGTCATTGGTGCCGGTCTGAATCGTCAGGTTCATACTGGCGGTAAAGCTTGTGACCTCTTGTGTCGCCGTCAAGTTGAGCGACGGTAGCGCGAGGGTTGCGCTTTCACTGTTACCAGAAAAAAACGCAAACTCGTTGCCGCTATCGCCCGGCGAGGGGCTGGAGATACTGGTGACGCCAACTCCTGTGCCGGTGGAGGTCTGCGTCGCGCCGTTCAGCGGGTTGCCGTAAATGTCGAAGTTGTTGTTATAGGTATAAGTGGTACTCATGAAAAACGCCTCAGCTTCACGTCAGGTAACGTCGTTTCGATTGCCATTCCCTGCATCGCATCGCATTAAATTTGGGCACAAATAGGGCGGGTGCCACACTTGTGCGTGTTTTGTGCGAAAGACGAAAGGCTTGCGCGGGTTACGGCAGGATACGGGTGTATTTGGTGCCGCCGAGCGTCGCGCCGGCGATAAGACCGGCCTGACCGAACACCAGCGCCACGACCGGCGCCATCTCGGTGGTGGTGTCGATACCTAGGCTGCCGCCCTTGTTGGACACCGCATAGCGCGCATCGGCGCCCATTGCCCAACCCGAAGAGCTGCGGAAATCCGACAGCGCCTGTTCGGTCATGAAGTAGATGACGTGGGCATATTGCTGTCCGCCGATCTGGAAACCGATCGTGCCGCGGACGGCGGAATAGTAATCGACCGTGGTGCCATTGATGCGCAGCGCGCCGCGGCCGTAGGCACCACCGATGCCAAAGCCCGCCTCGGTGATAAGCGGGAAGTAGAGGATGCCGACGGCCTTTCTCTTCAGCTCGTCCGTGCCGGGGTAGGTGCTGTGCAGATAGGCCTGCGTCGCATCAACCCGCGCGTCGATCGTGGCAGCGCCATTATTGCCGACGCCATTACCGCAAGCGGCGGTCAGAGTGGCGACGGAGCCTGCGCTGACCAAGAAACCGCGTCTGGTGAAATTGCTCATGGGAATACCTCTGCTCTTGCCTGTTATCTGGGCCTTGGACGACCGCTTGCCACTAAAGATAGTGGGTTTTTCACTCTATGTCACCCGATTTACGCAAGCGATGCGCGGAGCGACGCCGAGGCGCGCTGTGGTCAGTATGCGGGGCCAAGCAGGCGCGCGGCGGCGGGGGCGAAGTAGGTCAGGATGCCGTCACAGCCCGCGCGCTTGAAGGCGAGCAGGCTTTCCATCATCGCCTTTTCGCCGTCGATCCAGCCGTGGTCGGCAGCGCCCCGGATCATCGAATATTCGCCCGAGACCTGATAGGCATAGGTCGGCACGCCGAAGGTGTCCTTCACCCGTCGGCAGATGTCGAGATAGGGCATCCCCGGTTTCACCATCACCATATCCGCGCCCTCTGACAGATCGCGCGCGATCAGGCGCAGCGCCTCGTCGGAATTGCCGGGGTTCATCTGATAGGTCTTTTTATCGCCCTTCAGCGCGCCGGACGCGCCGACCGCATCGCGGAACGGGCCGTAAAAGGCGCTGGCATATTTGGCAGAGTAGGACAGGATCGTCACATCCTTGTGACCCGCCGCCTCTAACGCCGCGCGCATCGCACCGATGCGGCCGTCCATCATATCCGAGGGACCAAGGATATCAGCGCCCGAGTCGGCCTGCGCGAGCGCCATTTTCACCAGCGCCTCGACGGTTTCGTCGTTCACGATGATGCCGTCGCGCACGAGGCCGTCGTGGCCGTTGGCGTTGTAGGGGTCAAGCGCCACATCCGTCATTACCGCGATCTGCGGCACGGCGGCTTTAATGGCGCGAATGGCGCGGTTGGCAAGGTTGTCGGGGTTCCATGCCTCTTCGCAGGTCTCGGTTTTCAGGGCGGGATCGGTGTAGGGAAACAGGCAAATCGCCGGAATGCCAAGGGTTGCCGCCTCTTCCGCCGCCATCACCACGCGGTCGATCGAAAGGCGAGGGACGCCGGGCATCGAGGCGATCGGTTCAACCATATCCTTGCCGTCGCGGATGAATACTGGCCAGATCAGATCCTTGACCGACAGGCGGTTTTCCTGCGTCAGGTCGCGCAGCGCGGCGCTGGCGCGGGTGCGGCGAAAACGGGCGGCGGGGAAGGCGGCGAGGGTGGAGCGCATCGGCAAATTCCGGACTTGGATGGACAATGCCTGCGTGGCATGGTTTTCCCGACATCTCAAGGGTAGGAATTCCCGGACCGAGCCACTACGGTGGCGAAAAACAGGTGTGAGGCGCAGGCGTGAGTATCTACCAGACCATCCACCACTTGATTGATCTGCGGTCGTTTTCCAACCTTTGGTTCTGGATTGCACTGGCGGTTTTATGGTCCTCTGCCAGCCATTATGTGCTGGGCGTGCCTTATGACATGGTGTCGCGTGCGCGCACTCAAGGCGGGCAGGCGCAGTCCGATCTGGAGGATCTGACGCGCATCAACGTCGGGCGTTATCTGTTTATCGCGCGCACCTCTGGCCTGTGGTTACTGGGGTTTTTGTTCTTTGCGCTGACAACTCTGGTGACGCTTGGGTTTTACTACCATGTGGAGTTCGCGCAGGCTCTGTTTCTGTTGATGGCACCGATGAGCCTGGTCGGCGTGTTAAGCCTGGTAACCGCGCGGCGCATCGAAGCGGGCGAAAATGCCGGTGCGGCCTTGCAGCGCCGGTTGCATTGGCATCGCTTTACCGTTCAGGCGATCGGGATGGTGGCGATCCTGATTACCTCGATGTGGGGCATGTACCAGAACCTGCAATTGAGCGTTATGTGGCGTTGACACGGGCGGTCAGGCGGTTAAGTCGGCAGGAATGGTAACGGGCAATCAAATTGTGCTGAGCGGCGCGCCGGAGGGGTTCGATGCCCGTCTGGTCGCCAAGGAACTGGCCTCGGCTGGGCGGCCGGTTATTCATATCGCGCGCGATGACAAGCGGCTGGAGGCGATGCGCACCGCGCTGGCGTTTTTCGCGCCCGATGCGGTGGTGCTGGTGCTGCCGGCGTGGGACTGCCTTCCCTATGACCGCGTCTCGCCCAACCCGGATGTGTCGGCGGTGCGGATGGCGACGCTGGCGGCACTCGCGCATGGTGTGCCGGGGCCGTTTATCCTGCTGACCACGGTGAATGCGGTGACGCAGCGGCTACCCGCGCGCGCGGTGCTGCAAGAGGCGTCTTTTTCCGCGCGCGTCGGCGGGCGGGTCAACGAGGCGGGCTTGCGGCAGTTTCTGGTGCGGATGGGGTTTTCGCAGACCTCGACCGTGTCAGAGCCGGGCGATTACGCGGTGCGCGGCGGCATCATCGACATCTTTCCGCCGGGTGAGGGCGGGCCGCTCAGGCTCGACCTGTTCGGCGATGTGCTGGACGGCGCGCGGCGCTTTGATGCGGTGACGCAGCGCACCACCGAGAAGCTGACGATGATTGAACTCGCGCCGGTGTCGGAGGTTATTCTGGACGAGGCGGCGATCACGCGGTTTCGCCAGAATTACCGCATCGAATTCGGCTCTGCCGGGGCGGATGATCCGCTGTATGAGGCGGTCAGCGCCGGGCGCAAGCATCAGGGGATGGAACATTGGCTGCCGTTCTTCCACGCGCGGATGGAGACTCTGTTCGACTATCTTCCGGATGCCAGCGTGATGCTGGACGATCAGGTTACGCCCACCCGGTTGAGCCGGTGGGAGGGCATTGCCGACCAGTATGATGCGCGGCGCGAGGCGATGGGGGCCAAGGGGCGCATGGATACGGTGTATAAGCCGTGCCCCCCGGGGTTGTTGTATCTGGACGACGCGGGATGGGAGGCCGCGATCCAGGCGCATCGCGTGGTGCAACTGGCGCCCTTGCCGCAGCCGACCGGGCCGGGCGTGCTGGATGCGGGTGGGCGCATCGGGCGCAACTTCTCGCCAGAGCGGCAGTTGGAAAATGTTAGCCTTTTCGGTGCTTTGGCCGATCATCTTCGCGCAAAACGTGAAGGCGGCCAAGTGGTCGTCACCTCCTACTCCGAAGGCGCACGAGAGCGGTTCAAGGGGCTGATCGAGGATCAGGGCGTCAAGGGCGCAGTGGAGATTGCGGATAGTCGCGATGTCCCGCCGGGGCGTGGCGGGCTGTTTCTGGCGATCTGGGCGTTGGAGCATGGCTTTGAAGGGCCGGGGCTGACGGTCATATCAGAACAGGACGTGCTGGGCGAACGTCTGGTGCGCTCTGCCAAAAAACGTAGGAAAGCCGAGAACTTCCTGACCGAAGCTCAGGCCCTTAGTCCCGGCGATCTGGTGGTGCATGTCGAGCATGGCGTGGGCCGGTATACCGGGTTGGAGACCATCACGGCGTTGGGGGCGCCGCATGAGTGCATCGCGCTGGAATATGCCGAGGGCGCGCGGCTTTACCTGCCGGTGGAGAATATCGAACTCCTCAGCCGGTATGGGCACGAGGAAGGCTTGCTGGACCGTTTGGGCGGTGGCGCGTGGCAGGCCAAGAAGGCAAAGCTCAAGGACCGTATCCGCGAAATTGCCGACAAGCTGATCCGCATCGCGGCGGAGCGCCACCTGCGCCACGCGCCGATATTGGAGGCGGAACACTCGATATGGGAGGCCTTCGCCGCGCGCTTTCCCTATCAGGAGACCGACGACCAGCTTGCCGCCATCAATGATGTGCTGGGTGATATGGCGGCGGGCAGCCCGATGGACCGCCTGATTGTCGGCGATGTGGGTTTTGGCAAGACCGAGGTGGCGATGCGCGCGGCCTTTGTCGCGGCGATGTCGGGGGTTCAGGTCGCGGTGATCGCCCCCACGACGCTGCTGGCGCGGCAGCACTACAAGAGCTTTGTCGAGCGTTTCCGGGGTTTTCCGATCACCATCCGCCCCCTGTCGCGCTTTGTGTCGGCCAAGGACGCCGCCGCCACGCGAGAGGGGATTGCCGATGGCTCGGTCGATATCTGCATCGGCACGCACGCGCTGTTGGCGAAGTCGATCAAGTTCAAAAACCTTGGGCTGATGGTGATCGACGAGGAACAGCACTTCGGCGTCACCCACAAAGAGCGGCTGAAAGAGATGCGGTCAGACGTGCATGTGCTGACGCTGACCGCGACGCCGATCCCGCGCACCTTGCAGCTTTCGCTGACGGGGGTGCGGGATCTGTCGATCATCGGCACGCCCCCGGTGGACCGGCTGGCGATCCGCACCTATGTCAGCGAGTTCGATACCGTGACGCTGCGCGAGGCGTTGCTGCGCGAACATTATCGCGGCGGGCAGTCGTTCTTTGTCGTGCCGCGCATCAGCGACCTGCCCGAGATGGAGGCGTTTTTGCGCGACCATGTGCCAGAGGTGACGGTGGTCACCGCACATGGGCAGCTTGCGGCGGGCGATCTGGATGAGCGGATGAACGCGTTTTACGACGGAAAGTATGACGTGCTGTTGGCGACCACGATCGTGGAATCCGGCCTCGATATTCCGACCGCGAACACGATGATTATCCATCGCGCGGATCGCTTTGGGTTAAGCCAGCTTTATCAGATCCGCGGCAGGGTCGGGCGCGCCAAGACGCGGGCCTATTGCTATCTGACCACCAAGCCGCGCGCGCCGCTGACGCCGCAGGCGGTGAAGCGGTTGCGCCTGCTGGGAAGCCTCGACAGTCTGGGGGCCGGGTTCACGCTCGCGTCGCAGGATCTCGACCTGCGCGGGGCGGGCAATATTCTGGGCGAGGAGCAGTCGGGGCACATCACCGAGGTCGGCTATGAGCTTTACCAACAGATGCTGGAAGAAACGATTGCGCGGATCAAATCGGGCGAATTGCAGGGCCTGCCCACCGACGACCGCTGGGCGCCGCAAATCAATCTGGGCGTGCCGGTGCTGATCCCGGAGCCCTATGTGCCGGATCTGGATGTGCGGCTGGGCCTCTATCGCCGCTTGTCCGGGCTGACGACGAAGGTGGAGCTGGAAGGCTTTGCCGCCGAGTTGATCGACCGTTTTGGCCCGCTGCCGCGCGAGGTGAACACGCTGATGCTGGTGGTGCGGATCAAGGCAATGTGCAAACGCGCCGGGATTTCGAGGCTGGATGCGGGGCCAAAGGGGGCCTCGGTGCAGTTCCACAATGACAAGTTTGCCAATCCGGCGGGGCTGGTTGAGTTTTTGCAGGCGCAGTCGGGGCAGGCGCGGATCAAGGACAACAAGATATCCTTGGTGCGCGATTGGCCGACCGAGGCCGACCGCATCAAGGGCGCGTTTGGCGTGGCGCGCGATCTGGCCGAGAAGGTGGTTGCGGGGGAGGCGGCGCGGAAGGCGAAGAAGGCCAGCGCCTGACGCGCTTTACGTCTGGCGCGGGATCGAGCGCATCAGCACCCAGCCCGCCAAGCACAGCGTGGCGATGGAGCCCATGATCGGCACCGGGGTTCCGTTGAACGCGAGACCGATGGGGGCGGCGATCGCGACGGCAAGCACGGTGGCGATGCAGCCGTTGACCGAGGCGGCCATGCCGGCGATGTGGCCCAAAGGCTCTAACGCCAGCGCGTTCAGGTTGCCCAGCGTCAGGCCTGCGGTAAAAAATACGCTCGTGGTCCAGAAGATGTAGGCGGGGAAATACAGCCAGTCGGGCCAGAGGCCAGCGACAGTCATCACCGCCATCACGCCAGAGATCACCACCTGCATGGCAAGCGCTGCGGTGATGAGGACGCGCATACCAAGCCGCATCACCAAGGACGCGTTCAACAGGTTGGCGCAGCCTGCCATCAGGGCGATGGCGGCAAACCAGATGGGGAAGCTCTCTGCCCGATGAAAGGTGATGTCGAAGATCTGCTGCGTCGAAGACAGCGTGCCGAACAACGCGCCATAGACCAGGGTCTGAACCGCGATGGAGGTGACGACAAGGCGGTGGGTCATCACCTCGCGGAAGGCGGCGAGGAGGGGGGAGAATTGCAGCGGGCGGCGTTTCTCTGGCAAGAGGGTTTCGGGTTGGCGCAGCGTGAGCCATCCCGACGCTATCAGCGCGAAGACGATCACCGCGCCAAAGATGCCGCGCCAGCCGAAGCCCGCGATGATGAGCGCGCCGATCGAGGGCGCGATGGCTGGCACGAGCGTGAAGATCATCATGGCGAAGGACACGATGCGCGCCATGTTGCGGCCCGAATAAAGGTCTCTCACCATTGCCAGCGTCACGATGCGCGGCCCGGCGGCACCCAGCCCTTGCAGCAGCCGGGCGGCGAGCAACAGGTCAAGCGAGTGGGTGAGTGAGGCGAGGATACTGCCGAGAATATAGATCGCGACGCCGCCGAAGATGGCGGGACGGCGGCCGATAGTGTCAGAGATCGGCCCGGCAAACAGCGTGCCAATACCCATGCCAAGCACGAACGAGGTGATGATGAGTTGCGCACGGTTGACATCATCGGGTGTCAGCTCTCGTGCGATTTGCGGCAGCGCGGGCAACATGCCGTCGATGGAGAAAGAGACGATGGCGAAAAGCATCGCCAATAGCGCGATGAATTCCTTTTGTGGCATGGGCTTGGTTGGCATCGGCTGAACTGGTCTCTAGGGGGCGGACGGAAACTGAAGTGGCGACGTCGGGAAGTGGTTGACGTTGTCAGTTATCGTCGTTGGATTGCCGAGAGACGTATAGGCCGATCTGCTGAACAGCCAGAGCAAAAACGCCAAGGCCGACAAAGATCAGGATCGTCGCGCCGATTTTGCCGACATCGGTCTTGGGCGTAAGATCGCCATACCCGACGGTCGAAAGGGTAACGACGGTGAAATAGTAGCTGTCAATCCACGCCCAGCCCTCCACGTAGTGAAAGAAGGTGGTGGCAATTGTCACGACCAGAAACACGAGGCCAAGAACGGTACTGATGATGAAGCGCATGCTGGCCTTGCCTTGATGCCCGGTAGGGCGGTTCGTTCTGGTCCCTGTACGTGCGCTTGGGTCAGAGGCGGCGCAGGGTAAGGCCCGCCATCACAAAGGCGACGCCGGTAGAAAGAAGTTCGATCCCCAGAAGTAAACCAAGGATGGTGGCGGCCGATGCGGGGAAGTTCACGATAATCATCCCCCCGAGCAGCATCGACACAAGGCCCGACACCATAACCCAACCCCAGCCGCTTGCCGGACGAATGCGCATGGCGAAGGCCGCCTTGAAAATACCGATGGCAATGAAAAGCACGGCGGCGAGCGCGGTCAGCGACAATAGCCCGGCAATCGGGTTGGACCAGAGGCCGAAGCCAAGGAAGATGAACAGCGCGGCAAGGATCAGCGAGACGATGAAGCTGTCGTCGTGGCGCAGGCGCGCGGCGTAAAGCGCCTTGAGGATGCCCAGCACGATAAAGCTCAGCGCGGCGAAGCTGACGACGGTAAGGGACGCCGCGAAGGGGTGGTAGAACGCCAGCACACCGGCGACGAGGGCGATGATCCCGAAACCGATCATCCAGCCCCCGCTGTCGTGGAGAGGGCTTCGGCGATATTGGAATGCCATGTCGAACGCTCCTTCGTGCTGATTGAAGTCGGAAAGTCGCTCAAAACCGTGACGGTTTCTTAAAGTGTATAGGGCGGCAAGCCGCGCGTTGCCAAGCCAAATGCAGGCAATTGCGGGAAAATCGGGCGCTGGCGTGGTCAAGACTCGGGGGATTGTGTGATCTCTGCGATCACCTGTTGCCAGAGGTCTGCCGGTTGCGCGCCTTGCAGGACGTACTGGTTGGCGATCAGGTAGGTCGGCACGGCATTCACCCCGCGCGAGCGGGCGTGAGCGTCGCGGGCGCGTATATCATTGAGATCGGCGTCGGTGGCAAGAAGGCGCAGCGTGACCTCGCGGTCCATGCCATTGGCGGCGGCAATGTCGGCCAGCGTGTTGGCGTCGCCGATGTTACGGCCTTCGCGGAAATGGGCGCGGAAAAGCGCGCCGACCACGGCGGTCTGACATTCCTCCAGCCCTGCCCAGTGGATCAGGCGGTGCGCGTTCAGCGTGTTGGGAATGGTGGGGATGCGGGCCGAGTCAATCTCGATCCCCGCGGCGCGGGCTGCGGCCTCGACCGTGTCATCAGCGCGGGTGACGCCCCCTGGGCCGCCAAACTTCGCCGCCAGATAGGCGCGGCGGTCCTGCCCGCCCGGTGCCATGTCGGGGTTCAGTTGGAACGGGTGCCATTCAACGATGAAAGGCGGCGTCGGGGCCTGTTCCAGCGCGCGGTCAAGGTAGGTTTTGCCGATATAGCACCACGGGCAGATCGGGTCGGAGAAGATATCAAGTTTCAGCATGGGTCGCCTCATAGTGCCGGCGCAGGTGTTGCCGGAGGAGTTTTTCGTTTGTCCGCGTCAGCAGTGCATCGCACAGCAGGAACAGCCGGGGTTATTTGCCGCGCACCCGGCGGGCGGCAGCGAGGTCCGCGTCAGTCATGTCCTCGCCGTAATTGAAGCAGGCAATGACGGCGGTGTCGAGCGTCACGGTCACTTCCACCGTAGCGCAATCGAGGACGGCCGGGTGAGGGGGCAAGGGTGCGGTGAAGGGAAACCATCATCCGCGGTGGCTAGCGCTGTGCGCTGGCAGTTGCAAGACAGCGCGCGGGTGGCGTATTTCGGTGCCATGATAAAAAGCGACCCGACCAGCATCATCCGCATTGCACGCGCCAATGGCGAAGAGGCCACGCCGCAGCCCTTGGACCTTGGCATCCGCGTGCGAGAGCTGCGCAAGGCGCGCGGCTGGACGCTGGAGCAGGCGGCGGTGCAGGCGGGGCTCGCGCGCTCGACCCTGTCCAAGATCGAGAACGGGCAGATGTCGCCGACCTATGAGGCGCTGAAGAAGCTGGCCGAGGGGCTGGCGATCTCGGTGCCGCAACTGTTCACCGCGCCCTCCAAGGCGCAGGTGACGGGGCGCATGGCGGTGACTAAGCAGGGCGAGGGGCAGGGCCATGCCACCGCCACCTATGAACACGAGCTGTTGGCGGCGGCGCTGACCAAAAAGCAGATGCTGCCTTATCGCGCGCGCATCCGGGCGCGCTCGGTTGCGGAGTTTGAAGGCTGGGTGCGCCATGACGGCGAGGAGTTTCTCTACGTCCTCACCGGCACCATCCGGCTATACACCGAGTTCTACGAGCCGCAGGACATGCGGCGCGGCGACAGCGCCTATTATGACGCGACCATGGGGCACAACGTCATCTCCACCTCGGAAGAGGATGCGACAATCCTATGGGTGACTTCGCTGGTCTGAAGGCGCGCTTAGCCGCCGACCATGTTGCCGACCTTATGCGCGGCACCGGTGATGTCTTGGCCGACACCGGCCACAGTGTTGCAGGCCGCCAGCGTTGCAAGAAGCACGAGGAGAAGGGCTGTTTTGGTCATGCGATCAGTCCTGATACCACCAGACATTGGGTTGAAAGCCGGTCCAGTCACCATAGACCGGCAGTGTTGCAGGGTATTTCAGTTGCTTGATATGGGCAATGCGCGAGACGTTGGAATACCAGACCGGTATCACATAGCGGCCTGACGTCAGGATGCGGTCCAGCGCGCGGGTGGCTGCGATGAAATCGTCGTGGCTGGTCGAGGTCAGCAGCTTGGTAATCATCGCCTCGGCGGCGGGCGAGTCCATGCCCATCAGATTGCGCGTGCCGGGATTGGTGACGCCATCCTTGCCCCAGTAGAGCCATTGCTCATTGCCGGGGCTAAGCGACAGCGAGACCTCGTATTGCGTCATGTCGAAGTCATAGGACTGTGTCCTGGCGACGTATTGCGCGGAATCGACGGTAGAGACGGTGGCGGTGATGCCAAGGCGTTTCAGGGCGGCGATGTAGATGTTGACCGCCGATTGCATCACACTTGCGCCTTGGGGCAGCAGGATGGTGAAGGTGAAATCCTCGCCCTTGGCGTTGCGCAGGGCACCGTTCTGAATGGTCCAGCCTGCGTCTTCCAGCAGATGCGTGGCCTTGCGAAGATTGCTGCGGTTGGCCTCGGTTCCATCCGATACGGGAAGGGAATAGCCCTCTATCGCGCCGGGCAGCAGGGTTGAGGCGAAGGGTTGCAAGTCGGCAAGGACGGTGCCGGTGGCGGGGCCATGCGACATGCCAAGGATGGAGTTCGAGTAGTATGACGTGATGCGCGGATCTGTGCCGCCGTTGACGGTGCGGTTGATGAATTCATAGTTGAAGGCGTCAATCAGCGCCTCGCGCACGCGCCAATCGGCAAAGATCGGCTTGCGCGTGTTCATCACCAGCCCCTGGATGCCCGACGGCCGGTGGTCGGGGATTTCCGACAGGGTGATGGCGCCGGATTTCACGGCGGGGAAATCGTAATTTGACGCCCATTTCGCCGGGCTGGTTTCGCGATAAGAGGTCAGCGTGCCACCCTTGAACGCCTCGAACACCACATTGGCGTCGCTGAAGTAATCATAGCGGATTTCGGACAGGTTCCACTGGCCACGGTTGAAGGGCAGATCCTTGCCCCACCAGTCCGGGTTCTTCTTGAAGCTGATAAAGCGCCCCGGCTCCATCTTGTCGACGACATAGGGGCCAGAGCCGATCGGCGCCTCCAGCGACGAGGCGGCGAAGTCCTTGCCCTGCCATTGCGCCTTTTCCAGGATCGGTCGCAGGCCAAGGATCAACGGCAACTCTCGGTCCGGGGTGTTGAAGGTAAAGCGCACGCTCAGCGGGCCGGTTTGCTCGGCCTTGGCGATCTTTTTCCACGCGCCCCAATAGCGCGGGCTGCCTTTGGTGCCGAGCGTCTCGAACGACCAGATCACGTCGTCAACCGTAACCGGGTGGCCGTCAGAGAATCGGGCCTTGGGGTTCAGCGTGAATTCAACCCACGAGCGGTCGGGTGGCGTGTTGATCGATTCGGCCAGCAGACCGTAGAGGGTGAAAGGCTCGTCATAGCTGCGGCCCATCAGCGACTCGACGGTGAGAGGGCCAAGCCAATAGGGCGCATTACCCTTGAGGATGTAGGGATTGAGCGAGTCAAAACTGCCCGATTCGCCCGTTACGATGCTGCCGCCTTGCGGTGCATTCGGGTTGGCGTAGGGCAGCGACACAAAATCCGGTGGCAACGCTGGGGCACCATACATAGCTATGCCATAGGCGGAATCAGCGAAGGCTGGGGCGGTGGCAGAAAGCAGGCCAAGAACAGCGATGCTGCGGGCCAGGAAGCGGAAATAATCCGGTTTCATTTTGGCGACAATCCTTCCGGGCCTTGTTTAATTACACCTGTGCCTAACCGGGCTTTGCAACCTTTTCAAACTTTTAGCTTGGAGAGCAGCGGATAACTGCGTATAAAGAATGCACTGCTCGATAGGTTTCTTGCCTGTATGAAACCTGCCTCAATAACTTAACGCCCGCCTTGTGCGGGCGTTTTTTTTGGCCTCGCGCGGTCACTTCTGTGCGACGAGGACGGTGTGGTGGTGGTATTCGCAGCCGCAGAACCCGATATTGCTGCTAGTGCAGCTTAACTATGATCAGCAAAGAAGGATTGAGACCATGTCATTTCAGGGAAAAACCGCCGTTATCACTGGATCGACATCGGGGATCGGACTGGGGATTGCGCATGCCTTGGGAGCGGCGGGTGCGAACCTTGTGATCAACTCCTTCACGGATGCTGACAGCGACCACGAGATCGCCGAGGGGCTGGCCAAGCAATACGGCGTCACTGTGCGCTATATTCAGGCCGACATGTCCAAGGGCGACGATTGCCGCGCGCTGATTACCAAAGCAGGTGCGTGCGACATCCTCGTGAACAACGCGGGCATCCAGTATGTCGCGCCGATTGATGAATTTCCGGCGGCCAAGTGGGATGCGATCATTGCGATCAACCTGACCTCGTCGTTCCACACCACGGCGGTCGCGCTGCCGATGATGCGCAAGGCGGGCTGGGGCCGTGTGGTCAACATCGCCTCGGCACACGGGCTGCGCGCGTCGCCGTTCAAATCGGCCTATGTCTCAGCCAAGCACGGGCTGGTCGGCATGTCTAAAACCGTGGCGCTAGAGACGGCCGGGCAGGGCATCACCTGCAACGCGATCTGCCCCGGCTATGTGCTGACGCCCCTGGTCGAGGCGCAGATCCCCGATCAGATGAAGGCGCATAACATGGACCGCGAGACGGTGATCCGCGAGGTCATGCTGGACCGTCAGCCCTCGCGTCAGTTCGCGACGGTAGAGCAAATTGGCGGCACCGTGGTCTACCTGTGCTCGGCCGCGGCCGATCAGGTGACGGGGACCACGATCAGCATCGATGGTGGCTGGACCGCGATGTAAGCGGGTTTCGCCGCAGCATCTTGCCGACCTTCGCCTCCGGCGGGGATATTTGGACCAAAGCAATGGGGCGCGGGGAAAGCAGGGCTTCTCTCGCGCTTTCTTCTTGGCAAAAATACTCAAATTCCGCCGATCAAAGCAACGCGCGGATCAGGCTGTAGGCGAGGGTCCACATCGTCAGGGCGATCAGTGCGTCAAGGATCTGCCAGGCGCGGCGGCTTTGCATGATGGGGGCAAGCAGCCGCGCACCGTAGCCGAGCGCGAAGAAGAAGGTGAAAGACGCCGAACAGGCGCCCACCGCAAACGCAACCTTTTGCGGCGTGGGGGTGAACTTGGTCGAGACCGCCCCGATCAGGCCCAGCGTGTCGAGGTAAACATGTGGGTTCAGCCAGGTGAACGCGATCCCGGTCAGGAGCGTTGGCCAAAGCGCGGCGCTTTGCCCCGACAGGGTAAGGGCGTAATCGCCAGCCCAAGCGGCGCGCAGTTTCAAGGCGCCGTAAACGATGAGGAACGCAGCACCGAGGGCGGCCATGATCGCGGGCAGCAGCGGCCACAGCGCAACGACAGCGCCAAAGCCTGCGACGCCTGCGGTGATCAGGACGGCGTCCGACAGGGCGCACATCAGCGCCAGCGGGAAAACGTGCGATTTCAGCAGACCTTGGCGCAGGACATAGGCGTTCTGCGCGCCAATCGCGAGGATCAGCGAAATCGCGGTGGCAAAGCCGGTGAGGGCGGCGGTCAGCATCATCTTAATTCACCTTTCCGGGCGGTTGGCTCGGGTCTTTCGGATTGGGATAGACCAGCCCTGCCGAGATGATCAGTTTGGCGGCATCCTCGACCGTCATATCAAGCATGACGACGCGGCTTACCGCTGCGTAAAGCAGAAAGCCAGAGGTGGGGTTGGGCGTGGTCGGCACGAACACCGACAGGATCTGTTCCTCGCCCGGCACCTTCTGCGCGATCTCACCCTTGGCGGCGGTCGAGATGAAACCGATCGCCCAAAGCCCCTCACGCGGGTATTCGACAATGCAGGCCTTGTCGAACGAGGTATCGCTTTGGGCAAACACCGTTTCCGCGATCTGTTTCAGCCCATTGTAGATCGAACGCACCACCGGCATGCGGTCAACAAGGTGCTCCGCCCACAATAGCAGCGAGCGGCCGATCAGCCCCTTGGCAAGCCAGCCTATCACCACGGTGAAGATAAGGAAGATCAGCACACCGATGCCGCGGATATTCACCGGACCGTTGCCGCCCAAGTAGCCGTGCAGCAGCGTATCGGGGCGCCAGGAATTGGGCACGAAGGGCAACACCCAACTGTCGATCCAGCCGGTCACCGTCCAGATCAGATAGAGCGTAAGACCGATCGGCAGGATCACCACGAGGCCGGTCAGAAAGCTGGCGCGAAGGCTTGCCAACAGGCCGCGGCGTTTGCTGTGGTCTTCGGTCTCGCTCATCGATCAGGTATCCTGTTGCTTGGGGCCGTCACCGGAAGGTAGGAGCGCGGCACGCAGGCGACAATGGGTCAGCTTGCGCGCTGGCGGGCGATCTCGGCGGCGATGGCGGCGGCAAGGCGCGCGTTGTTCAGCACAAGGTCGCAGTTGGCGGCAAGCGAGCGGCCCTCGGTCAACTGGAATATCCGGTCGAGCAGGAAGGGCGTGACCGCCTTGGCGGCGATGCCTTGCGCCTCTGCCTCGGCCAGCGCGGTATTGATGGCGGGGGTAAGGTCGGCCAGCGGGATCTCGGACGCAAGCGGGATCGGGTTGGCGACAAGCTGGCCGCCGGGCAGGCCCAGGCGGGCGCGCATCAGGTGGGCCGCCGCGATTTCCGCCGCAGTGTCCATGCGCAGCGGCGCGGGCAGCCCGCAATCGCGCGCCCAGAAGCCGGGGAACGCATCCTGCCCGTAGGCGATCACCGGCACGCCGAGGGTTTCCAGCACCTCCAGCGTTTTCGGCAAATCGAGGATGGCCTTGGCACCGGCAGAAACCACGGTGACGGCGGTTTCCGACAACTCGCGGAGGTCGGCAGAGATGTCAAAGCTGAGTTCGGCGCCACGATGCACGCCACCGATGCCGCCGGTGGCAAAGACGTCAATGCCAGCCAGCCGTGCCGCGATCATGGTGGCGGCGACGGTGGTAGCGCCGGTTTTGCCCATGGCGATGCAGGCGGCAAAATCCGCGCGCGAGAGTTTCAGCGCGTCATGCGCCTTGCCGAGGGTGGAGAGTTCCGCCGCGGACAGCCCGATGTGCAGCTTGCCCTTCAGCACGGCGATGGTGGCGGGCGTGGCACCGTGGTTGCGCACCTCGGCCTCGACCTCGGCTGCGGTGTCAACGTTTTGCGGCCAAGGCATACCGTGGGTGATAATGGTGGATTCAAGCGCCACAATCGGGGTGCCATTTGCGCGCGCGCTGCGCACTTCATCGGACAGGATAAGTTCCATCGGGGATCGCCTTTGCCTTGGGTTGCGCGAGGTATGACAAGGCGGGCCCGCAGGATCAAGGGCGCAGTGCCGCGGGGCATTGAATGCAAGGGGCGCCGTGCCTACTTAAAATAAAGGCCCACCCTTCATGCAAGGAGGTGTCGTCATGGCATCGCATAAATCATCCCCTTCGGCGTCTGATGCTATCGAGGACGACGCTCTCGAACTCTCGAACGAGATTGCAGCGCTGCGCAAAGAGTTGGCGGCACTGGCCGCGACCGTCGGGCGCATCGGCTCTGCCGGTGTGGCGAGCGTGAGCGAGGCCGCGAAAGCGCGGCTTGCTGCTGGCGAAGGGCTGGCGGACGGGTTGGCAGGCGATATCAAGGGGCTTGAGACGCGGGTTGTGGCGCAAATGCGCGAAAATCCTTGGCGCACCTTGGGCTTTGCAGCGCTGGGTGGGTTTTTGCTTAGCCTGATCTTGCGGCGCTAAAATGGGGTCACTGTGGCGCATCGCCGTGGCGTTGGCCGCAGCGGAAGCCGGGCTGTGGCGCAGCCATGTCGCGGGGCGCGCGGAGATGATGGTGGCGTTAGCGGTGTTCGCGGTTCTGGCGCTCGGCTTTGGTCTCGCGCTGGGCGTGGTGGCGCTGGCGGCGTGGATCGGGTTGATTGCCGCACTGGCCGTGGCGCTTGGCGTGGCAATCCTTGGCGCCTTGGTGATGCTGATCCTGTTGCGGCTTGAGGCGCGCAATCATGCGCGTGAGCGGGCGCGGCAGGCGGCGGAACGCAAACGCGTGATCGAAACTGCCCTGGTGCTGGCACTGCCGGGGCTGAAGGTCGGCTCGGCAGTCGCCTTGGGCGTCGCGGTGCTGATGCTGTCGCTGTTAACCGGCGGCAAGGGCGGCGACAAGGACGGGGCCTAGCCCACCTCGGCCGATACATAATCGGCAGCCGCGTGGACGGCAGAGGCAAGCGCCACTTCTGCCGCATCCCCGCGCGCCTCGGCGGCGATATGGGCGGCCATGAAGGTGTCGCCTGCGCCCGTAACGCGCGTGACCATAACCGGCGGGGGTTGCAGCGAATGACAGCCTGCCGAAGTGCCAGAAGTGCAAGCGCGCCCACCATCGGTAACCAGCACACGGAACGCGCCACGCTCCAGCAGCCCCTCCGCCGCGCGCATTGAGGTGTCGAAGCGCGTGTGACACAGCAGGCCCGCCTCTTCGAGGTTGACGTAGAACGTCGCGCGTGGGTGGGCAAGCAGCGGCAGCAGTCGCTCTGCCTTGCCCGGAGACGCCGGTGCCACGCGGAGATCGGCCAGTGCGAACAGCGGGCTTTGCGCAATCTCGGCAAGCAGCGCGGTGGTCAGGTTGCCATCCAGCGCAATCGGGCCGCGCCACGGCGCACGCGCCGATCCCAGCGCGCCATCGGCCAGCGGGCGCAGGATCTTGTCGCCCGCCGCCTCCAGCGAATGGGCGTCAGCGATGGCGGCGATCAGGCCGTTTGCGCCCTCGATCGCCATATAGCGGTCGGTCGGCAGGTCTTCTGACACATAGACGTGGCCGGTCAGCAGGCCAAGGCGCTGACAGGCGGCCAGCAACTCCTGCCCCTCGGCGTCGCGCCCGATTGCGGTCAGCAACGCGGGGCGCAAGCCAAAACGCGCCAGCGTCATGGCGATGTTCATCGCAACACCCCCCGGCAGGCGCGTGATGCGGCCCGGCACGTCAGAGCCAAGCCGCATGTTGGACGGGGTGCGCCCAATGATGTCCCACAGGACAGAACCGATGCAAAGGATATCCGGGGTCATGGCCGATACCTGCCAAGGGGCACACGGCTTGGCAAGGCAAAACACGGGCGCGTATTTCTTCTTGGCAAAAATACTCCTCCGCCGGAGGCGTTCCGCCTTTACCCCCCCTTCGCAACGGGTGAGGGGTTGCAATACCCACGCAGTCGTTATAAACGCGCCGCACTTCACAGGTAGGGCTTGGGCCATTCGGGGGAGAAATCCCCGACGGTCCGCCGGTTGGGCGAAAGCCTGAGTGGCCTTACCGAGGAATAAACCGGAAAGGAAAAGAGAATGGCGCTTCCCGAATTTTCGATGCGTCAGCTGCTTGAAGCTGGCGTTCACTACGGTCACCAGACGCAACGCTGGAACCCCAAGATGGGTCCGTTTATTTACGGCGACCGCAATGGCATCCACATCCTCGACCTGACGCAGACGGTTCCGCTTTTGGACTCCGCGCTGAACGTCGTGCGCGAGACCGTGGCCAAGGGTGGCCGCATCCTGTTCGTCGGCACCAAGCGTCAGGCCCAAAAGCCGATCGCTGATGCTGCCGAGAAATGCGCGCAGTATTACATGAACCACCGCTGGCTGGGCGGCACGCTGACCAACTGGCAGACGGTGTCAAAGTCGATCCAGCGCCTGAAGCAGCTGGACGAGGTTCTGGGCCATGGCGCCGAGGGCCTGACCAAGAAAGAACGCCTTGGCATGGAGCGCGAGCAGACCAAACTGCAAGCCTCGCTGGGCGGCATCCGTGAAATGGGCGGCGTGCCGGATCTGCTGTTCGTGATCGACACGGGCAAAGAAAGCCTCGCGATCCTCGAAGCGCAAAAGCTGGGTATCCCGGTGATCGGCGTTGTGGACACCAACAACTCGCCCAAGGGCGTGGATTATGTGATCCCCGGCAACGATGACGCGGCACGCGCGATTGCGCTGTATTGCGACCTGATCAGCCGCGCGGCGTTGGACGGCATGTCGGCCCAACTGGGTGCGGCTGGCGTTGACATCGGTGCAATGGAACAAGCGCCTGTGGAAGAGGTCGCGACCGAGGCCTGATTACAGGCACGGCGTTACCGAACTGTTACCGGGCGGGGGTAAGCCCCGCTCGGTCTTTATGAATTTCAACTGAGGAGAGCCGCTATGGCAATCACCGCTCAGATGGTGAAGGAACTGCGCGAATCCACCGGCGCTGGCATGATGGACGCGAAAAAAGCGCTGGTCGAAACCGACGGCGACATGGACGCTGCGGTCGATTGGCTGCGCACCAAGGGTCTGGCGAAAGCTGCGAAAAAGGCTGACCGCACCGCTGCGGAAGGTCTGGTTGGCGTTTTGGTCGCGGGCGGCAAGGGCGTTGCCGTCGAAGTGAACTCGGAAACCGACTTCGTTGCGAAAAACGCCGATTTCCAGGCGTTGGTTTCGGGCTTCACCAAGGCAGCCCTCGGCCTGACGGATATTGAAGCGCTCAAAGCGGCGACGATCGATGGCAAATCGGTCGAGACCACGCTGAGCGAGGCGATTGCCCGCATTGGCGAGAACATGACGCTGCGCCGCATGGCCTCGATTTCGGGCGACGCTGTAGCGTCTTACGTCCACAACGCGGCTGCTGATGGCATGGGCAAGATCGGCGTTCTGGTTGCCGTGAAAGGCACCGACAACGGTATCGCCAAGCAGATCGCGATGCACGTTGCGGCCACCAACCCGCTGGCGCTGTCGGAAGCGGACCTTGATCCGGTTGTGGTCGAGCGTGAGCGCACCGTGCAGACCGAGAAAGCGATGGAAGAGAACGCAACCTCGGCCAAGCCGAAGCCCGCGTCGGTGATCGAGAACAACATCATTCCGGGTCGGATGAAGAAGTTCCTCGAAGAAAACACGCTGTTGGGACAGAAATTTGTTATGAACCCCGACCTGACCGTGGCGGAAGCCGCGAAGCAGGCTGGCGTTGAAGTGACCGGTTTCATCCGTCTTGCGGTCGGCGACGGCATCGAGAAGAAGGAAGAGGATTTCGCGGCGGAAGTGGCGAAAACCCTCAAGGGCTGATTAAAGCCTTCAGCAAAATAGAAAACGGTGCGGACCTTAGGTCTGCACCGTTTTCATTTGCGCCACACTATAGCGTCGGGGACAGCGCGAACTCGATAATGTCCGGACCCGTCGGAAGCACTATTCATCCAACAGGTCCAGATCACGAAAGCCATATCCCCATCAAAATAGGTGGGTTATGGCAGCCGCCGTTCCTTGGCCTAAGCCACCACTTTCGGAACTCGGTTATGGTGACGCGAAGCTCCGCCGGGCGGAAGTCGGGTATTCCTTACCTTTGCGTAAACTCTGTATGGCGGTTTTAGATTTCAACCGCGAGCGCTGAAAATCTGATTTAACCGCGAGGCCTTAGCCACCGCATGGGCCGTGGTTTCCACGTCCATAGCCTCTCTGGCGAGCCGGAGGTGCTTTTCCACCATCGCGGTCGAGATCGCCATCAGCACGGCGATATCCTGCGTGGTCTTGCCCTCGGCCACCCATTCCAGCGCCTCTCGCTGCCGTTCAGTCAGGCTGTAGGGCAGGTCGCGGGGCAGGTTGGTGGCCTTGAGATGCAGCAGAGAGGACAGCGTCATGATCTTTCGCCCGTGTTCGTCCCATATCCCGTCAACATCATCCTGTGTATAGCCCGGCGCGCCAACGAGGCCGATTGTGCCCTTAGAGCGCACCGACAGACCGCGGAAGCTGATCGAATACCCGGCGACGACGCCCATCCTGCGGTTGAACTGGATCACACGCTGCGCGGCCGCTGACAGGGTGCCCGCCTCGAACATCTCTGCCACCAGCCGCCAACTGGCTGCACCGTCATTTTCGGCGGCCCATTTCACCATCGGCGCGTCCTTGTAAAGCGCCTCACCGATAAAGGTGTCGAGATAGGCCTTGTCATGATTGGACAGGAACAGGATGTCTTCGAAACTGGCAAACGTGGGAAGCTTGGGATGAAAGTTGACCAGACCATACATTGCTTTGGAAAAACCGAAGGTATTCAGGCCCTCCAGGTAGCATGCCCACACTTCGTCGACCGACTGCGCGCCGATCATACGCTCCATTAGGCCCAGCATCGGTGCCGTCTCCTGAAGTCCCGTTCAAACGCACAGCACTCGATATCTTCCTGCGCGAAGTTTAGCCGCCGCACTCGCGTCTTGTCGATACCAAATTCGCGGTTGCTGCCGCGTCGGGTCGCTATGACGCAATGGCCCGCGTCACCTCGACCGGCAGATGCGCGAGGGCAAGCGAGGGAACGCACCACTGGGCCGCGCCGTGGTCTTCGTCATCGGTATAAAGGCTGGGTGTAACGACGGTGCGTATCCCCGCAGCTTGCGCCGAACGCAGGCCGTTGAGACTATCCTCAAAGGCAATGGCGCGGTCGGGGGCCACGCCCAGGCGCGACAGGGCGAGTTGAAAGACGTCGGGTGCCGGCTTTTTGCGCGCGACCTCATCCCCGGCGGCGATCACGTCGAAAACCTCTGCGGCAGGGCGGCCCCAACAGCAGTGCGCCAGCGCCTCGATATTGGGGCGGCTTGTGGTCGTGGCGATGGCAAGGCTCAGGCCAGCGGCACGGGCGGAGGCTATCAGGTCGGCCACGCCGTCGCGCAGAGGAAGCTGTCCAGATCCAAGGATTTCAACGTATTGCGCCGTCTTCTTCGCGTGAATTTCCGCGATTTCCACGTCAGCCAATGGGGCAAGCCCCTGCGCTGCAAGATACGCGCGGATGCGTTCCTTGCCGCCGGTGGTTTTCAGCAGGGTGCGATAATCCGCGCGCGTCCAGTGCCAGTTTAGCCCAAGGGCCGCGAAAGCCGCGTTGAACGCCGCGCGATGGGCCTCTTCGGTTTCGGCGAGCGTGCCGTCAACGTCAAAGATCAGCGCAGCCAGCGTCATGCAGGCACCGGCATCAGACGGTCGAGCACGGCGGGAAGCTCGGCAAAGTCGTCAAAGCTTGCATCATGCGGCAACTCGCTGATCGGGGTCTTGCGGTAGCCTTGCGAGAAGATCGCAAAGGGCAGGGCGGCGCGCTGCGCGGTTTCGGCATCAACCTCGCTATCGCCGACATAGGCAGTGGTTGGGCGGTTCAGCGCTGCCACGGCATAGGCCAGCGGCGCCGGGTCCGGCTTACGCGCGGTCAGGGTGTCGCCGCCGACCACGGCGCTAAAGAACCGGGTCAGGTCAAAGGCGGCAAGGATTTCCCGCGTCGGACCCTCGGGTTTGTTGGTGCAGACGCCAAGGGCGGTGCCCTGCGCCGTCAACAGCTCCAGCGTGGCCCGCACATTGGGGTAGAGCGTGGTCAGCGTCGCGGGGTTCGCGTTGTAGTGCCGCATGAAGCGCTCCAACACCTCTGGCTGCGGCAGCGTCAGACCCCGCGCGGCGCGCACCTTTTCAATCAGCACACCGACGCCGTTGCCGATAAAGGACTTCACCTGCCGCAGGTCGATCCGCGCGGCGCCAATTTCCGCCAGCGTCAAGTTGACGGCTGCATGAATGTCGGGCGCGCTGTCGATCAGCGTTCCGTCAAGATCGAAGATCACGGCTTTCATGGTTCGGTCCTTCTTCGCTTGGCAAAACCCTCGCGTCGCGTGCTACCTGCCCGCGACCGAGGCGCGGATCGCGGCCATATTGGCCCCATACGGCGATGGATTCTTGACCGAGCCGCCCTTGAACACGGCCGAGCCCGCGACAAGCACATCAGCGCCCGCCGCCACCACCAAAGGCGCGGTTTCTGGCGTGACGCCGCCGTCAATCTCGATATGGATCGGGCGGTCGCCGATCATGGCGCGCAGTTTGCGCACCTTTTCAACCTGCGAGTGGATGAATTTCTGCCCCCCGAAGCCCGGGTTCACCGTCATCACGCAGACGAGATCGACCATGTCCAACAGGTAGTCCACATCCTCGATGCCGGTGCCGGGATTGATGGCGAGACCTGCCTTTTTCCCTGCACCACGAATGGCTTGCAAGGTGCGGTGAATGTGCGGCCCGGCCTCCAGATGGGCCGAGATAATATCGGCGCCAGCCTCTGCGAATGCCTCGATGTAGGCATCGACCGGCGCGATCATTAGGTGCACGTCCATCACCGTCTTGATATGCGGGCGGATCGCCTTGCACATCGCGGGGCCAAAGGTGAGGTTTGGCACGAAATGGCCGTCCATCACATCGACATGGACCCAGTCGCAGCCCTCCGCCTCGATCGCCTCGCATTCGAGGCCGAAGTTGGCAAAATCGGCGGAAAGGATCGAGGGGGCGATCTTGAGCGTGCGATCAAACATGGCGGTCTCCTGATAAGGGGGCGGACATTTCTGTCCACCCGCAATGGGTTAGGCGGCGGAGTTAATGCGAAGGGCCTCGCGCCAGCCGGGGTAAAGCTTGTCGGCGTCGCCGGGGAAGCTTTCAAAGGCGCGGGCGAATTCCTTGTGATCTTTCGCAAACTCCACCGGGTTCGCCCCTTCTTTCCAGCATTGTTCTGCCTGACGCAAGGAAATCGCACCAGAGGCCGCACCGTCGATGTGGCCGAACGCCCCGCCGCCCGCCGTCATGATCAGGTTGGAGTGGCCAAGGTTCGCGAAAAACCCAGGCATCCGCAGCGCGTTCTTGCCGCCAGAGATGATCGGCGTCGTCGGGTTCATACCCTGCCATTCCTGATGGTAGAACGGCCCGTCGGCGCTATCGTCAGTGATCATATAGGCCATCAGCTTGTCCGAAGCCTCACCCTCCATCTTGCCGTAGCTCATGGTGCCGGTGTGGATGCCGCTGGCGCCCTGAAGGCGGGCCATTTTGGACAGGACGAACGCGGTATAGCCACGCTTGGCCGAGGGCGATGTGACGGCGCCATGACCGGCACGGTGGTAATGCAGGTATTGCTTGGGGAAGGTGCGGCGCGCCGTGGTGATCGCTTGAGGTCCGGTGACGTAGCCATCAACAAGGAAGGCGATGTGATCGGCATTTTCGCCGAAGGTCTCCAGAATATACTCGCCGCGCGCGATTTCTTCGCGATAGTCATCAGCGGTGATGTTGAACGAAAACAGCTTTGCCTGCCCGGTCTTTTCCTGCGCGCGCACCATCGCATCGTGCACCAGCCGCACGGTATCCTTGAAGGGCGCGAAGGTCTGGTTGCCCTGCGGCTCGTCGTTCTTGATGAAATCGCCGCCCAGCCAGAAATCATAGCAGGCATCGGCAAAGGGTTTGGGGCGCAGGCCAAGTTTTGGCTTGATGATGGTGCCGACGATGAAGCCGCCGTCAACCACCGGGCGACCGAGCACGCGCCACAGATCGCGAATGGTGGTCGAGGGACCGTCGAACAGGCGCAGATAGGCCGGCGGCACCCAGAAGTCGTGCATCTTGGCGTATTCGACGTCACCCATGCCTTGGTTGTTGCCAATGGTCAGGGTCAGGAAAGAGGCCAGCATCGCGCGACCGTCTATGATGTTTCTGTCAAACAGATCAACCGGATAGGCGATCTTCATCACCTCTTTTTCCGGATTTATTTCATATACCAGCGCATCGACGCCCCGGGTGAACGCGTCGGTGGTCGAGACATCGACATTGGTGCCAGTCGAGCTTTCGGCCGCGAAATGGGCCGCAGTTTCCAGGTAGCCGTAGCCCGCTTTGGGCTTCATGATATAGGCGCAAAGCACATGGCGCCCGCCTGCGATAAGGTCTTTTTCGCGAAGCTTGAGGTTTGCGTAGCGGTCTGACTGATCCATGGTATCCTCCTTATTCTGCGGCTTGGGCGTGAAGGGTGACGGGGTCGAGCGCGCCCGAGGCATAGCGTTTTGCCATGTCGTCCTGCGCGATGACCTTGATTTTGCTGGCGTGCCCGGCGGCACCGAACTGTTCCAGACGGTCGCGACACAGATCCCGCATCGCATCCATCGCCGGTTTCAGGAATTTGCGCGGGTCGAACTCTGCCGGGTTCAACATGGCGACCTTGCGGAACTGCCCGGCCATCGCCATGCGGCAATCGGTGTCGATGTTGACCTTCCGCACGCCGTGGCGGATGCCGCGCACGATTTCCTCGACCGGAACGCCGTAGGTCTGGGGCATCTCGCCGCCATATTTGTTGATAACGTCCTGCAATTCCTGCGGCACCGAGGACGAGCCGTGCATCACAAGGTGGGTATTGGGCAGCTTGGCGTGGATTTCCTCGATCACGCGCATCGCAAGGATGTCGCCGGTCGGTTTGCGCGAGAACTTATATGCGCCGTGGCTGGTGCCGCAGGCAATCGCCAGCGCGTCAACCTTGGTTCGGCGCACGAAATCCACCGCCTGATCGGGGTCGGTCAAAAGCTGATCGTGGCTGAGTTTTCCCGTCGCGCCGTGGCCATCCTCGGCCTCGCCTTCGCCGGTTTCCAGACTGCCCAGCACACCCAGTTCGCCCTCCACCGACGCGCCGACCCAATGTGCCATACGGCTGACGCGTTCGGTGATCGCGACGTTGTAATCGTAGCTGGCGGGCGTTTTGGCGTCGCCCTCGAGCGAGCCATCCATCATCACCGAGGTGAAGCCATAGCGGATCGCGGTCATGCAGGTGGCCTCGTTATTGCCGTGGTCTTGGTGCATGCACAGCGGGATGGTCGGGTAGATCGCGGCCAGCGCCTCGATCATCTTGGCCAGCATGGTGTCATTGGCGTAAGAACGCGCGCCGCGGCTGGCCTGGATGATAACCGGAGCATCGACGGCCTTTGCGGCCTCCATGATGGCCAATCCCTGTTCCATGTTGTTGATGTTGAACGCGGGCACGCCGTAGCTATGTTCGGCGGCATGGTCCAGCAGTTGTCTGAGTGTTATCAGTGCCATATCGGATACTCCTAATGCAGGGCAGGGGGCTCAGGCACGCTTTGAGTCGCGCACCAGCCGTTCGATCAGGGGGGTGAGGATCAGCTGCATCGCCAGATCCATCTTGCCGCCGGGAATGACGATGGAATTGGCGCGGCTCATCCAGCTGCCCTCGATCATCGAGACGAGGTAGGGAAAGTCGATCCCACGCGGGCTGCGAAAGCGGATCACCACAAGGCTTT
This sequence comes from Pseudomonadota bacterium, assembly GCA_021779835.1. Lineage (GTDB taxonomy): Bacteria > Pseudomonadota > Alphaproteobacteria > Rhodobacterales > Rhodobacteraceae > Solirhodobacter. Next base: position 23,820 of record JAJXZX010000014.1, on the reverse strand, counting down.
CGTCCGCCGTGGGAATCCAGCGCGCGATGAAGGGGTTGGAGGTGTCAACCACCGGCACGCGCTGAAAGTTGATGTCGGTGTTGGTGAACTGCGGCGTGATGCAATGCACATAGGCGTGCATCCGGCGCAGGATCGTGTCGGTCACCGCCTCGGTCGTGTAGCCGCGATGGGCGCGGTCGCGGTGGATTTTCTGGATCCATTCGAGGTTGATAACCGGCACCACGCCGATTTTCAGGTCGGCGTATTTGGGAAGATCGACGTCGTCATTGACCACCGATCCGTGCAGCCCCTCGTAGAAGAGGATGTCAGAGCCATCCTCGAACGCCGCCCATTCGGTGAATTTGCCGGGCGGCGTGCCGTATTTCTCGGCCTCGGTCGCATCGTGGATATAGTGACGCGTGCGCCCCTTGCCGGTTTCGCCATAGTCGCGAAAGACGCGCTCCAGCTCGACCAACTCATTGGCTTCGTATGAGAAATGCGAGAAGTTTGAGTTACCCGAGGCCGCGCGGCTCTCCAGTTCGGCCTTCATCGCGGCGCGATCAAAGCGGTGGAAGGCATCGCCCTCGATCGAAACCGCCTTGATCCCTTCGCGGCGGAATATCTGGTCGAACGTGTGCTTGACCGTCGATGTGCCTGCGCCTGAAGATCCGGTGACCGAGATGATGGGGTGTTTTTTGCTCATGATGTCAGCTCCGGAAAAGGCCACGCGTGCCGAAAAGGGCGGAAGTTTCCTGCTCTGGCAGGTCGTGATAGGCCGCAACGCGCGCGACCTTGCTGGCAGAGCCGAAGATCAGCGGCGTGCGCGCGTGCAGATGCTTGGGCGCTTGCGTCAGGATCGGATCGGCGCCGTCCGTTGCCTCGCCGCCCGCTTGCGTGACCAGAAAGGCGATCGGGCCGCCTTCATAAAGCAGCCGCAGGCGGCCATTCTCGTAGCCTTTGCGGCCATCACGCGGATACAGAAAGATGCCGCCGCGCGTCAGGATGCGGTGGGTTTCCGCCACGAGAGAGGCGATCCAGCGCATGTTGAAATTGCGCTCTCGCGGACCCTCGGCACCCGCCACGCAGTCATCGATGTAAGAGCGGATTGCGCGCGGCCAGTGCCGGTAGTTGGAGGCGTTGATGGCGAATTCGGTGGATTCCGCCGGCACCCGCACGTTGGCATTGACCAGGCGAAACTGCGCGGTTTCCGGTTCCAACACATATTTCAGCACGCCCTTGCCGAAGGTGACCATCATGCAGCACTGCGGGCCGTAGATGATGTAGCCTGCGGCGATCTGCTCTGACGTCGGGCGCAGAAAGCTGGCCTCGGGGGACTCGGCGGCGGGATAGATCGAAAAGATCGTGCCGATCGAGACGTTGGCGTCGATGTTCGACGAGCCGTCCAGCGGGTCGATCGCCAACGCGAGACAGCCGGTGGGATTGAGGGGCAGGGCGCTTTCCTGCTCTTCGGACGCGTAATAGCGCACCCCGGTGCCGCGAAGCGCTGCCATGAACGCCTCGTCCGCGATGACGTCCAATGCTTTTTGGCCGTCGCCATCACTGTTGGTGCCGACGGCGCTGGCAAGGTCATCTTCGATCCCGCCGCGCGCAATGCGGCGCGCCAGAGTGACGGAAACCGCTGCGAGACGGCCAATCACCTCTTGCAGGTGAACCGGCACTTCGCATCCGGCAAAGGCGGATTGGTCTAGCGGCATCGTCTCTCCTCCCAAAGCTACGAACTGGAATCAGGATTGCGAAGCGGATGATTAAATGCCATTTACTTATTTGCGCGCCTGATAAGGAAAATATGAATGTCAGCGTTTGATGCCCTGAGTTTGAAGCAACTTCGTGCGCTTGCCGCGGTGGCGCGCCGCGGTTCAATCACCGCCGCTGCCGAGCAGCTAAACCTGACGCCGCCAGCAATTCATGCGCAAATCAAAGGGTTGGAGGCCATACTTGAAGTACCGATATTGCAGCGGACCTCTGATACCGCGGGCTCGCAGCTGACCGAGGTCGGCTTCGCGATGCTGGAGGCAGCCGAGCGGATTGAGGTCATTCTGTCGCAGTGCGCGGGTCAGGTTGATGCCCTGGCGCGTGGGCGTGCGGGCAAGGTCATTTTAGGCGTTGTGTCGACCGGGAAGTACTTTGCGCCAAAATTAGTGAAGCAACTAAAGGCGTTATGCCCGGATATTGATGTGATTCTTCGCGTTGGCAACCGCGACGACGTTATCCGCGATTTGGAACGCCATGCGGTTGACCTGACCGTGATGGGCCGTCCGCCGCGGTTTCCTTCCGTGATAGCGGAGCCGCTGGGGCCGCATCCGCACGGGCTTGTCGCGGCGCCGGATCATCCGCTGGCTGGTAAGGCCGACATTACCGCCAGTGATCTGTTTTCGCAGGTTTTTCTGGCTCGAGAAGACGGCTCTGGCACGCGCATCCTGATGTCGCGCTATCTGGACCGCATTGGCGAGGGCCATGTCTTTGACACGGTGGAAATGGGCTCTAACGAGACGATCAAGCAGGCAGTCATCGCCGGGCTGGGAATTGCCGTGCTGTCGCTGCACACGGTGATGGACGAGCTGCATTCTGGTCGTCTGGTGCAATTGCGCGCGCCGGGACTACCCATTGTGCGCCACTGGTTTCTGGTTTGGCCTGCGGACAAACCGATGCGGCCTGTGACCGATACCTTACGCAAGGCGATTATGGGGATGCAGGGCGGTTTCTTGCCAGAGTAAGGAACGACAGGGTTTTCAGCGGGATACGCTGCGTTCCGGCATCAATATATTTAACATAATATTGATTATAGGAAATATAGAAAGCCCGAACCAGCCCCCCATACTCCGACAAAAAAGGCGTGCCTCCGCGGCGCGCCTTTTCGTTTGTTGCGTCCCGCCCTCTCAGGTCTTGAAGACGCGATAGATCGCCGGGATCACCAGAACCGTCAGCAAGGTCGAACTCATCAACCCGAACAACAAGGAGATCGCGAGGCCTTGGAAGATCGGGTCGCTGAGGATCACCACCGCCCCGATCATCGCGGCAATCGCCGTAAGGATGATCGGTTTGAAACGGATGGCGCCCGCCTCGATCAGGATATCGATGTTGGATTTCCCCTCGGTATCGGCGTTGCGGATGAAGTCCACCAACAGGATGGAGTTCCGCACGATAATCCCCGCCAAAGCGATGAAGCCGATCATCGAGGTGGCCGAGAATGGCGCGTGGAAAATCAGGTGGCCGATCATGATGCCAAGGAAGGTCAGCGGGATTGGCGTCAGGATCACCAGCGGCAGGCGGAATGACCCGAACTGCGCCACCACGAGGATGTAGATCCCCAACAGAGCCACCCCAAAGGCCGCCCCCATGTCGCGGAACGTGACCCATGTCACCTCCCATTCCCCATCCCAAAGCAGCGTGACGTGGCTTTCGTTGTCCGGCTGACCGTGCAGCGCGACCACCGGCTTTTCGCCCGGCGCCCAGCTCATCTTGTTCAGCGCAGAATCGACCGCCAGCATGCCGTAAAGCGGCGCCTCATAGGCCCCGGCAAGCTCTCCGGTCACCATCTCGGCAAAGCGACCGTTGTGGCGGTAGATCGGATAGCTGGCGAGTTCCGGTTTGACAGAGATCACGTCGCCCAGCTCTACCACGCCTTTGGCCCCCGGCAGAACGTTGGCCGGAATCGGTGTCGTCAGGAACGCCTCGTTCATCACCCGGTTCGCCTTGCCGCGCGCCACTTCGATCGGGATAGGGTCGCGCCCTGCCCCGCGGTGCGAATAGCCGACCGTGGTGCCGCCGTTCAGGATCTGGATCGTGTTCAACACATCCGATTCCTGCACGCCAAAGAACTCCAGCTTGTCGCTGTTGATGGTGGCGCGCAGACGCCGCGCTTGCGTGCCAAAGCTGTTGTCAACGTCCACGATGAACGGCACGCTTTTGAACGCTTGCTCGATCTTGCGTGCCGCCGCGCGGCGGGTTTGCGCGTCGGGGCCATAAACCTCGGCCAGAAGGGTCGAGATCACCGGCGGACCCGGCGGTGGTTCCACCGTTTTCAGGCTCGCCCCCTCGGGCAGCTTGATTTTGGCAATGCGGTCACGGATTTGCAGCGCGATGTCATGGCTGGTGCGCGAGCGTTCGTCTTTCGACGTCAGGTTGATCTGCACGTCGCCCTGATTGGGATTGGCGCGCAGGTAGTAGTGCCGCACCAGCCCGTTGAAGTTGAACGGCGCCGCAGTCCCGGCATGGGTTTGCGCCGAGATCACCTCAGGCAGGTCCATCACCTGCGCCACGACCTGTTGCGCCACCGCATCCGTCGCCTCAACCGAGGTGCCCGCCGGCATGTCGATCATCACCGACAGCTCTGCCTTATTGTCGAACGGCAGCAGCTTCACCGTGACATCCTTGGTGTAAAGCAAGGCCAGCGAGCCAAACGACAGCGCCGCCGTCACCAAAAGGAACGTCAGACTGCGCCGCTTGGTCTTCAGGATGGGGCGCGCGACAAAGGCATAAATCTGGCCCAGCTTGCCGCCATGATGGCCGCCATAGATGTCTTCGTCGCTATGGCCTTTCATTTCGGCCTTGCCCGCCACTTTCACCATCAGCCAAGGCGTGATGATGACCGCGACAAAGAACGAAAAGATCATCGCGGCAGAGGCGTTGGCCGGGATCGGGCTCATATAAGGCCCCATCATGCCAGAGACGAACAGCATCGGCAGCAGGGCCGCGACCACTGTCAGCGTCGCGACGATAGTTGGGTTGCCGACCTCGGCCACGGCGTCGATGGCGCGGTCAACCCGGCTGCCCTCGCCCTTCATGGCCCAGTGCCGCGCAATGTTTTCGATCACCACGATGGCGTCATCGACCAGAATCCCGATCGAGAAGATCAGCGCGAACAGCGACACCCGGTTCAGCGTATACCCCATGATCCACGCGGCAAACAGCGTGAGCAGGATGGTCACCGGGATCACAATCGCCACCACGATCGACTCGCGCCAGCCCACCGCCAGCAACACCAGGCCGATGATCGAGACGGTGGCGAGCGCGAGGTGGAACAGCAGTTCGTTCGCCTTGGCGTTGGCACTGACGCCATAGTCGCGCGTCGTCTCCACCGTCATGTTGGACGGGATAAGGCTGCCCTTGAGGGTGTCAACCTTGTCGAGGATTTGTTGCGCCACCAGAACCGCGTTGGACCCTGCCCTTTTTGCAATCGCAAGCGTCACGGCGGGGGTGCGGTCGATCTTGCCATCCGCGCCGCGGACGATGTTGGACACCAGTTGATCCGAGGTGTTGGGCACAAATTCCACCTTGGACACGTCGCCGACATAAACCGGGCGACCGTCGCGGGTTGTCAACAGCAGGTTGGCGACTTCGGCAGGCGCAGTCAGAGTTTGGCCGGCCTCAAGGTCGATCATCTGCCCCTGATCGCGCACTTTGCCCGCGTTCAGCACTTCGTTGGCGCCCTGCACCTTCCCGGCCAGTTCTTGCAGCGTCACCCCATAAAGCGCGAGCTTTTCCGGATCTGGCGCGATGCGGATCGCCTCGGGCGCGTCGCCGACGATGTAGGTCAGCCCCACGTTGTCGATCTTGCTGACCTCGGTGCGCAGTGCGCGCGTCACCCGCGTCAGGTCGTTGGCCGTGACGGTCGAGCCCGGCTTGCCCGACAGCGTCAGCGTGACAATTGCCACGTCATTGATGCCGCGCCCGACGATCAGCGGTTGCGGGATGCCCAAGGGGATCTGGTCAAGATTGGCATTGACCTTGTCATGCACGCGCAAAATCGCCGCGTCGGACGACGTGCCGACCTTGAAGCGCACCGTAACCAGCGCGCCATCATCTTGCGTCTGCGAATAGACGTGTTCGACCCCGTCGATGCCCTTGACGATAGTCTCCATCGGCTCGGTCACCAGTTTCACCGCATCCTCGGCCTTCAGACCGGGGGCAGAGATGTGGATGTCGACCAGCGGCACCGAAATCTGCGGCTCTTCTTCACGCGGCAGCGAGTTCAGCGCGACAAGGCCCACCGCGATGGCCGCGATGATGAACAACGGTGTCAGTGGCGAGATGATAAAGGTGCGGGTCAGCCGCCCGGCAATGCCAAGCGCTTTTTCAGGCAAATTAGTCATGGGCTGCCACCACCATGTCACCGGCGGCAAGGCCGCTGAGAATTTCCACCATCTCGGTGCCGTTCACCTTTTGCTGGTCGCCCGTAACCACGGCGCGCAGCGCGGTCTTGGCGTCCTGCGTTACGCCGACGAAATCAACGCCAGAGCGGGTCTCAAGCGCGCTGACCGGCACCATCAGCGCCTGATGCTGCCCCACCGGCAGACGCACCAGCACGCGGGCGTCAACGAAGTGGTCCGGCAGGTTGCTGACTTCGACGTCGGCGGTCACGCGGCCGTTCTGGATCAGCGGATAGATCTTGGCCAGATGCCCCTCGGTGCTGCCGCCGGTGGTTTCAACATCAATCGGCGCACCTTCTTTCAGCGACGTCGCAAAGCGTTCCGGAATCGCGAGACGCAGGAAGAAGCCGCCGCCGCCCAAGGTTGCCACCGCCTCGCCCGGCAGGATCACAGCGCCTTTGGTCACCGGCACTTCCAGCACCTCGCCCGCGATGGGCGCCAGAACGTCGCCCTCATTTGCCTGCTCTTCGATGACGCGGCGGTTGGCTACGCCCGACGCAATCTGGCTGGTCAGCACGTCAACCTGCGTGCGCAGCGCGTCGAGTTGCTGGTTGGTGCTGACCCCGCGCGACAGCAATTGCTGCCCGCGCGTCAACTCTGTCTGCGCGTTGTCCAACTGCGCCTGATACGCTTTAAGTTGCGCGTCCAAGGCACTCAATTGAAACGCTATTTTCTGATCCAGAACAACCCCGATCTTCTGGCCCGCCGTCACCATATCGCCCTCGGTCACGGTCAGCTCGGTCAGGGTGCCACCAATGCGCGCGCGGGCCGGGATGCGGTCCTTGGTCTCGATCTGGCCATAGACGGCCTTCCATTCGGTGATAGTCACCGGAGCGAGCGGCGTGGCATTTTGCGCGAACGCCGCGAAAGGCGCCACGGACAGACAAAGGGCGGCTAGGAGTGGGCGCATTTACTGGACCTCTGGAAAGGGGGTTCATATATATTCGCAAGTATGAATATGTGTAGTCGTGAGAAAACACAACCCTTCACGGAAAAAACATTAAAGGGTGTGGTGAAGTCTCACCCGATTGGCGCAATCGTCAAGGTCGGATCGGAAAGTTTCACGAAACGCACGCCGCGCGCCTTCAGGGCCAGCACGCCACGAACGACCCCTGCCCCCGCTGCCCGGTTCGGCTGGTTGATGTGCGAGATCAGCACATCGCCGTCGCTTGCGCCGTGATAACGCCGCGCGGTGCCCTCGGCTCTGAGCGATGCGCCCTGATCTGCGTTGATCGAAAACCCTGCGATGCGATAGCCAAGGTCCGTGATGATCTGCATCGCCTTATCCGTATAAAGCGCCGTCGCGCCGCGAAACCACCCGGGGCGCGGCGCGCCCGCAGCCTCTAGCAAACGCGCGCCTTCCGATACCTCGGTCGTGACCCCCTGCCCCGACCCGGCGGCGCGGACACCCCAGATCGTCTCGGGCCGGTCAATAGGCGCGAAGTGATGCGCGCCATGATCGCCGATCTCGAAAAGCTCGGGGTGGGCAAGCAGTTCCTTGAACACGGCGGCGTTCCCGCGCAGCCATTTGCCCGAGGCGAAGATCGTCGCTGGGATATTCTCGGCAAGCAGCATGTCGAGGACGCGGCGATCCGTGTGCCCGTCGCAGGCATCAAAGGTCAGCGCCACGCGCGGGCCATCCGCGCCTGCGCCCGTGATACGCATATGCGGCTCGATCAGCCCCTTGGTGTCAGGCTTGGCCGCCAATGCCGGAGCCGCGAAGGGCAGCAGCGCCGCCCCTTGCAACAGCGCGCGGCGGGAAAAACAGGCGTTGCACAAGATGCCGTCTCCGATCATGGCGGCGACCAGCCTGTCGCCGCGCGGAGCAGGAGCACAGCGCGGCGAAACTGGCAACTCAATTCATCGCGCGCGGGCTTACGCCGTCCGCGTGCGCCAGCTTTCCACGTAGTTTTCACGCGCATCCCGCGAATAGGGCACCGGCGCCACGCGCACGCGCACCTCGGTCGGCACATGGGGTTCCACCGTGGTTTTCCGCGTGCCGTCAGGTTCGCCCCAGGTCAGACTAAGGATGTCGCCCTCTTTGATGTCGGCATCGACCATGCCCAACGACAACATGCAGCGCTCGTTGTAAGAATAGCCGGTAAACATCGAGAACCCCACGAGTTTATCGCCCATCGTCACCTTGTCATACGAGGCCGAGGCATAGTTCGACAGCGGCAGGTCGATGGTCTTGAAGTTTCGCCCCGGCGCCAGCATTGAGGCGTTGATGCGCGCTACATCCTCGGCGTTCCACTCGAACGTCACCTTGCGCCGATGCGCGCGACCCTGCATCGCCTCCAGCGCCGCGCGACCGATAAAGTCGTGGTCGAACTTCACGAACGGGCCATAGCCAAGGTCATAGGGCGTCAGGTAGTAATCCTCGATATTGTCCGAGATGAAGCTGCCGCCGATCGAGCCGGTCGCCTCGTAGCTGTCGGCAGGCAGCCAGTCGCGGTAGGCGCGCATCGCGTCGCCAGTATAGACGGCAGGCAGCGGCGACGGAATCCACCCGGATTCCAGCGTGTTGGTGGCATAGGCGCGGCTGCCGACCTGCCGCATCCCAAAGGGCGCCCCGGCGGCAACGATGGCCGCGCGAATTTCCTCGCCCTCGGCATAGGGGCCGAACACCTCCAGCCCCGGCTCGCCCGCCATGCCGTGACGCAGGGCACGCACCTTGCGGCCCGCGATGGTGATCCAGTCAAGGTTGAAGAACTTGATCTTGGGCAGCGGCCCGCCGTTCAGCACCTCAAGGATCGCCTCGGCCTTGGGCCCCTGGATCTGATAGCGATAGTGGCGGCGGCTGACCGGTTTGCCCATCGGGCGCGAGGGCGAGCGGTCGTCGCGCTCTGCCGTTACTTTCCAGCCGCCAGTTTCCGCGTGGAACTGGATCCAGGTGATGGTCGGCGCGCGGCCAACCAGCAGGAACTCTTCCTCTGCCAACCGAAAGCAGATCACATCGCCGATGACATGGCCGGACGGACTGCATGGCACATAATGCTTGGCCTTGCCGACCGAGAAATTGGCGAAAGAGTTGATGGTCAGGCGTTCCAGCATGGCAAAGGCATCGGCGCCGGTCACCCGGATTTCCGCCATGTGGTGCGACTGGTCAAACAGCACCGCCGTTTCGCGCCACGCGCGTTGTTCGTCGCGCCAGTTGGAAAACTCGGGCGGCACTACGGGGTAGACATAAGCGCCGATCTGCGAATTGCGCAGCATCTGAACGGTGTTGCCGGCCTTGGCCAGAACTTCGGAAAGCGTCTTGGGTGACATGCGGTTCCCTTCCATTAAAACGGTTGTGTGGCCCTGCCCTAGGCCGCGCTCAGCCCCACGCCGACAAAGCGGTCAAGGATTGCCGGGTCGGCTTGCACCTCGGCGCGTGACCCCTGATAGGCGATTTTCCCGGTATCAAGGATCACCACGCGGTCAGCGAAGGCTACCGCCATTTCGGCGTGCTGTTCCACCAGAATGATCGTGGTGCGCCCATCCGCGGCAAGGCGTTCAAAGACGCCCATCAACATCTCGCAAATCACTGGCGCCAGACCCTCAAGCGGTTCGTCCAGCATCAGCAGGCTCGGCCGCCCCATCAGCGTGCGCGCAATCGCCAGCATCTGCTGCTCGCCCCCGGAAAGTTGTCCGCCCCCGTTGCGGCGGCGTTCTTTCAGGCGTGGAAACAGGGCATACGCCTCCTCCAGCGTCGCATCGCCGCGCAGGCCGGCGATGATGTTTTCCTCAACCGTCAGAGATTTGAAAATATCGCGCGTTTGCGGCACCAGACCAAGGCCCAGCCCCGCGCGCCGATGCGTAGGCATCGCACCAATAGCCGCGCCGTTCAGCGTAACGCTGCCAGAGTGCAACTGTGTCAGCCCCATGATCGTCGCCAACAGCGTGGTCTTGCCCATGCCATTGCGCCCGATCAGCGCGAGCCTTTCGCCCGCGGCAATGTCGAGTGAGATCCCGTTGAGGATCTGCGTGCGGCCATAGCCAGCCACCACGGATTTCAGGCTCAAAAGCGGCTCAGTCATGATGCGCCCCCAGATACAAATCGCGCACACGGGCATCGGCAGAGATCTCTTGCGGGCTGCCCTCGGTCAGAATCGCCCCGGCGACCAGAACGATGATCTTGGCGGCCACCTTGAAGACAAGGTTCATGTCATGCTCGATAATCAGCACCGACAGATCCTTGGGCAGCGCTGCGATGGCGTCGGAAATCAGTGGGCTTTCGCTGGACGGCACACCGGCGGCGGGCTCGTCCAGGATCAGGATGCGCGGCCGCAGGGCCAGCGTCATCGCCATTTCCACCAGACGTTGCTGGCCATAGGCCAACCGGTCTACCTTGGCGTCACCGAATGCGCTCAGCTTGAATTGCGCCAACAGCGCCTCGATCTCGGCCTCCAACGCGGGGTCGGCATCGGCGCGCCCGATCATGCGCGCGGTCAGCCCGCGCCGCTCCAACAACGGCAGGCGCAGGTTTTCGCGCACCGTCAGGCTGCGAAACAGGGTGGTGATCTGAAAGGTTTTGGCAATCCCCGCCTTCACCCTTTGCGCCTCGCTCAGCCGCCCGATGTCGCGGCCGTCAAGGCGGATTTCCCCGCTGGTCGGCGCGAGGATGCCGGTGATGAGGTTGGTGAAGGTCGATTTCCCGGCCCCGTTCGGCCCGATCAGCGCCTTGCGGTCACCGGGTGCAAGATCCAGCGTGATGTCGCGCGCCACCACCAGCCCGCCGAACGACTTGTTGAGGTTGCGCACCTGAAGGCCCTTCATCGCGCGCCTCCCGTCAGTTTTTTGACCATCTCTGGTAGGCCCAACAGTCCGGCCGGCACGATATAAACCACCGCAAGCACCAGCGCGCCAATCACGAACAGCCAGTTAAACGGATCGGCCGAGGCCGCGACCTGATGCACCGTCATGAACACGATGGTGCCAATGACTGCGCCCCAAAGCCTGCCGGTGCCGCCGATAATCAGCATGATCACCGCTTCGGCGGAGCGTTGAAAGTCGTAGACGTTCAGGCTGACCAACGCCGTCGATTGCGCGCCAAGCGCCCCTGCCAGCCCCGCAATGGCGCCCGCGAAGGTATAGACCGACACCAGCCGCCAATAGACCGGTGTGCCGATCGCGCGCATCCGCGCCGGGCTTTCCTTGATCCCGCGTGCGGTCAGCCCGAAGGGTGAGGCGACCACGATGCGCAGCATACCGAAGACCACGAGGAACACGCAGACCGCGTAAATGTAGCCAAGCTGGCCGTAGAAATCGAACTCAAAGCGCCCGAACAGCGCGCCGGGGGTAAAGCTCAGCCCATCCGCGCCGCCGGTCAAGCCGCTGTATTTGTTGGCCAGCGACGACAGCACCTCTGTCACCGCGATCGACAACATCAACAGCGTCAGCCCCTGCGCCCGCATCAGGAACAGGCCCGACACAAAGGCAATCGCCGCCCCCGCCCCCGCGCCAACCGCCAGCCCCAGCAGCGGGTCCGCGCTGACCAGGGTGGCGAAGATCGCCGCCGCATAGGCGCCGGTGCCGTAAAGCGCGGCATGGCCCAGCGTCGAAATCCCGGCCACGCCCATCACCAGGTCCAGCGACAGCACGAAAATCATCGCGACGACAACGGTGGTGACAAAGCCAAGGTTGCTTGGGAACAGGTAATAGGCCGCGATGGCGGCGGCAATCAGCCCCGCGTAAGGCCCAAGCGTGAAAAGCGCGCGCATCATCTTCATGCCTTCCCCAACAGACCGTGCGGGCGGAAGCCCAGAACAAGGATCATCGCGACATAGAAGAAAACCGTGCCGAAATCCGGCACCAGATAGCGCGTCGCAGTATCGAGAATGCCAAGCCCCAGCGCCGCCACGAACGACCCCATGATCGACCCCATGCCGCCCACCGCCACCACGGTCAGGAACAGCACCATGTAGTGCAACGGGTAATAGGCGGTGATCGGCAATAGCTCGGCCCCCAGAATACCGCCAAGCGCCGCAAGCCCCGCGCCAAGCGCGAAGGTCAACAGGAACACTCGGCTGGTGTCGATGCCAAGACACGCCGCCGTGCCCGGATGATCGACCGAGGCACGCAGGGTGATGCCAAACCGCGTGCGCTCGATCAGCGCATAAAGTCCGACGATCACGATCAGCCCCGCCGCGATCACATAGATCCGCTGGGTTGGCAGCGTGCGGAACCCGATGTTCATCGCGCCCGACATCGCCGCTGGCAACGGGATCGACAACGGCGAGGAGCCCAGCCAGCGGTTCACGCTCGCGATCATCAGGAAGGTGATGCCAATGGTGGCCAGCACCTGCGGCAGCTCGCCCATCTTGTAGATCGGGCGATAGAGCACCCGCTCCATCGGCACCGACAGCACCATCACCACCAGCACCGCCACCGGCGCCGCCAGCAGAAACGGCATCCCCAGCGAGGCCATGGCGACATGGGTAAACGCGCCGCCCAGCAGCGCAAAGCCGCCATGCGCAAGGTTCACCACCCGCATCAGCCCCATCGTCACCGACAGACCGACCGAGATCATGAAAAGGATCATGCCATAGGCGATCCCGTCGATCAGAATGGATAGGATCGTTGTCATGGCGTCTCCGACCGGGCAAAGAAACGGCCCGGCCCCTCAACGGGCACCGGGCCAGAACCGAGTGTCAGTTTGCCCAGCCAAGATCCGGCACGTTCGGGAACGTGTCGATTTCCTTGTTCTCCAGCTTGCCGTCGGCGCCCTTGGTGATCGCGCGGATATAGACGTTCTGCGTCACCGTCCGGTTGGTCGGATCAATCGTCACCGGGCCGCGCGGGCTGACCCAAGACATGCCAAGCACCGATTTCACCGCAGGCTCGCCACCCGAGGCACCCGTAGTCTCGATCATCTTGTACAGCACCTTGATGCCGTCATAGGCCCCGATCGAGGCAAAGTTCGACACCGCGCCGGGATGCAGCTTTTGCAGCTCTGCGATGAAGGCTTTGTTCTCAGCCGAGTCATGCGCCATCGAGTAATGGTGCGAGGTGATGATCCCGATCGAGGCATCGCCCAGCCCCTCCAACGTCGTCTCGTCATTGATATCGCCGGTGCCAAGAGCCTGAATACCCGCAGCTTTCAGGCCGTTGTCGCTATAGGCTTTGGTAAAGGCAAACGCCGGCGCGCCTGCGGGGATGAACGCGAACAGCGCGTTCGGCGCTTCGGTCTTGATGCGTTGCATGAAGGGGCCAAAGTCGGTGGTCTGGATCGGCATCCGGATCGCATCGACAACCTTGCCGCCCTTGGCGGTGAACTCCTTGGTAAACGCCGTTTCAGCGTCAATGCCGGGGCCATAGTCGGTGACAGCCGTCGCTACCGTCTTGATGCCATGAGCAAAGGCCCAATCCGCCATCGGCGCCGAAACCTGCGGCAGCGTCATGCTGGTGCGCACGAAAAACGGCGATTTTGCGTTGATGACAGAGGTGGCTGCGTTGAACAGAACCGTCGGCGTTTTGGATTGGTTTATCAACGGCGCGACCGCCATCGCGTTCGGCGTGAACACGATGCCGCCAAGGTATTTGACGCCGTCCTTGATCAACAGCTCTTGCGCCAGTTGCTTGGCCACATCGGGGTTCGGCCCGCCGGTGTCCTTGTAGATCAACTCGATATCATGGCCGCCAACCGAGGTGCCATTCTGCGCCTGATAGACCTCGATCGCCTGCTTGAATTGGGTGCCATACATGGCGAACGGACCCGAGAACGGCGCCAGAATGCCGATCTTGACCGTGTCGGCGCCGGCACTTTGCGCGATTGCCGCAACCACGGCAGCGACGGCAAGTCTATGCGTGAATTTCATGTCGATCCTCCCCTATCGCCGATTCCCGGCCATTCATATTAGGATGCATACATATCATATGTATGCTTTTCAATAGCGCAATCACTCAACGCCAAGGCCCCCTTTGCCTATGCGACGAGCCGAACGCCCCCTCATCCCAACATGTTGAGGAAAGCCCGCATCAGGTCAAGTTAGAGATCACGCCCGCGCCATAAGCGGCGGCTATAACGGCAATCGGTCTATCAAGACCCTCACCCCAACATGTCCGACACCACCGCGGCAATCGCGGTGCCCAGTTTGGTATGCGCGGCAGCTTCAAAATGCACCCCATCCAGCGGCGACGACTCAATCAGCCGTCCGGCATCCAGAAACCCCACGCCGCGCCGTTCTGCGGCCTGCGCCAACGCTGCCGCGAAGCGCTGCGACTTCTCTGCCGCGCCGAAATACATGCCGGCCAGACAGCCGACCTCGACCACCGGCGGCGGCGCGATCAGCAACAGCTTGGCGACCCCGGCGTCCAAAATCATCGACGCGAGCTTTTCCACCGACATTGCCACATCCATCGGCGTCACCGCATAGCGCGTTTTGAAATCATTGGTGCCCAGCATCACCACGGCCAGATCGACCGGTGCATGGCTTTCCAGTATAGCCGGCAGCATCCGCTTGCCGTTGCGATGTTCGCCTTCGACCACGTCGTCATGCACCGAGGTGCGCCCCGGATGGCCCTCCTCGATCACCTCGACACCCGCCCCCAACGCGCGTTGCAGATGCCCTGTCCAGCGAACCGAGCGCGGGTAGCGCTGCGCATCGCCAAGCCAGCGCAACGGCGCGGTGCCATAGGTATTGGAATCGCCAAAGCACAACACGCTCATCGCGGCGTCATCAAGGTTCATGGCGGTCTCCATCGGGTTGCCGGGTTGCGTCAAGCTTTCTCACTTCGCGGCCCATGGCAAGCCTTCCGGTGCGGTCACTCCCGTTGATCGCCGTCGACGGCGACCGATCCAGCCGCTACACCTCGCCCCAGATATTCCGTAGCGCGTCACGCTTGATCCGCGACGGAAACGGCCCACAATTACGTTTAAACGCAAACCATCGGCGGAGAGTGACATGCGCTACACTTGGGTTCTTCTTGCCACCACAGTTGCCTCTTGCGGTGCCTCGATCCCGCTTTGGACCAAGGATTACGCGCAGTCTGTCACGACGCACAGCTATGCCGATGTGACGCCCGCACAGGCGCTGCAGGCGGCGAAAGAGGTCATCACGCTCGCCGCGGCCCCGCACAACGCCGATTTCACCGACCGCAGCAACGGATTTGAGGCGCATCGCTATTTCACTGGGATGAGCGGAATGGCCCCGGTTACCGGCGACTATGACTTTCAGGTCACCGCGACGGCGGCGGGGAAAGGCAGTATCCTGACCGTCAATATCCGCGACGACAGTCAGTATGACAGCCTGAATTTCCCCGATGTTAGCATTACGCCGACCAGTTATTCCGGTGGGCCGATTCAGGTGCGCGGCCCCTACGATCTGTTTTTCGCGCGCGTTGATGCGCTTTTGGGTAAGCGGAAGGGCTGGATTAGTTGCGCCGCGGCGCCCTCCGTGTTGAACGCGCCGATCGGTATGGACGCGCTCTGCCGCAACGCGCGCGATGCCGCGCCGTCACCAAAGGGCTGATTGCGCAGAACTCTTTCCGGCAGCGACAATACAGGATATATCGACCGCGCAGCTCTCCCTCGGGACGAGCGACTTCCGCCTGCCCTATTGGAGACGATCTTGCCCCACGCCCTCCCGCGCCCTCGGCTTCACGCCCTGAGCTTGCTGCGGCCCCTCGCCGCCTTCGTCCTTGGCCTCGCACTGACCCTGCCTGCGACCGTGCGCGCCGACACGCCAGCCACCTTCACGCCAAAGCTCGGCCCTGCCCAGCCCTTCACCTTTTACACCCTGATCGCCCAAGCGGATGCACTGGCGAAAAAGCCCTATGAGGCGCACAAGGTGCTGCACCCCGCGCTTTACGACAAGATCGACTATGACGCCTACTGGCACATCCAGTTCAAGCCTGAGGCGACGATCATGGCGGGCTCGGTCCCGATCCAGTTCTTTCACGAGGGCACCTATTTCCGCAATCCGGTCGGCATGCACATCGTAGCCGACGGCAAGGAACGCGAAGTTCTCTATTCCACCGATTATTTCGACATGCCGAAAGACAGCCCGGCCCGTGCCATCCAAGCCGAGGCGGGCTTTGCCGGCTTTCGCCTGATGCGGCCCGATCTGAAAACCGATTGGGTGTCCTTCCTTGGCGCGGCCTATTTCCGCACGGATGGGGCGGATCGCCAATATGGCCTGTCGGCGCGCGCCGTGGCGCTGAACACCGGCATGGCCCAGCCCGAGGAATTCCCCCGCTTCACCGAGTTTTACATTGAGGGCGGCACTGACGGCGCCGTCACCATCTACGCGCTGATGGATGGCCCCAGCGTCACTGGCGCCTACCGCATCAAAGCGCGCGACAGCGACGGCCAGATCATGGAGATCGCCAGCCGCCTGTTCTTCCGTGACCCGGTCGGTCGACTTGGAATCGCGCCGCTCACCTCGATGTTCTGGTATTCCGAGGCGAACCGCCTGCAAGGCTTCGACTGGCGACCCGAGGTGCATGACTCGGACGGTCTGTCGATGATTACCGGCGCGGGCGAACATATCTGGCGTCCGCTGAACGACCCCAACCGCGTTGTCACCTCCAGCTTTTCTGACACCAACCCCAAAGGCTTCGGCCTGATCCAACGCGACCGCGATTTCGCGCATTATCAGGACGACGGAGTGTTCTACAACAAACGCCCCTCGGTCTGGGTCGAGCCGATCGGCAACTGGGGCAAAGGTGCGGTGCAACTGGTCGAAATCCCGACCGACGACGAAATCTTTGACAATATCGTCGCCTATTGGGTGCCGAAGGACGAACCGAAGGCAGGCTCCACCGTCTCGCTCGACTACAAGCTCTACTGGGGCCGCCAAGAGCCGGTGGATTGGAAGCTGGCCAAGACGGTCGCCACCCGCATCGGTCGCGGCGGTGTTCCCGGCCAGCCCCACCCCGCGGGTCAACTGAAATACGCCGTCGACTTCGCTGGCCCGACGCTGACCGGCCTGACCCAGAAGGACGGCGTCAAAGCGATGGTCTCGGCACCTCCGGGGGTAGTGGTCATCAACGCCTATGTCCTGCCAGTGGTCGGCACCGACAACTGGCGCCTGATCTTCGATCTGAAGGCGCCCGCCGCGATGGAAACCTTCGACGTGCGCGCCTACCTTGCCAAAGATGGCGCGCCGCTGACGGAAACCTGGCTGGGTCAGATCCATGCCCAGCAGATCCTGAAGTTCGGCCAACACTGAAACATCCCCCCGCCCGTCACCCGACCGGCGGGGGGGTTCGTTCAGATCTGCGGCAAGTCCGAAGCCCCCGTGACGCGCCCTCAATCCAGAGTGATTTGCTCGACTTTAATCTTTACCTGACTGAATTAGTCGGCTACAAATCCCTCACCGGGCTGCGGCCCTGACCCATTGTTGTGGAGCCTGCCCGATGTCTTTGTCCCTTGCCCGCCAAACCCTGCTCGCGCTCAGCCTCGCGCTTTGCACCGCACCGATTGCGGTTCGCGCCGACACCGCGCCCTTGATCATCACCTTCAACGACGGCCTCATCACCCCGCAGCGCCTCGAAGTCCCGAAGGGCACCACCGTTACCGTCACCGTGCGCAACACCGGCAAAACCGGCGCAGAGTTCGAAAGCAAACGCCTCCACAAAGAAAAAGCCGTGGCCCCCGGCGCCGAGATCAAGGTTGAGCTTCGCGGATTGCCCGCAGGCGAGTATGAATTCGTTGACGAATTCCACGAAAACCTCGCCACTGCGCATGGCGTGATCGTAGCGAACTAAGCGGAGGCGACGCCGATGAGCGGTCAGATCATCTTCATCCTGTGGCGAGAAAGCATCGAGGCGCTGCTGGTCATCGGCATCCTGTTAACTTGGCTCGCGCGCAATAATGCGGGTGCGCGCGCCAAGGCATACCTCTGGGGCGGCGTCGTTGCCGGCTTCGCCCTCGCCTTCGCCTTCGCGCTCGGCATCCTCGGCTTCTCCGAGGTGCTGCCCGCCGATGCGCAAGATTACCTGATGACCGCCATGCTGTTCATTGCGGCGGGCCTGATCGTGCAGATGGTCCTTTGGATGCGCGCCCACGGCCGCACCCTGAAACGAGAGCTTGAGCAGGGCCTTGATGCCGCCGCACAGGCCGACCACTGGTGGTCGGTGTTCATCCTCGCCATGCTCGCCGTTGGCCGCGAAGGCAGCGAGACGGTGATCTTCCTCTATGGCACCCTCGCCGCCGCCAAGGGTGCGGCGCTTGCCTCCGCCGGCATCGCCGCGCTGATCGGCCTTGCCGCCGCCCTCGGCACTTTCACGCTTTTGCAACTCGGCAGCCGCATTCTGCCCTGGCGTAGCTTCTTCCGTGTATCCGAGGTCATTCTCCTCCTCCTCGGCAGCGCGCTCTTCCTGTCCGGCATCGGCAACCTGATCTCACTCGGCTTTCTGCCCTATACCGCCACCGTTTGGAACATCAGCTGGCTTCTCGACGACAGCAGCCGCTTTGGCGGCGTGGTCGCCTCGCTCACCGGCTATCGCTCCGCCCCTGATGTAATCACCCTCGCGGCCTGGGGTGCCTACTGGGTCAGTGTCCTGGCG
This sequence comes from Pseudomonadota bacterium, assembly GCA_021779835.1. Taxonomy (GTDB): domain Bacteria; phylum Pseudomonadota; class Alphaproteobacteria; order Rhodobacterales; family Rhodobacteraceae; genus Solirhodobacter. The sequence continues at coordinate 5,176 of JAJXZX010000014.1, read as the reverse complement.
CTCCTGCGCCTGGGCACCCGCCGCGCCGCCCGCGCCCGCCTCGTCCCTCACGGATAGGCCAAACTCCTTGCGATCAGATTAACCGTGGAGTTGCACCACTTTCTGCGCAAAGACCGCGCCGATCGGCGCCAAGCGCAAGGAACCGCTGGCGGATCGGACGCGACCCACGTCGAACCTTCTCTGGGAGTTAAGTCATTGAAAAGTATACGATATAATGATTTTGCGCCACTTTCTCTGACTAACATCAAACCCTCCGCCTCGAACTCGACGGCCATTCCATGTGTAACTCGGTTGACCATTGCGGAAAAGTTGACGAACGCCTCCCGGCCTGACATCAATAACGACGCCTACTGGGCATCGATCCTCATGTGACCGGATGCCCGGGAATGACTGACCGGATGTTTTCGACATAACTCACCGGGCACCACGGGATGCACAGGTTGGGCGACTCGGCAACAGCTGTGTTCCCCAGCTGGGGCATAGGCTTACGGGGGATTACGTGAAGCTTGTCAGTTACAATATTCAATATGGCTTCGGCAGCGATGGTCACTACAATCTGTCTCGCATTGCCAAAGCCGTAGCCGGGGCTGATGTGATTGCGTTGCAGGAGGTCGAACGGCATTGGAGCAGGACAAATGATGACGACCAGCCCGCCTTGCTGGCGCAAATGTTGCCGGAATATTTTTGCGTTTACGGTCCAGCGTTCGACATGGATGCCAGTTCGATCGAGAGCGGCATCGTAACCAATCGCAGGCGGCAATTCGGAACGATGTTGCTGTCGAAGTATCCCATTGCCTGGTCGCGCCTTTTTGCCTTGCCGATGCGCCGAATGATTAATCCGCTCAACACCCGCAACGCAGCGCTCGAAGGGACGATCCTTACGCCCGCCGGGCCTTTGCGCTTCCTTTCGCTGCATCTGGCCCATGTCGGCGTGGCCGAGCGGCTTGAGCAGATCGACTACCTCATCGATCAGCACAACCGCAGTTCAGCGGAAGGCGGGCCGTGGAGTGGACTGGATGACGAGCCCAGCCGCAATTGGACCAATGGCGAGACCGAACCCGCTTGCCCGACGGCGGCGATCTGGCTTGGCGATTTCAACACCGAGCCGGCAAGTGCCGAATATCGCCGCATCACTGATGAGACTCCCTACCATCGCGGCGCCCGGTATTATGGCGGCTTTTGCGACGCAGCAGTGGCTGCGGGGGTGCCTACCGGCAGTCTTTACACCCACGCAAAGATCATCGACGGCACGCGGCGGTTGCGCCAGCTTGATCACTGTTTCGTAAGTCCCGCCCTTGCGCCGCGCGTGCACGATGTTACGGCGCGGAACGACGAGATTGCTTCAGATCATCACCCCCTGTGGATCGACATCGATCTGGAAACCCCGTTCGCGCCATGACACTTACCGTTTTTTTGGCACTCCTTGCCGCAGCCCTGATGCATGCGAGCTGGAATGCTCTGATCAAGGTGCGATCAGACCGTTTTGCCTCGATCTCAATCACGGCGCTTGGCACAGCGATAGCGGCGGTTCCGGTCTTGCCCTTCGTTCCGGTGCCGTCGCTGGCAGCCTGGCCTTGGATTGCCGCTTCGGTGACGATCCACATCGGGTATCGCCTCTTTCTTGTGCGGGCCTATGACGCGGGGGATATGGCGCAGACCTATCCTTTGGCGCGCGGGACAGCCCCTTTGCTGACGGCCGCTGGAGCATTCTTTTTTAATAATGAGGTTCCAACTGGCATCGCCATGCTCGGGATTGTGCTGCTGAGTTGCGGTACGGTGCTGATGTCGCTGCGCGGGGGGCTTCACCTTGAACGGTTCAATCATCGAGCGGTCAAGTACGCCTTGCTGACGGCGGTCCTGATCAGTGCCTACACGCTTAGCGATGGCAATGGGGCGCGGATTACCACTCCGGCGATCAGTTATGCCGCATGGCTCTTTGTCTGTGATGGCATGACGGCCACCATCATCGGCTTTGCTTCGCGGGGACGGGCCATAGTTCCTGTCATCGCTAGAGAATGGAAAACCGGCCTGCTCGCGGGCATCTTGACAGCCGCCTCTTACGGGATCGCGCTATGGGCGATGACCAAGGCCCCGATTGCGTCGGTCGCGGCCCTGCGCGAAACTTCGATTTTCTTTGGTTTGGTGATCTCGGTCATTTTCTTGGGAGAGGCGGCCACCCGCTGGCGCGTGATCGCTGCGATTTCCATCTTGGCAGGCGCTATGGCCCTTCGGCTAAGCTAACCGTTCGCGCCGCCATTTGAGTGAAGTCAGGCTAGGTCGTTATGTTGCAAACTTTGAATTGTTGCGGAGGAAGCCTCCCGCGCTCAAGAATTTTGTGCTGATAGTGCTTGTATACCGGACGTGATGGAATCGGCAGAAAACACTTGGGCAGGCAGCGATGTCGTGCGAGACTGCGCTCCACACCCCGCCACTTGGGGAATGCGGATAATTTTGCATTGAACGCGCCGCGACGGTCGCGGCAGATCTGGGACAGGGGCTTTTCATATGTCGCTTTGGACCATCATTATCATCATTTTGGTGATCGCGTTGTTGGGCGGATTTAGTGGAATCGGCGGCGGCCCATTTTACGGTACTGGCTACTATGGCGGTGGTGGCCTCGGCATCGTTATTATTATTCTGGTGGTCCTCCTCTTGCTGGGCAAGCTTTAGCCCAGCAAAGGGTGGCGTCGGACCAATGCAAATTCATCTCTGCTAGGATAGCGATGCTGTACCTTACTTGGTGCAGAGGCTAGGCCAATCGGCGAGAAAGGCGGCGCGGTTCAGCCTGAAGATGGAGCGAGACGAGACGCTCCGTTTCTGGTTGAAGTCGTTTTGAACCGAGGCGTGAACGGCGACGAATTTCTGCGACGTTCGCATCCGCCGGAAGCGAAGCATCGCCCTCTCTCTGCTCCTTCGGAACTGTTGGTGCGAGTTCTCAGCCCGGTTGTTGGCCCAGCGGCCCGTTTCCTGGAGATCGGATATGCCGAGTTCCCTCAGCGCCGCGCCGTATGACCGCATCAGGTCAGGAACAATCTCACCGGTGCGGCCGTGGCGTTTCAGTGATTTCTTCAAGAATTTCAACGCGGCTTTCTTGTCGCGCCGCTTCGTCACGAAGCTCTCAAGCACTTCACCGTCGTGATCAACAGCCCGCCACAGATAATGCAGCTCACCGTTGATCTTCACGAAAACTTCGTCGAGGTGCCATCGCCAGTGGCTCGACCGCATCCCAGAATCCCGACGTTTTCAGATTTCCGCAGCGAACAACGTACCAAAGCGGTTCCGCCAGAATCGCACCGTTTCGTGGCTGATCTCGATGCGGCGCTCAGGCAGCAGGTCCTCCACGTTGTGTAGTCGATGCTGAAAAAGTCTTAAAGCACTGATTTTACGCAGTAATACTACGACAATTGTGGCTTTGAATTGCAAGGCTTTGTATGATTTGGCTCGAAACCTTGCAAATTCGGGACCTCGGGATGAAGCACCGTCCGCGCTCTGAAGAACAAGATGACCTCCTGCGCCCGCGCCTGGTGGATATCATCGACATGCGCCACGAGTTGGTGAAGCTGGCGGCGCTGATCGACTGGAAGTTTTTCGAGACCGAATGGGCCGGGTTCTTTCCCTCCGACCGTGGACGGCCTGCAAGCTCGCCGCGGCTGGTGGCGGGGCTCTTGTATCTGCAGCACGCCTACCGGCTCTCGGACGAAGCGGTGGTCGCGCGCTGGATTGACAGCCCCTACGTCCAACACTTTTGCGGCGAGACGTTCTTTCAGCACCATGTGCCGATCGACCCGTCCTCGCTGGTGCCCCTCTCGGCGAATGTAAACATTTGCCTGCCGGGCAATGGCTGGCGCAAAAGGATCGGCGAAGAAGGTGCCGAGTGGCTGTTAACCAAGACCATCGAGGCCGGGCGCAAATCCGGGGCCGTCGACAATGACAGCCTGACCCGTATCGCCGTCGACACCACCGTGATGGAGAAGAACATCGCGCATCCGACCGACGCCCGGCTCTATGAGAAAGCCCGCCGCCAGTTGGTCGCCCTGGCCGTGGAAGGCGGGATCGATCTGCGGCAGAATTACAACCGGCTTGCCCCGCCGCTGGCGATGCAGGTGGGCCGCTACGCGCATGCCAAACAGTTCCGTCGCATGCGCAAGGCATTGAAAAAGCTTAAAGGCTATACGGGCCGTGTCCTCCGCGATATCCGGCGCCAGTTGCAGGATATCCCCGAAGGGGCCTTCCGCGAACGGGTTCTGGACAAGCTTTCGCTGGTTGGCCGGCTGCTGCAGCAGACCCCGAAGAGCCAGGCCAAGATCTATGCCCTGCACGCGCCCGAGGTGGACTGCATCTCGAAGGGCAAGGCGCGGGTGCGCTACGAATTTGGCACCAAGGTCAGCATCGCCACCACCATCGACGAGGGCTTTGTCGTCGGCATGAGGGCCTTGCCAGGCAACCCTTACGATGGCCATACGCTGGCCGAGGCGCTGGAGCAGGTCGAGATCCTGACCGAGCAGAAACCCACCTTGGCCGTCGTCGACCGCGGCTACCGCGGCCACGGCATTGAGGCCACCCGCGTGCTGATCAGCGGCACCCGACGGGGCATCACGCCGATGCTGGCGAAACTCCTCAAGCGCCGAAGCGCCATCGAGCCCGAGATCGGCCACATGAAATCCGACGGTCGCCTCGCCCGCTGTCCGCTGAAGGGCACAATCGGCGACGCGATCTTCGCCGTTCTCTGCGGTTGCGGCCACAACATCCGCAAGATCCTTGCCCACCTCAGGGCGCTAATGATCGCCATCCTGGCAGTCGTGCTCGCCGCCGTCAGCCCCGAAATCGATCAACCAAATGTTCGGATCGCCGCATGAACACGTTGTTCAGAGGCGACTGCGTAGTGACAGCGGATATCGAACATACATCATCACCGCCAGGCGGATGATTTCGCCCGTGGTTCGCACTTTCTCTCGTGCCACACACACTGACGTGGCATTCTCGCTGGGCTTTGGTGTGGCCTACCAGATGACGGCGCCTGGCACGCGTCCCGTGATCCTCGAGCTTGCCTATCACTACTACGATTTTGGTTCAGCCGAAGGCGGGTCCGTAGCGGACAAAGGTGCCTCTACGCCGGTTCAACCGCTGACCTTCCGCAACAGAAGCAGCGTGGTATCGCTCAGCGTGCGGATTCCGC
>JAJXZX010000067.1 GCA_021779835.1 Pseudomonadota bacterium | reverse complement strand
CCCCGGACTTCTCGAGCCGCCGATGGGGGTTCGCATGGCGCGACCAAACCGGCGTCCATTTTGCGATTGCGTCATCGGTGATGCATTCATCACCTGTGACAATGGCGTCGATGGAAAGATCCTTGATCAGGGCGAAGATGCGCGAGGTCACCCCGCCGGTCAGCGCAAGTATCTGCTTTAGTGACTTGACCTTCAGATTGGATTTCTTCTCGAGGGGCATTGCCGCGATGAGTGTCTGGATCATGTCCGAGAACTCGGCGTCGTCGCGCCAGTTTGGAAGGTGATGTTCGTCCAGCCGCCTGGCAAGCTGGATATCACCACGGATGGCATCGACGGCCTCGCTGACCCCCAGGCAGACCAGCGACACTTCGAGTTCATTGCTGAGATACCGCAGAACATTGAGAAAGCGGCGCTGTTCGCGGTGGGTCCCGGCCAAGAGGTTGTGGACTTCGTCGATCATGATCATCCGCAGGCCAAGGTCGCGCAAGAGCGCGACGACACGGACTTCGAGGGAGGCCACATTTTGAGCGCGCGCGCTCAGTGCCGTGGCCGGTGCCCCGACGGTCGCCAGGATGTGCAGATAGAACCGTCGTTCGTCGGGAGCTGGTGGTGCTTGTAACAGTAACAGCGGCGTTCGCGTAATTCCCGATGCTGGGTCATATTCCGGTGCATATCTGCGCGAAAGATTGCGGGCGATCATCGTCTTTCCGATCCCGGACGCGCCATGCACAAGAAGGCCAGGCATACGGGTTTGCCTTGGCGCTTCGATCATACACTGCAAACGGTCCAGAACTTGTTCGGCCCGCGGAAAGCCAATCCAGATATCCGATTGAATGAGGGTGATCCGACCGTCTTCCTCTGTTTTTCCTGCCCTCAATTCACCATCTCTCCACCTTGAACAATGGGCGCGATGTATCACCCGTATCGATCGCGCGCAGCCCTTCGGTTGTTGAGACGGCCGAGTTGGCGCCCTCCAATGTCCCTTTTCTTTCACGGGATCGGCGTTCGGCCCTCGTCAGGCTCCGGCTTTCAGACTCGATTTGGCGTTGCTGTCGGATCAGCTCAGCCAGGACCAGCTCATTGGACCCGGACTTGCCAAGGGCACGGGCATTCCTCATGGCTTCGCGATATTCCCAGAGCGACACAGGCGGAATTTCCAGGTTTCGGTACCGAGCTTCGACGTATCGGTCATTATCCAGTTCGACCCAGATCACCGAGAGGTCGCGAGGGTCGTAGCGGACGACCACCTTTCCATCCCCGCGCCCGATGTGGCCTGCAAGCGCATCGGACCAGTACCGTATCTGGAACAGATGGATGCCGTCACGCCTGACCTTGCGCAGTTCACTTGGCAGAAAGCTCACCCGAAAGGCTTCAATCTCGAAGGGGATATCGCCCATCATTTGCTCTGAGAGCGCCTCCCATTTGGCAACGGGCGTGCAGCCAAGACTTGAATGAATGCTGTTGTTGTAGCGGCAGATTTCCAGAGCAAACCAGCGATCGAAGTCGCTTAAGGTCATCGTGGCCATGCCCTCGGCGTCATAGTCGCCCTTGGCCACGACCGAGGATTGCGTTGTTCCAGGCAACAGGTGCACGGCCCCCATCATCGTGCCGATCAATCGTTCGATGTGCCCTCCGAAATGAGGACTGCCTGGCGGCCGATAGACCAGATCGATCCCCCATTCTGCACATGCCGACCGAAAGGCATGCGACCGGAAATCGCGCCCGTTATCGACGTGGATGCTATGCGGTTTACCCTGCGCGGGCCAAGGAACATTGCGCACCAATTCCGCCAGAAGTTCCGCCTTGGGGGCCACAGCCTGTGTCAGGCAAAGCGCCACCGACAGACGCGAAGGTGCCTCGAGAGAGGTGTAATATCCGGTCACCATCCGCGTTGCGACGTCGATCGCCAGCGTGACCCAAGGCCGCCCAATTGGTTTGCGTTCAAAACTGTCGACGAGAATGATGTCCGCAGGCGTATGGTCGATTTGCACGACCTCCAGTGGCCGGTTTGCCTTGTTGTCGCCTACGACCGGCGCAAATTTCTGGCGGGCCGCCTTTGCGCCTTCGCGTGCCTTGGCAATTTCACGGGCATCCATTGCATCCAGCCTGCGCTGAACCGTCCGACGTGTCGGCGGTTGCAAGCCCTGCTGCCAGCACGCGCTTCGGATTTCTGTCACGATGCGCGACAGGCTTGGGCGTTCCCGCCGTAAGAAATAACGGCGAAGATGTTCTTCGATCACCGCTTCCACCTTGCCGGATATCAAGGTTGTACCAGTCGGGCGGCCCCGTTTCCGAGAAGCCAGCGCGCTGGTGCGCCCACCCTCTTCGGCCAGACGCTTTATCCAGCGCCAGACAGTCGCCCTGCTGACACCAAGCTCCCAAACGGCGTCATTGATGCCACTTTCCAGACTGCCAGTTCCTTTGAGATATGCCTGAACAAGCGGACGCAGAACGGCCGCCCTGCGCGCCTCCTCAGCACCAGCGGCAACGAAGTCTTCGCGATCATCATCCATCAATATTTGCCACACGAAGCTGCGAACCCTGTCTCAGGTTTAAGGGCAAAAATATCGGATTTAAAGGCAAAATATCATATTTAAGGGCAAAGCAAGGCCGTTGATTTCGTTGGATTTCTCATCTCACAATTAAGGGCTACGCGACACCAGCGATAGCCCGCAAAGATCGAGCCTGTGAAACTGTCATCGGCCAGATCATACGGCCCGCCAATATCGAACATGTCGCCCTGCGACAGGCCGACCGACCCACCGATATAGAACCCGCCCCAATCGGGGTCGGGCATCGGAACGATTTCGGGAACGTAAGGCGGCGGCGGGGCAATCGGGCCGGTGGCTTGCGCGGTCCCCGCCGACAGAGCGACAAGCAGCGCGGCACAGGAAATACTGGACTTCATGATGACCTCCTACAACGTGGGGCCGCCGAAACAGATCGGAAGCCGCAAAGCCGTGGGGCGCTTATGTGCCGCACGGCACTTCAGGTCTCAGGGTCCGCCTTTGGCCTACGAAAATCAACCATCGGATGCGCGACAGAGTGCCACGGCCCCGCGATGCGCAACCTGTGCGGGCATAACGGCCCCATGTCTGTGCGCCATGGTCGATGATTAAGCGCTCAGAGTGTCCGACGCAGCCAGTTGCTGATCTGCGTGGTGGCCTGCGCCCCTTGCGGCACGGCCCGGCGGGCCGACACGAAACCGTGGATCTGCCCCGAGTATTCGTGCAGATCAGACGTGACGCCCGCAGCCTCAAGCGCCTGATGATACATCGCCCCGTCATCGCGCAACGCGTCATGCCCGGCGGTCAGGATCAGCGCCTGCGGCTGGCCCGTCAGCCGGTCCGAAAAGATGGGCGAGACCCGAGGATCGCCGCGTTGCTCGACCGCCGGGACATATTGATCCATGTGCCAGTCGATGCGGTCGCGCGGCAAAACATAGGCCTTGGCCAGCGAGGTCATGGAGGGCGTTTCCCCCCGGCTGTCCACGGCCGGATAGATCAGCACCTGCGCCTTGGGCATCGGCAGGCCCAGCCCCGCCAGATCATGCATCAGCACGGCGGTCAGGTTGCCGCCCGCGCTGTCGCCGCTGACGGCCAGCCGCGCCGGATCGACGCCCCAGTCATCAGGCGCATCCAGCACGGCCCGATAGGCGGCCAGCACATCATCCGGCCCGGCGGGCCAGGGATGCTCGGGCGCCAGCCGATAATCGAGTGAAATGACGCGGATCCCCGCCTCGAGCGCGATTTGACCGCACAGCCCGTCATGGGTATCCAGCCCGCCCAGCACCCAACCGCCGCCGTGGATATAGATCAGCGTGGGGCGATCCTTTGCCTGGGGCTGGGTGTCATAGACGCGCGCGGGCCGCGGGCCATCTGCGCCCGCGATGCTGACATCGCGCTTGGTGACCTGCGCGGGGGACGGGGTGTCGAACTTGTCTGCCAGCACCACCAGCGAGCGGCGGCTGTCTTCCAGCGTGGGGATCACGCCCGGCACCCGCACCGCGTTGAACAGCTCGCCCAAGGCCTGCGCCTTGGCGTCGATCTTGCGGCCATCGACCACTTTGCGCCGACCGGCAAACCACAGCGCCGCCACGGGTTCGGGCGCGCGAACGATTGCCAGTTTCAGCAGCATCGAGAGCTTGTTCATCCTGTCCCCCCCAAAGGCTTTGCCCCAAGATGCACGAACATCCCGGCAGGATCAAGGGGGGCGTGCGCCTCAGGCCGCGCGCATCCGCCCCTCATTGATCCAGCTATACAGCTGCCCACCGCGCATGATCGCCCGAAACGCGATTTTCTGGCGCAACCGGGTGACCGGGCGACGAATGTCCAAAAGCAGGGCCAGCCGCGGGTTGGGGCCGGGATTGAGCACCTCGTGCGGAAAAGTGTCATCCCACAACAGCCCCTCGCCTTCGGCATAGGGAACACGCTGGCCATCCACCTCAAGCCAAGGGGCCTGTTCGCTGCCGCAATCGGGCGCTGTCGCGTTGCCCTTAAATCTGAGACACGACGCGTTCGGGGATATTTTTTGCCCTTAATTATGAGATTCCACTGCCATCGCGCCTATGCTTTTCGCGCGCTGCCGGGCGATGTAAACAACCGCGGCAAGCAGACGTGGCTCCTTATCGAAGGCGCGCAATAGAGCAACCCTTGCATAGTCGTCGATGCCGGAGCTTGAGATGGCCGCTTTGACCAGTGGACGGGATTGGGCTGCATCAATTGCAGCAAGGCCAAACAGCCTTACTTCCAGCCTGTGGCCCTGAAGAGCGTATAACGGATCTCCGCGGAAGGCCTTTAATGATATGGCAAAGGTGACCGCGCGCATTGCGCGCCGAAATTGCTTGGAGCTGCGTAATCGCGCGGCGTATTCAAGCCGCGCGGCGCCGTTGCGCGCACGATTTATCAGCTTTTCGGGCATCTGTTCGCCACTGGCCTTGCCGAGCGTCGGCACAAGTCTCGTCCCACAAACCTGGCAGTCGAATGCCCAGGCTCGCCTCCAATGCTTGAGCGAAAGGCCCTCTCTGGAACATTGCAGGCAATGCTGGAATGGTATCTGGGCCGTCAGCGAGGCTTCTCGTGTCGTCATTGCTGGGAAGGTCAAAGATCGCACAACATCTGGGTCAATCCGTGCGGCGTTGGCAATCTTCGCCGCCGCAGCCGCGTCGACGTTGAAGTTCAAGGCGGTGCCATGCGCGGTATCGATTCTGAGATGAGCCAGTAGTTCCGCATCATCACAGTAGTTGGCCGCCGCCAGCCTAGACAACCAACCTGACAACAACTCGTCGGGCAGCGGCGCGACAGTCTTGGGCAGCGGGTGCGGCTTCACACCCCGGACTTCTCGAGCCGCCGATGGGGGTTCGCATGGCGCGACCAAACCGGCGTCCATTTTGCGATTGCGTCATCGGTGATGCATTCATCACCTGTGACAATGGCGTCGATGGAAAGATCCTTGAT
>JAJXZX010000039.1 GCA_021779835.1 Pseudomonadota bacterium | reverse complement strand
GTATCAGGGCATCACGATCTACGGCGTCAACTACAAGGACAAACCGGCGGATGCCTTGGGCTTTCTGGCCAGCGTCGGCGACCCCTTTGCCGCGATGGGGGCGGACCCCGCCGGGACGATGGCGCTGAACTGGGGCGTTTATGGCGTGCCAGAGACCTATGTGATCGACGGCAAGGGCAAGGTGCTGTTGCGCCTGCCGGGGCCGATTGTGGGCGATGTGTTTGATACGGTGGTCAAACCGGCGCTGGACAAGGCGGCGCAGGACTGACGCCTTTCACCTTGCGGTGAGACCAAACATCGGACGCGACGCGGCCCGTGTTTGGTGCTATAATCATACAACCAGAATATGCAGTTTCGTGCGGTCCTCCGTTTCCGGATGCCCCGAAGACATAGGATAGGACCGTCAAGGCTGCCTTTGCAAAGGAGGGTGTCTTGGCTCATACAATCGGCAATCCGCTGTCTTGGGCAGCGCAGTCTTTGGCGGGCGCGGGAGCGCACGCGGCCCATGTGGGCGAGGCGTTGGGCGGCGCGAAGGCGCGGCGCGCGCCGCAGGTTCGCACCATTGGTGTGGCCGACCTGAAACAGGCGCTGCGTGCGGGTGTGCAGGATTTCGAGGCCATGCGCACCGATGTCGCCTTTCTGTGCGTGTTCTACCCGCTGATTGGCCTGCTGATGGCGCGTTTTGCCTTTCATCAGGGGATGCTGCCGCTGATCTTTCCGCTGCTGTCGGGCTTTGCCCTGCTGGGGCCGGTCGCGGCGGTGGGCCTGTATGCGATGAGCCGCAAGCGAGAGCAGGGGGGAGAGGCCAGTTGGGCCGATGCTTTTGCCGTGCTGCGCGCCCCGGCGTTTGGCGTGATCTTTGTGCTGGGGCTGTTCCTGTTGGCGATGTTTCTGGTGTGGATCCTTGTGGCCGACGGGCTTTACGCGCTGACCATGGGGCCAGCGGTGCCGGTCTCGATGGCGGCCTTTGTGCATGACCTGCTGACCACCTCGGGCGGTTGGGCGCTGATTGGGTTGGGCATTGGCTCTGGCTTCGTCTTTGCCGCCGTGGTGCTGGTGGTCAGCGTGGTGTCGTTCCCGCTGCTGCTGGACCGCAATGTTGGCCTGCCGATGGCGGTGGTGACCTCGGCCCGTGTCGCGCGCAAGAACCCGGTGACGATTGCGCTTTGGGGGCTGATCGTAGCGGTGGGGCTGGCGATTGGCTCGCTGCCGCTGCTGCTGGGGTTGATCGTGGTGGTGCCGATCCTTGGCCACGCCACATGGCACCTGTATCGCGCGGCGGTGGTGCCAGAGTAATGTTGCAAAAGTGAAAACGCCCCGGAGGGGGCTCCGGGGCGTTTTCTGTCTCTGGCGCAGTCGCTTACGCGGACTTTGCAAGGTTGCGCAGCACATAGTGCAACACGCCGCCATGTTCGACATATTCAATTTCGATCTCGGTATCGATCCGGCATTTGATCTGGATCGTGACCTCGCGACCGTCGGCATACTTGATCGTGCAGGGCACGTTGCTCAGCGGGCGCAGGCCGTCGGCAAGGCCGTGGATCGAGACAACTTCGTCGCCCTTCAGCCCCAGCGTTTTGCGCGTGGCACCGCCGGTGAACTCGAACGGGATGACGCCCATGCCAACGAGGTTGGAGCGGTGGATCCGCTCGAACGACTCGGCGATCACCGCCTTGACGCCCAGAAGCGCGGTGCCCTTGGCCGCCCAGTCGCGGCTGGAGCCGGCGCCGTATTCGATGCCGCCGAAGATCACCAAGGGCGTGCCCGCCTCTTGGTAGGCCATCGAGGCGTCGAAGATCGAGGTCTGCTGACCGTCCGGCCCAAGGGTATAGCCGCCCTCGACGCCGTCCAGCATCTCGTTCTTGATGCGGATGTTGGCGAAGGTGCCGCGCATCATCACTTCATGGTTGCCGCGACGCGAGCCGTAAGAGTTGAACTCGCTCACCGGAACCTGACGGTCGGTCAGATACTTACCGGCCGGAGTTGAGGCTTTGAACGAACCCGCCGGGCTGATGTGGTCGGTGGTGATCATGTCGCCCAACAGCGCGAGAACGCGCGCGCCGTCGATGTTGTGGATCGTGCCCGGCGTCTTGGCCATGCCCTTGAAGTAGGGCGGGTTTTGCACGTAGGTCGAGGTCGCGGGCCAGTCGTAGGTCAGGCTGTCGGTGGTTTTCACCCCCTGCCATTTGGCGTCGCCCTTGAACACGTCGGCGTATTTCTTAAGGAACGCCTGACGCGTCACCGTCTCGGCGACCAGGTCCGCGATTTCCTTGTTGGTCGGCCAAATATCCTTGAGATACACCGGCTTGCCGTCTTTCGAGGTGCCAAGCGGCTCTGTGGTCAGGTCGATATTCATGTCACCGGCCAGCGCATAGGCCACCACGAGGGGCGGCGAGGCGAGGTAGTTGGCGCGCACGTCGGGGGAAATCCGGCCCTCAAAGTTGCGGTTGCCCGAAAGGACCGCGGTCGCGACCAGATCGCCCTCGGCAATCGCGGCGGAAATCGCGGGCTCCAGCGGGCCGGAGTTGCCGATGCAGGTGGTGCAGCCATAGCCGACCAGGTTGAAGCCGATCGCGTCGAGGTCTTCTTGCAGGTTCGCGGCCGCAAGGTATTCCGACACGACCTGTGACCCCGGCGCCAGCGAGGTTTTCACCCACGGCTTGCGGGTGAGGCCCAAGGCGCGCGCCTTGCGGGCGACAAGGCCCGCGCCGATCATCACATAGGGGTTCGAAGTGTTGGTGCAGGAGGTGATCGAGGCGATCACGACCGAGCCATCGTGCAGTTTGTAATCCTCGCCCGCGACGGCGGCAGATTTGCGCGCGTCGGCGGTGGCGGTGTGGTTCGGGCCTTCCGAGCCCATGTCCTTGGAGGCACTTCCAGCGTCAACGCCGCGGTATTCGCAGACCGTCTTGTAAAAGCCGCCCGAAGCCTGATCGAGCGGGGTGTAATCCTGCGGGCGTTTCGGGCCGGAAATGGCGGGGACGATGGTGCCCATGTCAAGTTCCAGCGTCGAGGTGTAGATCGGCGCATAATCGGCGCCGCGCCACATGCCGTTGGCCTTGGCATAAGCCTCGACCAGCGCGATACGCGCCTCGTCGCGGCCGGTTTGGGTGAGGTACCGGATGGTTTCGGCGTCAACCGGGAAGAAGCCGCAGGTGGCGCCGTATTCGGGCGCCATATTGGCGATGGTGGCGCGGTCGGCCAGCGGCAGGTGATCGAGACCGTCGCCATAGAATTCGACGAATTTGTTGACCACGCCATGCTTGCGCAGCATTTGCACGACCTTGAGGACGAGGTCGGTTGCGGTGGTGCCTTCGATCATCTGGCCGGTCAGTTTGAAGCCGACGACCTCGGGGATCAGCATGGATACCGGCTGGCCCAGCATCGCGGCCTCGGCCTCGATCCCGCCAACGCCCCAGCCCAGAACGGCGAGGCCGTTGACCATGGTGGTGTGGCTGTCGGTGCCGACCAGCGTGTCGGGGTAGGCAACCGTTGCGCCGGTCTGGTCCTTGTCGGTCCAAACCGTCTGCGCGAGGTATTCAAGGTTAACCTGGTGACAAATCCCGGTGCCCGGCGGCACAACGCGGAAGTTCTGGAACGCCGACTGACCCCATTTCAGGAAGACGTACCGCTCCATGTTGCGCTCATACTCGCGGTCCACGTTCATCTGGAAGGCGCGCGGGTTGCCGAATTCATCGATCATCACCGAGTGGTCGATCACCAGATCGACCGGGTTCAGCGGGTTGATCTTTTCCGCGTCGCCGCCAAGGCCGATGATGCCGTCGCGCATCGCGGCAAGGTCCACCACCGCCGGAACGCCGGTGAAGTCCTGCATCAGCACGCGGGCCGGGCGATAGGCGATCTCGCGCGGGTTTTTGCCGCCGAGTTTCGCCCAGTCGGCAAAGGCGCGGATGTCGTCAAGGCTGACGGTTTTGCCATCCTCGAACCGCAGCATGTTTTCCAGCACCACCTTCAACGAGGCGGGCAGCTTGGAGAAATCACCCAAGCCCGCGGCCTCTGCCGCCGGGATCGAGTAATAGGCGACGGTCGCGCCGCCTGCGGTCAGGGTCTTGCGGGTCTTTGCGCTGTCTTGTCCGACGATCACGGTCATCAGGGCCTCCTGGCATCTGGTGTCATGGTGAATTCTGGCGTTCTCTTGCCTGACCACAGGGGCTTTCGCAAGGGAGTCGGGCTCTTTGTATGCAATTGTATGCAAAAAATCCAGCCCAGAATTTGAGGCAATGCTACCGTCCCCGCGTTCAATCGGCAACGGCGGCACCCGCGACCGTGAAGACACATGCAACAAGTCTCGCAAAACCTTGATTGGCAGAGCGGCCCCGGTTTGAGTAAGGATGGCTGAACCAGGGGAACGGGAATTCCATGATGCGATGCATGAGCAACGCCGCGGCCATCGTCTGGCTGGGGCTGGCCAATTCGGTTGCGGCCCAACCATCGGCAAATGTGCCGAAGCCGGGCAATGATTCCGCGCGTTCAGAACCCGCGGTTGCGGCGGCGCAGTCCGGTGCATCCACATCGCACTCCGCCGTGGTGGTTGAGCTGTTCACCTCGCAGGGCTGCTCGTCGTGTCCGCCGGCCGACGAGGTGTTGTCGCAACTGGTTGGCCATGCCGACGTGATTCCCTTGGCGCTGCACGTCGATTATTGGGATTATATCGGCTGGACCGACAAATTCGGCTCTGCGGCATTCACCGAACGGCAGCGTGCCTATGCGAACGCGGCTGGCAGCCGCACCATCTATACGCCGCAGTTGATCGTCGACGGGCAGGATCGCATCGCAGGCCCGCGCCCGATGGCGTTGGCCGAGATGATTGCCGAACACCGCGCCGAAGCCTCGCCCGTGACTCTGACCCTGGCGCGCGCAGAGGGCGGGGTGCAGATCGATGCGACCTCGACCAAGACCTATGCGAAAAAGCTGGTGGTCGAGATGGTGCGCTACAAACCCGCGCAGACCGTCGATATTCTGCGCGGCGAAAATGCTGGGCGGAACATCACCTACAACAATATCGTGACCGACTGGCATGTGCTGGGAACATGGGACGGCGCCGCGCCGATCTCTATGCAATCCGCCGCTGAGGGGACGGAGCCGGTGGTGGTGATCGTGCAGGAGGCGGGGCCGGGCAAAATCCTTGCGGCGGCGGTGCTGCGCTAAACTGCGCGGCGTCAGGGCCGCGATTTCCAGCGGCGGTGAATCCAGAACCACTGATCCATATGCGTGCGGACCAGATGCTCCAGGCTGTCGTTCAGCGCTTGGGTCATCTCCTCGGGCGTGCCGTGCGGGATCGCGTCTTCGATCACGATATCGAAGTCGAGCCCGTTCTGCGCGCGGATGCCATAGGTCGGGATCACCAGCGCATCATATTTCAAAGCAAGCTCTGCCGCCGATAGCCCGGTCAACGCATCGCGCCCGAAAAATTGCAGCCGCGCGCCGTCGCCCATGTGCTGGTCTATCACCAAACCCAGCATCCCCCCCGAGCGCAGAAAGCGGATCATATCGCCCAGCCCCTTTTTCCCGCGCGGGAACAAAGGCGTGCCGATGCGAGAGATCGCCGCAACATAGTGATCGTTGAACCAGCCGTTGTTCATCGGGCGATACAGCCCGCCCACCCGGTAGCCGCGCGCGATCAGGGCGGCGCGGCTGGCGTCATAATTGCCGAAATGGCCGGTGACGAGGATCACCGGGCGGCCCGCCTTATGCGCCGCGTCAAGCGCGGCAAGGCCGGGGCCCTTCAGCGGCTGCCGCGTGACGCGGGCGACGAATTCGGGGCCTGAATACAGCTCGATCAACGAGCGCCCGATGTTGCGCGGCACCGCGCGGCACAGGCGCGTGACCTCGGCCGCGGCCATATCGGGGAACACCAGCGCCAGATTTTCACGGATGCGCGTGCGATAGCCCGCGACCGGCGCCACGATATAGGCCACCAGCCAGCCCGACAGCGGCACGCGCAGGCGGTAGGGCAGCAGCAACAGCGCACCGATCAGGCTGCGCAGCAACCGGTCCTGCCACCAGTTTGCGGTTGAATAGCGTGGGTCTTGGGCTTTGCTCATCACTCTTGGCCGGGCTCAGGTCTTTGCCCGGCCAGCCCGGGTCTCCCGATGCCAGACATAAAGTCCCGCCCCCACGATCACAAGCGCCCCGATGCGCGTCCAGAAATCGGGGAATTCGTCGAATACGAACATGCCCCAGAGCGTCGCGAACAAAATATCGCTTTGCCCGAAGGGGGCGACGACGCTGGCCTCGGCCAAGGTGAAGGCGCGGATCAGGAAAAACTGCCCCAAAAGCCCCATTGTGCCGATCAGCGCGAAGAGGACCAGATCCATCCCCGCGACAGGCTGCCAAACGGCTGGCAGCGCCGCCGTGGTGACAAGGGTGCCCACCATCGTGGTGTAAAGCATTGAGGTCCAAACGCTTTCTGAATGCCCAACCTTGCGGGTGATGATGGCGAATCCCGTGTAACTCAACGCGCCCGCCAGCGGTAAAAGCGCCGCCGGGGTAAAGACCGACGTGCCGGGGCGGATGATGATAAGCGCGCCGACAAGGGCCGCGAAGATACCCATCAGGCGGCGTGGGCCGATCCGTTCGTGCAGCAAGATGGCCGCTGCGGCGGTAATCAAAACCGGGCTGAGGTCGGAAATCGCGGTCGATTCCGCGAGGCCAATGTAGCGCAGCGAGGCAAAGAAGAACGCGGTCGACCCAAGTTGGCAAGCCGAGCGCAGGATTTGCAGCCACGGATGCGCGGTGCGCACCAGTTGCGGCAGGCGGCGGTAATGCAGCCCCGCCACCAGCAGCGTTTGCAGCGAATAGCGCGCCCAGACCACCTGAATTGTATCGAACCGCCCGATCAGCGCCTTGGCCACCGCATCCATCGCGGTAAAGGTCAGAACGGCGGCCAGCATGAACAGGATGCCCCGCGCGGTGGCACTGGGGCCAGAACTGGGGGCAGCGGGCAGGGCAGGGGCGGCGCGGTTTGTCATGCGCGCGACGTTAGGAGGCGGCGCGGGCGAAGGCAACCGGGCGTGCCAACCTGCGCCGAAAACTGGCCCGCCGCGCGTGCGCGCTATTCCTCTGGCTGGATCATGGTGATCTCTCCCGCAGCCTCCAACCCACGGATCGCGGTGACGATGGCGGTCATCGCCTCGTCCGCGTCCTTTTCCTTGACCTTGCCGCGCGCGCCAACCTCCTCTCGCAGGCCAGCCGCCATGCGTTGCGACATATTGGCGAGGATGAATTCCGACGCCACCGCAGCCTCGCCAACCGCACCTGCCATTGCGGTCACCAGCGTCGCCTGATCCACCACGCGGATGATCTTGGGCACGTCGCGCGGCTCGATCCGCGCGGGAATGTTCACATAAGTAAATATCGCCCGCCGCACGAGGTCGGCAAAGGCCGCATCGGTCTCATCCAGCCCTTTCAGCACATCATCCCGCGTCAGCGCGGGCGAGACGTTTAGAATCGCACCCACCCGTTCCACTGGGTCGCTGTCAAAGGCGCGCGCGGGCACCATATCCAACTGCGCCGCGAGCGATTGCCCGATGCGCCGAACCGTGTCGGGCGCGATGTTAGAGGTCAGCGACACCGCGTAGGCCACCCGCCGCGCCCGCTCGCCCGCCAACCGGCCCAGAAGGTCGGCAGCCTTCGCCACCGGAAGTTTTGACAACATCACCGCGCCGACTTCGACGCTTTCGTCCTCCAGCACCGGCATCAGGCGTTCGGGCGGCAGCATCGCGATCCGCTCCCACGGGTCGGCACCTGCGTCCATGCCGCGCTGGCGGCGCAGACTGGTGGCGGCGCCGGGGCTGATATGGCCGTTCAGCAGGCTGATCGCGCTGTCGATGCCGCCGGGAAAGGACAGGCCGACCCCCTCCAGCTCTGCCAGAAACTCGTCAATCGTGGCGCGAAGGGTGTCGCGATCAACGCTGCGCATCACGCCGATCTGTTCGGTCAGCGCGGCCTGCGTTTCCTCCGGCAGCGAGGACAGCGGCACCGCGTCCCCCTCTGCCAGCAACAGCCGCACGATCACGGCGGCCTTTTGACGGCTGGTCAGGGTGCGTTGCGGCGCCGAAATTGTGGTGGCCGTCGCGCGTCGCGGCGCGGCAAGGCTGGGGCGAGGTTGCACATCACGCGCGGCCAGTTCGTTTGCCAAAGCTTACCCCCGATTCTGCACCCTTCAGGCGCGGTCGGGCTAAGCGTGGCAGGCCGGGGTTAAGACGCCCTTACCAATTTCGGGCCGGGGGCACAAAACCCCCGGCGCCCCGTCGCGGGGCGTGGGTCAAGCGTGGCCAAACACGCGGGTGAAAATCGTATCGACCTGGCGCGTATGATAGCCAAGGTCGAAATTCGCGTCGATCTCGGCCTCGGAGAGCGCCGCGCGCACCTCGGGGTCGGCCTTCAGTTCCACCCGGAAATCGGCGCCCTTTTCCCAGACTTTCATCGCGTTGCGCTGCACCAGACGATAGCTGTCCTCGCGCGACACACCCTTTTGCGTCAGCGCCAGCAATACCTGCTGCGAATGCACCAGACCATTGAACTTGTTGAGGTTCTTCAACATATTCTCGGGGTAAACCACCAGCTTTTCCACCACACCCGCCAAGCGGTTCAGCGCGAAATCCAGCGTGATCGTGGTGTCCGGCCCAATCGCGCGTTCCACGCTTGAGTGCGAAATATCCCGCTCGTGCCACAGCGTCACGTTCTCCAGCGCGGGCGTCACGGCAGACCGCACCAGCCGCGCAAGGCCGGTCAGGTTTTCCGTCAACACCGGGTTGCGTTTGTGCGGCATCGCGGATGAGCCCTTCTGGCCCGGCGAGAAATACTCCTCTGCCTCCAGCACCTCGGTGCGCTGCATATGGCGAAACTCGGTCGCGATGTTTTCCATCGACGAGGCGATCACCCCCAAAGTGGCAAAGAACATCGCATGACGGTCGCGCGGGATCACCTGAGTCGAGATCGGCTCTGGTGCCAGGCCCATCATCTTGCAGACATGCTCCTCGACTGCCGGGTTGACGTTGGCGAAGGTGCCGATCGCGCCGGAAATCGCGCCCGTGGCAATCTCGGCCCGCGCCAGCACCAGCCGCGCGCGTCCGCGTGCCATTTCGGCGTAGAATCGGGCAAAGGTCAGACCCATCGTGGTCGGCTCGGCATGAATGCCGTGGCTGCGCCCGATCCGCGCCGTCATCTTATGCTCAAACGCGCGCGCCTTCAGCGCCGCCAGAACCCGGTCGATATCCGCCAGAAGAATGTCGGCGGCGCGCGTCAGTTGCACGTTGAACGCCGTGTCCAGCACATCCGAGGACGTCATGCCCTGATGCACAAACCGCGCCATATCCGGCCCGATGATCTCGCCCAGGTGGGTCAGAAAGGCGATCACGTCATGCTTGGTCACCGCCTCGATTTCGTCGATGCGGGCGACGTTGAACTCTACATCCTTGGCTTTCCACACCGCGGCGGCGTTTTCCTTGGGGATCACGCCAAGTGCTGCCTGCGCGTCGCAGGCATGGGCCTCAATCTCAAACCAGATCTTGAAACGGGCTTCTGGCGACCAGATGGCGACCATCTCGGGGCGGGAATAACGGGGGATCATGGCAGGACCTTTCGGCAAAGGACGGGTGGAAGCGGGGCGCGCGGTCTTCTAGACTGGCACGGGCAGAGGGGCAAGCATTGCGGCAAGGATCAGGGGGCACCATGCGCGGATTGCAGGATTTCGCGGGAGAATGGCAGATCACGCGCCGCATCGTTGAGGCGTCGGGCGCCAGCGCCCGCTTTACCGGCTCTGCCACGCTCACCCCCAATGCCCACGGCCTCGCATACACCGAACGCGGCACGCTGCACTTGGCCGAGGGCGCGCCGATGACTGCCGAGCGCCGCTACCTTTGGCGCGCCGCGGCAGGGGGGCGCATCGCCATCCTGTTCGCCGATGGCCGCCCGTTCCACGACTTCGACCCTGCCGCCCGCGGCCCCGAGGCGCGCCACCTCTGCGACCCCGACACCTATGACGTGCGCTATGACTTCACCGGATGGCCGCTCTGGCGCGCGATCTGGACGGTGCGCGGCCCGCGCAAGGACTACCGCATGGAAAGCCTTTACCAAAGATAACCCCCTCCAGCTTCTTCTTGGCAAAAATACTCATTCTTCCGCCAGCCGCCGACGCCACGCCCCCAAGCCCTTTGCAACCGCAGCACAGCGGGACTTGCGCGAAGGCGGGGCTTGGGGCAGAAACAACCCAACGGGGTTTTTGCGAAAAGGACAGGGTATATGGCGCTTTCGTTGACGGATAACGTGCTGGCAGAGCGGTTCGGGCCAAGCGAGGGCACTGGCCTGCGCGTCAAACAAGCGGCTTTGGTGGTCGCAGGTATCGCGGCGCTGGCGCTGGCGGCCAAGGTGCAACTGCCGATGTGGCCCTCGCCGGTTCCGGTGACGCTGGGCACGTTCGCGGTGCTGGGCCTTGGTGCCGCTTACGGCCCACGTCTGGGGATGCTGACGATCCTTGGCTACATGCTGTTCGGCGCGGTGGGCGCGGATGTGTTCGCAGGCTCCGCTTCGGTGCATGGGCTGGCCTATATGATGGGCTCGACCGGCGGCTACCTCCTGGGCTACGTGCTGGCAACGCTGGCGCTGGGCCTCGCGGCACGCGCTGGCTGGGATCGTTCGGTGCTGAAGATGGCAGGCGCCATGCTGATCGGCAACGCGCTGATCTATGTGCCGGGTGCGTTTTGGCTGCACCATGTCATCGTCGCAGGCGGCCTGTTCCACGCTGACAAATTCGCCAGCATCTGGGCACAGACGATGGCTTGGGGCGTAACGCCTTACCTGATCGGTGACGCGATGAAGCTGGCGCTGGCCGCGCTGCTGCTGCCGGCCTTGTGGAAGCTGGTGGGCCGCGCCCGCGCCTGATCGGCGAGTTTTGCATAGAAACTGAGGGGCGCGGCCGCAAGGCTTGCGCCCTTTTCGTTGCGCCAGTCACTTCGCGGCAGCGCCTAAATCCGCTGGGCGCTGACCGCCAGTGTGCGGTATGGGAACACCACCCGCGCCGGGTCAGCCCGCGCCGCATGTTGTGGCGCCAACGCGGCGATCCTTGCGCGCACGAGGGCCTGCTCCGCCTCGGGCAGGCTCGCGATGAAGCTGACCGACATCACACGATCCATCACCACCGTCTCGAACGGCCCGACATGGGTATGGTCGAACCAGCGCTCTTTGAGCGGCCCAAAGCCGGGCGCCGGAAACAGCCGCCGCCAAGCGCCGGTGTGAAAACGCGGGGCATCGCCCTCGTAGGGCGTCATGATATCGGTCAGTGCCTGCACCCACGGCGTGCGTTCATCGCGCACGTTCCAGACCAGCCCTAGCCAGCCGCCGGGCCGCAGCACCCGCGCGATCTCTGCCAGCGCCTGCGGCGTGGCGAACCAGTGAAAAGACTGCCCGCAGGTGATGGCATCGACCGAGGCATCGGCCAGCGGAATTGCCGTCGCCATCCCCGCCAGCGCTTCGACCCCCGGCAGGGATGCAGAGAGCGCCGCGCGCATTTCGTCCACCGGCTCGACCGCGATCACCCGCGCCCCGGTCGCCACCAGCCGCGTGGTCAACTTGCCGGTGCCCGCCCCAAGATCAAGCGCAACTCGCCCCGGCCCCAGTGCCATCGCAGCCGTCAACCACTCGTCCAAAGCGGCGGGATACCCCGGCCGCCCAGCGGCATAGGCCGTCGCCGCCCGCGCATAGCCGGTGCTGGCAGCAGCATGGATATCTGACATGGTGATCCCCCGTTTTTAACTGAGCGCATTCGTAGAGCTCATGCGGCAATTTTCCGTTTCCGGGCGGGTGTGATGCCGCCGATGCCCCATTGCCCGGCAATCGTTTGCATGAAAACCATGACAGGGATGTTCGGGCGGTCGGTGTTGTAAGTCCAGAGCCATTGCGTGGCGTGGTCTTGGGCCTCCTCATTGCTTTCGATGTTGTATTGGTCGAGCCATTCGTGCCTAACCGTGCGGGTGTAGCGCTCGATGTAGGCGTTCCGTTGGGGCTGGACGGGCTGGATGGTAACCCCTTGTTTCTCAGCCCATTCCATCAGCTTTCCGCTGATGTATTCCGGGCCGTTGTCGACCCGGATCATGCCCGGTTTTCCGCGCCATTCTATGGTGCGATCAAGGCTCCGGATCCCGCGCTCGGCAGGCAAGGAAAAGTCGACCTCGATGCCCAACCCTTCGCGGTTGAAATCATCCAGCACGTTCAGCAGTCGGAACTGTCAATCGCCACCCAGCCGGTATGCCATGAAGTCCCCTACCGGTGTTTGAAGGCAAGCGCCTGCCCCATACTTCGCCCGCCACTTGTATAAAAACGCAATGCTCATCCCATGCTTACGGCAGAGCTCGGCCCACCCGCGCTCGGTCTTCGGCCTGCCGCAGCCCCTTGGCTGGGGTCATTGACCGGGCGGGATTGGGGTGTTCCCCGTAGCACATGGTTTCAGCGCTGTTCTGGTGATGCCGGGGCCCGAGATGGCGCTTGCGGAATTATCACCCATAAGGGATGACCATTGGAAACCGGGCGTGGTTTTGCCCAATCGAATTTTGCGGAGGGTGTCTGATGGTCAACGCGTTTGCCGAATATCCAAGCCTGCGGGACAAGGTCGTTTTCGTGACCGGCGGAGCCTCGGGCATCGGCGCGGAGATCGTCCGCGCGTTCGCGGGGCAGGGCGCCCGTGTCGGCTTCGTCGACCTTGATCGCGCGTCCGGGCAGGCCTTGGCCGCGGACCGTCCGGGCGTGGCCTATGAGTATTGCGACCTGCGGGACATCGCCTCGCTTACCGAGGCGTTTGCCGCGCTGCGTGCCCGGCTTGGCCCGGTGGCCGTTCTGGTCAACAATGCGGCGCGGGATGACCGTCACAATTGGGCCGACGTGACGCCGGATTACTGGGACGACCGCATGGACACCAACCTGCGGCACCAGTTTTTTGCCATTCAGAATGTCGCGGCAGACATGATCGGCATCGGGGGCGGATCGATCATCAACATGGGGTCGAATAGTTGGTGGGAGGCGGGCGGCGGATTTCCGGCCTATGCCACCGCGAAGGCGGCGGTTCATGGGTTGACCCGGACCATGGCGCGGGATCTTGGCCCGCACCGCATCCGCGTGAACACTGTGGTGCCGGGCTGGATCATGACCGAGCGGCAGAAGGCGTTGTGGGTGACCGAGGCCGCCATCAACGCGCACCAAAAGCGGCAATGTCTGCCGGACTTGATCGACCCGGTCTATGTTGCGCGGATGGTCTTGTTCCTTGCGTCCGATGACGCGCGCATGTGCACCGCCAGCAATTTCATGGTTGAGGCAGGATCGATTTAGCCGCTGGTTGCACGAGAGCGATTGGCCACATCGATGCGATTATTTCTTTCAAAAGCAGTTGGTTGACGGGTTCCGGCGCGGTCGGAAGGTTGTGGCGCAAGCACCGCAAATGGTGTGGTATAGGCACATCTTTAACGACCCACATACTGCCTCGATACGTTGACAATGCACGCGCAGCGTAGTCATCTCTGACGCGACGGCCCGGCGTGCGGGCCCAAATATTCCCGACACTCTTTGCTGGAAGCCTGCAATTATCATGACCGACGATAACCAAACCATCGCTGAGCCGCGCAAACCTTCGACGGTCAAGCGTATGTTGATCATGTTGTTCTTGGTGGTCGTGCTGGTCGCGGCGCTGGGATTCGGTTTCTATCTCCACATCCAGACCCTGATGGCGAGCGCGCCAAAGCAGACGCCGGCGACAGTATCGACAACGGTTGCGACGGCGTCGCCTTGGCAGGCGCATATCGACGCGGTTGGCAGCTTGTCCGCCGTCTCGGGCGTTGATGTGGCGACGCAGGTAGCGGGGATTGTCACGGCCATTCCGGTGCAGTCGGGAAGCACGGTTGCGGCGGGCACCGTGCTGTTGCAATTGAACATTGACCCTGACAAGGCGCAGCTTGCCTCGTTGCAGGCGGCGGCGGATTTGTCCGAGATCGTTCAGAAACGCGATATGAGGTTGCTGACGTCAAGTGCGGTGGCGCAGGCGACGCTCGACACCGATGCCGCCGATGTGAAAAGCCGCACTGCCTTGGTGGCGCAGCAAGAGGCGTTGATCGCGCAAAAGACGGTCAAGGCCCCGTTTGCAGGGGATTTGGGCATCGTTCAGGTCAACGTCGGGCAATATCTGACGCCGGGCGCCGTGATCGCGACGCTGCAGGATCTCAGCGCGATGCACGTCGATTTTCTTGTGCCGCAGGGGCAGGTGGCCTCGCTCGCGTCCGGGCAGGCGGTCAATATCATGGTGGATGCCTATCCGGGGCGCGGCTTCAGTGGCAAGATCATTGCGATCAACCCGAAGGTTGACCCCAACACCCGCAACGCGACGGTGCGCGCGTTGGTGCCGAATACAGACAAGCTGTTGCGTCCCGGCATGTTCGTGCGGACCGCTGTGGATGTTGGTGCGCCCAAGGACTATCTTACGCTGCCGCTTACGGCGATTACCTACAATTCCTATGGCGCGACGGTGTTTGTGCTGTCGCCCTCGGCCGATGGGAAGGGCAAGATCGCCAAGCAGATATTTGTGACGACGGGCGATACGCGCGGCGATCAGGTGCAGGTGGTCAAAGGGCTGACGGCCGGGCAAGAGGTCGTCACCAGTGGTCAGCTTAAATTGAAAACCGGGGCTGCCGTCGTGGTGGACAACTCTGTCCAACCGCCGAACGATCCAAACGCCGCGCCGCAAGAACAGTGATGGCAGGCAAATGAATTTCACCGACATCTTCATTCGCCGTCCGGTTCTGGCCATCGTAATCAGCCTGCTGTTCGTGGTTTTGGGCCTGCGCTCGCTGTTCAGCTTGCCGATCAACCAATACCCGCAGACGCAATCGGCGGTGGTGACGATCACCACGGCCTATCCGGGCGCTGATGCGGCGACGATTGCGGGATTTATCACGCAGCCGCTGGAAGCCTCGATCGCGCAGGCGCAGGGGATCGACTATCTGTCGTCGAGCAGTTTCAGCGGGGTGTCGAGTATTACTGCGACGCTGCGCCTCAACTACGATGCCAACCGCGCGCTGACCGAGATCAGCACGCAGGTGAACGCGGTCAAGAACCAACTGCCATCGGCGGCGCAATCGCCGACCTTGACGGTAGCGACGGGGCAGACGACGGATGCGATGTATCTGGGCTTTTACAGCGATAGCCTGCCGACCAATGACATCACGGACTATCTGACGCGCGTGGTGGTTCCCAAGCTGAACGCGGTGCAGGGGGTGCAGGCGGCAGAGGTGCTGGGCGGGCGCGTGTTTGCGCTGCGTGCCTGGCTCGACCCGATCCGCATGGCCGGGCACGGTGTTACCGCCGCCGATGTTGCCGCGGCGCTGGCGTCGAACAACTACCTGTCGGCCTTGGGCTCGGCGAAGGGCAATATGGTGACGGTGCCGCTTACCGCCAGCACCAACCTGCATTCGGTCGATGAATTCAACAAGCTGGTTATCAAGCAAAACGGCGCGTCTATCGTGCGGTTGGAGGATGTGGCGACGGTCTCGCTTGGGTCGCAAAGCTATGACCTCAACGTCGCGTTCAGCGGGGTGAGGTCGGTCTTTGTCGGCATCAAGGTCGCACCCGAGGCGAATATCCTGACCGTGGCCGCCGCAGTGACCAAGGCCTTCCCCGAGATCACCACGCAGCTTCCGACCGGGCTGACCGGCAAAATCGTTTACGACTCCACCGCCTTCATCAACTCGTCGATCACGGAAGTTGTCAAAACGCTGGTCGAGGCGCTGGTGATCGTGACAGTGGTGATCTTCCTGTTCCTCGGCAGTTTCAGGGCCATCTTGGTGCCGGTCGTCGCGATGCCGCTGTCGCTGATCGGGACGTTCTTCATCATGCAGATGCTGGGGTATTCGATCAACTTGCTGACCTTGCTGGCGATGGTTCTGGCGATTGGTCTGGTGGTCGATGACGCAATCATCGTGGTGGAAAACGTCGACCGCCACATGAAGGAGGACGGCAAGACACCAATGCAGGCGGCCATCCTCGCGGCTCGGGAATTGGCGAGTCCAATTTTGGCGATGACGGTGGTGCTGATCGCCGTGTATCTGCCGATCGGCTTTCAAGGCGGTTTGACCGGCGCGTTGTTCGTGGAGTTTGCGTTCTCGCTGGCGGGGGCTGTGACGGTTTCCGGCATCGTCGCGCTGACGCTGTCGCCGATGATGTGTTCGCGCATCTTCAGCCCGTCGCAGGATGATGGCTGGATCGCCCGCCATATCGAGCGTGTTTTCGGTGCGATCCGCGCCAGCTACGAGCGGGTTCTGCGTAGCCTGTTGCGCACCTATTCCGTGCTGATCGTGATGGCCGTGGTTCTCAGCGTCCTGTTGGGTGTGATGTTCAAGATGTCACAATCCGAACTCGCGCCGAGCGAGGATCAGGGCGTTGTGGTCGCCTTGGTCAAGGGGCCGCCGACTGCGACCTCTAACCAGATGCTGGGCTATGCCAACCAGACCTATCAGATCGCCAAGACCGAGCCGGAATTCGATCAGATGTTCCAGATCACCGGGGTTCCGACCACCAACGCCGGAATCGCCGGGGTGATCCTGAAGCCCTACGATCAGCGCAGTCGCAGCGCGACCCAAGTTCAGGGCGAGTTGCAGGCAAAGTGGAACAAGATCGCAGGTGCCAAGATAGCGGCGTTCCAGTTCCCGCCGCTTCCGGGTGCCTCTGGCTTGCCGGTGCAGTTTGTCATCACCACAACGCAGCCGTTCCAGAACCTTGACGACGTGGTGCAGGCGGTGATGCAAAAGGCGCAGGCGGATCACAAATTCTACTATATCGACGCGGATTTGAAGGTTGACCAACCGCAGGTCAACCTGATCGTGGATGCCGACAAGATCGCGGCGTTGGGGATCACCAAGCAACAGGTTGGCAATGCGTTAAGTGCTGCATTGGCGGGGGGATACGTCAACTTCTTCACCATCGACGGGCGCGCCTATCAGGTGATCCCACAGGTGTTGCAGAAGGCACGTTTGAACCCCAAGGACATATTGGCGCTGCATATCCCGACGCCAAGCGGTCCGGTCACGGTTGGCACCATCGCGCATCTGCAAACAAGTGTGGTGCCAGAGTCGATCACGCACTTCCAACAGCTGAACTCTGCCACCATCTCCGGGGTTCCGGCGGGGTCACAGAGTGCGGCGCTGGATTATCTGCGCACGACGCTGGCCGCGGTCGCGCCGTCGGGGTTCTCGGCCGATTACTCGGGGCAGTCGCGACAGTTCATTCAGGAATCCGGCGGGTTCCTGTTTACCATGATGTTCTCAGTCATCATTGTGTTCCTTGCCCTTGCCGCGCAGTTTGAAAGCTTCCGCGATCCGATTATCATTCTGGTATCGGTGCCCTTGGCCTTGTTCGGCGCGATGATGTTCATCTTTCTCGGCTTCTCAACCATCAACATTTACACCGAAGTCGGTATCGTGACCTTGATGGGGTTGATCAGTAAGCACGGCATCCTGATGGTCGAATTCGCCAATGAGGCGCGACTGCGGGGCAAATCCAAGCTGGAGGCGATCATCGAGGCCGCCTCGACGCGGATGCGCCCGATCCTGATGACCACCGCCGCTATGGTATTCGGCGTGGTGCCGCTGGTCATCGCCTCGGGTGCGGGTGCGGCGGGGCGTCACGCGATGGGTCTGGTGATTTTCACCGGTATGTCGATCGGCACTATGTTCACCTTGTTTGTGGTGCCGGCGATGTATCTGCTGCTGGGTGCAAAGACGCACAAAGCGCCGGAAATTGTCGAGGTATAGCTATCCACCCTCGCGCCGGGGGATCGTCGCGGCACTAACTGGGAGAGATGTTGAGATGGCGACGCATGGTCTGCCGAGTGTTCCGGCCAAGACATGTTATGACGTGATTATCATCGGGGGGGCGATCATGGGGTCCTCCACCGCGTGGTTCCTGACCGAGACGGCGGATTTTACCGGATCGATTCTGGTGATCGAACGCGACCCGAGCTACGAGCGCGCGGCGACGTCGCTCAGCAACTCGTGCATCCGACAGCAATATTCGACCGATCTGAATGTGCGTATTTCGCAGTTCGGGGCGGATTTTGTGAAGAACCTGCGCCGCTACATGGGGGGCGACGCGCGTGTCCCCGACCTGTCGATCCGGAATTTCGGCTACATGTATCTGGCGGAGGATGAGGCGTTTGCCGACGTCTTGCGTCGCAACCAAAAGGTTCAGGTCGCGGCGGGGGCCGCGACGCAGCTGATGACGGCCGATCAGATCAAGGCGGCCTATCCGTTCTACAACGTCGATGACATCGTGCTTGGCAGCATTAACCTGAAGGACGAGGGGTATTTTGACGGCTCCACCATGTTCGAGTGGCTGCGCCGCTCTGCGCGCGAGCGGGGGGTGGAGTATGTGACGAATGAAGTCGTCGCGATCACGCGGAATGCGGCGGGCTCTCGGGTGGAAAGTGTGACGTTGAAATCGGGCGAGGTGATTGCCTGCGGTCAGGTCGTCAATGCCGCCGGGACGCGGGGTGGCGCGGTGGCGGCGATGGCGGGGATTGCGTTGCCCATCGAGCCGCGCAAGCGCTACACATGGATTTTCGCCGCCGAAACGCCGCTCGACCGCGATTTACCGCTGACGATTGACCCCTCGGGCGTGCATGTGCGCGAAAATGGGGGCGGCACTTACATGGTGGGCGGACACGCCGATGTAGATCCCGCGGCGGACCCTGACGACTTCACCATGGATCACGGCCTGTGGCAGGACCACATCTGGCCCATCGTGGCGACGCGGATCCCGCAATTCGAGGCACTGAAGGTTACGAGCGAATGGGCGGGGCAGTACGACTATAATGCGCTGGACCAGAACGCCGTGACGGGGCCACATCCGGAGGTGGGGAATTTCCTGTTCCTCAACGGCTTTTCGGGGCATGGGTTGCAGCAGTCCCCCGCGATGGGGCGCGGCACGGCGGAATGGTTGACCTTTGCCAACTATCGCACGCTGAACTTGCGCGAATTCCATTACGAAAGAGTGGCCGAAAATCGCCCGCTGATCGAAAGCGCGATCATTTGATTTTGATGGCCTAGGCGCAGAACGCCATCGCAATCGCGCTTGTAGTTCGTCGCCGAGTGGAACATTTGTTTGCAAAAGATACATTTGCCATGAGGCGTAAGGCGCGCGGGTCATTGGAAAGACACTTAAGAGCATGAAGATTGTCGATAGCGCCGATGGCGGCGTCGCCGGTTCCACGGAAAGTTACGTCGAACAAGATGGCCTGCCTGCGCCGCGCCGGTATTTCGCTTGGGCGACGATCATGGTCGGTTTGACCCTGGCGGTGTTGGACGGGACGATTGCCAATGTGGCACTTCCGACCATCGCACAGGATTTCCACGCGCCCGCCGCAGCCTCGATCTGGATCGTGAACGGCTACCAGTTGGCGATTGTCGTCAGCCTTTTACCGCTTGCATCGCTGGGCGAGATTTACGGCTATCGGCGCGTCTATCTGTGGGGCATCGCCCTGTTCACGGTCGCGTCGCTCGGCTGCGTTATGTCGACGTCCCTGAATATGCTGACGACCGCGCGGGTCATTCAGGGCTTCGGCGCGGCTGGGCTGATGAGCGTCAATGCCGCCGTCCTGCGCTACACGGTGGCGAAGGACCGGTTTGGCGCCGCGATTGGTATGAACGCGATGGTGGTCGCGGGCGCCTCGACCGTGGGGCCTGCTTTTGCCGGGATCGCGTTGTCATTGGTAAGCTGGCCGTGGCTTTTCGCGATCAACCTGCCGCTTGGGCTGCTGACCTTGGCCTTGGGCTGGCGCAGTTTGCCGGAGAGTCACCTGTCGCCGCAAAAGTTTGATTGGATCAGCGCGGCGCTGAGCGCTTTGGGTCTGGGGTTGGTTGTCATCACCATCGACAGCGTGGGGCATGGGCTGGACTGGACGATTGTGGGCACCGAAGCGGTGGCCTGCGTCGGCTCTCTGGTGCTGCTGGTGCTGCGAGAGCGGGGCAGGGCGCGTCCGCTGTTGCCGCTGGATCTGCTGCAAATCCCGATTTTCAGCCTGTCGATCGGAACATCGATTGCCTCGTTCGCGGCGCAACTTTTGGCGTTTGTCTCGCTGCCATTCACCTTTCAGGTGGTGATGGGGTTCCCGCCCGAGCAGGTCGGGCTTTTGATGATGCCGTGGCCTGCTGCCATCGCCATCGTGGCGCCGTTGTCCGGGCGGCTGTCCGACCGGTTTTCCCCGGCCATTCTGGGTGGCGTCGGGCTTGTGCTGTTGGCGCTTGGTTTGTTTGCATTGGGGATATTGCCCAAACACGCGACCCCGCTCGACATCGCTTGGCGGATGGCTCTTTGCGGCGTTGGGTTTGGCATGTTTCAGGCACCCAACAACCGGACCATGGTGGATGCGGCGCCCAAAGCGCGCAGCGGTGCGGCGAGCGGGCTTTTGAGCACGGCGCGCCTGACCGGGCAATCAATCGGGGCGGCGTTGGTGTCGCTTTTGCTGATGAAGCTGGGGATGACCGGGGCGAATTGGGCGTTGTTTGTGGCGGCAGGCTTTGCGGCCGCCGCAGCGGCGATCAGCATGACGCGGCTGGCGGTCTAGGGGGCGGTTGCGTCCAAGGTCACCGCAAGGGGGGCGTCTGGAACAAGAACACCTTCAAGCCGCCATGGGCGACCGGGGCGCTTTGCACGAAGGGCAGGCCAGAGGCTTTGGCGAGCGAGGCGTCGGTTGTCACCATGCCCACGCGCCAGCCGGAAAACCGGGCCAGCAGGGTTTTGCCAAGCGCACCATAGACGGCGAACAGCAGTTTCCGCTCGCCGATACGGGTGCCGTAGGGGGGATTGACGATCACCAAGCCGGGCGGGCCATCCGGGCGCGCGAGGTCGCTGACCGAATGTTGGGTAAAGGTGACGCAGGCTGTCACCCCGGCGCGTTCGGCGTTGGCGCGGCTCATCTTGATGGCACCTGCATCGCGGTCGCTGCCGAAGAACATGGGCTGCGGTAACGGGGCGGTCGGTGTGGCGCGCAGGCGATTCCACGCGGGTTGGTCAAAGCTCGCCAGATGCTCGAACGCGAAGTGGCGCGAGCGGCCGGGGTTAAGGCCCGCCGCAATCTCTGCGGCCTCGATGACAAAGGTGCCCGATCCGCACATCGGATCGACCACCGGCTCGTGCCCGGAATAGCCGCATTGGCGCAAGAACAGGGCGGCAAGGTTTTCCCGCATCGGGGCTTTGCCAACCGCCTCTTTGTGGCCGCGCTTGTGCAGGGACTCGCCCGAGGTGTCGATGCTGAGCGTGCAGAGATCGTCTTCGATACGCACCTTGATGCGGATGATCGCGCCGTCAGAGATGGGCGCGCCCAAGGTTTCCGTGATCGCGGTTTCGATGCGCTGCACCACCGCCCCGGCATGGTAAATGCGAGAGTCCTTGCAGGTTGCCTCGACATGAACCGGCAGATCGGGGCGCAGGATGTCGCCCCACGGAAATTTGCGCGCGCGTTTGTCGAGCTGGGCCAGATGCATCACACGAAACGCGCCAATGCGGGCAAGAACGTGGGACGCACCGCGGAGTTCAAGATTGGCGCGCCACACCTCTGGCCAGCCACCGCGCAGGGTCACGCCGCCGGGCACCGCCACGGGGTCAGCAAAGCGCTTTTCTCGCGCTTCGTCGCACAGCACGGATTCTAGGCCCGGTGGGGCGACGAGAAAAATCTCAAAGTCGGCGGAGGTATCCATTTCGTCCGCATAGCGCGAAAAAGCGGGGGCTTCGATAGCAAACTTGCGGGGACGTCGCCGTGCATGATGGATCAGCCAAGGTCGATGGCGGTTTCGTGTTTGATCTGTTTGAGGACGATATTGGTTTGGATGTTGGCGATCCCCGGCAGGTCGAACAGGAATGTCTCAAGGAAGACGTTATAGGCGTCGAGGTCGGGGCATAGCACGCGCAGATGATAATCCGCGTCGCCCGAGGTCGCGAAGCAGTCGAGAACCTCGTGCCGACGCTGCACCCGGTCCAGAAAGGCCGTGACGTTGTCGCGGCTGTGGCGATTGAGTTTGACATGCACCATAGCGTGGAAGGCCATGCCGGCACGGCGGGCATCAACGATCCCGACATAGCGCGCGATGACGCCTGTCTCTTCCAACGCGCGCACCCTACGCCAGCAGGCGGAGGCGGACATCGCGGTGAGGTCGGCAAGATCCTGATTTGAGATCCGCCCGTCGCGCTGGATCACCGCGAGAATCTGTTTGTCCTGATCTGTCAAAGCTGGGTGCATCTTGGGAAAATTTTGCCGATTGTGTGGAGGAAGTCGGGTAATTCTACCAATATACAGCTCTAAACGGCAATATGTGAAATCTCTTGCCGCGAAAATGGCGTATCCTGCAATCTGGAGGCCACCCTATGACAAAACATGACCAGCCGCTTGCGCCCTACGCTTTGTCTGACCGCTATACCAAGACCGAAGGCCGGGTGTTTCTGACCGGGACGCAGGCACTGGTGCGCATCGTTCTGGATCAGGCGCGGCGCGACCGGGTGGCGGGGTTGAACACTGCGGGCTTTGTGTCTGGCTATCGCGGTTCGCCCTTGGGCGGGGTCGATCTGGAGCTTTGGCGCAGTAAAGACCTGCTGGACGCGGCGGGCGTGACCTTTCTGCCTGCCGTGAACGAAGACCTTGCCGCAACCGCGATCCTTGGCAGTCAGCAGGTAGAGACCAACCCCGATCGTCAGGTCGAGGGGGTCTTTGGCCTGTGGTATGGCAAAGGGCCGGGGGTGGATCGCGCGGGGGATGCGCTGAAGCATGGCAACGCCTATGGCGCGTCGCCGCATGGGGGCGTGCTGGTGGTCGCGGGCGACGATCATGGCTGCGTGTCGTCGTCGATGCCGCATCAGTCGGATGTTGCGTTCATGGCGTGGTTCATGCCGACATTGGCGCCAGCCTCGGTCGCGGAATACATGAGCTTTGGCGAATATGGCTATGCTTTGTCACGCTTTTCCGGCATGTGGGTTGGCTTCAAGGCGGTGTCGGATACCGTCGAATCCGCCGCCTCTGTCCGCGTGCTGCCCGACCGGGTTTTCGCGGCCCCAGACTTCACCCCCCCGCCTACGGGGCTGCATTATCGCTGGCCCGATCTGCCCGGCTTTCAGATCGAAGACCGGATGCAGGCCAAGGAGGACGCGGTTCAGGCCTTCGCGGCGGCGAACCCGATTGAC
>JAJXZX010000013.1 GCA_021779835.1 Pseudomonadota bacterium | reverse complement strand
CGGCCTGACGCAGGATCGCAAGGATCTGCGGCTCTGTGTATCTGCTTGTCTTCATTCAGAATCTCCTCGTGCATCTTGCCGAGAAAATTCTACTTATGCAGCCCCTTACTTTCGGGGGGGATTACCCTCCCTTCACTGCCTCCAGCGCCACCCGCGCCTTGAACGCCGCATCGTGATTCCTGCGTTTCGACATGCTCTGATCTCCTCGTGTTTTGAGACCAGCAGACGTCAGCTCGTAGCTTCCGTCACTGTCCGATTTTTGGGAGGTAGCTCAGTTTCTCTGATGTGCCCCAATGTTAAAGGTCGGCCGAGCGCGCCTGCTAAGTAACGTGGGGCGGGGTTCACTTGGCCATCACACGACAAACACCTCCCGCACCCCCCTACTTCTTCGCCCCCGTCCCCCCGCCCGGCTCCACAATCGACGCGTGATCGACAAGGTTCCACGCCATCCCCGCATTGCGATACAGACGCTTGCCAAGCCGGGGATAATCCCCCACGTCCTGCGCCAGCCGCTGCCCCACCACCAGACAGCGCACCACCTCGGCCCCGGTGTTCTTGATCGAATGCGCAAGTCCGCCCTTGCGATAGCCAAGAAAATCGCCCGCCTTGATCGGCATCGCCTCGTCGCCGACATAGGCCGTTGCGGTCCCGCTCAGCACATAGACGCATTCGTCCTCATGGTAATGCAGGTGATGCTCGGTCGTTTCATGGCCCGGCGCCACCTCGATCAGATGCACCCCGATGCCGGTTAGCCCGACCACATCGCCCAAGGATTTGTTAATGCGCTTGGCGTTGGGGTTCAGGAAATGCGTCTTGGCCAATCCCTCCATCGCCGCGATCTCTTCTCCGGTGATCAGGTATTTTTCCTCCGCCATCGCCGCATCCTTTCCCGAAACACCGTGCGCCCCAAACCTGCCGTTCCAGTGACAATCCGGCAATCAAAATTCACCCAAGCGACCATCAACCGGCTAACGTGCGGCTAACAAACTTTCACAAATATAACGATAGCAATGCTTTAACCAAGCGTTGCACAATGCCCCCCCCGAAAACCCGTCATCCCGCCGGGCACCCCTGAATATCAACCGCCCGATCCGACCCCAAAATCGTGATCCTGACCCCCGAGCGATCCAAAACAAATGGCGCCCCATCCGAGGGCACCAGATCCGCCCCAGCCGTCACCTCGCCGCCCTCTCGTTTCAGGTGGCTGTCCCCCACCCAAACCGTGGGGTCAGCCGTCTCAATCAATGCGGTCTCATCTCCACCTTGATCCGGCACACTGAACTGCGCCGTCAGATGAACCCCATCCTTGATCGGTCTCACCTCGCACCGAACCGCGCTTACCCCGGCCGCAGGCCCAGACACCGGGTTTTTCGCCAAGGCCGCCTCAATCACCGCATCCCGCGCGCCAGCCCCCGAAAGGTCGGCCGAGATTGTTAGCGAGACCGGCATGCAGATATCGTTGCAAACCCCGATATCCACTTTGCCCCGCACCTGCATCGGCTTCGCGGGGTCCATCGCCACGACCTCCATCGGCAGCACCAGATCATGCATGTAGCCCACTGTTTGCATGCCGTTCAGATGAAACACCACGGGCCGCGGCCAATGAAAGCGGACTGATGCGACATTCGCGGATCCGGTCCAATCGAAACTCGGCGGGATGCCCGCGTCGCCCGGTGCCCGCCAGTAGGTTTTCCAATGATCAGCAAGCGTCAGATGCAGCGCCGCCATCCGCGCGCCGCTGGCGGTGGTCCAGCCCGGCAAAATCTCTGCGCGCACCACATCAGCCGCCGCGACGGGCGCCGTCTGCGCTCTGACGACAAGCGGGAAGAAAACAAGGCTCAGCGTGAGGGCGATTGTATGGGCGGATATCTTCATGCTTGCGACAATAGAGCCGGTTTCGGCGATGGAAAATCACAAAAGGGCCATTCCCTTACGCGTGATCGCGCGGTTGCCCTTGCGCCGCCCCGCTGGGCTCCCACATTCTTGCAATCATGACGCCTGAACACGACTCGCACGACCTGACCGGTAAACTTCTTATCGCGATGCCCGGCATGGGGGATCCGCGGTTTGAGAAGGCGCTGATTTTTCTGTGCGCTCATTCTGAAAAGGGCGCGATGGGCTTGATTGTCAACAAGCCGCTCGCGGAGCCGGAGTTCCGCAAGTTGCTGTCGCAACTCAACATCGATGCAACCGACAAATGCGCGGCACTACAGGTCCATTTTGGCGGCCCTGTAGAAGGCGGTCGCGGGTTTGTTCTGCATTCGGCGGATTACCTTGCCAGTGGCGCGACGTTGCAGGTCGATGATCGCTTTGGCATGACAGCAACGCTGGAGATCCTTGAGGATATGGCGAACGGACAGGGGCCAGCGCGTGCCCTTCTGGCGCTGGGATATGCCGGATGGGGACCGGGGCAATTGGAGACGGAGATCGGCCACAACGGTTGGCTGACCTGTGACGCGTCGCCTAGCCTTGTGTTCGCGGGCGACAACGCGGGCAAATGGGAGCGCGCTTTGCGCACCTTGGGTGTCGAGGCGCTGACGCTTTCAGCGAGCGCCGGACGCGCGTGATGGCACACCGAAATCCGCGCTGCCGGTAATTGTTCCAGGAGTATTAGGTCAGGGACGCGGCGCGGCGGCGCGGCGCAGGCGATCATTGATGGCGCGGCCGAGGCCGTGATCAGGGATCGGCGCTACGGCGATGGTCTGGCCCGGCGCAGCGCGACGATCCGCTTCACGCAGGGCGTGAAAGAGGGCGGCGGCGGCTTCGACAAGGTCGCCATTGGCGGAAAGTGTCATTGGAGCGGCGGCGCAGGCCGGACCAAAGCCAAGCCAGAATTCACCGGCATCAGGCCGGGTGACGTTCAGGCGCACCGGGGCCGCCGGGGCGTAGTGCGACGCGAGCTGGCCCGGGGCCGTCAGTTTGGCACCCGGTTGTGGCGCGTCGAGTGGTGCGCCGAGGCAAGCCTCCAACGCCTCGACCGGCAAGCCACCGGCGCGCAGCAAGGTCGGGGTTTCGGTCAGGCCGAGGATGGTGGATTCGACACCCACGTCACAGAAACCGCCATCAAGCACCGCCTCAATCCGGCCCGCAAGTCCGTCCAATACGTGTGACGCACGGGTCGGGCTGACCCGGCCTGACGGATTGGCCGAGGGTGCCGCAACCGGGCCGCCAAAGGCGCGCAGCAGGTCTTGTGCCACCGGATGGGCCGGAATGCGGATGGCGACGGAGGGCAGGTCCGCACTGACAAGTGGCGAGAGCCGCGCGCTTGGGCGCAGCGGGAGCACAAGGGTAAGCGGACCAGGCCAGAACGCGTCGGCAAGGCGCTCTGCCGCGTCTGAAAATACTGCGATGCTGCGCGCTGCAGCGATATCGGGAACGTGAACAATCAGCGGATTGAAGCGCGGGCGGCCCTTCGCCTCGAAGATACGCGCGACGGCAAGGTCATCGCGGGCATCGGCCCCAAGACCATAAACGGTCTCGGTCGGGAAAGCCACGAGGCCGCCGCTACGCAGGATTTCCGCTGCGCGGTCGATGCCTTGCGGCGTGGGCAGAAGCGTTTCGGTTGTTTTCACTTGCATCATGTGACGTCGCGTTGGACTTGAAGGTGATTGCCCTTGCGTTACCGTGAGCAATCAGACGTCACATACGCGCGCGGACGGCCAAAGCCAAGCTGCGCATCCCGGAGGATACATGCCGTACCGCGCCCCCATTGCCGATTTCCGTTTCATCTTTGACCACATCGTGAACCTGCCGCAGGTTGCCGCCACCAACCTTTTCACCGACGCCACGGCGGATATGGTTGACGCGATTCTGACCGAGGCAGGCAAGCTTAGCGAGACCGTGCTCGCGCCCTTGCAGCGTGAAGGCGACAAGCAGGGGGCGCGGCTGGAAAACGGAGTCGTGCGCACCTCGCCGGGATTTGCCGAGGGGTTCAAGGCCATTCAGGACGGCGGCTGGGTTGCGATTTCCGCCGGGGTCGAACATGGCGGCATGGGGCTGCCAATGGCGCTTAATTCCGCGGTGAACGAGATGATGGGGGCGGCGTGCATGGCGCTGCACCTCAACCCGATCTTGTCGCAAGGGCAGATCGAGGCGCTGGAGCATCATGCGAGCGACGAATTGAAGGCGCTTTACCTGCCCAAGCTGATTTCGGGCGAGTGGACCGGCACGATGAACCTGACCGAGCCGCAGGCGGGCAGCGACGTGGGCGCGCTGCGCACCAAGGCCGAGCCTTTGGGCGATGGCTCCTATGCAATCACCGGGCAGAAGATTTTCATCAGTTGGGCCGACAATGACTTTTCCGGCAACATCTGCCATCTGGTGTTGGCACGTTTACCCGACGGCGCGGCGGGGACAAAGGGTATTAGCCTGTTCATGGTGCCCAAGCTTATTCCCGATGCCGACGGCAATCCGGGCAAGCGCAACACGCTGAAGGTGGTCAGCCTGGAGCATAAGCTGGGCTTGCATGGCAGCCCGACCGCGGTGATGCAGTATGATGGGGCGCAAGGCTGGCTGGTTGGCGAAAAGCATGGTGGCATGAAGGCAATGTTCACCATGATGAACAACGCGCGCCTCGCGGTTGGGGTGCAGGGCGTCGCGGCTGCCGAGGGGGCCTATCAACATGCGCTGGCCTATGCGTTGGAGCGGAGGCAGGGCAAGACGCCGGTGTCCGGAACCGGGGCGATCGTTGACCACGCCGACGTGCGCCGGATGCTTGCGACAATGAAGGCCGAGACATTCGCGGCCCGCGCCATCGCGCTGGCCTGCGCTGTCGCGATCGACATGGCGCGCGCGACCGGAGACGCGGACTGGCAGGCGCGTGCCGCGCTGCTGACGCCGATTGCCAAAGCCTACGGCACCGATACCGGCATTAATGTCGCCTCGATGGGGGTGCAGGTGCACGGCGGCATGGGCTTCATCGAGGAAACCGGCGCCGCGCAATATCTGCGCGATGTGCGGGTGACGTCGATCTATGAGGGCACCAACGGTATTCAGGCGATGGATCTTGTGGCGCGCAAGATGATGGACGGTGGCGAGGCCGCGTTCCGCTTGCTGGAGGAGATCGAGTCGAACGCCGAATCCGCGCGCGGACGCTTTCCCAATATTGCCACGGCGGTGTGGTCGGCGGCTGAGACATTGCGCGAGGCGACCGAGGCGTTGGTTGCCGCCGAGATGCAGGACCGTTTTGCCGGCGCAGTGCCTTACCTGCGATCCGTAGCCTTGGTGCTAGGCGGGCATTACCATCTTTGCGCCGCGATG
The DNA here is from genome assembly GCA_021779835.1 of Pseudomonadota bacterium. Taxonomy (GTDB): domain Bacteria; phylum Pseudomonadota; class Alphaproteobacteria; order Rhodobacterales; family Rhodobacteraceae; genus Solirhodobacter. The sequence goes on along the minus strand of JAJXZX010000013.1, from coordinate 94,127 downwards.
GCGGAGGCTGAAGAAGGGCCGCGCACACGGCTGGCGCGTATATATATCAAGCGGTTGATGCCGGAATATGCCAGCCTTCTTGCGCACCTGCGCGAAGGGGCGGCGGGGCTCTATGCGGTAACATTGGAAGACCTTAGCGCGTGATGGCACGTGGGGACGCCGCCATCCGGTATCCGTTCGACAGTCCGCCCGCGGAGGGCGAGGCGATCGAGGTCGCGCCCGGCGTGCTGTGGATGCGTTTGCCGCTGCCGATGAAGCTGGACCATGTCAACGTCTATGCCCTTGATGATGGCGAGGGTTGGACGGTGATCGACACCGGGTTCGATACCGAGCGCGCCCGTGCAATCTGGCGGCGTCTGATGGCTGGGCCGTTGGCCGGGCGCCCGATTTCGCGGTTGATCGTCACGCATCACCACCCCGATCATGTCGGACTTGCGGGTTGGTTTCAGTCAGAGTTCGGCGCGGAACTGGTCACAACCCGCACAGCGTGGCTTTTGGCGCGGATGCTGGTGCTGGATACGGAAGAGGTTCACACGCGCGAAACGCTGGCTTTTTGGCGTGCGGCGGGAATGGACCCGGCGCTGTATACAAAGCGCAAGGCTGAGCGACCCTTCAACTTTGCCGATATCGTGTCGCCGATGCCGCTTGGCTATAGCCGCATCCAGCAAAACGACGTGATCCGCATGGGTGGACGTCAATGGGACGTGCATATCGGTAACGGTCACGCGCCGGAACACGCGACGTTTTGGAGCCGGGACGACAATCTGGTGATTGGCGGCGACCAGATTCTGCCCTCGATCTCGCCCAACCTCGGGGTTTGGGCCAGCGAGCCGGATGCTGATCCGGTTGGGGAATGGCTGGAGGCTTGCCAAAGTTTGACCCCTTTGGCGCGGGAGGATCAACTGGTGTTGCCGGGTCACAAGCTGCCGTTTTACGGGCTGCCATTGCGCCTGACCCAGATGATCGAGAACCACCACGGCGCCTTGGATCGCTTGCTGTCACATCTGGCCGAGCCGCATGTCGGCGGTCAATGTTTTGCGCCCCTGTTCAAACGCGAGATCGGCGAGGCCGAATACGGTCTGGCGCTTGCCGAAACGGTGGCGCACCTCAACCACTTGCTGCGCGAGGGGCGTGTGAGACGCTGGCGCGGCGAGGGTGAGGCATGGCACTGGCAAGCGATCTGAATTGACGTGCAAAGGTGCAAAGGATGCGCCTCGGGTCGTGACAGCGCGAAATGAATCGGATATGCCCAAGAAAAGAACGCGCATGGGAGCAATGACATGGCTGAATATCAACGCGGCAGCATGGATATCCGGACACAGGAGAAGACCTTTGACGGGTTCATACGTCTGGTAAGCTGGGGCGCGGTTATTGCAATCGGAATCCTGATTTTCATGGCGCTGGTTGACGGCTGAGCCTTCCTGTCCATCAATACGAATTGAAGTGAGCGTGCATGCGCCGAATTTTGTTGTCACTTGGCGTTGTCGTGGCGCTTGCAGGGTGTGGGTCGGGGCGCGCGGTTTCGTCTGACCCGGTCGTGGCGAAGGCGCGCTATGTCTCGCCCGAGCCGCCGTCACTTACGCTGATCACGTCGATCCGCAACGACACCGGGAACGGCGCCCATTCTGCGTTGCTGATCAATGCTTCGCAGCGCGTGATTTTCGATCCGGCTGGAAACTACTTTAGTGCGCAGGTGCCCCAGAAGGGCGATGTTCTTTACGGTGTGTCGCCGCCGGTCCTGCAATCCTATCTGAACTTCCAATCGTCCAAGGGTTTCCATGTGGTCGCCGAAAGGGTGCAGGTTTCACCGGAAGTGGCGGAGCTCGCCCTGCAAAAGTCTGTTGCGAATGGTGCAGCGGCATCGGGGCTTTGCTCTGACAATGTTTCGTCGATCGTGCGCAAGTTGCCGGGCTTTACGTTGTTGCCGGTAAGCTTTTTCCCTCGCGCGTTTATGCGTGATTTCGGGAAACTGCCCGGGGTGGTTGTGGTTACCTACTTGAACGGTGCGGTTGTTCCGAACGGTTCGCCCACCGCAACCGCCATTGCCAATGGAGCCCGCGCCCCCCTGGCCGATCAATAGCACGCCAAGGTTAAGCACGGCGGCACCGCCACAGATCCAAACGACGACCTTGCGCGTTGCAAGACAGATCATGACGTCGCGCATGTCCATCATGCACGCCTCTGGATTTGCCAGCGCTCTGCCTGCTTGTCGGGATCGTCGCATCGGGCGCGGCGAGCAAGAGGTCAAGGTGGTCGGCGAAAACCAACGATAATGCAATCGACACTCGTGCCGCAGCCACTTGGGGCAGGAAGCGCAGCACCCGCAACCGTGATGACGACCATGAGGGCGTGACCGGAACGATTGCTACGATGGACGGCAACCCATTGCGAAGCCCGCGCCCGTAAAGGGAGCCGGTCGGATCTGTCATTTGCGGCCTCGGATTGACCTTCGCCGGGGGCTTAGGCAAACTTCTGCGATTATGAAACCCATGGACAACCAAAGAGGGATAGGCATTGCAGAGGCCCCAATTCCCCTTTGGTCGCCGGCTGTGATGAGCGAACCGGTGTCAATCCAGTCCGGCGTCCTTCCCGAACATCGCGGCGCAGCGGCGCGGCTTTACTGGCAGGCGTTTGGCCAAAAACTTAGCTTTGTCATGGGGCCGGACCGGCGGGCGCTTGCCTACCTTGATCGTGTTATGCGCTCGGATCACGTGATTACCGCAACTTCGGTGCACGGTACTCTCTTGGCAATTGCGGGATTCCGCACGGCATCGAGCGGGTTTACGGCAGGTGGTATGGGCGATCTTGTTGCAGTTTACGGGCCAATCGGGGCGCGGTGGCGGGCGATCCTGTTGTGGCTGCTGTCGAGCGACGCAGACGCGCGGCAGATGTTGGTGGACGGGATCGTGGTGGTAGAGCCGATGCGTAACTGCGGGCTTGGCAGTGCGATGATTGATGCCCTATGCCGAGAGGCGCGTGAGCGTGGCTATGACGAAATCCGGCTGGATGTGGCGAATGTGAATCCACGGGCGCGTGCGCTCTATGAGCGCTCTGGCTTTGCCGCGGTTGGGATTGACAGAATAGGCCCGCTTGCCCCCCTGTTTCGATACTCCAGTTCGACACGGATGGTGCGAAAGCTGGCATGATGGGGGGTCAGTCGAAGGTTCCGGTGACTCGGCCAAACAGCATGAAGGCGCGGGCGGTGCGGGTTTCGGCGAGTTCGGCGACCTCTTGATCCGAGGCGTTGCGCTCGAATTCCGAGAACGTCTTGTCGAATTGGCGCAAGAAATGATGCGCCGCGTCGCGAAAAACAGGATCGCTCCGCATGCGTCCGGCAGTGAGTGCCAGACTGGAACGGTCGCGGACGCCGCCAAGGCCGGCGATGGCGCGACCACGTTCGCCTTGTGCGAATTTCCGCCAGATTTCTGGGCGCGCGCGGTCGGGCTTCAGGTCATCCATGTAGATGCCGTCCTGACTAAGCAGGGTCAGGACGTCCTGAGCCGCCCGAATCAGTTTCGCGACCATGCGATCTTCCAGCGCAGCACGCAGGGCGCGGAAGCCATCCTTGTCATCCGCACCTTCGGGGAAATTCAGCGCGCGGATGAAATCCGAGATAGAGATCGGCACCATCAAAGCGTCCGACGGCGTGCCGAGGGCCAGACCGGGCTCCTCGTCTGGCGGCGTAGGGGGCGTTTGCACGGCGACCGCCATTTTGCGGTCTGCAGATTGCACAGGCGTGCCAACATCCCGCCGAGAGGTGAAGGTGGCGATGGCACTTTCGGTTTGGCGCTGCGCGGCCGCGATCTCGTCGAGCTTCTTTTCGACCGACGGCTTCATGGAGTGTGTTTGCTGTTGGAGATAGGCCGCGCGCATCGCTTCGACTGCGGCATGCAGCCGTCCGGCTTCGCCGCGCAGTTCGCGCACAGTGCGGGCGGTGGTCGCGGCGACCCAGATCAGCGCAATCGGCAGGAACACCGCAAGGAAGGTCATCACACCATTGGTGGCGCCCTGAACCCGCGTGCTGACATCGGCAAGCAGGAAGAACGCGCTGACGGCCACCAGCCAAAGCAGGCTGAGCGCGATTGCGGTAACCTCGCTCGAGGAAACGCGCGCGCGCTCTGGCTGCCGGGTGTAAGGCCCGGGGGCTGTGGGTCGTTCCAGTTTCGTGTCCGGCATCGGCTGGCCCTCTCGATTCGGCCTCAGAGATATCGGATGCTCAGAACCTCATAGCTCCGCTCGCCGCCAGGGGTTTTGACCTCGACGCTGTCGCCTTCGTCCTTGCCGATCAGCGCGCGCGCTAGGGGCGACTTGATGTTCAGCAGGCCACGTTCGATGTCTGCCTCTGCCTCACCCACAATCTGGTAGGTGCGTTCCTCTTCGGTGTCTTCGTCGACGAGTTTGACCGTAGCGCCGAACTTGATCGCGCCAGAGAATTTCGACGGGTCGATGACATCCGCCAGCGACAGCAGCGCCTCGATCTGCGTGATGCGGCCCTCGATGAAGCTCTGCTTTTCCCGCGCGGCATGGTATTCGGCATTTTCCGAAAGGTCGCCATGTTCGCGTGCTTCGGCAATCGCGCGGATCACGGCGGGGCGTTCCACGGATTTCAGTTGCTTCAACTCTTCGTCAAGCGCGGTAAAGCCCGCGCGGGTCATCGGAATCTTTTCCATCGGTCTCTTTGCAAAAAAGACGCCTTTCGGCTGTTTAAGCCGTGGCGCCGCACTTTCATGTCCTGAGATATACCTGACCCCAGCCCAGACCGGATTGCAAGAGGCGAGCGCGCGGTCGGCGCGCTGCTTTGGCGGGATTTGCCCGCGCGACACACCAAATCCGCCTTCAGATGCCGCAATGCGACGTTGTGATGCCGCGTTACGATTGACCCTTGAGCGCCTTCCAAGATAACGCTTTTCCCAGAGCGAATTGGGGATTGCCGACGCGCGGCCCTGCGTCGGGACAAGGAGAGACCATGACCGAGATCGTCCGGGAATCGATGGAATATGACGTCGTCATCGTTGGCGCGGGGCCAGCCGGCCTTTCTGCGGCGATCCGGCTAAAGCAACTGGATGCAGATCTGTCGGTTGTGGTGCTGGAAAAGGGGTCCGAGGTCGGGGCGCATATTCTGTCAGGGGCCGTGCTTGACCCGGCTGGTCTTGATGCGCTGATCCCGGATTGGAAGGAAAAGGGCGCCCCGATCAAGGTGCCGGTCATCGAGGACAACTTCTATATGCTGGGCGAGGCGGGCAAGATCCGCATCCCGAACTGGCCAATGCCGCCGTTGATGAGCAATCACGGCAACTACATCGTCTCGATGGCGAATGTCTGCCGCTGGATGGCGGAGCAGGCAGAGGCGCTGGGCGTTGAAATTTTCCCGGGCATGTCCTCTTCGGCGCTGGTCTGGGGCGACAAGGGCGAAGTCAAAGGCGTGATCGCCGGGGAGTTCGGTAAGAATTCGGACGGCACGCCGGGGCCAAATTATGAGCCCGGGATGGAGCTTTTGGGTAAGTATGTGATGCTTGCCGAAGGCGTGCGCGGGTCTCTGTCCAAACAGGTGATGGCGAAGTTCGATCTGTCGAGCGGTCACTGCCCGCAGAAATTCGGCCTTGGCATGAAAGAGATCTGGGAAATTGACCCGGCCAAACACCGCGAAGGGACGGTTACCCACACGATGGGCTGGCCGCTGGGAAGCAATGCGGGTGGTGGGTCGTTCATTTATCACCTTGAAAACAATCAGGTCTTTGTGGGCTTTGTGGTTCACCTCAACTATCAGAATCCGCATCTGTATCCCTACATGGAGTTCCAGCGATTCAAGCATCACCCGATGGTGGCCGAGCTGCTGAAAGGCGGCAAGCGTGTAGCCTATGGCGCGCGTGCGATTTCAGAGGGCGGGTGGCAGTCTATTCCGAAAGTGGTGTTCCCCGGCGGCGCGCTTCTGGGCTGTTCGGCTGGGTTGGTCAACGTGCCGCGCATCAAGGGCAACCACAACGCGATGCTGTCGGGCAAGGCGGCCGCCGAGGCGGCGTACGAGGCGATCAAGGCCGGGCGGTCGGGGGACGAGCTGACCGGCTACGAAGCGGATCTGCGGACGGGTCCGATCGCCAAGGACCTCAAGAAGGTGCGAAACGTCAAGCCGCTTTGGTCAAAGTATGGTCTGCTCGCGTCGCTCAGCCTTGGCGGCATCGATATGTGGACCAATAACCTGTTGGGGTTCAGCCTGCTTGGCACCTTGAAGCACGGCAAAACGGATGCTGCGGCAACTGGGTTGGCAAAGGATTTCGCGCCGATCGACTATCCCCGCCCCGATGGTGTGATTTCGTTTGACCGGCTGACCAACGTGGCGTTCTCGTTCACAAACCACGAGGAAAGCCAGCCCTGCCATCTGACGCTGAAGGACGCGAGCGTTCCGATTGCGGTTAACTTGCCGAAGTTTGATGAACCTGCCCAGCGTTATTGCCCCGCGGGCGTTTACGAGGTGATTGGTCAGGAGACCGGCAATCCACGGTTCCAGATCAACTTTCAGAACTGCGTGCACTGCAAGACTTGCGATATCAAAGACCCAAGCCAGAACATCATCTGGACCACGCCGCAGGGAGGTGATGGGCCGAATTATCCAAACATGTGATAATTCCGTGATCTATGGCAATCGGGGGCGGTCATATGGCCGCCCCCGATTGCTTATACCGTCCCGGCGTTCTACTTTTGGCTAAATGTCCACTAGATGAGGCTTGAGACGTGATCCTGACCCGCCTTACCTGCCTTGCAACCATCCTGACGGCTGGTTTTTTTACCGGACCAGCCATTGCGATGGATGGAGTGGCGGGTCCATATCTCGCGGCGCAAGCGGCGACCGCACTTAACGACTACAAGGCGGCATCAGGATATTTCAACGACGCGCTCCTGCATGATCCGACCGATCCAGCATTGATGGAATCTGCCATCATTTCCGACATTGCTTTGGGCAATATGGCGGGCGCGGTTCCAATCGCAAAAGCGTTGGATGCGACCGGAACCAAAAGTCAGGTTGCCCGCACCGTGATTCTTGCCGACACACTGAACCGCGGCGCCTATGACGACGCGATCAAGGCCATTGCGGCAGGGCAGGGTGTTGGACCGCTGGTCGATGGCCTTGTCACCGCATGGTCGCAGGTCGGCGCAGGCAAAATGTCAGACGGGCTCGCCAGTTTCGACAAATTGGCCGACAATCCGGGGCTCAAGGCATTCGCTCTGTATCACAAAGCGCTTGCGATGGCGTCGGTGGGTGACTTCGAGGGGGCAGCCAAGATATTTGGCGGTCCCGATATTCAGCCAACGCGCACAAGCTTGGTCGCCTATATCGAAGTGCTCAGCCAACTGGATCGTGACAAGGACGCCTTGGCGCTGTTGAACGAAAAATTTGGTGCTGGCGCTGATCCCGGGATCGAGCCGCTGCGCCACCGCCTTCAGGCTGGCGAAGTGGTGCCATTCGACGTGGTGCGCAACGCCAAGGATGGGCTGTCCGAGGTATTCTACAGCGTTGCAGCGGCGCTGAAAGGTGAAGCCTCGGATGGTTTCACGCTTGTGTATTCCCGCATTGCGCAATTTCTGCGCCCGGACAATTCCGAAGCGATCCTGTTGACCGCCGGTTTGTTGGACAGCCAAGGCCAGCATGACCTTGCGATCGAGGCCTATGCGACGATAGCGCGCACGGATCCCGCCTACTACACGGCACAGCAAGGTCGCGCCCAGGCTTTGTATTCCGCCGGTCATTATGATGCGGGCATTGAAGCGATGAAGCAATTGGTTGCCGCGCATCCTGATCTGGCCGAGGCACAGGCCAGCCTTGCGGACCTTCTGCGGCGGCAAGAGCGTTATGCAGAGGCGCTGCCGGTCTATGACGCGGCAATCGCGTTGATCAAGGATCCCAAACCGCGGAATTGGGCGATTTTCTATATGCGGGGCGTCTGTAACGAACGGACCGGGCATTGGGACAAGGCGGAAGCCGATCTGCGCAAGGCGCTGACGCTGCGCCCGGAAGAGCCTGAGGTGTTGAACTATCTTGGCTACGCAATGGTGGAACGCAGCGAGAAGCTTGACGAAGCGCTTGCAATGATCAAACGCGCGGTGGCTGCGCGACCGGATGACGGCTATATCGTCGACAGCCTAAGCTGGGGTTACTACCGCACGGGCCATTACAGCGAAGCACTGCCGATCGCAGAGCGCGCATCACAATTGATGCCGGTCGATGCGGTGGTGACGGACCATCTTGGCGACATCTACTGGTCCGTCGGCCGCAAGCTGGAGGCGCAGTTCCAATGGCACCGGGCACTGTCCTTCAACCCGGACCCGAAGGACGAGGTGCGCATAAAGCGCAAGCTTGAGATCGGGCTGGATGCGGTGCTGAAGGAAGAGGGTGCTCCGCCCTTGAAATCCACGTCGGCGGTTGGCGGCGCCAATGGCGGTTGAGACATTTGCACCGGCTAAGATCAACCTGACACTTCACGTCACGGGACAACGGGCAGATGGTTACCATCTGCTCGACAGTCTCGTGGTTTTTGCCGATGTGGGCGACATTGTTCGCGTTTCATCGGCCGCCGACCTCAGCCTGTCGGTTTCCGGCCCACGCGCGGCAGGTGTGCCCTGCGATGACGGAAATCTTGTGATGCGTGCGGCACGCTTGCTGGCGCCAGGACGTGGCGCGCGGCTTGCGTTGGAAAAACACCTGCCAACCGCGTCGGGCATTGGCGGTGGGTCGTCTGACGCGGCGGCTGCGTTGCGGGCGCTGGTTGACCTATGGGGGCTCAGGATGCCCGACGTTTCGGCGTTGCTGACGCTTGGCGCGGACGTTCCGGTCTGCGTGCAGCCCGAAGCGCAGCGGATGCAGGGTGTGGGCGAGCATCTGACGCGGGTGCCAGGTTTACCGCCGATCTGGCTGGTGCTTGCCAATCCGGGCGTCGCGGTGCCGACACCTTCGGTATTTCGTGCCCTTGCACGGCGGGACAATCCGCCGATGCCGCGCGACCTTCCGCGTCTCGCAAACGCGGCGGAGTTTGCGGTTTGGCTAAGGATGATGCGCAACGATCTGGAGGCGCCTGCCTGCGCCATCGCGCCCGAAATCAATCAGACGCTGCGGGCGCTGGACGCCCAGTCTGGATGCCTGATCGCGCGAATGTCAGGCTCTGGCGCCACATGTTTTGGGCTGTTCGCGGACCCGCTCTTGGCCGCGGGCGCTGCCCGTGCGCTGACGGCAGCACATCCGAACTGGTGGGTTGCCTCTGCCGGGCTTGTCGCTTGAGCCCGCCTGAGGGCTCCGCAGCCGTGAGAAACCCTGCCTCTTAGTTCAACCGCGCCACCACATAATCGGCAAGATCACTTAGCATCCCGCGCAGCTCATGGTTCGGCAGGGTAAGGAGGGCGGCTTTTGCCTTGGTTGCCCATGCCAGCGCCTCGTTCCGCGTCGCGTCCAAGGCACCGTGACGGGCAAGCAGGGCCATTGCCTGTTCCAGATCGCCGGTGCCCTGCTGGCCCTTCTCGATCACGCGCACCCAAAAGGCCCGCTCTTCAGCGCTCGCCGCGGCTACGGCTTTGATGACCGGAAGGGTCAGCTTGCGTTCGCGGAAATCGTCGCCGACGTTCTTGCCGATCACCGCCGTCGTGCCGCCGTAGTCCAACAGGTCGTCAACGATCTGGAACGCGATCCCGAGTGCATCGCCGTAAGCATGCAACGCGCGCACCTGCTCTTCTGGTGCGCCAGCAATTACGCCCCCAACTTCGGTGGCAGCAGAGAACAGCGCCGCCGTCTTGCCGCGCACCACTTTCAGGTAGATCCCCTCGTCCGTGCGCAAATCCTGCGCCGCCGTCAGTTGCAGCACCTCGCCCTCGGCAATCGTTGCCGAAGCGTTGGCAAGGATGTCCAGCACGCGCAGATTGCCCGTCTCTACCATCAACTGAAACGAGCGAGAGAACAGGTAATCGCCGACCAGCACGCTTGATTTGTTGTCCCACAACAGGTTTGCCGTCGGGCGCCCACGCCGCTGCGCGCTTTCATCCACCACATCGTCATGCAGCAAGGTCGCCGTGTGGATAAACTCCACCGTCGCTGCCAAATGCACATGATAGGGCCCGTCGTAGCCGCACATCCGAGCCGCTGCCAGCGTCAGCATCGGGCGCAAGCGCTTGCCGCCCGCCTCTACCAGATGGGCGGTCACTTCCGGAATGCGCGGCGCATGCTCGGATGCCATGCGCAAGCGGATCAGAGTGTTGACTGCGTCCATGTCGGCAGCAAGATGCGCGCCCAACCGGTCATGCGGTGCCTGTCTGGCCTCGAACATTCCTATTCCTTGCCTCGTCTGATTGCTCGACATTCGCCGGGATTTCGCCTTAAGTCAGAGCCATGAAAGAACTTCTTCGCACCACCGACCCGACTATCATTGCCTTCGCTTCGGCCATGCTACAGGGCGAGGGTATAGCCACGTTTCCCATGGACGTAAACATGAGCGTGCTGGAAGGCTCCATCGGCATATTGCCGCGCCGGTTGATGGTGGTAGAGCGGGATCTGTTTATGGCGCGCGCCATACTGAAGGATAACGATATCCCGCTCGGGTTCTGACCGATGTTCTTGGATGCAGATGTGACGGACGACGGCTTTCTGGGCGGACGGTTGCAAATTCTGCAGCCTTGTGTCGGCTATCGTGCGGCCACCGACCCCGTCTTCCTTGCTTCCGCGGTGCCTGCAATGCCGGGGCAGACGGTGCTGGAGCTTGGCTGCGGCGCAGGGGTCGCCAGCCTTTGTCTTGCGGCGCGGGTGTCGGGGCTTCGCGTTGCCGGAGTGGAACTGCAGGCGAGCTATGCCGATCTTGCCCGCCGCAATGCGGCGCGTAATGGCATCGCCCTTGAAGTGTTCGAGGCCGATCTTGCCGTCCTGCCACCCGACCTGCGGGCGCGCAACTTTGACCACGTGATCGCGAACCCGCCCTACTATCCGGCGGGTGACGGCACCGCAGCCGAGGATGCCGGGCGCGAAGTGGCTCTGCGCGAGGCAACGCCGCTTGCCGTCTGGCTCGACACCGCAACGCGTCGGCTGAAGCCGGGTGGGCGGCTGACGGTGATCCAATGTGCCGAGCGGCTTCCCGAACTGCTCGCCGCCTGCGACAATCGACTGGGGAGCATCCGTATTTTGCCGCTGGCGCCCCGGATCGGACGCCCCGCAAACCGGGTTATCCTTAGCGCGAAAAAGGGCGCGCGCGGCCCGTTTCAACTGCTTGCACCGTTGGTTCTGCACGAAGGGGTGGCGCATGACGGCGATCGCGATTCGCTGCGCCCTGAAGCGCAGGCCATTCTTCGCGACGGAGCGATGCTTGCATTTGGCGCGCGTTAATCCTCTGGCAAGGTATCGCGTAGCAACCTGATGTGACGGTCTGTGATGCGGGTCGTGCGTGACACGACTCAAGAAGTGTGATGGACTTGTGACACAGAAACCCACGAGAGGAGGACGACCATGACCATGACGTCGCATGTGCAGGAGCTTCGCCGCAAACACGAAACCCTCTCGGATCGCGTTGAGCAAGCGCAGCGAAGCCCCGGCACCGATGCCTTGGCAATCGCCGAACTCAAGAAACAAAAGCTGAAACTGAAGGAAGAGATTACGCGCCTGACGCAGGCCTGATCGGGTCGTTATTGAGGGGTGGCGCGGGCAGGCGCGCGCTTGCGACTGCGGCCACCCCCGCACCGGACGCGATCAGCACGGCTGCGACGATGATCGTCGGCGCCATTGATGTGATGCCAGCAATTATCAGCGCAAGTGTTGAGAGCAACGGCGCCGCATAAGACGCGACGCCTAGGACTTGGATGTCGCCCCCCTTAACACCGATGTCCCAAACGTAAAACGCGATGCCGACCGGCCCGACGCCGAGAGCGATGCAAGACAGCCACCCGAGCATCGACACTGGCCATGCTGTCGGCTCAAATGCGATGTGTGTAATGGTGGAAAGGGCGGCTGTCGCAAGGCAAAAGATTGCGACGCTGTCTGTGGGCACGCTGCCCAGTTTGCGCGACAGAACAGAATAGGTCGCCCACGTCAGTGCGCAAAGGAACGCCAAACCATAGCCCGGTAAGGCGGAGCCGTCGAAATTTGCACCGCTGCGAAGCACTATGAGCGCGGCGCCTCCAAACGCTATTGTTGCACCAAGGATGTGTCCGCGCCCCAATCTCTCGCCAGGCAGGAGACCGGAAAACAGAACGATAAGCAGCGGCCAAAGGTAGGCGATAAGCCCAGCCTCGGCGGCCGGGGCCATGCGTAATGCGGAAAAATACAGGGAGTGATAGCCAAAAAGCCCTGCGGTGCCAAAGGCATAAACTCGCCAATCAACGTCCCCCAGCAGGTGCAGCCTTCCTCGGCTGATGGTCCAGCCCAAACCAATGCTTCCGCCGATCGCAAAACAGATCGCGTTGAGTTGCAATGGCGGCACCGGGGCCGAGCCGACCGTAAAAAGTGCAAGCAGCGACCACAGGATCACGGCGATGAAGCCGGTTAGGGTCGCAGTTCTACGTGTCATTTGACGTCCTTGAACGAACCGGGGTCGCGAAAATATTTGGTCTTTTGCCGGCAAGCCAAGACGGCCAATTCTAAGGCTGGCCGTAAGGGGTTTGTCCGGTAGCTCCCGTCAAACGAAATACTGACCACCGTTCGCCGTGATCGTTGCACCCGTGATGAAACCAGCGTTGTCGTCAGCAAGGAAGACCACGCAGCGAGCAATTTCTTCCGGCTCGCCCAAGCGGCCAACCGGGATTTGCGGAATGATGCGCTCGTTGAGCACTTTTTCATCAATTGCCCGTACCATTTCGGTGCCAATGTAGCCGGGGCAAATCGCATTGACGGTGATTCCGGCGCGTGCGCCTTCTTGCGCAAGGGCCTTGGTGAAGCCAAGGTCGCCAGCTTTGGCTGCGGAGTAGTTCGCTTGGCCCGCTTGCCCCTTTTGCCCGTTGATCGACGAGATGTTGATCACGCGCCCGAACTTGCGGTCTCGCATCCCGGTCCAGACGGGATGCGTCATGTTGAACAGGCCGGAAAGGTTGGTGTCGATCACCTCCTTCCACTGGCCGGGCGTCATCTTGTGGAACATGCCATCGCGGGTAATGCCCGCGTTGTTTACAAGCACGTCGATCGGGCCAAGGTCAGCGGCAACCTTTGCGATTCCGGCGGCGCAGGCCTCGTAGTCGGCGACCGACCACTTGTAGGTCGGGATTCCGGTTTCGGCGGTGAACTTGGCAGCGGCCTCGTCATTTCCGGCATAGTTTGCGGCCACGCGGTAGCCGGCGTTCTTCAAAGCGATCGAGATGGCTGCGCCTATACCGCGCGATCCCCCGGTGACGAGTGCGACTCTGGACATGATTCCTCCGTTTTGTCTTTGGGTCTTGAAACGGTGTTACCGAAAAGAAAGCGGGCGCGCAATATTATTGCGCGCCCATAATGCAGGTGCAGAAAAATCAATCCCGGGCGAAGCAGACAGCGACGCCCATGCCGCCGCCGATGCACAGCGTGGCGAGGCCTTTTTTGGCGTCGCGACGGGCCATCTCGAACAGAAGGGTGTTGAGGATACGTGCGCCCGAGGCCCCGATCGGGTGGCCGATCGCGATGGCCCCGCCGTTCACGTTGACCTTCGACGTGTCCCAGCCCATATCTTTGTTCACGGCACAAGCCTGCGCCGCAAAGGCTTCGTTCGCCTCGATCAGGTCAAGGTCTTCCGCTTTCCAGCCGGCCTTGGCCAGAGCCTTTCTGCTGGCCGCAATCGGGCCGACGCCCATAATCGACGGGTCCACGCCTGCGGTGGCATAGGACGCGATGCGCGCAAGCGGCTTCAACCCGCGCCGCTCTGCCTCGGCCGCGCTCATCATAAGAACCGCAGCGGCGCCGTCATTCAGGCCGCTGGCGTTGCCAGCCGTAACCGTGCCGTCTTTGGTGAAAGCCGGGCGCAATTTGGTCATCGCGTCGAGCGTCGAACCGTGCCGAATGTATTCGTCGGCGTCCACGATGACGTCGCCCTTGCGAGTCTTGATGGTGAACGCGGCGATTTCGTCCTTGAACTTGCCGGCCTTCTGCGCCGCTTCGGCCTTGTTTTGGCTGGCGACAGCGAAGGCGTCCTGCATCTCGCGGCTGATCTGCCACTGTTGCGCGACGTTTTCGGCGGTCTGGCCCATGTGGTAGCCGTTGAAAGCATCCCAAAGCCCATCGCGGATCATCGAGTCGATGAACTTCATGTCGCCCATCTTGGTTCCCGCGCGCAGATGCGCGACGTGGGGCGACAACGACATGCTTTCTTGCCCGCCCGCCGCGACGATGGCGGCATCGCCGAGTTGGATATGCTGAGCGGCCAACGCAACGGCGCGCAGACCCGAGCCGCAAACCTGGTTGATTGACCATGCCGAGCTTTCAATCGGAAGGCCCGCGTTGATATGCGCCTGACGCGCCGGGTTTTGGCCCTGACCCGCAGTCAACACCTGGCCGAGGATGGTTTCCGAGACTTCGGCTTTTTCGATGCCAGCCCGCGCGACGACCTCAGTCAGAACCGCAGCGCCAAGTTCATGCGCCGGCGTATTAGCGAACGCGCCATTGAAGCTGCCGACGGCTGTACGGGCAGCCGAAACAATTACGACGTTGGTCATGGTGTGGGGTCCTCTCCCTTGTCACAGTCAAGGGCGGGGGCCGATCAGGGCGTCCCCGCGCTGCTATGCAGCATGGTCTATGAGGTCAGGCCGTCAAGCGCAATGGTTTCGATCGCCGCAGTGCCACGTTTTGGACACATTGGTAGGGTCGTCCCTATGCAATCTTCGCATGTAGGGCTTGCTTCCATGGCGGCATGGTGGTCGGTGCGCCGAACAGGTAGCCCTGCATGCAATCAATGCCAATGCGCGCCAAAAACTCCGCGTCCTTCGGGTCCTCGACGAATTCAGCCACCGAAAACATATCAAACTGGCGGGCGATAGAGATCATTGCCTGCGTTATGACCTGATTGTCGGCATCCTTGTGGATTCCCCGGATGAACTGACCGTCGATTTTGAGAATGTCAAAGTAGAAATCCTTGAAATATCGGATTGCGGTATACCCGGCGCCGAAATCATCAAGGCCAAAGCTTATCCCGCGTCGTTGCAGGTCTGACATGAAGACCGAAACGATCTCTGGCATAATCATAGCCGAAGATTCGGTGATCTCGAGGATCAGACGCTCTGCCACCGTCCTGTCCATCTCCAGGCCTCGCGCCAGCGTCCGGTTCCAGCGCGGGTAGCCGATGGAACGCGCCGACATGTTGATCGCTAACCGAAGCGAGGGCGTTTCCGCCAAGGCCTCCAGCCCCATTTCGAGCGCGAGGCAGTCGATAATCCGCCCGGTTTCGCTCCCTTCGACGGCACCGATAAAGTCGCGCGCAGGAAGAATGCGCCCAGTGTCGTCCATGATGCGGATCAGCCCCTCGTAGAAGGCCACCCGGTTCGGATTACTGGCTTGTACGATGGGCTGATAGGCCAACAGCACGGTGCGCCGCTCCAACGCGCGCTTGACGAGGGCGATTGTATCGCGGTCCCGTTCCACTAGGGCGAACGACAACGGGCTATCGTTGCCGCTTTCTGGCAGTTGCATTCCCCTACCGTCGATCATGTGTGCCTCCCGTTTCAACAGGGCTAGATTTGCGGCAGAGCCGTAAATAACTAGTGAAAATTCTCATTTTGTTCTAATTGTCCGAAAATGTGTAGCTGCGGCAGGAGATGAAAAACATGGCCCAACGTTGCGAATGGTGCGGGCAGGATCCTCTGTATGTCGCCTATCATGACGAGGAATGGGGCGTGCCGGAGCGCGACAGCCGCGCGCTCTATGAAAAGCTCGTGGTCGACGGGTTTCAGGCCGGGCTTTCCTGGATCACGATTCTTCGCAAACGCCCGGCGTTCCGCGCCGCTTTCGCCGGATTTGACCCGAACCACCTTGCCCAATGGGGCGAGGCGGACGTTGCGCGCTGCCTTGCCGATCCGGGGATCGTTCGGCATCGCGGCAAGATCGAGGCCACGATCACCAATGCCCGCGCCTGGCAGAAAATCGAAGCGCAGGGCGGCTTTGACCGTTTCCTTTGGGACCGCGTTGGCGGCGCGCCGATCCAGAACCGTTTTAGTCATCGCGCTGAGGTTCCGACCGAAACCGACCTGTCGCGCCGCATCTCGCGCGATCTGAAAGCCGCCGGTTTCAAGTTTTGCGGACCCACGATCGTCTACGCTTTCATGGAGGCGGTGGGTATGGTCAACGACCATATGGTGACCTGCCCCGCACACGATCGCGTGGCTGTGCTTTGAGCGGGTGGACTTTACCGAAGGCGCGTCGTTAGTCCAAAATACAAATGTGCATTGATGGAGATTTGCGATGAACACTCCTGACTTCGACCGGTGGCAGACGCGCTTCGGCCAGACCGAGGACTATGTCTTTGGCGAGGCCCCGAATCATTTCCTGGTTGCGTCCGCAGATTTTCTACCAAAGCAGGGCCGTGTCCTTGCCGTGGCCGACGGTGAGGGGCGCAATGGCGTTTGGTTGGCGGCGCGCGGGCTGGATGTGACGTCGCTCGATTTTTCGCCTGCCGCTCAGGCCAAGGCGCGGCGTCTTGCACAAAAGCGCGGCGTTACGATGGAAATCGTCGAGGCCGACGTCCACCGTTGGACCTACCCGGAGGCGAGCTTCGATGCCGTGGTGGAGGTTTTCACGCAGTTTTCCAACCCTGCCGATCGGGCGCAGAAATGGGCGGGTATGCGGCGAACGCTGAAACCCGGCGGTCGCGTGATCGTGCAGGGCTACACGCCGCGCCAGTTGGAGTATGGCACGGGCGGTCCGCGGGTGGCCGAGAACCTTTATACCGAAGCGATGTTGCGCACGGCGTTTGGTGACTGGCAGATCGAGCGGTTGGTTGAGGAAGATGTCGAGATGTCCGAAGGTGACGGGCACTCGGGTCTATCCGCTGTCATCGGGTTGATTGCACGCAAACCCTGACCGATTTTGCATCAAGCCCCGGCTGCGGGGAACTTCGCCGCAGCCGAACGCAGGTCGCGCAGGTAATACCATTCGAACAGGCGCTTTGCCGGATGCAGCAAGCGTGACGCGAACAGGAAGCTCCGCTTGGGCGTCCGCCAGACCAGCACGCCGGCATCAAGCGAATCCACGATGCAGACCAACTCGACGCGTGGCTTGTGGTGGGGCGTCCGGCCTTGCAGCGCATCGGCAAGGTTCTGCGCCGCCGCGACGGCTTGCAAATCCGCCATATGCGCCTGCTTCGGCAGCCAGTCCGGCCCCGGAAAGCTGCCCGCATCGCCGACAACATAGGCGCCTTCGGCAGAGGTTCGGCACATATCATCGGCTTTGACAAAGCCGCCGGGTGACAGTTCCAGCCCGGTATTGGCAAACCAGTCCTGCCCGCGCATCCCCGGAACAAGCAGCGTCAGATCGCTTTCGATCCGCTCACCACTGTCGAGCAGTACGTCTTGATCCTCGAAACCCACGGGCTTCTTGCCAAGAACAGTGCGGATGCCTTTTTGCGCCATGCGACCAAGCAGCACCTCCACCGCCTGCTCGCCCAAACGCTGACCCGGCGCGTTGGAGGCGTGAAAGAACGTCAACTCAAACCGCTCACGCAGCTTTTCCCGGCGCAGCCAAGTATCCAGACCGAACAACATCTCAAACACCGGCCCGCCGCGCATCGCACCCTGCTCCTGCGGATTGGTGGCGAAACTTAGCGCGATGCGGCCCTTCCCGGCCTTGGCAAGGTCAAGCAGGCGCGCGCGCACCGCTTGCGCGGCATCGACCCCTTCGCAAACCCCGTGAAGCCCCATCGCGCCAGGAAGCTTCTTCAGCCACGCCCCACCGCTGGCAATGATCAGCCCGTCGTAAGCAATATCGCCCTTGGTCGTGTGCAGTTTGCGCCCCGCAGGGTCGAGCCCGGTGGCAAGCGCTTCGACATAGCGCACGCATAACCTGGTCAGCAGAGGGGTGAAGCGAAGGCGCAGTTCAGCGCCATCCCTAAGCCCAGTTGGTATCCAGATCAGGCTGGGAAGGTATTGAAATTCATCAACCGGCGCGACCAATGTTATCTCTGCTGCTGGCATCAGCTTTCGCAACCGGCGCGCGGCGGCCAGCCCGCCAAATCCGGCGCCGACGATGACGATTTGCTTAGATCCGGTTGCAAACATGGCGGAACCCTCTCATCCGCGCAGACCTGACCGTGATGGCCGCGCCGGTGCTCAATACTTATGAGGCAAATTCTTCCCCGCAAGCGGATGAAGCATAAATATTCAAAACTAAGAATGTGTAAAGCGGGCACCGCACGGACGTCAGCGGAAACAGGCACTCACGCACCTGTGCCCAAGCCCGCCCATAGGGCCAACTCCCATGTCCGCGCGGCAAGCCCCGGTTTTACAGAACGCCGTTCATCTTTGCCTGATGCGTGGCCAGCACGTCCATCAGAGCAGGCGACAGACAGTCATAGGCAGGCAACCCAATCTCGCCCAGACGCGCGCGGATCATTGGCATCAGATCGGGCGGTGTGCCGGACTCGATCACCGAGGACACGAAAGCCGCGAACTCTGGCGCGGCCCATCCGGCATCGCGTGACAACTCCGTGTGGATGAAGTCGAGGCCGTAGAACGCGTGACCTGTGTTTTCGATACGTCCGAACATATGCACGCCGCAGCCTTCGCATGCGTGACGTTGGATGGTGGCCTTATTGTCAACGACCTTCAGCTTTTGCCCATTAGAGGTGACATGCACCTTGTCGCGCGGCACCACGGCAACGACCGAAAAGATCGCGCCATGCGGTTTCCAGCACTTGGTGCAGCCACAGGCGTGATTATGCGCGCACTGACTGTCGACACGAACAATCACCGGATCGATTGCGCAGTGGCATTGCAGCGTGCCGCCGTTGAAGCTTGCGTTGCCGCGTGCCATGCCGTGGTCGATTGCCGGGTGAAGATGAATATGTGTATGGGCCAAAAACGTATCCTCCAATACGGAACAACGTGGGACCAGTGCCGCGCCGCACGGTCAATATGTCAAGGATTCCTTTGATCCAGCCGAACGTCCGCCGCGCTTCAGCCCTTCAATAACGCGGCAAAGATCGCCTTGGCGCTGTCGCTGTTCCAATCCGCTTGCCCGATCAGGCGCGCAATTTCCTGCCCCTGTGGGTTCAGGATCACCGTAACCGGCAGGCCCATAACCCCCATCTGACGCGCGAGCGCCGCATCAGGGTCCATATGCACCGACAGGTTTTTCACGCCGTCCTCGGCAAAGAATTTCTGCACGCCAGCCACGGTGTTGCGCAACGTCGCAATCGGCAAAACCGCAAAACGGTCGCTGCCCATCTCGCCCTGCAACTTATCCAGCGTTGCCATCTCTGACCGGCACGGCGCACACCACGTCGCCCAGAAGTTCAGCACGACGTATTTGCCTTGGTATTCCGACAGATGGTGCAACCCTCCCTCTGCATCGGTAAAGGGGATGTCGGGCACCGCTTTCGGCGGCGCCTCAAAGTCCATCTTTTTCATGTCGCCCGCCCGCAACGCCTCCAGCGCGGCGGTATCTGCCAGCGCAGTATTTGCAGTAAGGGCAAGGGCCGCGTATAGGACGGCAGAACGGAACAGATGCATTTCCCCTCCAGAAGGGCCAGACGATGACCGACACCAAAGCAACGCCAAAATCCGCCAATTCCATGTGGGGCGGACGTTTCGCCGCCGGGCCCGATGCGATCATGGAGGCGATCAACGCCTCGATCAGCTTCGACCAGCGGCTCTACGCTCAAGACATTGCAGGCTCGCGCGCCCACGCGGCGATGTTGGCGCAGCAAGGCATCATTTCTTCTAATGATGCCGAGGCGATCCGGAAAGGCCTTCTCACGGTGTTGTCAGAGATTGAGGCGGGCAATTTCCCGTTTTCGACGGCTCTGGAAGACATCCACATGAACGTCGAGTCGCGGCTGAAGGAAATCATCGGCGAGCCTGCGGGGCGGCTTCACACGGCGCGCTCGCGCAACGATCAGGTCGCAACAGACTTCCGCCTGTGGGTGCGTGACCAGACCGACGCGGCGATTACCGCAATCGAGGCCTTGCAACGCGCCTTTCTCGGGCAGGCAGAGGCGGGTGCCAATTGGGTGATGCCCGGCTTCACCCACATGCAAACCGCGCAGCCGGTGACATGGGGCCATCACATGCTGGCCTATGTCGAGATGCTGGGCCGTGACGCCAGCCGTTTCCGCGATGCGCGGGTGCGGATGAACGAGTCGCCGTTGGGGGCTGCGGCCCTCGCGGGCACGTCGTTTCCGATCGACCGCCACATGACCGCTGCGGCCTTGGGCTTTGACCGGCCCGCTGCCAATTCGCTTGATGCCGTGGCCGACCGCGATTTTGCGCTGGAATTCCTCACCGCCTCGTCGATCTGCGCCATGCACCTTAGCCGCTTTGCCGAGGAATTGGTGATCTGGTCCTCGGCCCAGTTCCGTTTTGCCCGCCTGTCGGATCGTTTCTCGACGGGTTCGTCGATTATGCCGCAGAAACGCAACCCGGATGCGGCCGAGCTGTTGCGCGCCAAGATCGGGCGTATCCTTGGCGCGACGGTGGCGCTGTTCACGGTGATGAAGGGGCTGCCGCTGACCTATTCCAAGGACATGCAGGAAGACAAGGAACAGGTGTTTGACGCCGCCGACACGCTGATGCTTTCGCTCGCTGCGATGACCGGCATGGTTCAGGATCTGACCGCCAACCGCGAGATTTTGGCTGCCTCTGCCGCCTCGGGCTTCTCGACCGCGACCGACCTTGCCGATTGGCTGGTGCGCAGCCTGAACCTGCCGTTTCGCGACGCGCACCACGTCACCGGGGCATTGGTGGCGCTGGCTGAAAAGAAGGGCTGCGACCTGCCCGATCTGACGCTGGCAGAGATGCATCAAGGCCACCCCGGCATCACGCAAGAGGTCTATTCCGTGCTCGGCGTCGAAAATTCGGTGCGCAGCCGAACCTCTTACGGTGGCACCGCGCCCGATCAGGTGCGCGCGCAGGTCAGCCGCTGGAAAGGGATTCTGGGATGAAACCCGCGCTGCTTATCGCGCTTCTGCTGCTTGCAGGTTGTGGGGTCGATGGTGCGCCCGCGGCACCCAACGGCACCCAGCCGAGTGGCTTCAATCCGCGCGGTGCAGACTACATTGGCACCGCAAAGGCGTTCTGATATCGCCTTTGCGCCTCGCCTAGCGAGCACTTGCCCTCTGGGGCGCCGCGCAGTCGCCAAGTGTTGGCGCGATGGTAACACCATGGCTCCGGAATGACGCACCCTCCGGGCTCGCGTGGGATCTGACGATCACGGCCATCGCTCTGATACTTTGGTTGAGTGCCAAGACTATGGTGTGCAGCAACTGGCAGGCGCAACAAGCAATTCTGGTAATGTTTGGCATCGGCCTGTCCTGCGGATTGCCGCTCGATCTTTTTCTACGCACGCGGACATTTCGCTGATCACGCGGAATTGTATTTGAGTTAGAAACAATCCCCGCTTTGTTCCAATTTTTTGCACAATTTTGGCGCACGCTACCGGACATACTGGTTACACGAACGTGTTTTCGGTGAAACGAACCGGCAAGAGTAAGGCAAATGACACAGGCATCTCAAACGGTGGCTGGAACGCAGGCGAATACCGCGCTTCTGAGCCGCAACAGAACGTCCAAGCGCAATTATAGCGATATGATCGTGCAGGCCGCACGCGACGGCAACGTTAGTCCACTACGGCAGTTCCGTGAAATCGCGCTTTTAAAATCACGGCGCAACGGTTTTACGCCAAAAGAATATTACGACATGCAGATATATCGCTCGGACCTTAGTTGGGCGCAGAAGCGAGAGTTCGTTGGCGAAATGGGGAGTTACCGGCTGAACTTGCGTCTGGCCCCTCCAGAAATCACGCAGATGCGCGGTTTCCTTTCTGACAAACTGGCGCTGACTTCGGTTCTGACGCAGTTTGGCCTGCCGACGACGACGACACAGGCTGTTTTTGCCACTGACCGCAACTTGGGAAAGATACGCACCCTCCGCAACGAAGCGGACATTGTCGGTTTCATCACAAACGAAGCCCGGTTTCCGCTGTTTGGCAAGCCGGTGACCAGCTTTCAGGCCATCGGCACGATTGGAATTACGAGCGTCGTTGCGGGCGAGGGTGTGGCCCATTTGACCTCGGGCCGATCCACCAGCGTTGCCGCGCTGGCGACTGAAATCGTCGCGCACCACCCGGACGGCTTCATGTTTCAGGATGCCGTGCAGCAACACCCCAAAGTTACTGAACTTGTTGGCCCGGCCGTTGGAACCTGTCGTGTTGTAACCGTTATGAATGACGGTCATCCGCGCGTCCTTTATGCCGTGTGGAAAGTGCCGTCACCTGGTGCAATGGCAGATAATTTCTGGCAATCCGGTAGTATGCTGGCGCTGCCCGACATCGCCACTGGCGAGGTAATCAAATGCCGCCGGGGGGCGGGTCCTTCAACGGAATGGATCGAAACGCATCCCATCAGCGGCTTGCCAATCTGTGGATTTGTGCTTCCAAAATGGCAATCTGTGATCGACACCGCGCTTGCGGCGCACGGCATCTTTCCAATCAACGGTATCCTGGGCTGGGACATCGCGATCGGCCCCGATGGTGGCCGCGTGATTGAGTGCAACGAAAACACCTGCCATACGCTCTACCAGTGCGCTTCGGGTCGAGGGGTGTTGAACGCTGATTTTCTTCCTGCCTTCGCTAAAGTTGATGCGCACAACGACGCCACCAAGCAAAAGTTTCGCAACTTTAACCGCGCGGTTCAGGCGACGCTTCCGTAAGCGGGCATGGCGGCGGCGCACATGTCAGCGCCGCCGTTGGCCATGATACGAATTGCATTGGGCTTGGCGTCTGGTATGAGACGCAACCATGGACCATTTCTTGTATCATAAAGGCACGCTGCACGCCGAAGACGTGTCTCTCGCCGAGATCGCGGCCAGCGTCGGCACGCCGTTCTACTGCTATTCGACCGCGACACTGACCCGCCATTTCCGCCTGTTTCAAGAGGCGCTTTCGCCGCTGCCGCATCTGGTGTGCTTTGCGATCAAGTCCCTGTCGAACGTTGCGGTGCTCAAGACCCTTGGCGATCTGGGCGCCGGCATGGATGTGGTCTCGGCTGGCGAATACCTGCGCGCCAAGGCGGCGGGGGTTCCGGGCGAGCGTATCGTGTTCTCTGGTGTTGGCAAAACGCACGAGGAAATGCGGATAGCGCTCGAAGGCGGTGTTCGGCAGTTCAACGTCGAATCCGAGCCCGAGATGCGCGCGCTGTCCGAGGTGGCGGTCTCGCTGGGCAAAATCGCCCCGATCGCCATTCGGGTCAATCCGGACGTTGACGCCAAGACCCATGCGAAAATCGCGACCGGCAAAAAGGAAAACAAGTTCGGCATCCCGATCACGCGTGCGCCCGAGGTTTATGCCGAAGCCGCCCGCCTGCCAGGGCTGGAGGTGGTCGGGATCGACGTGCATATCGGCAGCCAGCTGACCGATCTTGCCCCGTTCGAACAGGCCTACCAGAAGGTTGCCGACCTTACGCGCACCCTGCGCGCGCAGGGTCACGCAATCCGCCGCCTCGACCTTGGTGGCGGCCTTGGCATCCCGTACGAGCGCGCCAACTCTGCGCCGCCGCTGCCGTCGGAATACGGCGCGTTGATCAAGCGGACCCTTGGCGACTTGGGCTGCGAGATCGAGATCGAGCCCGGCCGCCTGATTTCCGGCAACGCTGGTGTTCTTGTCAGCCGCGTTATCTATGTCAAATCAGGCGAGGAACGTGACTTCCTCATCGTCGATGCGGCTATGAACGACCTTGTGCGCCCCTCGATGTATGACGCGCACCACGACATTGTGCCCGTGACCGAGGCCGCGCCTGCGACCGAGGCGCATATCTACGATGTTGTCGGTCCGGTCTGTGAAACGGGCGATACCTTCGCCAAGGCCCGCCCTCTCGCCCCGCTCAAAGCCGGCGATCTGATCGCCTTCCGTTCGGCAGGGGCCTATGGTGCCGTCATGGCGTCAGAGTACAATTCCCGCCTATTGGTTCCGGAAGTGCTCGTGAAAGACGATCAATACGCTATAATTCGGGCGCGGCCGACCTATATCGAGATGCTGAACCGCGATAGCATTCCTGAGTGGCTGTAACGCGCGAACCGCGCGAACTGCAACCGGAAGGGGACGATGACCGAGAGGAACCAGATCCCCCAAGTGGCGCTTGATCGCTTGCGCTGGCCCCTGCGACTGACGCAGTTGGGGCTGTGGGCCGAACGTTTGACCCAATCCTTCTGGCCGGTGTGGTCGATCCTGTTCGCCGTCGCCGCCGTTTTGGGCTTTGGCCTACAGGACATGTTGCCGGTGGAGATCGTCTGGGCCGGAACGCTTCTGGCGCTCGGCGGCCTTGTTTGGTCCCTAATTGACGGCGTCCGCCGGTTCGAACGTCCCACGCGCGATGCGGCTTTGGATCGTCTCGACCGCGCCATGCCGGGCCGACCGATCACCTCGCTGCGCGATACGCAGGCGATTGGCGCGGGCGACGCGGCCTCCGCTTCCGTCTGGCGAGCCCATGTTGACCGGATGGCGGCCCGCGCTGCGGCGGCGCGCCCGGTCGAGCCCGATCTTCGGCTTGCCCGCCGCGATCCTTTCGCGCTGCGGTACGTTGCGTTGCTCGGTCTCATTATGGCGCTTGGTTTTGGGTCGGTCTGGCGCGTCGTTGACCTTGGCGGGATCGTCGGCAACGGCTCCGCCCTAGCCGCCGCTGGCCCAACGTGGGAGGGGTGGGTGCAGCCCCCCGCCTACACCGGCAAGCCCTCGCTGTACTTAAACGACATCAAAGGTGACGATCTGACTATTCCTGTCGGCAGCCACATCACACTGCGCCTTTATGGTAATGTTGGCGCCTTGACGGTGGACGAGACCGTGTCGGGCCGCACCGGTGCCATCGGCAGTGCGTCGGCACCGCAACAGGACTTTACCGTGGTGCAAAACGGTAAACTTGGCATCGACGGGCAGGGGGGGCATCGGTGGACGGTGACGGTGCAAAAAGATCTGCCCCCCAGCGTGACCATTACCGGCGCCGTCGAGCGAGCGGCCAGCGGCGAAATGCGCCTGCCGTTTCACGCCAAGGATGATTATGGCGTCACGCGTGGCAAGGCGGTGATCACGCTCGATACGGCCGCATTGGATCGCCGCTATGGTCTTGCGACCACACCCGAGAATCGCGGTCCGATCGTGCTGGACCTGCCGATGCCGCTCAATGGCAGCCGCGCGGATTTCTCGCAGGTGCTGACCGAGGATCTGTCGAAAAATGCCTGGGCCAACCTGCCGGTAAAAATCGCGTTGTCGGTTGAGGATGCCGCCGGAAATACCGGGGCGGCACCTGTCGTCGCGGCCATGCTTCCGGGCCGTCGCTTCTTTGACCCGGTTGCAGAGGCGGTTATCGAAATGCGCCGCGACCTTTTGTGGTCGACCGCCAACGCCACCCGCACCGACGAAATCCTGCGTGCCATTACATGGCGCCCCGAAGGCTTTATTCGCAACGAGGCGGCTTATCTGCAATTGCGTGTCGCGATCAAACAGTTGGATGCGGGCACAGCGGCAGGCCTGACGCCGGCTGCGCGCGATCAGGTTGCCGAAACGCTTTGGCAAGTTGCCCTGAAGATTGAGGATGGCACTTTCTCTGATGCGCTGGAAAAGCTGCGTCAAAGTCAGGACAGGTTGTCAGAGGCGATCCGTCGTGGCGCCAGCAAGGACGAAATCGCGGGCCTTATGCAGGATATGAAGCAGGCCTTGCAGAATTACATGGCCAAGAAACTTGCCGAAAATAAGAATGGGCAAAACAAGGACGTTGCGCAGAACCCGGCGCAAAAACAAATGACCATCAATGGCGACCAGATGCAGCAACTGATGGACCGGTTGCAGCAGTTGATGGAACAGGGCCGCACCGACGAGGCGCAAGCGCTGCTGGATCGCCTGCGTCAGTTGACCGAGAACATGCAGGTCGCCGAGGGGGCGAACGGCATGCAGGTGCCGGGTGGTCAGGCGATGAAGGGGCTGTCGGACACGTTGCGCAAACAGCAATCGCTGTCCGATCAAGCGTTCCAGAACCTGCAAAACCAGTTCAATCCGGGGCATGGCGCGCAGGGCCAGTCGGGTCAGTCCAACCCAGGGGATCAGGGTCAGCCGGGCCAAGGTCAATCGGGGCAAGGCCAACTTGGCCAAGGTCAAGCGGGCGCCGATGGGCAGACCGGGTTGGATGCCCAGGCCCTTGCCGACCGCCAAAAAGCCTTGCGTGAAGAGTTGAACCGGCAGGCGGCGCAATCGCTGCCCGGCGACGGCACCACCGGTGGCAAGGCCGCGCGCGACGCGTTGGCGCGTGCCGGAAAGGCGATGGATCAGGCGGAAAAGGCGCTTCGCGGCAAAGACCTCTCCAGTGCGCTTGACCATCAGGCAGAGGCGATGGACGCGCTGCGTCAAGGTCTGCACAGCATGGATCAGGCGATGGCGCAGGGCCAACCAAATGCGCCCGGCACGAAGGGCCAGATGGAAGGCGCCACTGGCCAAACCGGCCAAATCGACCCGCTGGGGCGGCAGATTGGACAGACCGGCTCAATAGGGACGGGGCAGGCGATGCTGCAAGGCAAGGATGTTTACCGCCGCGCGCGCGAGATCCTTGACGAGATCCGCCGCCGCTCCAGCGATCAGACACGATCAACCGAGGAACGCGACTACCTTCGCCGCCTGTTGCAGCTGTTTTGAGGGGTCAGCCCTTGCCCTGCAACTTGACCGTTGCCGCGCTCATCAGCCGGTTAAGCCAGTTGCGCAGCGCGTCAACCATCACGACATAGCCGTTCAGCACCCCAGAAAGCGCGGGGACACGCGCGGCAATCACCGGGGCCAGCACATAAATCACCAGCAGTGCCAGCATCACAAGCACGACGGTCCGAAAGCCTACCCGGAACCCGCGACGCCGCTCTACTGGCGAGGACAGTGGATGCGGCACGGTGCCTGCACTGCGGCCACGTTCGGAACTGGCACGCAGCGTGAAGTTGATTTCCTCGATATCTGGCAAAAGCTCACGTCGCCCGGCCTGGTCGGCCTGGGCGTGTTCGTCATCAATGCTGGGATCGAAGGCGCGAATTCGGTCGATGTAGGATTGCTGCGCCTCCGGCTCAGGCTCCGGCTGGGGCGCAACGGCGGCAACGGGCGCAGACAGACCCAGATCCGGTTGGGTTTCCAGACTGCCTTCGCTCATCCGGGCCCGCTTTTCGCGTTCCGCTTCTTCGCGCAGGACGGCCTGCACCTTCTCGTCAAGCACCCGGCGTCGCGGTTCCTCGGCCGGTTGTTCCTCCGCAGGCGGCGGCGGTGGCGGAGCCTCTGACACCGGCGGCGCAGGTTCCAACGCAGCAGGCACCTCGGTCGGGGCAATGATCGAGGGGGCGGCGGCTTCCGCAACGCCATGCTGTGTCATCACAGGCGCGCCGAGTGTTGCGGCCTCGTCTTCGAGGCTTTCTTCGATATTTGGGGGCAACTGGAACCACGCATGGCCGCAGTTCGAACATTGCACATCACGGCCGCTGTCCGGTATCGCGCGGTCGTCCACTTCGTACTGAGCGTCACAATTCGGGCAAGTCAGCCGCATTCGTTCCTATCCCCAGTCGGTTTGGCGCCCCAAATTTGCCAGACCTTCGCTAAGTTGTAGCAAGATGATGGTGTTTATCCAAGTGTTTGTGGCAATAGCTTGCGTTTGAAGCCGCCACGCGATTGAAACAATCCGCGCACTGGGCGAAACTGCCACAGTCAGGAATCGGAGTCCCGCGTGATCGAGTTTCAGAATGTCGCCTACAGCTACGGTGGAGGAGAGCTTCTGTCCGAAATCACGCTCCGCTTGTCACCGGGCTCCTTTCATTTTCTGACCGGCCCTTCGGGTGCTGGAAAGTCAACATTCCTCAAGCTTTGCTACGGTGAACTGCACCCCACCGCAGGCCGCGTCACTTTGGAGGATCGCGACCTGCGGGCGATGTCGCGCGACGATGTTGCGCAAATGCGTCGGCGGATTGGCGTCGTCCATCAGGATTGCCAGTTTCTTGACCACCTGCCGCTTGTTGAAAACGTCGCCTTGCCGCTGACTGCGGCAGGCCAGCCGGTCTCGCCAGAGGATTTGTTTGACCTGCTAAGCTGGGTCGGGCTGAAATCGCTGGCCGATCATTTGCCGCCCTCGCTTTCCGGAGGAGAGCGTCAACGTGCCGCTCTTGCCCGCGCCGTCGTAATGTCGCCCGACGTGATCCTCGCGGACGAGCCCACCGGCAACCTTGATTGGGAGATGTCTCTGCGCCTTCTGACCCTACTGGTCGAGCTCAATAAAATGGGCAAGACGATCCTGATCGCGACCCATGACCTTAACCTGATCCGCAGCGCGAAATCGCAGGTGCCGGCCCGCGTGCTACGCATCAGCAACCGCCGCCTTCAACTTGCGGGGAGCGACCTTTGACGCCCCTAATCGCCGCCCTTCGTGACCTGCTTGCAGGTGACCACAACGCCGATCGTGTGGTGCCGCCGACCGGCTTCACCGCGCGCCTTACCAGCTTCACGGCCGGTGCGATGGCATTTCTTGCCGTTTTTGCCCTCGCCCTTTCGCTCGCCTCCGGGCGGCTTGCCAACCGCTGGTCCTCGGCGCTGGCGCAACGTGCGACCATCCGCATTTCAGCGCCTGCCGATCAGATGGCTGCGCAAACGGCGCATGTGCTAGACATTCTCAAAACCACGCCGGGCGTCGCCTCGGCTACCGCCCTGACCGATGCCGAACAGCGCAAGCTGCTGGAGCCGTGGTTTGGCCCTAACCTGCCGCTTGATACGCTGCCAGTGCCGCGCTTGATCGACATTCACGAAACGGCGACCGGCTTCGATGCCGACGGCCTGAAAAACCGCCTTGCAGCAGAGGCTCCGGGTGCGGTGTTGGACGATCACACCCGCTGGCGGCGTCCTTTGGTTGCTGCGGCTGACCGGTTACGCTTTCTCGGGTTGATTTCGATCCTGCTGATCGGTGGTGCCACGGGGGCAATGATCACGCTTGCCGCAAATGCCGCCCTTGCTGCCAATGCGCAGGTGATCCGCGTCTTGCGCCTGATTGGTGCGCGCGACGCCTATATCGCCCGCGCCTTTGTCCGCCGCTTTACCCTGCGCGCGCTTGCAGGTGCGGCGGTTGGCACGGTTCTTGGTATGCTGGCCATGCTGCTTTTGCCCGCGGCCGATGACGCGGGCGGCTTCCTTACCGGCCTCGGCTTTCAAGGCGTCAGCTGGATCATTCCGCTGTTCATTCCGCCATTAGCTGGCGTCGTGTCTTTCGCCGCCACCCGCGCCGCCGCCTTCCACACCCTACGGAGGCTGACCTGATGCCCACCGCCCTGCGCTGGCTGATCTCGCTGCTTTTCATCATTCAGATGTATGCGATGATGGCGCTGATGGCCGTCGTCTTTACCCCTTGGGCCATTGTCAGCCGCGAAGGTGCCTTTGCGGGCGTTCACACCTACTGTCGTTGGGTGCGATGGACGGCGCGCTGGATGGTCGGCCTGCGGTCTGAAATCCGTGGCGAGGTGCCCAGCGGCGAGGTCATCATCGCCGCCAAACACCAGTCTTTCTTTGACATCATCATGATCGTCTCGGTCGCCCCACGCCCGAAGTTCATCATGAAACAGGAACTGAAATGGGCGCCCATCCTCGGCTGGTATGCGTTGCGCATCGGTTGCGTTCCGGTCGATCGTGGCAAGCGCGGGCAGGCGATCACCCAGATGATGGCGGGTGTCACCGAAGGCCAACAGCTTCCCGGCCAGCTTATCATTTACCCGCAAGGCACGCGCGTCGCCCCCGGTGTGCCGAAATCCTACAAGGTTGGCACCGGCCTGCTCTACGATCAGCTCAAGCAGCCTTGCATCCCGGCGGCCACCAACGTTGGCGTGTTCTGGCCGCGTCACGGCATCCTGCGCAAGCCCGGCCTTGCGGTGGTTGAGTTTCTGCCTGCACTAGCTCCGGGCCAACCCCTTAAAGACTTCATGCAGACGCTGGAACAGGTGGTCGAATCCGCCTCTGACCGCCTCATGGCAGAGGCCGGCTTCAAGGTGGCTGCGGGCAAGGCGGTGACCGGTGGCAACTGACCCCGACACCATTACGTTCTTGCTCGAACAAATGGCTGGGGCGGGCAATATCACCTCGCGGCGCATGTTTGGCGAATACGCGCTTTATTGCGACGGCAAGGTAGTGGCCTTCGTTTGCGACGATCAGCTTTTCCTTAAACCCACCCCCGAAGGCCGTGCGCTGCTGGGAACGCCGACCGAGGCGCCCGCCTATCCCGGCTCTAAGATGTATTACCTGATCGAGACGGAATTGGATGAGCCTGACGCCCTCGCGCGCCTGATCGCCACAACCGCCGCCGCGCTGCCAGAACCCAAACCGAAGGCGCCCAGGAAACCGAAACGCTGAGGCCTCGCCATGGACTTTATCGAAACTGTCGATGACCTCGCCGCCCTCTATGGCACCCCGTCCGCACCGGCGCAGATCAAGGTTACGCCGTGCATGACCCCGCATACCGCGCGTGGAACGAACGCATCGACACTCTGCGCAACATCGTCCGGGACCCGCGCGTCTCGCTTATGTTCTTTGTCCCCGGCGCCAACAACGTGATCCGGGCCAATGGCCGCGCCCGCGCTACCGCCGACGCCGCGCTTTGCACCAGCTTCATGCACGACGGAAAAACGCCCCACACCGTGATTGTCATCAAGATTGCCGAAGTCTATTCCCAATGCGCCCGCGCGATGATGCGCGCGCGACTCTGGACATCGGCGGACGACAGCACGGGGCTTCCTACGATGGGCGAGATATTGCAGGAAATCGCCAAAGGGGGCTTCTACGGCACCACCTACGATGCGAAATGGTCCGCGCGAACTGCTAGCACGCTATGGTAAAGCGTGCCGATGGCGGAACAGCCTGAAACTCAGGCCGCCAGCCCCTTGCTTCCCATATCAAGGAATTTTTGCCGCCGGTCGCGGATCAGCATCTCCGGCTTTTTGCCGGAAAGCTCCTTGAGCATGGCGGCAATCGCAGCCCCCACCGCCGCGATGGTGTCCTTCGTGTTCCGCTGTGCGCCGCCCAACGGTTCCTTGATTATGCGGTCGATGACGCCCAACTGCAAAAGATCCTGCGCCGTCAGCCGTAGCGCCTCAGCGGCCTCTCGCATCTTTTCAGCGTCCTTCCACAGGATCGAGGCGCAGCCTTCCGGCGAGATCACCGAGTAGATCGAATGCTCCAGCATCGCGATCCGGTTCGCTGTGGCAAAGGCCACCGCGCCGCCCGATCCGCCCTCGCCGATCACCACGGAAATCAGTGGCACGCCGATTTGCAGGCACTTTTCGGTGGACCGCGCAATCGCCTCCGCCTGCCCACGTTCTTCGGCACCTTTGCCCGGATAGGCGCCGGGGGTGTCGACCAGCGTGACAACCGGCAAATGAAAACGATGCGCCAGATCCATCAGACGGATCGCCTTGCGATAGCCTTCAGGACGCGCCATGCCGAAGTTATGCTCCAGCCGCGACTTGGTATCGTTGCCTTTTTCATGGCCAATCACCACCACCGGCTGATCGTTGAACCGCGCGAGGCCGCCCATCACGGCGTGGTCGTCGGCAAAGTTCCGATCACCGGCCAACGGCATGTAGTCTGTGAACAAAGCCTCGATATATTGTCCGCAATGCGGGCGGTCCGGGTGGCGCGCCACCTGGCATTTCTGCCACGGTGTCAGGCCCTTATACAGATCCTTCAGCAGCGTATCGGCCTTCTTGTCCAGCGCCGCCGCTTCCTTCTCGACGTCCATCTCCTTGTTCGCCCGCGCCATCGCACGCAGCTCCTCTGCCTTGCCTTCAATCTCGGCGAGGGGCTTTTCGAATTCGAGATAGTTCATCGGGAACTCCTTGGACGTTTGGGCCCCTATATGACCGCAGGGGGGGCAATTTGCAACTCGGCTCTCCGCCACCATGCTGGGTGGCTGCACCTGTTTGCCGGTCCACCAAAAAGGCAGCGCCCCGAACCATAGGTCCAGGGCGCGCACTCCTCCCGAGGTGCTGCGTCGGGCCTCCTCTCCCTTCGCAGCGCGGGTATTCGTATGCCGGTGAGTCTGTCAGCACGGCTGTCAAATTTGTGCCTTTTTTGTGACCGTTCTGTCAACGACCATCTGCGCGCAAATGTCGCGCTGCTCCTTTCAGGCTTTAGCAATCATCTCTGACTGCCGCACAATCACCTCGGCCTGCTTGATCGAGGCGATATCGACCAGCCGCCCCTTGTAAACTGTCGCCCCTTCACCGCGCGCCTTGGCGGCGGCCATTGCCGCCAAAATCTCGCGCGCCTCGGCCACTGCAGCCTCGGACGGCGTAAACACCTCGTTGCACAACGCGACCTGCTTGGGGTGGATCGCCCATTTTCCGACCATCCCCAGCGTGGCAGAGCGTCGCGCCTGCGCTCGGAAGCCCTCGTCATCCGAAAAATCACCGAACGGTCCGTCGACCGGCAAGACGCCATGCGTCCGACAGGCGGCCACGATCGCGGCCTGCGCCCAATGCCACGGGTCCGACCAATGCCGCGCGCCTTCGTGCAGCATGTAATAATTCTCCTGCGTGCCGCCGATGCCTGTCGTCTGCATCCCCATGCTCGCCGCGAAATCCGCCGCACCCAGGCTCATCGCGTGCAACCGCGGGCTGCTCGCCGCGATCTCTTCGACATGCGCGATGCCAGCCGCAGATTCGATAATTATCTCAAAACTGATCGGCTTCTTGCGCCCCTTGGCCCGTTCCACTGCCGTCACCAGCGCATCGACGGCGTAAACGTCCGCCGCGCAGCCTACCTTGGGGATCATGATCTGATCCAGCCGGTCACCCGCCTGTTCCAGCAAATCCACCACGTCGCGATACCAGTAGGGCGTGTCGAGGCCATTGATCCGCACGCTCAGATACTTCTGGCCCCAATCGACCTCATGCGTCGCGGCAATGATGTTCGCGCGCGCCGTCGCCTTGTCGTCCGGCGCGACGGAGTCCTCCAGATCAAGGTTGATCACATCCGCAGCGCTCGCAGCCATCTTCTCGAACAGCGCGGTGCGAGAGCCGGGCCCGAACAACTGGCAACGGTTGGGGCGGGCTGGGGGGGCAGGCTGAAGACGGAAGGACATGCGGGGTCTCCGGGTAATGTTATTGCGCATAGCGTGCGACATTCGGTATGAAATTGCGTGGATATTCGCAAGCGAATTCTGCGCTGCAGCACGGCGAGCCGCAAAACACCGACCAATCCGCAGCGAAGCCGCTGGTTGCGATGGCAAGGCCTGGGGCCGCGC
The DNA here is from genome assembly GCA_021779835.1 of Pseudomonadota bacterium. GTDB lineage: Bacteria > Pseudomonadota > Alphaproteobacteria > Rhodobacterales > Rhodobacteraceae > Solirhodobacter. Next base: position 60,726 of record JAJXZX010000013.1, on the reverse strand, counting down.
CCAGTTGGATGCTTGACCGCGCGCCCCGCCTCGCCGAACGTGCAAGTGCCAATTCGGGACCGGAAAAACGGAGTCGCCCATGCTGACCGTCACCCGCGAAACCTTTCGCCTTGCCAAAACCTTCACCATCTCACGCGGATCGAAAAGCGAAGCGCAGGTGCTTACCGTCCATATCGCCCGTGCTGGCCACACCGGGCGCGGCGAATGCGTGCCTTACGCCCGCTACGGCGAAACGCTCGACTCTGTCGCGGCCCAGATTCAGTCGCTGCCCGACGGCGTTACCCGAGAGGCGCTGCAATCCCTGCTGCCTCCCGGTGCGGCGCGGAATGCTGTCGATTGTGCCCTGTGGGACTGGCTCGCCAAATCCGCTGGCCGCCGGGTCTGGGATATGGCCGGTCTGCCCGCGCCGGTGCCTGCGCTGACGGCCTTCACCCTCTCGCTTGACGCGCCCGACCAGATGCGCGCCGAGGCCGCGAAGAACGCTCACCGCCCGCTTTTGAAGATAAAGCTCGGCACACCAGACGACATGCACCGCCTTGCTGCGGTGCGTGCTGGCGCGCCCAAGGCCCGGATCATCATCGACGCCAACGAGGGCTGGACGCCCGAGATATACACCGACCTCGCGCCCCACCTTGAACGCATGGGGGTGGCGCTGGTCGAACAACCGCTGCCCGCCGGGGCGGACGAGATGCTGGCCGAAATCGCGCGACCCATTCCGGTCTGCGCCGATGAAAGCTGTCACGACCGCGCCTCGCTTGCCGCCCTTGCGGGCAAATACGACATGGTCAACATCAAGCTCGACAAGACCGGCGGCCTGACCGAGGCGCTGGCGCTGCGTGATGTCGCCCATGCGCAGGGCTACGGGATCATGGTCGGCTGCATGGTCGGATCGTCGCTTGCCATGGCCCCCGCAACCCTCGTTGCGCAGGGCGCGGCTTATGTTGACCTTGACGGGCCGCTGCTTCTGTCCGAAGACCGCGACACCCCGCTGTTCTACAACGACGCGGGGGTTCACCCGCCCGAGGCGGCCTTGTGGGGATAATCAGATGAGCAGAACCGTCTACGTGAATGGCGCCTACCTTCCCGAGGAAGAGGCCACCGTTTCCATCTTTGATCGCGGCTTCCTGATGGCCGATGCGGTCTATGAGGTGACCAGTGTGCTGGACGGCAAGTTGATCGATTTCGCAGGCCACGCCGCCCGTCTTGCCCGCTCGCTGGGCGAGCTTGAGATGGCGGCACCGGTGACGGACGCGGATCTGCTGACCATCCACCGGGAGTTGGTGGCGCGCAATGAGGTGGTCGATGGCATGGTCTACCTGCAAATCACACGCGGCAATCCGGGCGACCGGGATTTCGCCTACCCCGCCGCTTCGGTTCCCGGCACGGTGGTATTGTTCACCCAAGCCAAGCCCGGCCTTGCCGACAATCCGCAAGCCAAGGTCGGCATGAAGGTGGTGACGGTCGAGGATCAACGTTGGGGGCGGCGGGATATCAAGACGGTCCAGCTTTTGTTCCCGTCAATGGCCAAGATGATGGCCAAGGCGGCGCATGTTGATGACGCTTGGCTAGTGACCGAGGGGATGGTCAACGAGGGCACCTCGAACAACGCCTATATCGTGAAGGGCGGGCGGATCATCACGCGCCACCTTGGCCATGAGATCCTGCACGGCATCACCCGCGCCGCGGTTCTTCGGTTTGCCCGCGAGGCGCAGATGGAGGTCGAGGAACGGGCGTTTTCGGTGGAGGAGGCGAAGGGGGCGGATGAGGCGTTCATTACCTCTGCCTCGGCCTTTGTGATGCCGGTGGTTGAGGTGGATGGGGTCGCTTTGGGGTCGGGAAAACCCGGGCCGGTGGCCGCTCGGTTGCGGGAGATTTATCTGGAAGAGGTCCGCAAAACCGCGATTTAAAGGGGTGTTGCGCTGTGCAGCGCTTTTATATCTTATTGATATTGAACAGTTTAGTTTTTTTGTTAACAGAATTTTAACCTAATCTTCGGGCAAGGACCTTGCCCGAAGATGTGAGCCTTGGCTGGCCGGGGTATGCCTCCGGCGGGGATATTTGGGGCAAAGCAATTTGGGCAGTAGGGGTAGGCTTTGGCGGGCCAGAGCTGCTGGGTTTGCGCCGCGCGATCCGTGCCGGACGGGTATGCTGCGGACGTAGAGGGGTGGCGGAACGGTTCCGCCCGACGCATTCCCCTTGGCGCTTAGTCCTTTTTCGCGGGGTCGCCGACGTTTTCGGCGAAGGCAACTTTGAATGCGGCCTGTTTGGCGGCGTCGGCGGGGGTTTGGTTCTGCGCCACCCAATCGGCGTAGGGCATGCCGTAGAAGGCGGCGCGGCCCTCGTCTTTCGTCATGGGGATGCCGCGTTCGTTGGCGGCCTCTTGATACCAGCGGCTCAGGCAGTTGCGGCAGAAGCCGCCGAGGTTCATCAGGTCGATGTTTTGCACATCGGGGCGTTTCACCATCAGGTGATCGCGGAGCGCGCGGTAGGCGGCGGCTTCAAGTTCGATGCGGGTTTGGTCGTCCATTGGGGCGTTCCTTTGGTCAGATGAGGCCGCAGGCGCGGGCACCGTCGAGGATCGAGGCGGCAATGTGATGCGCGTTTTGCGTGCGCGCCGGGGCCATGTCGGGAATTTGCACCACGGTCATGCCGGCGGCAAGGGCGGCGGCGACGCCGGTTTCGCTATCCTCGAAGGCGACGCAATCGGTGGGGGCGACGCCGAGGCTGTGGGCGGCGGCGAGGAAGACATCGGGGTGCGGTTTGGGGCGCGGCACGGCGTCGTAGCCCACCACATGTGCGGGGGCGAAATGGGCGGTAAGGCCAGCAGCCGCGAGTTTTCGGTTGGCACTTTGGGTTTGGCTATTGGTGGCGACGGCGCGGGGGATGGCGCGGGTTGCAAGGTGCGACAGCAATTCGGCGACGCCGGGCATCAGGGGGATGCCGGCTCTGAACGCGGTCAGCATATGGGTGCGCCAGTCTGCCTCATACGCGTCGCGGTCAATCTCGGCGCCGACATGGGCGCAGAGGCGGCGGTGCGCTTCGAAGGCATCAACGCCGACGAGGGTGGCGAGGAAGGGGCGGGTGACGGTGTGGCCGCGCTGCTTGAGGATCTGGATCGCGGTGGTGATAAGCTGGCTTTCCGTGTCGATCAGCGTGCCGTCGAGGTCGAAGATCGCGGCGGCGAAGGGGCGGCTCATAACGCGGTATCCGCGAGGGCGGCGGTGAGGATCGGGGCAAGGCGGTCGGCCCATGCCCGTTGTTCGGCCTCAGTCGCGATCAGGTCGTTGCGCAGCTCGATTAGCGTGTTGTGGCGGCCCGGTTGCAGCGCATGGCGGTCGATGGCGTCGCCGGGCAGGTGCCCGAGGTAGGGTTCATTGTCGCCGACGCAAAGGTCGGGCTCGGCCTCCAGCCGGGTGATGAGGGCGCGTGAGAGGCGGGTGTCGAGGTGGGAGTAGAGCACGCCAATCTGCCACGGACGCGGGGCGCGGCCCTTGAGGCAGGGGGTGAAAGAGTGGATGGCAAGGATCACCGTGTCGGCGCGGCGCGCGGCGAGGCGGTCGTAGGCGCGGTGATAGGGGCGGTGCAGGGCGTCGAGGCGACGCTCGATTTCCGCCAGATCGGCGGTGCGGTTGGCCGGGATCAGGGTGCCGTCGTAAAGGCGCATCACCAGCGTCGGATCATCCTCGCCCCGGTTGGGGTCGATGACGAGGCGCGAGAAGTCAGACAGGATCGCAGGGGCGTTCAGCCGGTCGGCCAGTGCGCGGGCAAGGCCGGCGGCGCCGACGTCATAGGCGATATGGCGCGCCATATCGGCGGCGTCGATGCCCAGATCGCCGCCGTTGACGAAGTGGGGCACATAGTTGGTGGCGTGGTCGCAGGTGACCAGCCAGCGGGAGGGACGATTTTCGCCGATGATCTGAAAAGGAGCGTTCATGTCTTTGTCACCTGTTCGTGTCAGGGCACGGTTTAGTGCGCCTAAGCCGAAAGCGCCAGTTGCTCCGGGGGGCGAATTCCGCCATAGAGGCATCGGCCCACCGACCCACATGAATTTGACACAAGGAACGAGGCAGCATGAGACGCCTTCGAAATGTGAAGATCGTGGCCACTTTGGGCCCGGCTTCAAGTGATTACGACACCATCCGCGCTTTGTTCGAGGCGGGCGCCGATGTGTTCCGCCTGAACATGAGCCACGGCACGCATGACGATATCGCAGCGCGCCATCGCATCATCCGCAAGATCGAGGCCGATCTGGATCGCCCGATCGCCATCCTCGCCGACCTTCAGGGGCCGAAACTGCGCGTGGGCACCTTTGCCAACGGGCCGGTCGATCTGGCCGAAGGGCAGGCATTCCGGCTGGATCTGGACCCCAAGGACGGCGACGCAACCCGCGTTTGTCTGCCGCACCGCGAGATTTTCGAGGCGCTGGAGCCTGGGGCCTCGCTTTTGGTCAATGACGGCAAGATCCGGCTGAAAGTCGTGACTTGCGGTCCGGATTTCGCCAATTGCACCGTTGAAGTGGGCGGCGCGATTTCCAACCGCAAGGGCGTGAACGTGCCCGACGTGGTGCTGCCGCTGGCCGCGCTGTCGGAGAAGGACCGCAAGGATCTGGAATTTGCGTGCGAGCTGGGCGTGGACTGGCTGGCGCTGAGTTTCGTGCAGCGGGCGGCGGACGTCACCGAGGCGCGCGATCTGGCGAAGGGGCGCGCGAGCATCCTGTCGAAGATCGAAAAACCCTCGGCCGTGAAGTCGTTTGCCGAAATCCTTGCGGTGTCGGATGGCATTATGGTGGCGCGCGGCGATCTGGGCGTGGAACTGCCGGTGCAAGCCGTGCCGCCGATCCAGAAACGTCTGGTGCGTGCGTGCCGGGCGGCGGCAAAGCCGGTGATCGTGGCGACGCAGATGCTGGAATCGATGATCGAATCACCGGTGCCGACGCGGGCCGAAGTGTCTGACGTGGCGACGGCGATTTACGAAGGCGCCGATGCGGTGATGCTGTCGGCGGAATCCGCGGCGGGGAAATACCCGATCGAGGCGGTCACCACGATGAACAACGTGGCGATTTCGGTCGAAAGCGACCCGACGTATCGCGAGGTCATCGAAAGCTCTCGCCGTGCTGAACGGAAGACGGTTGCCGATGGCATTGTAGCCGCGGCGCGTGAAATTGCCGAGACGACGGACATCAAGGCGATCTGCTGCTTCAGCCAGTCGGGGACCACGGTGGGTCTGGTGGCGCGCGAACGTCCGCGTGTGCCGATCATCGCGCTGACGCCACTGGTCGCAACCGCGCGTCGGCTGTGCCTGACTTGGGGCACGACCTGCGTGATGACGGAAGAGCAGGAACGCTTTAAAGGTGCGGTGATTTCGGCGGTGCGTGCGGCCGTGAAATACGACTTTGCCGTTGAGACCGATCAGATCGTGGTGACGGCTGGTGTGCCGTTCAACGTGCCCGGCACTACCAACATCCTGCGTGTGGCGCCCTGTATGGAACGCTTGATCTATCGCTCGGAACCTGAATAGTTAAGCAAAGCTATCCCCCGAAGGGAGGTCCGGCATGCTAACCGATGTGTTTTTCGTGCTTGGGTGCGCCCTCGGGGGACTGGCAATCATCGCCTTTCTTGCCGCAAATGTAGACCATACGCTGTCGCGCGCGGGGGTCGGTCTGGCGCTGGCGGCTATCGCTTGCGTGGTTTTTGCAGAGCTGCGCAGCGGCATAGCCTATGGCCCGGCCTCGTTGCCGTTTGCAACGATCCGCATTGTCGGACATGTGGTTAACTGACGTTTTCCCCTTGCCAGCCTGTTGAGGCGCCCTTATACGGCGCTTTCTTATTCCCGCGCGTCCGGCCAATGTGGCATGCCGAGTCGCGCGTTAACCACTCGAAAGAGGAGATGGAAATGCCCAAGATGAAGACCAAGTCGAGCGCGAAGAAGCGTTTTTCGATGACCGCATCCGGAAAGGTGAAATCCGGCCCCGCCGGCAAACGCCACGGAATGATCAAGCGGACCACCAAGTTCATTCGCGACGCGCGCGGCACGATGATTCTGTGTGAATCGGATGCCAAGATCGTCAAGAAATACATGCCCTACGACCGCTGAGGAGCTTGGAAAATGTCACGCGTTAAATCCGGTAAAGTCACCCACGCCTCGCACAAGAAAGTTATCGACGCTGCGAAGGGCTATTATGGCAACCGCAGCCGTAACTTCCGTACCGCCACCCAGGCGGTCGACAAGGCCAACCAATATGCGACCCGCGACCGCAAGACGCGCAAGCGTAACTTCCGCGCGCTGTGGATCCAGCGTATCAACGCAGGTTGCCGCGCCATCGACCCGACGCTGACCTATTCGCGTTTCATCAACGCGCTGACGGTCACGGGGATCGAAGTGGACCGCAAGGTTCTGGCCGATCTGGCCGTGAACGAGCCCGAAGCGTTCGGTGCGATCGTTGCCAAGGCGCAAGCTGCGCTCGCCGCCTGATCTTTCGGGACGGTTTTGGGATTTGAAACCCCGTGCGAGACAATCGCGCGGGGTTTTACTTTGTCGGCCTGCGCCTCCGGCGGGGATATTTCGACCAAAGCAAGGGTAAGGGCGCGGGTTTTTCCAATTGCTTTGGGCCAAATATCCCCGCCGGAGGCGCGCCGCTCGTCCAGCCGCTTGCAATTGACCCCCGCGCTTTGTAGCAGGGGGCCGCACATATCCCGGAGCCCGCGATGGACGCCCTGTCTGATCTGAAAGCCAAATACCTGACCGCGATTTCTGGCGCTGCCGACGAGGGCGGGCTGGAAGAGTTGCGCCTTGCCGCCTTGGGCAAGAAGGGCGAGGTCAGTCTGAAGATGCGCGAGTTGGGCGGGATGAGCCCGGACGAGCGGCAGGTGGCGGGGCCGGCGCTGAACGCGCTGAAGGACGAGATTGACGCGGCGTTGCGCGCGAAGAAGGCGGCGCTGGGCGATTTGGCGCTGGACGCGCGGCTGGCGGCGGAGTGGCTGGACGTGACGCTGCCGGGTCGGGCGCGGCGGGTGGGGACGATCCATCCGGTCAGTCAGGTGATGGAAGAGCTGACAGCGATCTTCGCCGACATGGGATTCTCGGTGGCCGAGGGGCCGCAGGTGGAAAGCGACTGGTTCAATTTTGACGCGCTGAACATTCCACCAGAGCATCCGGCGCGGCAGGAGCATGACACGTTCTTTATGGCGCGCGCCGAGGGCGACACCCGCCCGCCGCATGTGTTGCGCACGCATACCAGCCCGGTGCAGATCCGGGCGATGACGGAAAAGGGCGCGCCGATCCGGGTGATCGCGCCGGGCCGCGTTTACCGCATGGACATGGACCAGACCCATTCGCCGATGTTCCATCAGGTCGAGGGGCTGGCAATCGACAAGAACCTGTCGATGGCGAACCTGAAATGGGTGCTGGAAGAGTTCTGCCGCGCGTTCTTTGAGGTCGATCATGTCGATCTGCGTTTCCGTGCCAGCCATTTCCCGTTCACCGAGCCGTCGGCGGAGGTTGATATCCGCTGTTCCTGGGCGGGGGGGCAGCTGAAGATCGGCGAGGGTGATAGCTGGATGGAGATCCTTGGGTCGGGCATGGTGCATCCCAAGGTGCTGGCCGCTGCCGGGGTGGATGCAAGCCAGTGGCAGGGCTTTGCCTTTGGCATGGGCATCGACCGGATCGCCATGTTGAAATACGGCATCCCCGATCTGCGCGCTTTCTTTGAAAGCGATCTGCGCTGGTTGCGGCACTATGGGTTCGCGGCGCTGGATATGCCGGGGTTGCCGGGCGGGTTGAGCCGGTAAACTAAGCGTTTGGCGCTGTTGTCGGCTCTTTTCTGCCAGTTCTAATCGATGTATCTGATCGGCCTTAAAGAGCGGGCTGCGATCTGATATCGCGCCGCATAAGAAGCTTTTGAGCGGGTGGCACGATGGACGTGATGGACGAAAAGAAGCTGTTGGGTATTCTCGCCGATCATGACGAGGGCGACGGTGTCGCGTTTTCGATGGTGCCGATGGTCAGCACCAAAGATGCGAGCGCGCCGCGCGCGATGATCTTTGACCGCACGACGCGGGCGGTGATGACCAAGCTGAAAGCCTCGGGACTGGTCGAGGAAAAGGCGGTGGTGGGTGAGATCGTCTATTACGCGCTGAGCGAGCGCGGTCAGACCAAGGCCAGCAAGCGGCGCAGCGGGCGCGTCGAAGCGCTACGGGGGACGCGCGATTTCGGCGGTGTCGCGCTGGCGGAACCCAACCGTTTTGCGATGAATTCGGTGGTTATTCCAGCGGCGGTCGCGGCGGCGACGGTGATCTTGCTGAAAATCGTCGGGCTGTAAGCGCGCCAACTTGGGTAGTCACCCGTTAGCGGTTGATTGCCTGCGGGGCTTGAACTCTCTGCTGTGCGGCTGGGCGCGCGTAAGCTGTCAGCATCAGCAACATCGTCGCGCCCATAAGGGTGCAGAGCATCCCTATGTTCAGGCGTTTGCGGTCCTTGGGTATGTCGAGCATGTTCTCCATGCCATTTTTCTAGCCCATTACGCTAGGGAAAGCGTGAGATTTGTTGCGCCTGAGGGGCAACTCACCGTTTCCGATGTGGAAATCGGGGGCGCGGTGTTTGCCGCGCCTCTTTCCCTTTTAGCCGCTTTGCGTTAAGCCGCAGGGCGCATAAAAACCCGAGGTTCCCGCGATGAAATTCACCCTGTCCTGGCTTAAGGATCACCTCGAAACCGAGGCCTCACTTGACGAGATCCTGTATGCACTGACCGATCTGGGTCTGGAAGTGGAAGAGGTGGTGAACCCCGCCGATACACTGGGCGCGTTCCGCATCTGCCGGGTGATCGAGGCGGTGCCGCATCCGAACGCGGATCGTCTGCGTCTGTGCCGGGTCGAGACCTTTCCGGGCGGGCCGGGCTCGACGGGGGTTGAGGTGCAGGTGGTCTGTGGTGCGCCGAATGCGCGGACCGGGTTGGTTGGGGTTTTCGCGCCGGTGGGCACCTTTGTGCCGGGCACGGGCGTCGATTTGAAACCGGGCGTGATCCGCGGCGTCGAGTCAAACGGGATGCTGTGTTCCGAGCGCGAGCTGGAGCTGTCGGACGATCACGATGGGATCATCGACCTACCCGCCGATGCGCCGTTGGGAATGCGGTTTATCGACTACAAGGGCGTCAACGACCCGATGATCTACATCAAGATCACGCCGAACCGCCCCGATGCGCTGGGCGTGCGCGGCATCGCGCGCGATCTGGCGGCGCGGGGCCTGGGGCGGTTGAAGCCGCAGGTGGTTGAGGCGGTGAAGGGCTCGTTCGCCTCGCCGGTCACGGTGACGATTGATCCGGCGTTGAAGGAAAAAGGCTGCCCCCTGTTTGCCGGGCGGGTGATCTGCGGCGTGAAGAACGGGCCGTCGCCGGCGTGGTTGCAGGCGCGGCTGAAGGCGATCGGGTTGCGGCCGATTTCGGCCCTCGTCGATATCACCAACTTCTTTACCTTTGACCAGAACCGACCCCTGCACGTGTTTGACCTGGCGAAGGTGGCGGGCGGCGTCTTGCGCATCCATCCGGCCAAGGGTGGCGAGGAGTTGCTGGCATTGGACGGCAAGACCTACACCTTCCGTCCGGGGATGATGGTGATTTCGGACGCCGAGCAGCCGGAGTCGATTGCCGGGGTGATGGGGGGCGAGGTTTCGGGCTGCTCTGACACCACGACCGACGTGTTTTTGGAAAGCGCCTATTGGGACCCGATCACGGTGGCGACCACCGGGCGTGCGTTGAAGATCAACTCTGACGCGCGCTATCGGTTTGAGCGGGGCGTGGACCCGGCGTTCACCCTGCCGGGGCTGGAGCTGGCAACGCGCATGGTAGTGGATCTGTGCGGCGGCGAGGCTTCTGAGGTGGTAATGGATGGCGCGGTGCCGGATGTGTCGCGCGCCTACAAGCTGGACCCGGCGCGGGTGCAGTCACTGGTGGGGATGGACATCCCCGAGGCAGAGCAGCGCGCGACGCTGGAGGCTTTAGGCTTTACGCTGGCGGGCGATATGGCGACGCCGCCGACCTGGCGCCCGGATGTGCTGGGTGAGGCCGATCTGGTCGAGGAAATCGCGCGGGTGGCAAGCCTGACCAAGCTGGTGGGCCGACCAATGGCGCGCGCGCAAGTGGGCGTGCCGAAGCCGATCCTGACGCCGTTGCAGATGCGCGAGAAAGCGGCGCGGCGGATGATTGCGGCGCTGGGCTATAATGAATGCGTGACCTACAGCTTTATCGACGGCGCGTCGGCGGCGCTGTTTGGCGGCGGCACCGAGGCGGTGCGGGTGGAAAACCCGATTTCGTCCGAGATGACGCATCTGCGGCCCGACCTGTTACCGGGGCTGTTGCAGGCGGCGGCGCGCAATCAGGCGCGCGGCTTCATGGATATGGCGCTGTTCGAGGTAGGGCCTGCCTTCCACGGCGGCGAGCCGGGCGAGCAGCACTTGCAGGCGACCGGCATCCTTGTCGGCGCCACGGGGCCGCGTGATCCGTTTGGGGCGCGCCGCTCGGTGGATCTTTACGACGCCAAGGCGGATGCCGAGGCGGTGCTGGCGGCCTTGGGTGCGCCTGCCAAGATGCAGGTCGGGCGAAAGGTGGCCGGATGGTGGCATCCGGGGCGGTCGGGCGCGATGGCGCTCGGCCCGAATATGATGGCGACGTTTGGCGAATTGCACCCGAAGGTGCTGCGCGCGCTGGATGTGAAAGGGCCGGTGGTGGCATTCACCGTCCTGATCGCCAATGTGCCGCTGCCGAAAACCAAGACCACAACGCGGCCCGCGCTGGCAATGTCGGGATTGCAGGCGGTGGAGCGCGATTTCGCCTTTGTCGTTGATGCAAAGGTTGAGGCGCTGACGCTGGTAAATGCGGCACAGGGCGCGGACAAGGTGCTGATCGAGCGGGTCTCGGTGTTTGACGAATTCGCGGGCGAAAAGGCCGAAGCGCAGATGGGGGCGGGGAAAAAGTCGCTTGCCATCGCGGTGCGGTTGCAGCCGGTCGATAAGACGCTGACCGACGAGGATATTGCGCTGGTCGCTGCGAAGATCGTCGAGAAGGTGGCCAAGGCAACCGGCGGCGTGCTGCGCGGATAGGCGACGCCGCGTAAGGCTTGCGGTATTATGGCGACCGCTTAGGCTGCCCCGGAAACGGGGGGCCCTCATGCAGTTCGATTATGTGATCCTGGGCGGCGGATCGGCGGGCGCGGTGCTGGCGGCGCGGCTGTCCGAGGATGCGTCGGTGACGGTCTGTCTGGTCGAGGCGGGCGGCGGCGGCAACGACATCTTTATCCGCGCGCCGGCCATGGTCGCGGCAATGATCTCTGGCCGACCCAAGATCAACAATTGGGCGCTGAAGACGGTGCCACAGCCGGGGCTGAACGGGCGGCGTGGCTTTCAGCCGCGCGGGCGTGCGCTGGGCGGGTCGAGCGCGATCAATGCGATGCTCTATGTGCGCGGGCACCGGGCCGATTACGATGAATGGGCTGATCTCGGGGCCGAGGGCTGGGACTGGGCGTCGGTTGCGCAGTGGTTCCTGCGGTTTGAACGCAACCAGCGCGGCGCGGATGCCTGGCATGGCGATGCGGGTCCGTTGCAGGTCGCCGATCAAAACGCGCCCCGCAAGATTTCCCGCGCCTTTATCGAGGCTTGCGGCAAATTGCAGATCCCTGACAATGCGGATTTCAACGGCGCGGTGCAAGAGGGCGCGGGGCTGTATCAGGTCACGCAGTTCTTCGACGGCCCGCGCAAGGGCGAGCGCTGTTCGGCGGCGGCGGCTTATTTGTTGCCGTACCTCGGTCGGGCCAATCTGACTGTGTTGACGCGCACGATGGCGGAGAAGGTGCTAGTGGAGGACGGGCGCGCTGTGGGGGCCTTGGTGCGGCGGCGCGGGCGGCAGATGCGGCTGGAGACGCGGCGCGAGGTGATCGTTTCGGGCGGTGCCTTTGGCTCGCCCCAGCTTTTGATGCTGTCGGGCATTGGGCCAGAGGCGGAGTTGCGCGCGCATGGCATCAAGGTGGTCAAGGATCTGCCGGGGGTGGGGCAGAACCTGCAAGACCATCTGGACTATATCCTCAGCTACCGCTCGCTTCGCCCGGATGTGTTGGGGCTGAACCCGCGTGGGTTGGCGCGGTTGGCCAAGGCGGGATTGCGCTGGCGTAAGGATGGGACGGGCATGTTCGCCTCTCCCTTCGCGGAAGGCGGCGCGTTTATCCGCTCGCGCCCCGATCTGGCGCGGCCGGATTTGCAGCTTCATTTCGTGGTTGGCATCGTGGATGAGCATATGCGCAAGCTGCATCTGGCGGATGGCTATTCCTGCCATGTCTGCATCCTGCGCCCGGAAAGCCGGGGCAGTGTGGGGCTGTCGGATGCGCGCGCCGGGTCGCCGCCGCGCATCGACATGGGGTTTCTGACCGCGCCGGGCGACCTAGCCGCGCTGAAAACCGGCGCGCGGATTACCGAGGCGATTATGGAGGCGGACCCAATGACGCCTTGGCGCGGCGCGCGGTTTTACCCGCATGACGGGTCCGACGCGGCGCTGGAGGCCGACATCCGCGCGCGCGCCGATACGGTCTATCACCCGGTCGGCACCTGCCGCATGGGGCGCGATGCGATGGCGGTGGTGGACCCGGCGCTACGCCTGCACGGGATTGACGGGCTGCGGGTGGTCGATGCCTCGATCATGCCGCGCGTGTTGGGGGGTAACACCAACGCTCCCACCATCATGATTGCGGAACGCGCGGCGGCGATGATCCGGGGTTGATTTCTTCTTGGCAAAAATACTCCCGCCGGAGGCATAGGAACGCTGTCGGAACAGGAAGTTTCTATGCCTCCGGCGGGGATATTTCGGCCAAAGCAAATATTACGCGGTCGGCGGGATCAGCAGGCCGCGCTGCACGGCGGGGCGGGCAAGGAAGCGGTCGAGATAGGCGGGAACGTTTTTCAACTTGTCCCAGCCAGTCAGGTCGCCCGCTTTGTAGAAATCGCGCAGGGTGCGCAGCCAGGGGCAGATCGCGATGTCGGCGATGGAGTAGTTGCTGACAATCCAGGTGCGGCCCTCAAGCTGGGTGTCGAGCACTTTCAACAGGCGCGCGCTTTCGGCGGTGTATCGCTCGACCGGGCGACGGTCTGCGATTTCCTTGCCGGCGAAGGTGTGGAAATAGCCAAGCTGGCCGAACATCGGGCCGATGTTGCTGGCCTGAAACATCAGCCATTGGAAAACCTGATAACGCTCGGACGCGTCCGGGGGCAGCAGAAGGTTCGCCTTGGCGGCGAGATACATCAGGATCGCGCCGGATTCGAACAGTGCGAAGGGCTGCCCGTTGGGGCCATTCGGGTCGATGATTGCCGGGATCTTGTTGTTGGGGTTCAGCGACAGAAACTCTGGTGACAGCTGATCATTTTTCGAAAAATTGACGGTATGGGCATCATAGGGCAGCCCGGTTTCTTCCAGCGCGATGGAGATTTTGACGCCGTTCGGGGTCGGGAACGAATAGAGCTGGATCGCGTCAGGATTGCGCGGCGGCCATTTGCGCGTGATCGGGAAGTCGGAAAGGCTGAGCATGGGTCATTTTCCTGTCTTTATGGTGGAAAATCGTGGGATTTCCCCGTTGTGACACAACGATTCCCGGTTTTGTATAGTTAAAAGAGTGTTATTTATGTGGCGCGCACGTGCGGGAAACGCATGGCGTAGGCAATTAACAAGTGGGGACACGCATGCTCAAGGAATTTCGGGACTTCATTGCCAAGGGCAATGTTATGGACCTTGCTGTTGGTATCATCATCGGCGCGGCCTTCACGGCCATCGTGGCGTCGTTGGTTGCCGATCTGATCAACCCGATCATCGGCCTGATCATCGGTGGCATCGACTTCTCGAATATGTACGTTGTGTTGAAGGGTCATGTTGACCCGGGCACCAGTCTGAAAGCCGCGCGCGACGCCGGGAATGCGGTGTTCGCCTACGGTTCGTTTATCAGCGCTGTGATCAACTTCCTGATCATCGCTTTCGTGGTGTTCATGCTGGTCAAGGGCGTGAACAAGCTGAAAGACGCAGCGGTCAAGAAGGGCGAGGCGGCTCCGGCCGATGCCCCCAAGGGCCCGACGCAGGAAGAACTGCTGACGCAGATCCGCGACGCGCTCGTTAAACGCTAAGATTTTCGTGGTCTTGCGATGAGAAAGGCCCCCGGATTGCTCCGGGGGCTTTTTGCGTTCAGGCCTTGAGGGCGGCCTGCGGATCCATCGTTTTGATCCCCAAAGCGGCCCCTACGGCGGCGTAGGTCAGGTTGCCCGCATGGGTGTTGAGGCCCGCCAGCAGATGCGCGTCGTCGGCGCAGGCCTTTCGCCAGCCCTTGTTGGCCAGCGCCAGCATGAAGGGCATCGTGGCGTTGCCAAGCGCCAGCGTCGAGGTGCGGGCAACGGCGCCGGGCATGTTGGCGACGCAGTAGTGCAGGATGCCGTCGACGGTATAGATCGGGTCTTGATGGGTGGTGGCGTGGCTGGTCTCGAAGCAGCCGCCTTGGTCGATCGCGACGTCAACGATTGCGGCCCCGGGCTTCATTTCCGACAGTTGCCCGCGGCTGATCAGTTTCGGGGCGGCGGCACCGGGGATGAGGACGGCGCCGATCACCAGATCAGCCTCGCGCGCGAGTTCGATGGTGTTGGCGGCAGAGGCGTAGACCGTTTTGAAATCGCGGCCAAAAACGTCATCAAGATAGCGCAGGCGGGGCAGCGAGCGGTCAAGCACGGTGACATCCGCGCCCATGCCAGCGGCGACTTTGGCGGCGTGGGTGCCGACGACACCGCCGCCGATCACCAAAACGCGGGCGGGGGCAACGCCGGGGACGCCGCCCAGCAGGACGCCGCGCCCGCCGTTGGCTTTTTGCAGCGTCCAAGCGCCGACTTGCGGGGCGAGTTTGCCGGCAACCTCTGACATCGGCGCCAGTAGCGGCAGGCCACCCATGCGGTCGGTCACCGTCTCATAGGCGATGGCGGTGACGCCGGAGGCGAGCAGGTCGTGGGTCTGATCCGGATCGGGCGCAAGGTGGAGGTAGGTGAACAGGATCTGGTCCTTGCGCAGGCGTTTACGCTCAACTGCCTGAGGTTCCTTGACTTTTACGATCATGTCGGCGGCGGCGAAGACCTCTTCGGCGGTCGTTATGATCTGTGCACCAGCCGCGATATAGTCGGCATCGGTGAAGCCAGAGCCGAGGCCGGCGTTGGTTTCGATCAGAACCGTGTGGCCGTTTTGCACGGCCTCATGGGCGGCGTGGGGGGTTAGGCCTACGCGGAATTCTTGCGGTTTGATCTCTTTCGGACAGCCGATTTTCATTTTGGGACTCCCTATACACCTGCGACAAGATTGCGCTGGATGGCACGCAATTGCTTTGAAAAGATCGGTGGTTTTTTGGGGGCGTTTTGGTAGAAGGCACGAAGAAGTGCCGCAATGTTCGAAGGATCTTGCTTGGATATGGAAATCGACGCGACAGACCGCCGGATACTGACTGTGTTGCAACGGGTGGGCCGCATGACCAATGCCGAACTGTCAGAGCAGGTGAATCTGTCGCCCTCTGCCTGCCACCGCCGCGTGCAGCGGCTGGAGGCGGAGGGGTTCATTCGCGACTATGTGGCGCTGCTGGATGAACGCAAGATGGGGCGGCCGACCACGGTGTTTGTGGAAATAACCCTTTCAGGTCAAGCGGATGAGGTGCTGGACGCCTTTGAGCGTGAGGTGCGGCGCATCCCCGATGTGCTGGAATGTCACCTGATGGCGGGCACCGCGGATTACCTGCTGAAGGTGGTGGCGCAAGATACCGAGGACTTTGCGCGCATCCATCGTCAGCATCTGGCGCGGTTGCCAGGGGTGGCGCAAATGCACTCATCTTTCGCGCTGCGCACGGTGTTCCGCACCACGGCGATTCCGGTGTAAATGGGGAAAAGCGGCATATGGTAATCGTATGTAATTCGTATGTATTTCATGCATACGATCATGCGGAAAATGTTTGAAGGAGACGGCAGAGTGGAAGCGCGGGTGAAATGGGTCGAGGGGCGGACGTTTGTGGGCTCGTCAGGGTCGGGGCATTCGATCGTGCTGGGGTCATCGACCGAGCCGGGCGGCAAAACGCCGGGGCCGTCGCCGATGGAGTTGTTGCTGATCGGGACGGGCGGCTGTTCGTCGATTGACGTGGTGATGATCCTGGAGCGCGGCCGCGAGCCGGTGGCGGCGTGCGAATGCGTGGTGACGGCAGAGCGCGCGACGGAGGACCCCAAGGTGTTCACCAAGATCCACCTGCATTTCATCGTCTCGGGCCGCGGGCTGTCGGCAACCAAGGTAGAGCGGGCGGTGGCGCTGTCGGCGGAGAAATATTGCTCGGCCAGCATCATGATGGCGAAGGCGGCGGAAGTGACGCACGACTTTGAGGTGGTGGAGCTGGGGTGAGGGGGGCGTGCCGTTTCGCACCGGTTGACGATGCGCAACAGAGGGCGGCGGCCTGCCTCGGGGAGGGAGGGCGCGGTCCGGCGGGCTTCGCCCTTGATTCCGGGCCTAGGCAAGAACCGTGGGGCGCCGATCAGTCGGGGTCGAGGGCGCCTGACTCCTCCAGCGCGTCGATGCCGTCGGCGAGGTAGGTCGCGACCAGCGGCTCGCCCAGCAGGTAATCGGTGACGCCGCCGGTGTGGTTTTGGTGCGCGAGGGCAACGGAGGCGGCCCAGCCTTCGACATCGCTATCGCCACGACCGAGCCAGAACAGGGCGACGAGGGCGTCTTGCTGTTCCTCGTTCATGCTTTCGATTTCCTGCCGGATTTCGTCGCGCGACAGATCGCCTTCGGTTTCTTGAAGCATTTCAGCGACTTCGTCGTCGGATGGGTTGCCGCCAGGATCGGGGATGTCCATCTCTTCCTGCGCCATCACGGATTTGAGACGCACGATCAGTTCCTGAATTTCGGCGGTGTCGAAGGGAAGTTCAATCATGGCGCTCTCCGGTTGCTGGTGTGCACGGTAGCAGTGCGGGGGCCGTGGCGCACTGATGTCGATCAAGCCGGGGGGCGGAAACGAAAAACCCCCGCAGGTTTGCACCTCGGGGGTCGTCCGGTGGCGGGTTGCCCCGCCGTTTGCTTTCGTCAACGCCGAGTTGGCTCGGGGCCGAGATGCCTCGGTGAAGGGGGCCTTAGAGGCCGCCTTCGCGCTGGGCTTTCTTGCGCGCCAGTTTCCGGGCACGCCGGATCGCTTCGGCTTCTTCGCGAGCCCGTTTGACGGAGGGTTTCTCGAAATGTTGCTTGAGCTTCATTTCGCGGAACACGCCTTCGCGCTGGAGCTTTTTCTTCAGAGCCCGAAGGGCCTGATCGACGTTGTTATCACGAACGCTTACCTGCATGTGGTTGTCACCACCTTCCTAGGTTAAAGTTGCACTGATGTGCAGGCTGGGGGCCTATAGCAAAGGCGGTGGGCTTTGTCTACCTGTGCGCTATGTGGTTCCGGCGAGGGTGAAGGAGAGTGCGGTGGCTGACAGGGGTGGGTTGAGCAAAGAGGCCTTGGTTCGGGCGGCGCTGGTGCATGTGCCGTTCGACGGGTGGAGCGAGGCGACCTTTCAGGCGGCTTGCACGGATCTGGGCGTGGATGTGGCGCAGGCGCGGGTGATGGTGCCGCGTGGGGCGCTGGATCTGGCGCTGGCCTATCACGCGATGGGCGATGCTGCGATGGTGGCGCGGATGGCGGGCGAGGACATGAGCGCGATGCGCTTTCGCGACCGCATTGCGGCGATGGTGCGCTGGCGGTTGGAGGCGGCAGACCGCGAGGCGGTGCGGCGCGGAACCGTGCTTTTTGCCCTGCCACAGCACGCGGGCGAGGGGGCCAAGGCGATTTGGGGCACGGCGGACCTGATCTGGCGCAGTTTGGGCGATACGTCGGAGGATGTGAACTGGTACACCAAGCGCGCCACTTTGGCGGCGGTTTATGGATCAGTCGTGCTGATCTGGTTGGGCGATCAGAGCGTGGGGTCAGACGAGACATGGGCGTTTCTGGACCGGCGGATCGAGGATGTGATGCGGATCGAAAAGCTGAAGGCTCAGGTGCGCGAAAGCCCGGTGCTGTCAAAGGTGTTTGCCGCGCCGTTGTGGGCGTTGGGCAAGGTCCGCGCGCCGGGGAGTGTTGAGGGATTGCCGGGGCGGGTGAAACCATCGGGGGAGGCGCTGTGATGCGGGCTGTCGAGATTACCAAGCCGGGCGGGCCGGAGGTTCTGGCGCTGTGCGAGCGGGCGATGCCCGTGGCGCGGCTGGGCGAGATCGTGATTCGTGTGGCCTATGCCGGGGTGAACCGGCCTGATGCGCTACAGCGGGCGGGGGCCTATGCGCCGCCGCCGGGCGCGTCGGACCTGCCCGGGTTAGAGTGTTCGGGCGTGGTGGCCGCGGTGGGGCCGGGGGTCAGCCGGTGGAAGCTGGGCGATGAGGTTTGCGCCTTGCTGCCGGGCGGCGGCTATGCCGAGTATGTGGCGACGCCTGCGGCCCATGCCTTGCCGGTGCCCAAGGGGGTGGACCTGCGCGCGGCGGCTTGTCTGCCAGAGACGTTTTTCACGGTCTGGACCAATGTGTTCATGCGTGGCGGGTTGAAGGCGGGCGAGCGGTTCTTGGTGCATGGCGGCACGTCTGGCATTGGCACCACGGCGATCCAGCTGGCGCGGGCCTTTGGCGCGCGGGTGTTTGCCAGCGCGGGGTCGGCAGAGAAATGCGCGGTCTGCGTCTATTTGGGCGCCGAGCGGGCGATCAATTACCGTGACGAGGATTTCGTCACGGTGATGAAGGGCGAAGGCGGCGCGGATCTTATCCTCGACATGGTGGGCGGGTCGTATCTGCCGCGCAATGTGCGGGCCTTGGCGGATGACGGGCGGCTGGTGCAGATCGCGTTTCTGGAGGGGCCGAAGGTAGAGCTGAACTTTGCCGAGGTGATGATGCGGCGGCTGACGATTACCGGATCGACGCTGCGCCCGCAGTCGGAGCTGGCCAAGGCGCGGATTGCCGAGGGGCTGGAGGCGAAGGTCTGGCCACTGTTGGCGGCGGGTAATGTGGCACCGGTGATCGATTCGGAGTTTCCGCTGGCCGAGGCTGCGGCGGCGCATAGGCGGCTGGAAAGCGCGGGGCATGTTGGCAAGGTCGTGATGAAGGTGGGCGCGTGAGGGCTTGGTTGCGCCCGCCGCGCCGGGTTTGGTTGCTGCTTGTCGCCAGCGCGCTGGCTCTGGTGGCGCCGATGTTGCGGGCGGGCGATCTGGCGCGCCCCACGGTTCTGCCGGGTGTGGAGCGGGCCATAACGCGCTGAGGCATTGATCCAGAGCATAGCGGCAGGCGCGGTGTGGGCGCAGGGTCGGGGCTAAGGCCCTGCCAGATGCACGGCCGATGAATGGAGGATGCGATGGCGGCTCATCTGGAAATTCTGGACGGCTATCCTGCCGATGTTTTGGCGGTGCGGGCCTCGGGCGAGGTGCGGCGCGAGGATTATGAGCAGGTGCTGATCCCCGCCGTTGCGGCCAAGGTCAAGGCGGCGGGGCGGATCAAGCTGCTGTATATCCTCGGGCCGGAGTTTGCGGGCATGACGGCGGGGGCGATGTTTGACGACGCGAAGCTGGGCGTTTTTCATATGGGCGATTTCGCGCGGGTCGCTGTGGTGACGGATGTCGAGTGGATCCGCGCCAGCATCAAGATTTTCGCGCCGCTGACGCGCAGCCCGGTGCATGTGTTCAGCATGGGAAAGTTGGCGGCGGCGACGGCTTGGATTGCGGAAAGTGGCGCGCCGGAAGCGCCGCACAAGCCGGGGGTGGATGTCACGCACAAGCTGCCGCTGAGCGAGGATAAGATGCCGCGTAATCCCTGAGGCTTAGCGGCGCGTCAGGGGGCGGGCCAAGGCGGTGAGGTCGGCGCGAATCGCGGTTGTGGTCAGCGCGGGCAGGGTGTCGGCGATGCGCATCCAGTGGAATAGCGCGAGGAAGGTGGCGGCAGCAAGCAGGCCGCCGAAGGTTATGTCTGACAGGAAGTGACGCCCGGTCATCACGCGCAGGGCCGAGGCGACGAGCGCGGCCAGCGTGAGGGTTATGGTCAGGGCGGCATGGGTGGTGCGGCTGCGTCCGTGCCAGAACAGCATACCCAATATCAATGACATCGCCACGGCAGAGGCGGATTCGCCCGAGACGAACGAGCAGCCGAAGTGGCACTGGTCCGACAGCGCGAAGGCGCGGGAATAGGTGTGGGCGCCGCCGAAAAGGGTGGTGTCGGCGGGGCGGGCGCGGCCCCAGATCGGCTTGACGACGACGTTGACCAACACGCCGGGGCCAAGCGCCATTACCGCGAACACAAAGCCCCAGAGGCGCGGTGGCACCTGTGGCGCGGGCAGGGTGCGGGCGGCGAGGAAGGCGATCAGGCCCGCGAGGCCGAGGAGGTCGGCCGCGCTCCAGAACACGTTGCGCAGGGTTTCCAGCGAAGGGTAGCCGATCAGCCAGAAGCCGGTCGCGGGGCGGTAGAACAGCGCGGAGGTCGCGGGATCAAGGCCTGGGGAGGCGGTGAAAAGCGCGATGCAGGCAAGGGTGAGCGCGGCGAGGGCGAAGCTGGCTCGGTTAAGGCTGGCTCGGTTAGGGCTGGCGCGCCTCATCGAACCGGGTCCATCTCGGCGCCCGACAGGTGGCAGGAGCGCGCGGCCTCTGGGCTGCAGGGGCGGGGTTGCAGAGTTTTGGTCAGGCAAATGCGCGCCTCTTGAATTTTGCCCTTGTCGCAGGTGACGGCGATCATGGTGCGTTTGAGGCCAGGGTTTGCGGCGATGAAGGCATCGACGATCACCGAGGGGGCGACGTCGATTTGCTTGTTCAGGTGGCGCAATTCGGGCGGGATGGCGATTGAAGTATAGGCCTTGCGGGCGGTGTCATAGAACGCTTGCGCCGACAGGCCGGTGCAGCGCCCGTGCTTTTGCCATTCGTGCCACGCGAGGCCGGCGGAACCGGTAATGTCGGTCATCGCGGCAGACTGGCTGCGCGAGGGGTCGCGCTGGCTGGTGTGGCAGTTGTCGGGGTAACCCTGTTCGTTTTGCGGCCAGAGACCATGCAGCACGAAGGCATAATCACGCCCGCTGGCGCATTGCGGATCGTGGCGCGCGTCGCCGGTGGTGGCGCACCAATCGGCGGACCAGCTGAGCGAGAGGACGTAATAGTCGAAATTGCCGGGTGCGGGGGTGACGAGGGGGACAGCGGGCGGCGTGGTGGTTGTGGTTGCAGTGTGGCTCTTCCAGCCCCAGGCCTGCGCTTGCGCGGTCGTGATGAAAAGCGAGGCGATCAGCAGAGCAATAAGACGCATTTTCTCTTTCCTCTTTACCCTTGGGCGACTATATAACCCGATAACTTCCCGAAAACGTGGAGACGCGACCCCGGTCGCAGCCGTTTTCCCGGCTCGGGAGAGATTTGTAAAGGAGTGCCTTCGATGGACAAGCCCCTTATGGCGAAAGCCACTGCCGTCTGGCTGGTCGACAACACCACGCTGAGCTTTCCGCAAATTGCAGCGTTCTGCGGTATGCATGAGCTGGAAGTGCAGGGTATCGCGGATGGCGACGTGGCGACCGGCGTGAAGGGTTTTGACCCGATCGCCAACAACCAACTGGACGCGAGCGAGATCGAGAAGGGTCAGAAAGACCCGATCTATCGCATGAAGCTGAAGTTTAACGCCGCCGCTGTCGGTGAGGAAAAACGCCGCGGGCCGCGCTATACGCCGCTGTCGAAACGGCAGGACCGCCCGGCGGCGATTTTGTGGCTGGTGAAATTCCACCCCGAACTGTCGGATGGGCAGGTTGGCAAGCTGGTCGGCACCACCAAGCCGACGATCCAGTCGATCCGCGACCGCAGCCATTGGAACATCTCTAACATCCAGCCGATCGACCCGGTTGCGCTGGGGCTGTGCCGTCAGTCGGAACTTGACGCCGCCGTGCAGGTTGCCGCGCGCAAGAAAGCCGCCGAGGGTGGCGTGATGTCGGATGACGAGCGGCGCAAGCTGGTCTCGACCGAGCAGTCGCTGGGCATGTCGTCGGAGCCGAAGATGCCGTCGTCGATTGCGGGGCTGGAAGGCTTTACGCTGAGCGAGAAGGAAGAAAGCCCGGCCGATTTCTCGGATGCGGAAAGCTTCTTCAACCTGCCGCAGGCGGATGAGGATGACGAGGACGAAGACGACACTCACCGCAAGCGCTGAGTGTGGTGTGACGGATGGATTGGGGCCCTGGCGGAAGCTGGGGCCTTTTTCGTTGGGGGGCTTGCCCCCAGCCCGGAATCAGCAGCGAAGTTGCCCGGGCAGCGCCCGACCGCCCCCTCGGGCGGGCGCTATTGCAGCGGTAGTGCTGGGAATGACCGACTGGGGCGCCGCACCATAAAGTGCAGACCGTTGGCGATGCAGCACCCACCCGGCGGTCGGGCGCTGCCCTCTGTTGTTCTGGGACGGCGAAGGGCAAAACGCCCCCCCTTCAGAACCGCTTTCGCGCCCTCAGCGCCGCCGTGATGGTGCCGTCGTCGAGGTAGTCCAGTTCGCCGCCGATTGGCACGCCTTGGGCGAGCGAGGTGACGGAGACGCCGGTGCCCTCTAATGCGTCGGCGATGTAATGGGCGGTGGTTTGGCCATCGACGGTGGCGTTGAGGGCGAGGATCACCTCGCGCACGGCCTCGGTGCCGATGCGGGCGACAAGGCGGGGGATGCGCAGGTCTTCGGGGCCGACGGCGTCGAGCGCGGAGAGGGTGCCGCCGAGGACGTGGTAGCGGCCGCGGAAGGTGCCGGAGCGTTCCATCGCCCAAAGGTCGGCGACGTCTTCGACCACGCAAATCTCGCCGTTGGCGCGCTTTTCGGATTGGCAAATGGCGCAGATGTCGGTGGTGCCGATGTTGCCGCAGTTCACGCATTCGCGCGCGGTGCGGGCGACATTGGCCATCGCCTCGGCCAAGGGGGCCATCAGCGCGCCGCGTTTTTTGATGAGGTGCAGGACCGCGCGGCGGGCCGAGCGGGGGCCGAGGCCGGGAAGGCGGGCCATCAGGTCGATCAGCGCGTCGATTTCGGGCGGGGTTTCGGTCATTTTGTGCTTTGCGGCGTTACATCGGCAGTTTCATGCCGGGGGGCAGGCCCATGCTTTCGGCGAGGCGCGCGAGTTCCTGCTGGTAGCGCGCAGCGGCTTTGGCCTGGGTGTCCTTTATCGCGGCGAGGATGAGATCTTCGGCCACTTCCTTTTCCGAGGGCACGAAGATCGACGGGTCGATTTCCAGCCCGGTCAGTTCACCCTTGGCGGTGGCGGTGCAGCGCACGAGGCCCGCGCCGGATTCGCCGGTGACGGTGATGCGCGCCATCTCTTCGGTCAGCGCCTCCATCTTGCCCTGCATTTCTTGCGCGGCTTTCATCATCTTGGCCATGTCGCCAAGACCGCCCAATCCTTTCAGCATCGTGATCGTCCTTTTCTCAGTTGTCCTCGAACGGGTCCCATTCGTCCTCGACCTCTGGCAGGGCCTCGGTCGCGGCGCGTTCGGCAATCGCTTCGGGGGTTCGGATATCGGTGATTTTGGCGCGGGGAAAGGCGTCGAATACCGCCTTGATGAGGGGGTTTTCGCGCAAGGTTGCCTCTGTCGCCAGCCGGTCGGTGTCACGGGCCTCGGCGATGGTGGCCTCGCCGCCGGTATTGACGACGGTGATGCCCCAGCGCTGGCCGGTCCAGGTTTGCAGGCGCTGCGAGAGGCGGGCGGCGAGGTCGGTGGGGGCTTGCGGTGTTGGTTCAAACTCGATGCGGCCGGGGGCGTAGCGCGCGAGGCGGAGGGTGGTTTCGACCTCGATCAGCAGCTTGATGTCGCGGTTGGCGCGGATCAGGTCCACCACCGCGTCGAACGAGGCGAGGCGGGGGATGGCGCTGTCGGGGGCCAGCGCCATCGCGGTGGCGGCGCCCGACATGGTGGCGCCGGA
Organism: Pseudomonadota bacterium; assembly: GCA_021779835.1. Lineage (GTDB taxonomy): Bacteria > Pseudomonadota > Alphaproteobacteria > Rhodobacterales > Rhodobacteraceae > Solirhodobacter. Next base: position 36,791 of record JAJXZX010000013.1, on the reverse strand, counting down.
GGTTTGCGGCGCGATGGGGGCGGAGAGGCGGCCGGGCGCTTGGGTCAGTGCGCCGGGGCCGGGGCCGCGACCTTGCGGGGCGCCACCGCCGCCAGAAGGCGGCTGAGGTTGCGATTGCAGGCGGCGGATCAGGGTTTCGGGGTCTGGCAATTCGGCGACATGCGTCAGGCGGATGATCGCCATTTCGGCGGCCATCATGGCGTTGGGGGCCATCGCCACCTCTTCCAGCGCTTTCAGCAGCATCTGCCACATGCGGGTCAACATGCGCATCGGCAGGCGTTTTGCCATGTCGAGGCCGCGGGCGCGTTCGTCGGGGCCAACGGTGGGATCGTCGGCGGCCTCGGGCGTGATCGAGATGACGGAGACCCAATGGGTGACCTCGGCCAGATCGCGCAGGACCGCCATCGGGTCGGCGCCGTCGGCGTATTGGGCGGAAAGTTCGGCCATCGCGGCGGCGGCGTCGCCGCGCATTACCATGTCGAAGAGGTCGAGGATGCGGCCCCGGTCGGCGAGGCCCAGCATGGCGCGGACCTGACCCACGGTGGTTTCGCCCGCGCCGTGGCTGATCGCCTGATCCAATAGCGAGGTCGCGTCGCGGGCGGAGCCTTCGGCGGCGCGGGTGATGAGGGCGAGCGCGTCGTCAGAGATTTGCGCGCCCTCAGACCTGGCGATTTTCTTCAAGAGCGCGATCATCACCTCGGGCTCAATCCGGCGCAGGTCGAAGCGTTGGCAGCGCGAGAGGACGGTGACGGGAACCTTGCGGATTTCCGTGGTGGCGAAGATGAATTTGACGTGGGCGGGCGGTTCCTCCAGCGTTTTCAACAGGGCGTTGAAGGCGTTGGTGGACAGCATGTGCACTTCGTCGATGATGTAGATTTTGTAGCGCGCCGAGGTGGCGCGGTAGTGGACGCTGTCGATGATCTCGCGAATGTCGCCGACGCCGGTGCGCGAGGCCGCGTCCATTTCCATCACATCGACATGGCGGCCTTCGGTGATGGCGCGGCACGGCTCGCATTGGCCGCAAGGCTCGGTTGTCGGGCCGCCGCTGCCGTCCGGGCCGATGCAGTTCAGGCCCTTGGCGATGATGCGGGCGGTGGTGGTTTTGCCAGTGCCCCGGATGCCGGTCATGATGAAGGCCTGCGCGATGCGGTCGGCGGCAAAGGCGTTTTTCAGCGTGCGCACCATCGCCTCTTGTCCGACGAGGTCGGCAAAGGTTTCGGGGCGGTATTTGCGGGCGAGCACCTGGTAGACGGGCTGCTGCGTGTCGGTCATCGGGCCTCTCGGGGATTCGGGTCTTGGCGTGTCATCCGGTAGAGTAGGGCGTGGGTTGTCCGGCGTCCACCCGGCGGCTAGGGTTTGACGAAATGGGGGATGGCATGAGCGGATTTGCGATAGTCGAGGTGCCGGTGCTGGCGGGATGGCTGGCGATTTGCCCGATGCCGGGGCGCTGGGGCGATATGCACAGCGATCTGGCCGAGGTGATGGCCTGGGCGCCGGACATGGTGATTACCCTGACCGGGCTGGCAGAGATGCGCGCGCTGGGCGCGGATCACCTTGGCACCGCGCTGGAGCGGCATGGCTTGGCGTGGCGGCATTTGCCCATCGTGGATTATGGCCTGCCGGGTGCGGCCGAGCAGGCGCTGTGGCCGACCATCTCGGCAGAGGCGCGGGCGGTGCTGGGGCGCGGCGGGCGCGTGTTGGTGCATTGCAAGGGCGGCTGCGGGCGGTCCGGCATGATAGTGCTGCGGCTGATGGTGGAAGCGGGCGAGGACGCAGACGCGGCGCTGGCGCGGCTCAGGGCGGTGCGGCCCTGCGCGGTAGAGACGGAGGCGCAGATGGACTGGGCCGTGGCGGGGAAATGAGGGGCGGCAGGGGATGGCGATGATTTCTGGGGCGGGCCGTGCCGTGATGCCGGTTGAGGGCAACGACCTGACCGATAAGCTGGCGCGGGCCTCGGTTCTGGTCGTGGATGACGAGCCGGGGATGCGGAACTTTCTGTGCAAGACGCTCGCACCTTATTGTCAGGTGGTGGAAGAGGCCGACAGCGTTGATGCGGCTGAGGCGGCGCAGGGGCGGCGGCATTTCGACGTGGTGATCCTTGACAACATGATGCCGGGGCGCAACGGGATCGCGTGGCTGGCGGATCAGCGGCGGCAGGGCAAGCTGACCGATACGATCATGATTACCGCCTATGCCGATCTGGACACCGCGATTGAGGCGATGCGGGCGGGGGCGGTGGATTTCGTGCTGAAACCGTTCCGGTCCAATCAGGTGCTGAACGCGGTGCGGCGGTGCATGGAGGTGGCGGAGCTGCGGCGTGAGAATGCGTTGCTGCGCCATGAGTTGCGCAATGTGGAGCAGTGGCGGCGGCGGCGGGAATTGCTGGGCAGTTCCGAGCGTATCGAGGCGGTGCGCCAGACGCTTGCCCGCGTGGCGCGGATGCCGACGCCGGTGGTGCTGTTGGGCGAGCCGGGGACGGGCAAAGAGGTCGCGGCGCGGCATCTGCACGCGTTGTCGGACCGCGCGGCGCGGCCTTTTGTGCCGGTGAATTGCGCCGCGGTTGGGCAGGTTGGGTTTGAGGAGGATCTGTTTGGTGCGCCCGAGGGGGCGGAGCGGGGCGAGGGCCTGCTGGCCTCGGCTGAGGGTGGCACGGTATTTCTGGACGAGGTGGCGGACCTGTCGGCCACGGCGCAACGCGCGATCTTGCGGCTGCTGGAGGGGCGGGCGGATGGCGGCGCGATGGGCGAGGCGCCGCGCGATCTGCGCTTTGTCTTTGCCAGCTCCAAGGATCTTGCCGCCGAGGTCACCGCCGGGCGGCTGCGTGAGGATCTGTATTTCCGCATCAATGTGGTGGAAATCGCGCTGCCTCCGCTGCGTCAGCGTGGGGCGGATTCGATTGTGCTGGCAGAGATGTTCGCGGCGGAACTGTCGGCGCAACTGGGGTTGGCGCCGATTGAGCTGGATGCGGCGGCGCGCGCGGCGATCCTGCGCCACCGTTGGCCGGGAAATATCCGCGAGTTGCGCAATTTCGTGGAACGCTCGCTGATCTTTGGCCGTCTGTCGCTGGAGACATTGGGCGCGGTGCCACGGGCCGAGATCGAGCCGTTGGAAGTGGTTGAACGACGCCATATCCTTGCCGCGTTGGAGGCGACCGCAGGCAACCGCACCGATGCGGCGCGGCGGTTGGGGGTGTCGCGCAAGACGATTGACCGCAAGATGGCCGCGTGGGGGCTGTAGCCGTGTGGCACGCGATCATTGCGGTGTTCCGCTCGGTCCGTATCCGGCTGTTGGTGATCGCCTTGCTGCCGATGCTGGTGCTGCTGCCGTTGATGCTTGGCATCACCACGCTGCGCTGGTCGGGCAAGGTGGACGACCTGCTGATCGTCAAGGTCAACGGCGATCTGACCATCGCACATCAATACATGGCGCGGATTCTGGAGACGTCGAGCGAGCGGATTGCGGCCCTGGGCGTGTCGGTGGATTTTGCCACGCATATGGCCGAACCGGAGGGGGCACATACCTACCTGGAGCAGGAACGCCGGGCGCTGGGGTTGGATTTTCTGTATATCGCGTTGCCGGGTGGCGGCACGATTGCCTCGTCAACGCCGGTGGCGGCGCGGGTGCCGGGCGATTGGCCGGTGGTGACGGCGGCGCTGGCGGGCGAGCGCAAGAGCGCCATCGACATCTTTGACGCGGCAACGCTCGCGGCGCTGTCGCCGATGCTGGCAGAGCGGGCGCTGGTCGCCTTGGTGCCGACCAAGGCGGCGGTTCCGACCACGCGCGGCGTTGAGGATGCGGGCATGGTGATCCATGCCGCGGCGCCGGTGCTGTTGCCGGATGGGCGTCACGCGGCGTTGGTGGGCGGGCTGTTGCTGAACCGCAACCTTGATTTCATTGATACGATCAACGGGCTGGTCTATCGCGACCGCAGCCTGCCCGAGGGCAGCAAGGGCACGGCGACGCTGTTTCTGGACGATGTGCGCATCTCGACCAATGTGCGGCTGTTTCAGAACGTGCGTGCGCTGGGCACGCGGGTTTCGGCGGTGGTGCGCGGGCGGGTGTTGGATCAAGGGCAGGTCTGGCTCGACCGGGCGTTTGTGGTGAACGACTGGTATATCTCGGCCTATGAGCCGATCATCGACAGCCGGGGCGCGCGGGTGGGCATGTTGTATGTCGGCTTTCTGGAGGCGCCGTTTCAACAGGCGAAGGCGCAGAATGTGCTGTTGATGGTGCTGACGTTTCTCGCGATCACGATTCTGTCGGTGCCGCTGTTTCTGCGCTGGACGGCGCGCATTTTCCGCCCGTTGGAGCGGATGACCGAGACGATTGGTCTGGTGGAGGCCGGCGATCTGGGCGCGCGCATCAAGGAGGGCGGGGCCGGGGACGAGATTGGGCGGGTGGCGCATCACCTCGATGATTTGCTGGATCAGGTGCAAGAGCGCGACCGGCAATTACGCGACTGGGCGGCGGATCTGAACCAGAAGGTGGAGGAGCGCACTCACGCGCTGTCGCAGGCAAACCGGCGGCTGGAGCGGACGACAGAGCAGTTGGTGATGTCGGAAAAGCTGGCTGCGGTGGGTGAGATTACGGCGAGTGTCGCGCATGAGATCAACAACCCGGTGACGGTCATTCAGGGCAATCTGGACGTGGCGCGCCAGATCCTTGGGGCGGGTGCCGCGCCGGTCAAGACAGAGTTCGACCTGATTGACGCGCAGGTCTATCGCATCACCTCGATCGTGGCGAAGCTGTTGCAGTTTGCGCGACCGGGCGAGTTTTCCGGCTCTGCCAACCAGCTATCTCCCTGCGAGGTGGTGGCGGATTGTCTGGTGCTGACCGGCCACCAGTTGCGGCAGGCGCGGGTGGAGGTGGTGCGCGAGGATAGCGGCGCGCGGCGGGTGCTGATGGAGCGGACCGAGTTGCAGCAGGTGATGATCAACCTGATCGTCAATGCGGTTCATGCCATGCCAGAGGGCGGCACCTTGCGGATTTCCTGCCGCGATACCGAGGAGGAGGGCCGCGCCGGGGTGGCGATTTCGGTGGCGGACACGGGGCGCGGGATTGCGCCTGAGGTGGCCGGTCGGATTTTCGACCCGTTCTTTACCACCAAACGGGCCGAGGGCACCGGGCTGGGCCTGTCGATCAGTCGCATGTTGGTGACGCGGATCGGCGGCAGCATCCGGGTGGACAGCGTCGAGGGGCAGGGCGCGACCTTCACGGTTTGGTTGCCTGCCGCGATGTGACGCGTGATTTTTCTGAAATTGGACAAAATGTCCCGATTTGCGCGCGTTATGGGGCGTGGCATAGACAAAATGTCCATGTTTTGGGCGCGAAGTGGTGCGACGACTGGACGAATTGTCCATCTAACTATTTGATATTACAGTATTTTATGTTTGACGCGAAAGGGCTTTCCTTTCATTGATCCGAATTGCGGCGGTTTGTCGCGCGTTATCGGTGGCCCGGACCCTTGGAGGAGGGGCGGGCGAACAAAGCCGAGGCGACCGAAGCGGAGCAGGCCGATCCATCGCGCCCGGTCCGGGACGGGGAAGTTCGGAATGGAGGGGAGATCACATGACTGACACGTCCTTGCTGGACCGCGCGAGAACCATCGCCGGGCCGGGCTATAACCGCTGGCTGGTCGTGCCAGCCGCGCTTTGCATTCACCTGTGTATCGGTATGGCCTACGGGTTTTCGGTGTTCTGGAAACCGATGAGCCAGTTGATCACCAACGCGCCCGCAAGCTGTGGCGAGTTGGGGTTCATGGACGCGCTGACCAGCACCACCTGTAACTGGAGCGTGCCGGTCGAGGTGCATGTGTTTGAGACGTTCATCGCGATTTTGGGCATCTCTGCCGCGATCTGGGGCGGCTGGCTGGAGCGCGCGGGGCCGCGCAAGGCGGGCTTTATCGCTGCGATCTGCTGGGGCGGCGGCATGGCGCTGGGTGGCGTTGGTGTGGCGATGCACCAGCTTTGGCTGGTCTATTTTGGCACCGGCGTGATTGGCGGCATCGGGCAGGGGCTTGGTTACATCACCCCGGTTTCGACGCTGATCAAGTGGTTCCCGGACCGTCGCGGCATGGCGACCGGCTTTGCCATCATGGGCTATGGCGGCGGCGCCATGGTGGGCGCGCCCTTGGCGGTGTGGCTGATGGGGCACTTCGCGCATGATGGGATTCAGGGCGTTTCGGCGGCGATGATCATTCTTGGCGGCGTCTACTTTGTGGTGATGTCGATCGGGGCGTTCAGCTTCCGCGTGGCGCCTGTGGGCTGGCAGCCGAGCGGCTGGACACCAGCGGCGAGCGCAGGGGCGATGATTACCACCGGCCATGTGCATTTGAGCCGTGTGATCAAGACGCCGCAGTTCTGGCTGATCTGGCTGGTGCTGTGCCTGAACGTGACCGCCGGGATCGGCGTGATCGCGATGGCAAGCCCGATGTTGCAGGATGTGTTCGGCAACCATCTGCTGGGCGCTGCGGGGGCGAGCCTGTCACCCGACGCGCAGAAGGCGGCGATTGTCGCGGCGGCGGCGGGTCTCGTCGGGCTTATCAGCCTGTTCAACAGCCTTGGCCGCCTGTTCTGGGCCTCGCTGTCGGATAAGATCGGGCGGAAGACGACCTATTCGATCTTCTTCCTGTTCGGCATCGTGCTGTATGTCCTGCTGCCGACCTGGGGTCACATGCAGATCCCGGGCCTGTTCGTGCTGAGCGTCTGCATCATCCTGACAATGTATGGCGGCGGTTTCTCGACCGTGCCGGCCTATCTGGCCGATATCTTTGGCACGCAGATGGTGGGGGCTATCCACGGGCGCCTGATTACCGCGTGGTCGGTGGCGGGGATCGTCGGGCCTGCGCTGATCGCCGGGGTGCGGCAGTATCAGCTGGATCAGGGCGTCGCCAAGACCTTGGTCTATGACCGCACGCTTTACATCATGGCGGGGCTTTTGCTGGTTGGATTCATCTGCAACCTGCTGGTGCGTCCGGTGCATGACAGCCATCTGATGGACGATGCCGAACTGGCGCAGGAGCGTGCGTTGCAGCACGAGCCGAGCGCCTCGCGGTCGGGGTCGGCGGCAACGGCGGCGCGTGGGGCCTTTGGCGCCTTTGGCACCGTAGCGTGGCTGGCGGTCGGCATTCCGTTCCTGATCGGGGTGTGGATTGCGCTGGCCAAAGGCGCTGCGCTGTTCTGAGGAGCGTGCCTCTGCGTGCATCGTGCGCAGAGGGTCACGATGCGGGCACCGGAACCGACGAGGGTCGGCTTCCGGTGTCTGTGTTTTGCGCGGATTGTCACAATTCTATTGGGGAGGTGTCACATCCACGTTGCCCGCGCGGCCTAGGTCAGGACGCGACGACCATGACCTTTGGAAATGGCGGCGACGGGCAGGCGATTGATCGGGACGAGTGCGGGCGCGGGTGCCGGCACGCCGCGCCCACGTCGGCGCACCGTTTCCGCAGCAACGCGATGGAAAAGACCATGAAAAAGCATACCCTTCTGGCCCTGACGATCCTGATGAGCTCTGCCGCGATCACCGCGCCTGCGATGGCGGCGGATCTGGTGGTTTATGACGCGCTTGATTTTGCGGGCACCGCCGTCAAGGCATTCACCGCCAAGACCGGCATCACCGTGGACGTGGTCGAGCCCGGCTCGACCGGCGAGACGTTGGGCAAAATCGCGGCGGAAGGCTCGAATCCGCAGTTCGACATCGTGTGGCTGGACGGCTCTGCCGTGTTCGAGCGGATGTTGCAGGACAAGGTGTTGCAGCCGATCCCGGCCGACGTTTTGGGTGCGGTCAAATATAACGCGCTTGGCAAGACGCTGATCCCGGCGGATCGCGCGTTCCTGCCGACCTCTGCCTCGACCACGGCGATTGAGGTGAACACCAAGAAGGTGGCCGCGGGCGATATGCCGAAATCCTGGGCCGATCTGGCGAAGTTCGCAGGCGCGGTCGCGGCGAAAGACCCGAACCTGTCGGGGCCGTCCTACCAGTTCATCGCCGGGCTGTTTCAGACCAACGGCGTTGACGGTGGCAAGGCGCTGTTGAAAACGGCGCTGACCAACAAGACGATTTCAGGCCTGCCGTCGGGTGGCAAGGTTAACAAAGCGGTGCTGACCGGCGACGCGAAGGTTGGCATCAACCAAGACAGTTCGATCATCTCGCAGATGGCCAAGGGCGAGCCGGTGACGGCGATCTATCCGACCGAAGGCTCGGTCGCGCTTCCGTCGGGGATGGGCATTAGCGCCAAGACCAAGCACATGGATGCGGTGAAGAAGTTCGTCGCCTTCATGACCTCCAAGGATGGTCAGACGGCGATGAAAGACGGTGACGATACCGACTTCTTCTTCATCCCGGTGATCGAGGGCGTAGCGGCAAAGCCGGGGCGCAAGATCGACATTCCGTTCATCGTGCTGAACGACAAGGCGGCCTCGGCACATGAGACCGAGTGGAAGCAGTGGTATCGCGACAATTTCGTGCAATGACGATGCACGGGATGAGATCGTTACGGGCGTGCGGCGCATGACCCTGATTCAGACGAGCGGCGCCGTGGAGGATATACACGGCGCCTTTCTGCCGCGCGTTCGCGGGATGCTGCGGCGTATTGGGGCGCAGAGCGGCACCGTGCTGATCTATGCGTTGTTCCTGATCCTGATCGGATTGCCACTGGCGACCGTGTTGCTGCAATCGGTGGTGCCGGCGCTGTTCGATCCGGTGGCGCCGAACTTCATCTTTGACGCCTCGCCCTTGCTGCGGGCGTTTTCGGTGCCGCGGGTTGCGGTGTCTATTCTGCATTCGCTGGAGCTTGGCGCGGGTGTCGCGGTAACAGCCACGCTGGTGGGCGGGGCGTTTGCGGTGATGATGCAGCGGTTCACCTTGCCGCTGCGCTGGCTGATTGCGCCGGTGCCGTGGCTGGTGTTCCTGATGCCGTCCTATCTGAAGGCGCTGGCCTGGGTGCTGCTGATGGCGCCGGGCGGATATCTGGCGCAGTTGGGCCTGTTGCCGCGCACGCTGTCAGACGGGTTCTTTGGCCTTGGCGGGTTGGTGTTTGTGCATACGTTCAGCCTGTTCCCGTTGGCGGGGTTTATCATCGCCGGGGCGCTGGCGGGGCTCGGCACCGATCTGGAGGATGCGGCGCGGCTGTCGGGGGCGTCGCGCTGGCGGGTGTGGGTTTCGGTCAACCTGCCGCTGTTGGCGCCGGCAATTGCGCTAAGCTGTATCGCGACATTCGCCGAGGTTCTGTCGGATTTCGGGCTGGCGGCGACGATTGCCAAGCAGTCGCATTTCGGGCTGTTGACCTATGGTATCTATGCGGCGGCGTCGGACTATCCGATTGATTTCCCGATGGCCGGGGCGCAGGCGCTGATCCTGTTGACGCTGGTGCTGATTGTGGTTTTCGCGGACCGCCTGCTGCGGAAGCAGACCGAGGCGCGGCTGGTCTCTGGCCGCTCGCGCGCGGTGAGGGTAAGCGATGGCGGGCGTTGGCGTTGGGTTGCGACGGGCGCGCTGCTGCTGGTTGCGGTTCTGGCGCTGTATCTGCCGATGGCGGTGATCCTGATCCGCACCTTTACCGCGACGCTGGGGCATGGGCTGGAGCCTGCGAATTTCACGCTAAGCAATCTTGGCACCGCGTTGCAGCTTGGGTCGGAGGAGAACCTCGCCCTGATGCGCTCGCTTGGCTATGCCGGGACCGCGGCGCTGATCGCCTGTGGCGTGGCGTTGGTCCTGTCGGCGCGGATCGAGGCGGCGAGTGCCAGCCTGCGGGCGGCGGTGATGGGGCTGTCGATCGGCACGATTGCCATTCCGGGTATCGTGCTGGGCTTTGGCTATATTCTGGTGTGGAACCGCCTGCCGGGGTTCCGCGACTGGCCGTTCCCGCATTATGGCGACGCCTCGTTGCTGGTGACGGGCTATGTGGCGACGGCGCTGCCCTATTGCCTTGTGGTGATCCTGTCGGCGGTGGCGCAACTGGCGCCGAGTTTGGGCGATGCGGCGCGGCTCCATGGCCATGGGCGCGTGGCCCGGATGCTGCGGGTGACGCTGCCCCTGGTGCTGCTGAGCGTGGTGACGGCGTTCTTGCTGACCTTCATCCGTTCAGTGTTCGAACTGCCGGTGTCGCAGCTGTTGATCCCGCAAACCGGAAGCCCGGCGCCGCCCTATATCGTGCGGCTGTTGAACCATGACAGCGATGGCATGGCGGCGGCCTTGTCGCTGGTGTCGATGACGGTGGCGGGCGGCCTTGCTGCGCTGGTCTGGGTTATGGCACGGCGCCACCTGACATTTGGAAAATCCGCAACGAAGGGTCTGTCATGAGCACAGAGTTGATTTGCACCGGTATCGAGAAATCCCTCGGCGGCAAGCGCGTGCTTAAAGGGCTGGATTTGCGGGTGAATCCGTCCGAGGTCGTCTCGCTTTTGGGGGCGTCTGGGTCCGGCAAAACCACGCTGTTGCGGATGATCGCGGGGCTGATGATGCCGGACGCGGGCCATATCAGCATGGGCGGGCGCACCATCTGGTCACGCGATGTCGTGGTGCCGCCGGAACGCCGCCGCATCGGTATGGTATTTCAGGATTACGCGCTGTGGCCGCATATGACGATCGAGGGTAATCTGGCGTTTGGCCTGCACGCGCAACGGCTGCCCGCAGCAGAGGCCAAGGCGCGCATCGAACATGCGCTGGAGGTGACGCGGCTGGCGGCCTTCCGCGACCGTCATCCTTCGGCGCTGTCGGGTGGGCAGCAGCAGCGGGTGGCAATTGCGCGTTGTCTTGCGGCGCGCCCGGCGCTGATGCTGTTTGACGAGCCGCTGTCGAACCTTGATGCCGCGCTGCGCGAGGATATGCGGACCGAGATGATGGATCTGGTGCGGCGCGAAGGCATCACCGTGGTCTATGTCACCCACGATCAGGCCGAGGCGATGGCGGTGACCGACCGCATCGCGGTGATGCGAGAGGGCACGATTGCCCAGTTCGACACGCCCGAGCGGATCTATGAGGCCCCCGCCGACGCCTTTGTCGCATCGTTCATCGGGGGGTTTTCGCTGTTGAACGGCCAGATCGCGGCGGGGCAGTTTCGCCCCGAGGCGACCGAGACCGATTTGCAGACCGACAGCGCGATCCGGGGGCGAGGGGTGCTGGTGATCCGGCCCGAGGACGCGCGCGGTGCGGGCGCGCATCCCGAGACGCAATTGACCGGTCGCGTCGCCTCGGCCGCCTATCAGGGGCGCTGTTGGCGGCTGGGCGTTGATGTTGGCCCGGCGCGTATCCGCCTTGACTGGCCAGAGCGGGTCGAGCCCGGTGCGGCACTGGCGTTTTCCCTGCCACCGGATCGCTGTGTTGTTTTGGCGGCGTGAGCGTGTAGAATCAACTAAACCTAAAAGAGAAATGACGCCTGATGCATAACCTTACTGCGATAATGCCCACCGTAACCGCGGCCTTCCTAGGCTCTTTCGTCGAAGTGGTGGAGGCGTTTACCATTGTGCTGGCGGTGGCGCTGACGCGGAGCTGGCGTCCCGCGCTGGTGGGCTCGGCGCTGGCGCTGGCGCTGCTGGTGGTGTTGGTGCTGATCTTTGGGCCGCTATTCGCGCTGATCCCGTTGCAGGTGCTGCAATTCATGGTGGGGGTGCTGTTGATCCTGTTCGGCATGCGCTGGCTGCGCAAGGCGATCCTGCGCGCCTCTGGCTTTATCGCGCTGCATGACGAGGACGCGGCGTTCGCCAAAGAGACCGACATTCTGAAGCGGCAGGCGGCAGAGAAGCGGGCGGATTACATGGCCGGGATGGCGGCGTTCAAAGCGGTGCTGCTGGAAGGGGTCGAGGTGGTGTTCATCGTGATCGCGGTCGGCACGGCGCATGGTATGACGGCCTATGCCGGGATGGGCGCGTTGGCGGCGGTGCTGGTTGTGCTGATTATCGGCGCGATGGCCCATAGGCCGCTAAGCCAAGTGCCTGAAAATGCTCTTAAATTCGCGGTGGGGCTGATGCTGACCGCGTTCGGCGTGTTCTGGGCTGGCGAGGGGCTGGGCGCGTCATGGCCGGGGGCTGATCTCTCGCTGCTGGGTATTCTTGCGGTGCTCTGCGCCTTTGCTTTTGCCGCCGTGTCGATGATGCGGTCGGCTCACTCCAACCTGAGGGCTGCACAATGAGCTTTATCATCTCTGTCTTCAAAGAACTACTGAGCCTGTTTGTCGATGACGGCAGTCTGGCGCTGCAAGTGCTGGGGCTGATCGTGGTTGTCGCCGTCTTGGTAAAGGGCGCGGGGGTGTCGGGCCTGATTGGGGCGGCGCTGTTGCTGGTGGGCTGTCTGGTGATCCTGACGCTAAGCCTGCGGCGCATGGTGAAATAGGCGGCTTGCGCGATGCTGACCTAGGTGCGGGATGAGGTGAGAGGCTGGACAGCGACCCAAACGGGACTCGTTGCGGCTGCTTCCTTCCGGACCTGACCGGGTTGGCGAGGCGCTCGCCCGCGCCAACCTCTCGACGGTGTATTTAGGCGTTCGGCGGGCGCGTTGCAAGAGGATCCGCGCGGACTTTGCCCGGCGCTACAGCGCGATGCGGTAGCGGGCAAAGCCGTCAGGGCTGGTGCCGTCCGGTGTTGCGGTGATGCCTTTGACGTCATTGACATAGGCTGCGGCCTTCGGCCCGGTGTCGAACAGGACCGAGGTGCCGGGCAGCGGCGCGAGGCACCAGTTGCCATCGGCGGTGGGGTTGATCGTGCCGTTTTCCACGAGGTAGCGCACGATGATGTCGCGGTTGGTGTCGGGGCCTTCAAAGATCACCGTGTCGCCCATCGCGCCGGGAAAGCTGCCGCCGCCACCCGCGCGGTAGTTGTTGGTGGCAATCACAAATTCCATCGTCGGGTCCACCGGCTTGCCTTGGTAGGCCAGATTGACGATGCGGTCGGCATCGGGCGCGACGGTCTTGCCATCGACATCGTATTTCGAAGGTTGGCTGACGTCGATCTGATAAGTGACGCCGTCGATCACGTCGAAATTATAGCTGGGAAAATTCGGGTTCAGCAGCATCTGGTCAGGCTTACCGGGGGTGATCTGGTTGAACATGCCTGCCGAGCGTTCCAGCCAGTCCTTGAGCTGCGCCCCCGTGACTTTCACGGCGCGGATGGTGTTCGGATAAAGGTAAAGGTCAGCGACATTCTTGATCGCCACATCGCCTGCGGGAACGTCGGTGTAATAGCTGGGCCCGCTGCGCCCGCCCGCCTTGAAGGGGGCTGCGGCTGACAGAAGGGGTAGATCCTGCCACTGGGTGCCCTGCATCATCTGGGCAATATACCAAAGCTGCGCGTTCGAGACGATCTGCACCGACGGGTCGTCGGCCACGAGCGCAAAGTAGCTTTGCAGTGGGGCGGTGGTCTTGCCGACCGGGCGACGGATATAGGCGAGCGTCGCGTCGTGTTCCGGTTTGACGGCGGACAGAATGGCGTCGTCGCTTTTCACGGTTGCGGTGATCGAGTGGTCAGGCTTGCGCAGGTAGATCGGCCGCGCCTCGGTGGTGAAGCTGACCACGCGCCAGGCGGTGCCGTCGCGTTCCAGCATCAGGTCGATCAGCCCCATATGCGAGCCCCAGAAGCCCCCCATTACCGCCGGTTTGCCGCCGATGGTGCCCTTTGCCACATCGACGTCCGCGTAGTCCTTGAACGTCGGGGAGGGGAACACAAGGTGGGCGTGGCCGGTCAGGATCGCGTCGATCCCCTCGATGCGCCCCAGGGGAATCGAGGCGTTTTCGGCGCCGTCAACGTGGTCCGCTGCACCGATGCCGGAATGGGAAAGCGCGATGATGAGGTCGGCACCCTTTTCCTTGATTTCAGGCACCCAGGCGGCGGCGGTCGAGACGATGTCGCGCGTGGTGACATTGCCTTCAAGGTTATGGCGGTCCCACTGCATGATCTGTGGCGGCACAAAGCCGATCAAGCCGATGCGGATGTTGTGCTTTTCTCCCGCGCCATCGGTGATCTCGCGGTCAAGGATGACGTAGGGCTTGAGCAGAAGCTGGTCCTGACGCGGCGAGGCACCCTGCTTTTTAATCACATTGGCGGAAACAATGGGGAACTTCGGCCCGGTGAGGGACTTTTCAAGGAACGACAGGCCGTAGTTGAATTCGTGGTTGCCCAGCGTCGATGCCTCAACCCCCAGCACGTTCATCGCCTCGATTGCGGGGTGGACCGTGTTGCCGTCCATGCCCTTTTCATAGGCCATGTAATCGCCCATCGGGTTGCCCTGCAGAAAATCGCCGTTGTCGATCAGCATGGAGTTGGTCGCCTCGGCGCGGATACCGGCGATCAGGGTCGCGGTGCGGGCGAGGCCAACGGTATCAACGGCTTTGTCGGCGTAATAATCATAGGGGTAGATATTCACATGGATATCAGTGGTTTCCATGATGCGCAGATGGGCCTGATTGACAGCAGCGCTTGCCGAAAAGGGGTGAAGCGCTATCAAGGATGCTCCTGCGGCGGTTTGCGCCAGAAAGCTCCGGCGGGTGAAATTCGAGGCGCTGCGGTTGGACATTCTATCCCCCAAGGCTGATGCTGGCAGGAATATCGCGTCCGGTGGTAACGCCGGAGTGACACTGGCAGCCCTTCCGTCAGGTCTGCATACGTCGCGTCGCCGCGCGAGTCAAGATTATGCACGCAAGAGTTGTATTTAGGGCGCGCTCAGACGGGGTTTGCGCCCGCCAGAGCCGCGTGGCAGGAAAGGGCGTGGGATAAGGGGCGCGTAGATGCGGAATGCAGAGACGGTGACGTTTGGCGGATCGGGGCTAGAGCGGGCGGCAGCCTTGCGGGGCGATGGAGCGCAGCAGGCGGCGATGCTGGCGCACCCAACGGCGCGGGTGGTGCCGTTCTGGCGCGGCAAGCCGTTGGTCGAGGGCGAGGGGCTGGGCTGGGTCACGCCGGGGCATGACGTGCTGCGCGACGCCGGGGTGACGGTGTTTCTGGGCCTTGACGAGGCCGGGCCGCGCTTTGCCACTGACATCTCTGGCTGGGAACCGCAGGACGGCAATGCGGCGGATCCGGCGGCGTTTCTGGACCCGACCGAGCAAAGGCACCCGGCGCTTCCCATCACGATGCGCTTTGTCGAGTTGCGTGGCGTGATGGTGCGCCTGACCCCGCGCGAGGCAGAGATTGCGGCGATGGCGCGCGCGTTGTTCGGCTGGCACGGACATCATGGCTTTTGCGCCAAATGCGGGCAGCCGAGCGTGGTGGCGATGGCGGGATGGCAGCGCACCTGCGCCGCTTGCGGCACGCATCACTTTCCCCGCACCGACCCGGTGGTCATCATGCTGATAACGCGCGGAAACTCCGTTCTGATGGGGCGCTCACCAGCTTGGCCCGAGGGGATGTATTCGCTGCTTGCCGGCTTCATCGAGCCGGGCGAAACCATTGAGGCGGCAGTGCGGCGCGAGGTGTTTGAAGAGGCGGGCGTGCGCGTCGGCGCGGTGCGCTATCTGGCAAGCCAGCCGTGGCCCTTTCCGGCCTCGCTGATGCTGGGCTGTCAGGGCGACGCGGTGAGCGAGGCGATCACGCTGGACCCGGCTGAGATCGAAGACGCGCGGTGGTTGAGCCGCGAAGAGATGGTGGGTGTGATGGCTGGGCTACACCCAACCATCAAACCATCCCGGCAAGGCGCCATTGCGCATTTCCTGATTGCCAATTGGCTCGCCGACAGGCTGGAGTGATGCAAAGAAGCCACGACGCACACACCGGGAAGGTTTGCTGAGGCCACATGAATTTCGTTTCACGCGCAGACGTCGAGGCGCCTATCGACTATGTATTTGAATCTCTTAGCGATTTTTCCGGCTTTGAGAAGGCGGCGTTGCGGCGTGGGGCTGAGGTCTTGCGCGTTGACAGGCTTGGAAAGCCCGCGCGCGGCGCACAATGGCAGGCGCTTTTCACGATGCGCCAAAAACCACGCAAGGTTTTGATCACACTGGAGGGGTATGAGCCCCACACCGCCATGCGCTTTGACGGCGAGTCGAAGAACATGCAGGGCGTGCTGACGATCGACCTATTGGAGCTTTCGGCGCACTACACGCGGGTGCAGGTGAAGATGGATCTGCATCCGACAAACCTGACCGCACGCATCATGCTGCAATCGATGCGGCTGGCCAAGGCGCGTCTGACCGAGCGGTTCAAGGCGCGCACCGAAACATTCGCGCGCAACATTCAGGACCGCTACCATAGCGGCATGAGTGCTGGGATTTAGCGCGGGTCACACGCGACTTTAATGGCGGCGCGCATCGGCCGGATAGACACCAAGCAGCGACAGCGAGGTGGTGAAATATGCCAGCTCCTCCAGCGCGAGCTTGACGTTGTGGTCGTCGGGGTGACCCTCGATATCGGCATAAAACTGCGTCGCGTTGAAGCTGCCGCCGATCATATAGCTTTCAAGCTTGGTCATGTTGACGCCGTTGGTGGCAAAACCGCCCATCGCCTTGTAAAGCGCCGCCGGGATGTTGCGGACGCGGAAGGTGAGGGTGGTCATCATCCCCGCCGAACCGCGCCGTGTCAGATCGGGTTCGCGTGACATCACGAGGAACCGCGTGGTGTTGTTCTTCAAATCTTCGATATGGCGGGCCAGCACGTCGAGCCCGTAAATCTCGCCCGCGAGTTCAGAGGCAAGCGCGCCAAGCGCGGGGTTTTTGGTTTCCGCAACATGCAGCGCCGAGCCAGCAGTATCTGCCCCGGTCACGGCGCGAATCTGATGTTCGCGCAGGAAGTTGCGGCACTGGCCCAGCAGCACCGTATGGCTCATTGCGTCGGTGATCTGCGACAATTTTGTTCCGGGCACACCCAGCAGGTTGATGTGAACGCGCACGAACGCTTCGTCGATGATGTGCAGGCCGGATTCGGGCAGCAACGAGTGAATATCCGCGACCCGGCCATAGGTGGAGTTCTCCACCGGCAGCATGGCAAGGGTGCAATCGCCCTTTCTCACAAGCTCTATCGCGTCCTCAAAGGTGCGGCAGGGCACCGCCTCCATTTCTGGGCGCGCCTGGCGGCAGGCTTGATGGGAATAGGCTCCAAGCTCCCCCTGGAAGGCAATACGACCGGCCATGTTTATTGGTTCCTGCAGGCAAACACCCGATTTGGGCAATTGGTCGCGCTAAGTATACCTTGAAACTTGGCAAGGGAAGCTTGTAGATAGCGCGACAGTTCGTACTGCATGGGAAGCGACATGTTCGACACGATGACCTTAACGAAAGTTGTGGGCGCCCTTTGCGGGTCGCTTTTGATATTCCTTCTCGGCAATTGGGCGGGCGAGGCAATCTATAGTTCAGGTGAGACCGGCAAGCCCGCATACAGCGTAGCGGTAGCCGGCGCGGCAGCACCTGTCGCCGCAGCAGCGGCAGGTCCGGACTTCAAGACCGTCTATGCCTCGGCTGACGCCACAAAGGGCGAGACGGTATTCAAGAAATGCACCGCCTGCCACAAGGTTGACGGCCAGAATGCTACCGGCCCGCACCTGAACGGTGTGGTGGGACGTGCGGTGGCTTCGGTTGCGGGATTTGCGTATTCCGACGCGCTGAAGAAGCTCGGCGGCGACTGGACGCCGGATCGCATGGACACTTGGCTGACCGACCCGAAAGCCTATGCGCCGGGCACCAAGATGGGTTTTGCCGGTCTGCCGAAAGTTGAAGACCGCGCCAACGTGATTGCCTACCTCGCCTCTTTGAAGTGAGGCGACTGGGCTGATTGGATCAAGGCCGCCCCGGTTTGGGCGGCCTTTTTCGTTGCGACGGGCAATCTCATGTAAACTCGCCTTGAATCTGCGGGTTGCACGGGTAGCCTGATCGAACAGCAAGGGCGGCGGCAGTCCGCCCGGCAAGGAGGATGACGATGCAGAAATCCGCTTTGGTTCAGGCGATGGCGCGCCCGGTTGGGGCGGCGCGGATCGGGCTGGCTTTTCTTGCGCTGATTTGCCTGGCGACGGCGATGATGGCGCGCGCCGACGATGGGGTGGTGACATCCTACGGCATCTCGACCTTCGGCACGCTGAAATATCCGGCGGATTTCAAGCATCTGGCTTATGTGAACCCCGATGCCCCAAAGGGCGGCGAGATTTCGGTCTGGCGGTCTGGCGGCTTTGACAGCATGAACCCGTTTATCACCAAGGGCCGGGCCGAGGCCTACTCCTCGATGCTATACGAGTCGCTGTTGACCGGCACTGCGGACGAGATTGGGGCCAGCTATTGCCTGCTGTGCCAGACCATCGAATACCCCAAGGATCGCTCGTGGGTGATCTTCACCCTGCGGCCAGAGGCGAAGTTTTCCGATGGCACACAAGTGACGGCGGCGGACGTTGCGTTTTCATTCAATCTCATACTGACCAAGGGCCTGCCCGACCTGCAATTTCTATTGGGCCAACAAGTGCAAAGCGTCGAGGTTCTGGACCCCGAGCGGGTGAAGTTCACCTTCAAGCCAAACTACCCCAAGCGCGATCTGCCGCAATCGGTGGGCGGCTTGCCGATCTTTTCCAAGGCGGATTACGAGGCGCATCACCGCGATTTTGCGGAATCCAGTCTGACGCCGTTCGTCGGCTCGGCGCCCTATGTGCTGGATCGGCTGAACGTGGGGCAAACGGCGGTTTACAAACGCAACCCTGACTATTGGGGCCGCAATCTGGCGATCAATGTGGGGCGTAACAATTTCGACCGGATCAGGGTCGAATATTACGCCGACTACAACGCTGCGTTCGAGGGCTTCAAGGGCGGCAGCTATACTTTCCGCGACGAGGCGTCGTCAAAGATATGGGCGACGGGCTATGACTTTCCTGCGGTGAAAAGCGGTGCGGTGGTCAGGGCCACGCTGCCAGACGGATCCCTGGCGACCGGGCAAAGTTTCATCTTCAACCTGCGGCGGCCCCAGTTCCAGGATCCGCGTGTGCGGCAGGCGATCGGGTTGATGTTCAACTTCGAATGGTCGAATTCCAAGCTGTTTTACGGACTTTACGCCCGCGTCAACTCGTTCTGGGACAACAGCGATCTGGCGGCGGTGGGCAAGCCGACGCCGGGTGAGCTCGGGATTCTGACGCCCTTGGCCGACAAGCTGCCGATGCGGATATTGACCGACGATGCGGTGACGGCCCCGACCTCAGGGGCGATGCAGCTTGACCGGAACAACCGGCGCCGCGCCTCGGCGCTGCTGGATGCGGCGGGGTGGACGGTGGGCGCGGACGGCAAGCGGCGCAATGCCAAGGGCGAGGTGTTGCGGGTTGAATTCATGAATTCCAACTCCACCTTCGATCGGGTGATCAGCCCCTTTGTCGAGAATCTTCAGACTTTGGGCATCGACGCCTACATGACGCATGTCGATGATTCACAGGAAACCGCGCGCGAACGCAGCTATGATTTCGACGTCATCACTGCGCAATTCCCGATGAGTTTCGTTCCGGGGGATGAGTTGAAGCAATACTTCGGCTCTGCCACCGCAGATGTTTCGCCGTTCAACCTGATGGGTCTGAAAAGCCCCGGCATCGATGCGCTGATCGCGGTGGTGCTGGGCGCGAAGTCGCAGGCCGATCTGGTGCCTGCTGTAAGGGCGCTGGATCGCGCGCTCAGGGCGGAGCGGTTCTGGGTGCCGCAATGGTTCAAGAACACGCATACGGTTGCGTATTATGACATCTTTGACCATCCCGCCGTTTTGCCGCCCTATTCGCTGGGGCAGATCGATTTCTGGTGGTATGACGCGACAAAAGCCGCGGCGTTGAAAGCCAAAGGCGTGCTGCGGTGAGGGGCTGAGGGCGGATGGCGGCCTATATCTTTCGACGGATCCTGCTGATGATCCCGACCTTGCTCGGGATCTTGGTGATCAATTTCACGCTGACGCAGTTCGTGCCGGGTGGTCCGGTGGAACAGATCATCGCGCGGATGCAGGGGCAGGGCGACGCGTTCCAAAACATCGCGGGAAGCGGCGACGCCGGGGGGGCTGCGGCGAGTGCCGGGGTGAACGACAAATACCTTGGCGCGCGGGGCCTGCCGCCAGAGTCCATCGTGCAATTGCAAAAGGAGTTTGGCTTTGACAAGCCACCGTTGCAGCGGTTCGGCGAGATGCTGTGGAACTATGCCCACTTCGACTTTGGGCAAAGCTATTTCCGCTCGATCTCGGTGGTGAAGCTGATCGAGGAAAAGCTGCCGGTGTCGATCTCGCTGGGGCTGTGGTCAACGTTGATCGCCTATTTGATTTCGATCCCGATGGGGGTGCGCAAGGCGGTGAAAGACGGGTCGAGTTTCGACACATGGACCAGCGGCGCCATCATCGTGGGCTACGCGATACCGGGATTCCTGTTCGCGATCCTGCTGTTGGTGCTGTTCGCGGGCGGTTCCTACTGGCAAATCTTCCCGTTGCGCGGGCTGACCTCGGATAATTGGAACACGTTGAGTATTCCGGGCAAGGTGCTGGACTATTTCTGGCACATCACGCTGCCGGTGCTGGCCTCGACGATTTCCTCGTTTGCCACGCTGACACTGCTGACCAAGAACAGCTTTCTTGATGAAATCAAAAAGCAATATGTGATGACGGCGCGGGCCAAGGGGCTGACCGAGCGGCGCGTGCTATATGGACATGTCTTTCGCAACGCTATGCTGATCGTAATCGCGGGCTTCCCGGCGTTGTTTGTCAGTGTCTTCTTTGGGTCGAGCCTGATTATCGAGACGATCTTCTCGCTCGACGGCCTCGGTCGGCTGGGGTTCGAGGCGGCGGTGCAGCGCGATTACCCGGTGATTTTCGGCACGCTGTTCGTGTTCTCGGTGATCGGGTTGGTAATGGGGCTGATATCGGACCTGATGTATGTGTGGATCGACCCGCGCATCGACTTTGAGACGCGGGAGACGTGATGCGTATGTCGCCGCTTAATCAGCGCCGCTGGCGCAATTTCCGCGCCAACCGGCGTGCGGCTTGGTCGCTGGTGATCTTTGCCGTGCTGTTTGGCCTGTCGCTGGGGGCAGAGTTTCTGGCGAACGATCATCCGCTGCTGGTCAGCTACAAGGGAGAGATCCGCAGCCCGGTGTTGCAGTTCTACTCGGAAAAGGACTTCGGCGGCGATTTTCAGACCGAGGCGGTTTACCATGACCCGGTGGTGCAATGCTTGATTATCTCGGGCGGCGCGGAGGGGTGTTTTGACACACCCACCAAGACCGAAGCCGAGGCAAAAGCGGGGGCTATCGACGGCAAGCCGGTGACGCCGGGCTGGATCCTGTGGCCGCCTATTCCCTATAGCTACAACACGATCAACGATATCAAGGGCGCGGCCCCGTCGGCGCCTGATGCCAAGCATTGGCTGGGCACCGATGACACGGCGCGCGATGTGCTGGCGCGGGTGATTTACGGCTTCCGCATGTCGGTGTCGTTCGCGCTGGTGGTGACGGCGGCGACCTCGGTGCTGGGCATCGCGGCGGGCGCGGTGCAGGGCTATTTCGGCGGTTGGATCGACCTGATCTTTCAGCGCGTTATCGAGATCTGGGGATCGACCCCCAGCCTTTACGTCATCATTATCGTGGCGGCGATCTGGCAAATGAACTTCTGGCTGTTGGCGGGTTTGATGGTGCTGTTTGGCTGGACCCATCTGGTGCATGTGGTGCGCGCCGAATTTCTGCGTGCGCGGAACTTCGAATATGTGCGCGCGGCGCGGGCGCTGGGGGTGTCGAATGGCGTTATTATGGTGCGCCATGTGTTGCCGAACGCGATGGTTGCCACGCTGACATTCCTGCCGTTCATCATCACTGGCGCGATCAGCAGTCTTGCCACGCTTGATTTCCTTGGCTTCGGCATGCCGTCCTCCGCCCCCTCGCTGGGCGAGTTGACGTTGCAGGCGAAACAGAACCTTCAGGCGCCGTGGCTGGGCTTCACCGCGTTCTTCGCCTTTGCGATCATGCTGTCGCTGTTGGTCTTTATCTTTGAAGGCGTGCGCGATGCGTTCGACCCCCGAAAGACCTTTCAATGAGCGACATTCTGGACATTCGCAATCTGACGATCCGCTTCCGGCAGGATGGCCGCGTCAGCGAGGCGGTGCGCGGCGTCAGTTTCACCGTCGCACAGGGCGAGACGGTGGCCTTGGTCGGTGAAAGTGGTTCGGGCAAGTCGGTGACGGCGCTGGCGACGGTGGCACTGTTGCCCGATAGCGCCGAGGTGTCAGGCTCGATCCGTTATCGTGACGAAGAGATGGTGGGCGCTACGCCTGCGCGGCTGCACAAGGTGCGCGGCAACGACATCAGCTTTATCTTTCAAGAGCCGATGACCAGTCTGAACCCGCTGCACACGCTGGAACGGCAGATCACCGAAAGCCTGACGCTGCACCAAGGGCTGACCGGCGCTGCGGCGCGGGCGCGGGTGGTGGAGCTGTTGCAGAAGGTAGGTATCCGCGATGCCGAAGAGCGGCTGGGTGCCTATCCGCACCAGCTTTCGGGCGGGCAGCGGCAGCGCGTGATGATCGCGATGGCGCTGGCGAACGGACCGCATCTGCTGATCGCGGATGAGCCGACCACGGCGCTGGACGTGACGATTCAGGCGCAGATCCTTGACCTGCTGGCCGACCTTAAACGCGATGAGGGGATGAGCCTTTTGTTCATCACCCACGATCTGGGCATCGTGCGCCGCATCGCGGATCGCGTTTGCGTCATGCAGGGCGGCGAAATTGTCGAGCAGGGCCCTACAGCCGAAATTTTCGCCAACCCGCAGCACCCCTATACCAAGGGCCTGCTGGCCGCCGAACCGGCAGGGCGGCCCGATCCTGTGCCGCTGGGTGCCGCGGAGGTGCTGAAAACCGACGCGCTGCGGGTGTGGTTCCCGATCAATCGCGGGTTTATGCGCAAGACGGTGGGCCATGTGAAGGCGGTCAATGCCGCCACACTTTCGGTGCGGGCGGGCGAGACGCTGGGCATCGTAGGCGAAAGTGGCTCTGGCAAGACCACGCTGGCGCTGGCGATCCTGCGGCTCATCTCCTCGCAAGGCTCGATTGCGTTTATGGGGCGCGAGTTGCAGGGGCTGACCTTCGGACAGATGCGCCCGGTAAGGCGCGATATGCAGATCGTGTTTCAGGACCCGTTCGGCAGTCTGTCGCCGCGCATGACGGTGGAGCAGATCATCGCCGAGGGCTTGGGTGTGCATGGCACCGAAGGCGACCGCCACGCGCAGGTCGCTGCGATCATGGCTGAGGTCGGGTTGGACCCCACCACGATGACGCGCTATCCGCATGAGTTTTCCGGCGGCCAGCGCCAGCGCATTGCGATTGCGCGCGCCATGATCCTGCGGCCCAAGCTGGTGGTGTTGGACGAGCCGACCAGCGCGCTGGACATGACGGTGCAGGTGCAGATCGTCGATCTTTTGCGCGGGCTGCAACGGAAATGGGGCTTGGCCTATCTGTTCATCAGCCACGATTTGCGTGTGGTGCGCGCGCTGGCGCACAAGGTGATCGTGATGAAAGCGGGCGATGTGGTCGAAACCGGCGAGGCCGAGGCATTGTTTGCCGCGCCGCAAACAGAGTATACCCGCGCGCTGCTGGCGGCGGCCTTCAATCTGAAGGCCGAGCCCGCCTGATCTGGCGGAATTTGAGTATTTTTGCCAAAAAGAAACGAAAGAGGCGGCGCTTTGCACCTCTTTCAGATGGCAGAGCTATGGCCGGCCTTTGACATGTCGTAGGCGTCGAATGCGCGGGCGATCATGCGGGTCAGGGGGCGTGCACGCTCTGGAATGGCAAAGGTGGACGCGGTGACATCGACCATGCCAGGGAACGCAAGGGCGGCTGTGGTGAAAAGGTCGGCAATCTTTTGCGGGCTGGCGCCGTAGTCGCGCGTCAATTCCGCCGCCTCGACGCGGAAGTCGCACATCAACGCCTCGATGATGCGACCGCGCAGGCGGTCTTCGTCGCTGAAGATGTGGCCGCGATGGGTGGAAAACTTTCCGGCGCGTATCAACTTTGTATGGTCGGAGGTGGTCGAGGCGTTCTGCGCGAAGCCCTGCGGGAAGCGAGAGATTGACGAGGCGCCCAGACCGACCAGCACCGGGGCGGTGTCGTCGGTATAGCCCTGAAAGTTGCGCCGCAGCGTGCCGGCCTTTTGAGCGCGGGCGAGGCCATCTTCGGGGCGCGCGAAATGGTCGATGCCGATGGCGTCATAGCCGTCCGCCTCGAACAGGCGGGTCGCCGTCTCAAACAGGCGCAGCCGCTCTTGTGGGGTGGGCATCGCGTCCGACGGGATCATCACCTGCCGCCGCGCCATCCACGGCACATGGGCATAGCCATAAAGTGCGACACGGTCGGGGCTCAGCGACAGCAGTTTCAGCACTGAATCCGTAATCCGTTCAGGTGTTTGGTGCGGCAAGCCGTAAAGGATATCGGCGTTCAGGCTTTTGACGCCGCGCTTGCGGATGGCAACGATCACGTCGCGGGTAAGCTCGTAGCTTTGTTCGCGCCCGATGGTCTTCTGAATTTCGGGGTCGAAGTCCTGCACGCCGATCGAGGCGCGGTTCATCCCCGCCGCAGCCAGCGCATCGAGGCGGGCATCGTCGATCTCATTGGGGTCGATCTCGACCGAAAATTCGGCGCCATCGCCCATCGGCACCACGTCGAAGATGGTGCGGGCGAGGTCGCTGATCAGGTCGGCGGGCATCAGCGTGGGCGTGCCGCCGCCCCAATGCAGGCGCGACAGGCGCACGCCAGCGGGCAGGCGTGCCTTCAATAGCGCGATTTCGGCCTTGAGAGTTTGCGCGTAGGCGCGGACCGGCGCGTCAGAACTGGTTCCCTGGGTGCGGCAGGCGCAGAACCAGCAGAGCTTGCGGCAGAAGGGCACATGGAGGTATAAGGATATATCACTTCCCACCGGAATCGTTTCGATCCAGTTAGAAAAGAGTTCGTGACTGACTGACGCGGCAAAGTGGGGAGCCGTAGGGTAGCTTGTATACCTTGGTACGCGCGCGTCAAAAAGTCCGAACTGCATAAGTTGCGAGTTACTGTCCATTGGGCTACCTTTACGGTGCGGTGTGTTGGCCGCTTTGATGTAGATCAAATGAAAGTATCTGATGGATCTGGCTCACCCCACCTTTCACAAACACGAATGTGGTGACTGTCCTATCCGCCATCGCGCGGTTTGCGCGCGTTGCGATGCGGACGAACTTCAGGTGCTGGAGCAGATCAAGTATTACCGCAGCTTCGAGGCTGGGCAGACGGTAATCTGGTCGGGTGACCGCAT
Organism: Pseudomonadota bacterium; assembly: GCA_021779835.1. Taxonomy (GTDB): domain Bacteria; phylum Pseudomonadota; class Alphaproteobacteria; order Rhodobacterales; family Rhodobacteraceae; genus Solirhodobacter. The sequence goes on along the minus strand of JAJXZX010000013.1, from coordinate 11,617 downwards.
GGATTTTGTCGCCTCTGTCGTTACCGGCATCGCGACGCTGACCCAGACGATGGAGGACGGGCGGCGGCAGATGGTGGGTTTGTTGCTGCCGTCGGATTTCGTCGGTCGGCCGGGGCGCGAGGTGGCGCCTTATGATGTGACGGCGACCACCGATCTGGTGATGTGCTGTTTCCGCAAGAAGCCATTTGAGGAGATGATGTCGCACACGCCCCACGTCGCGCAGCGTTTGCTGGAGATGACGCTGGACGAGCTGGATGCGGCGCGGGAGTGGATGCTTTTGTTGGGCCGCAAGACGGCGCGGGAAAAGATCGCGTCGCTTGTTGCGATTATCGCGCGGCGGGACGTTTCCTTGCAGCAAAAGGGTGGCAAAGGGCCGGTCGTGGTTGACCTGCCGCTGACCCGCGAGGCGATGGCGGATTATCTGGGGCTTACGTTGGAGACGGTAAGCCGGCAAATCTCGGCCCTGAAACGGGATGGGGTGATCTCTTTGGAAGGGAAGCGGCACGTCACGATTCCGAGTTTGGATCGCTTGCTGGAAGAGGCGGGCGATGACTCGGATGGCGGGTTCCTTGGCTGAAACCGCGGGCGTTGCATCGTGTAACGCCAATCTATCGCATTAATAATAAACGCTTCCATTTTTTTACCAAATATCAATCAAGATTAACGCCCTGGCGCGTCGTTTGTGCCGCCAAGCAACGGGTTTTCATGCTCCGCGCTTTCGACCGCAATTGCCGCAATTGTCCGCGATCCCGCCATAATCCGCCCACGAATCCAGATCATATCGTTTAACACGACCGCCGATTCCGGTCGGCGGGCTTGGTGTGTGGGACAAGGGATACAAAGATGCGGTGTCGGTCGGTTTTGCTGAAAACGGTGCTTGGTGTGGCAGTCGCGGCTTCGCTTTCGGTCGCGCCAGCGGCGCGGGCAGCGACCTACCTGTTTAACTTTACCGATACAGGCGGCGATGTCGCCGCGCTGTTCTTCTCGCTGACTGGCACTACGGTTACCGCGGTGTCGGGTAAGATGGACGGCTTTGCGGTGACCGGGCTGTCAAGCTATGCCAGCGCGGACCAGCAGTTCTTTGCGGCGGGGCCCGTGCATTTCACAGTGCCGGGGGTTTCGTTTTCTGCCAGCAATGGCGTGCTTTATAACCTAACCGCCTATCCGAACAACGCAGACGCCATCACCAACAGTGTTACTGACCCCTTCGGCACTGGCGCTGGGGTCATGCCTGCACTGGCCAGCGTTTCGGTTGCCGCGGTGCCGTTGCCTGCCTCGGGAAGTCTGGCGCTGATCGGTATCGGTGCGCTGTGGATGGTGCGGCGCGGACGTCGAAGCGGTGGCGGCGTGGTGCAAGCGGTGGTGGCCTAAGGCGAAGCTTCAGAATTTCGCGCCGCGTTTGCCGGGGTGCGGGGTAGTCATTCCGAAAGGTGACGGCGCGACTGCTTGCAGACGGGGATGCAAAGCTGCGTCACCTGTCCTATCGTATGCTTAGGGCGCTTCGTGCGCGGTGAGGCAAGCGAGGCTGCGGTGACGGCAATTGATCTGAATTCCGACCTGGGCGAGGGCTTTGGCCCGTGGGCGATGGGCGACGATGCGGCAATGCTGGGGCTGGTTACCAGCGCCAATATCGCCTGCGGGGGCCATGCAAGCGATCCTGAAACGATGTATGCCACGCTGCGGCTGGCGGCGACGCGCGGTGTGATCGTGGGCGCGCATCCGGGCTATAACGACCGTGAAGGCTTTGGTCGCCGGGTGATCCCGATGGCGCCGGTCGAGGTTGGGCGCATGGTGGCCGCGCAGGTCGGCGCGCTGGCCGCGCTGGCGGCGCTGGCGGGGACCGAGGTGCGCTATGTGAAACCGCACGGCGCGCTGGGAAATCTGGCCGCCGACCGGCGCGATGTGTCAGAGGCGATTGTGGCGGCGGTGCGCGCAATTTCGCCTCGGTTGGCGGTGCTGGCGATCTCCGGGACAGAGCTGGAGCTGGCGGCGCGGGCGGCGGGGGCGCCGGTGTTTTCCGAGATTTTCGCCGACCGCGGCTATCTGGCGAGCGGGCGGTTAGTGCCGCGGTCGCAGGCCGGGGCGATGATCCATGATGCAGAGGCGGCGGCGGAGCGGCTGTTGGGGTTCCTCGACAGCGGGCTGATGCCGGTGATTGATGGCGCGCCGATCCGGTTGGCGGCGCAGTCGATCTGTGTGCATGGCGATAGCGCGGGCGCGGTAGATATGGCGCGAGTGATCCGCGAGACGGTTGGCGCGGCGGGCGTGACCTTTGCCCCGTTCATGGCGGGCTGACAGGTGGGGCCGATCTTTCGCGCGGTGGCGGATCATGCGGTGCTGGTCGAGTTTGGCACCGAGATCAGCGCGCCGGTGCATGAGGCGGTGGTGCGCCTTGACCGCGCGCTTGCGCTCTCGCCGTTCGCGGGGATTGGCGAGGCGATTCCGGGGTTCGTCAATCTGTTGGTCGATTTCGACCCGATGGTGACGGATCACGCCGCGGTTGAGGCGCATCTGCGCGGGCTTCTACAGCATCCGGCGGCGGTGGGTGGGATGGCGGCGCTGCGCGAGGTTTTGGTGTGCTACGACGACGACTTTGCGCCCGATCTGGCCGAGGTGGCGGCGCGCACGGGGCTCGCCCGCGAGGCTGTGATCGCGGCGCATCTGGCGGGGCAGTACGAGGTGTTCATGTATGGCTTCGCGCCGGGCTACGCCTATCTTGCCGGGGTGCCAGAGGCGATCCGGCTGGACCGCAAGCCCGCACCGCTGCGGGGGATTGCGGCGGGCAGCGTGATTATTGCGGGGCCGCAATGTCTGGTGACCACGATGGTGATGCCGACCGGCTGGTGGATCATCGGACGCTCGCCCACCCAGGTGCTGACTGGCGATGCAGCGCGGCCCTTCCTGTTTGACGTCGGTGACAGGGTGGCATTTCGCCGGGTCGATCGGGCCGGGTATCTTGCGGCGGGAGGGATGTGAGATGGCGAGCGCAGTGTTTCGCGTCGTTTTCGCCGGGCCGCATGTGACGGTGCAAGATGGCGGGCGCGTGGGGATGATGCGGTTCGGCGTGACCGGGTCGGGGCCAATGGACCGCAAGGCGTTCGCGATTGCCAATGCGGCGCTGGGGAATGCGCCGGGGGCGGCGGGGATCGAGGTTTCGCTCGGCGGGCTGACGCTCGACTGTGTTGCGGGGGCGGTGAGTGTCGCGGTGGTGGGCGGCGGGTTCATCGTCGAGGCGGGCGGGCGCAAGACGGGATCGTGGAGCGTGGTAGAGATCCGCGCGGGGCAGCGGCTGGTCGTGCGGCGCGGGCCGTGGGGAAGCTGGTGCTACCTTTCCTTTGCCGGGCATCTGCGCGCGACCGAATGGCTGGGCAGCGCGGCGACGCACGGGCCGTCGGGGCTCGGCGGCGGGCGGGTGATGACGGGGCAAGAGGTGGTGGTTGAGGCGGCAAGCCTGCGGGGCGAAGGGGCGGTGCCTTGCCCGGTGTGGGCGCGGCCACGGCATGGTGTGGCTTGCGTACTGGGCCCGCAAGAGCGGTTCTTCGATGTGGAAACGCTGCGGGATTTCACCCATGCGCCGTTCGAGATGACTGACGCCTATGACCGGATGGGGGTGCGTTTGCGGGGGCCGTCTTTGGTGCCGGTGGGGGCGTTGAGTATCCCGTCCGAGGCGATCTTGCGTGGCTCGGTGCAGGTGGCGGGGGATGGGGTGGCGACGGTTTTGCTGGCGGATCACCAGACGACGGGGGGGTATCCCAAGATCGCGACGTTGGTGGCAGATGACGTCGATGGGCTGGTTCAGTGCCGGCCCAAGGAAATGATCCGTTTTCGGGCTATTTCCGCCAAAGAGGCCGTTGCCGTTGCGCGGAGTCGTGGGGCGCGGTTTCACGGGTATCTGGCGGGATTGGGTGTGGCGCTGCATAAAAATTTGTAAGATACTGATATATAATGATTAATTCATCCGCGTTAATCAAATATTAACCCAGCCATTCCTGTTTCCAAATATCCCCGCCGGTGGCATATTTTCCGAGGCTCCACTCGCGCGCCAAGACCGCTATTGCTTTCGCCCTACGATGAACAAGGTTGGGCTTTGCTGTGCCACGCCGTTCACCGTCACCGTGGTCCCCGGCAGCGAAGCGGAGGCGGCTTGCGCCGTGTCAGCCTCAACCCCTTGCAGGGGATTGCCGACAAAGCCGCCCTTTACCGTGCTGTTGACCACGACTTTTTGACCGATGGTGGTGAGTGTGCTGCTCACATTGGCGGTTAGCGCGTTGCCGGGGCCGATGGTGCCGTTTGCCAGTGTCAGGTTGCCAATATAGGGCAGCGGATTGGCGATGGAGTTGGTTTTGGGATCGGTCACCGTGCCGCCGACGAAGGTGGCCAGGCTGCCGGTGACCTTGCTGGTCCCGAAATTAGCGCTGAGATTGGCAAGACTCAGCAATTCGGTGCGTTGCGCGGCGGCGTTGGTGTAGGTCAGGCCGGCGTAGCCCGCGAAATTGGCGCTGCCACTGTTCGGCATCACCGTCAGGGGCGGCATGGCTTTGATGTTGGCCTGTAGCGTGGCGGCGCTGGCGGCGGTTTGGTTGAAGGAAGTCTGCGCAGCCGTCAGGGTAGGGACATCAGTGCCGCTACTGCACGCGGCAAGCAGCAGGGCGAGCGGGCCAAGAAGGGTGCGTTTGCCGGGCATGGTTCCCTCCTCCGACCTTAGCGACACACGTGGTTGCCACACGCCAAGAATAGGCCTGCACCCGGCGGTGCGCAATGCACGCGCCGGGCGGTCAGCGGCGAATGGCCAAACCGTTGGCAGCAGCCCCAAGATATAGGCGCCGACTGTCACGCCATGTCTTAGCGGACGGTTAGCGCCCGCATTAATGCGCCATCAGCACTGGCACATCGGTCTGTTCCAGCATGGCGCGGGTGGCGCCACCAAGGATCGCCTCGCGGAAGCGGGAGTGGCCGTAGGCCCCCATCACCAGAAGCGTGGCATTCTGGTCGTTGACATGGCGTTTGATAATGTCGGACACGCGCGGCATGGTTTTGGCCAGCACCGAGACCTCGGCATGGACGCCATGACGGGTCAGCATTTGCGAGAGCTGCCCGCCGGGGTCAGAGCGTTCCGCGCCGTGTTTGGGCGGGTCGATGACTGCGATGTTGACGAGTTCAGCGCTGCGCAGAAACGGCATGGCGCGACGGATCGCGGTCAGCGCCTCGGAGCTTTGGTTCCACCCGACGACGACGCGGTCGCCGATACGATCGCCAAGGCCGGTTTCCGGCAGCACGAGAACGGGGGCTTGGCCATCGAACAGGGCGGCCTCGACGATCGCTTCGTCCTCTTGGCCGCGATCGGTGCCAAAGGGCTTGGGCAGGATCACCAGATCATTGAAGCGAGCGCGGGCCGAGACGAGTTCGTTGAGCGCACCAAGCTGGGCCACGGCGGATTCTGTCGACCAGCGGATCTCTTCGGATTTGAGGCGGTTTTGCGCCTTGCTTTCCAGCGCGCGGGCGTCTTCCTGCGCGCGGTCGATCAGGTCTTGTTGCAGAACGATCGCGGCACCGGCGTAGTAATAGCCCGCCTGCGTGCGGTCGATCCCGAGACACAGCACCTCTAGATGCGCGTCGTTGCGTCGCGCGAGGTCGATGGCGGCGGGCAGGATGGTGTCAACCGACCCGACACTGGTCAGGACTGTAAGCAGCGATTTGTAGGCCATTCGCGGTCTCCATGGTTAAGGTGACAACGTGACCATATGGCGCGGTTCATGGGGGCGCTTTGACCTCGATCAAGGGGGGCATCACGGATTATTGACATGGATCAATGTGCGGGGGGCGTTTGCCCTTCAGAAAGCGGAACAATCGAAGACCCCTCGGCCGACGCGAGTCGAACCGGGGTGTGTCGATACGGGATCAGACGAAGGGACCAATGATGTGGGAATACATTAAGCTGGTCGCGCTCGGGCTCGTGGCACTTGCTGCTGCGTTAGCTGCCCATTTTGCGCGCGACTTTGGATATGAGGTTCATGCGATCCTCGTAATGGTGGTGGCGGCAGGGATGTTTGTTTGGCAATTGCGCCACACGGACGAGCCGAAGCCGGCACCTACGACCGAATACCTGGACGGCGTTGTGCGGGCGGGGGTGATTGCCACCGTCTTTTGGGCGTTGGTCGGGTTTCTGGCAGGCGTTTTCATCGCCTCGCAATTGGCCTTTCCGTCGCTGAACCCGATCTGGGCACACGGTTATCTGAACTTTGGGCGCCTGCGGCCGGTTCACACGTCAGCAGTTATCTTTGCCTTTGGCGGCAACGCACTGATCGCGACCTCGTTCTACGTCGTGCAGCGCACGAGCGCGGTGCGGCTTTGGGGCGGCAACGCGGCGTGGTTCGTATTTTGGGGATACAACCTGTTCATCGTGCTGGCCGCGTCGGGCTATGTTCTGGGCATCACGCAGTCCAAGGAATACGCCGAGCCGGAATGGTACATGGACCTGTGGCTGACCATCGTCTGGCTGGTTTACCTTGCGGTCTTCCTGGGCACGATCATCAAGCGCAAAGAGCCGCATATTTATGTGGCGAACTGGTTCTACCTTTCGTTCATCGTGACCATCGCGATGCTGCATGTGTTCAACAACCTCGCCATCCCGGTTTCGCTCTTCGGGTCGAAGTCGGTGGACGTCTATTCAGGCGTGCAGGATATGATGGTGCAGTGGTGGTATGGCCACAACGCCGTGGGCTTCTTCCTGACCGCAGGCTTTTTGGGCATGATGTACTACTTCGTGCCGAAGCAGGCGGAACGGCCGATCTATAGCTACAAGCTGTCGATCATCCACTTCTGGGCCTTGATCTTCCTCTATATCTGGGCCGGTCCGCACCACCTTCACTACACCGCGTTGCCCGACTGGGCCTCGACGCTGGGGATGGTGTTCTCGATCATGCTGTGGATGCCGTCGTGGGGCGGGATGATCAACGGTCTGATGACGCTTTCGGGCGCATGGGACAAGCTGCGCACCGATCCGATCATGCGTATGATGGTGGTTTCGGTGGGCTTCTACGGCATGTCGACCTTCGAAGGGCCGATGATGTCGATCAAGACGGTGAACTCGCTGTCACACTACACGGACTGGACCATCGGTCACGTCCACTCTGGCGCGCTTGGCTGGAACGGCATGATCACCTTCGGCGCGCTTTACTTCCTGACGCCGCGTCTGTGGAACAAAGAGCGGCTTTACAGCCTGCGGCTGGTAAGCTGGCACTTCTGGCTCGCCACCATCGGGATCGTGCTTTACGCGTCCTCGATGTGGGTATCGGGCATCATGGAAGGCCTGATGTGGCGTGAAGTCGATGCGCAGGGCTACCTCGTGAACTCGTTCGCAGACACTGTTGCGGCGCGGTTCCCGATGCTGGTGACGCGTGCAGTCGGCGGATCGATGTACCTCACCGGTGGTTTCATCATGGCGTATAACCTTTGGAAAACCGTGACGTCGGCGCCGGAAAAAGCGCCTGCTGCCACGGCTGTTCCGGCTGAATGATCGGGGGCAGTCATGGCTTTTCTAGACAAACATAAGAAAATCGAAACCAACGCTACCCTGCTTTTGGTGCTGTCATTCCTGGTGGTAGCCATCGGCGGGCTGGTTGAGATCGTGCCCTTGTTTTACCTCAAGAACACGATCGAGACGGTGAAGGGTATGCGTCCCTACACGCCGTTGGAGCTGACTGGTCGCATGATCTACGTCCGCGAGGGCTGCTATCTTTGCCACAGCCAGATGATCCGCCCGATGCGCGACGAAGTGGAGCGCTACGGCCACTACAGCCTTGCGGCGGAGTCGATGTACGACCACCCGGCGCAATGGGGATCTGAGCGGCAAGGGCCCGATCTGGCCCGCGTCGGTGGCCGCTATTCCGACCACTGGCACGTCGATCACCTGACCAACCCACAATCGGTGGTGCCGCAGTCGATCATGCCGAAATACGGCTTCCTTTCGGAGAACATGATCGACGGCAAATACATCGAAGATCTGATGAAAACCAACCGCGAGGTTGGGGTGCCCTACACGGATGACGAACTGACGAACGCCAAGGCAGACTTTGCGGCGCAGGACAACCCGGATGCGGACGCTTCGGGTCTGCAGAAACGCTATGGCGACAAGGTTAACGTGCGTAACTTTGACGGCAAGCCCGGTGTTTCCGAGATGGATGCGCTGATCGCGTATCTGCAAGTGCTGGGCACGATGGTCGACTTCTCGACCTTCATCCCTGACAAAACGCGCTAGGGGGGGCTATGGAACAGTTTATCCTGATGCAGCAGTTCGCGTTGAGTTGGGCGCTGATCTTTCTGACGGCGGTGTTCCTGATCGTGGTCTTCTGGGTCTTTCGACCCGGAGGCCGCAAAGCCCAGGAAGATGCAGCGACGACGATATTCCGACATGAGGACAGGCCCGACGTTGCGGGCGAGGGTGCCCGCGGCACCGCAGGCACCACGTTCAAGGAGGCGCGGAAATGAGTGACAAGAAACCGCAAGGCAAGGGCAAGCAGGTCGAGACGACCGGCCATGTTTGGGACGGCATCGAGGAGCTGAACAACCCGCTTCCGAAATGGTGGCTGTATACGTTCTATCTCTGCATCATCTTCGCGCTAGGCTATACCGTGTTCTACCCGGCATGGCCGCTGATCCATGGCGAAACGCCCGGTATTCTGGGGTATTCGACGCGGGGCGCTGTGGAGGCCGACATCAAGGCCTTTGCCGCGCAGAACGCGCCGCTGGAAACCAAGCTGGTGGCGATGGATATGACCAAGGTGAAGGACGATCCGGCGCTGTTGCAATACGCCAACTCTGCCGGGGCGGCTGTGTTCCGCACCAACTGCATCCAGTGCCACGGTGCGGGCGCGCAGGGCATCATGTCGGGTGGTTATCCGAACCTGTTGGACGACGACTGGCTGCATGGCGGCACGATCTCGGCGATCTATACCACCATTCAGCACGGTGTGCGCAGCCCGACGGACCCGAACACCCGGCCTGCGCCGGCGATGCCAGCCTGGGGTGAGACGTTGAAGCCGGACGAGATCACCGATGTCGTGCAGTTCGTCATGAAGATCTCGGGCCAGACCTTCGACGCGGCGAAAGCCGATGCCGGGGCTAAGGTGTTCGCCGACAACTGCGCCGCCTGCCATGGCGACGCGGGCAAGGGCAACCCCGATATGGGCGCGCCGAACCTCACGGACGCGATCTGGCTTTACGGTGGCGATCTGGCGACGGTGACAGAGACGGTGACCAAGGGTCGTGCTGGCGTGATGCCTGCATGGGCTGACCGTCTGTCGGATGCGGATATCCGCTCGGTCGCGCTGTATGTGCACGGGTTGGGCGGCGGGCAGTAAGCCGGTCAATCATGATTGAAACAAAGCGACCCGGTTCCGCAAGGAGCCGGGTCGTTTGCTGTAAAAGTGTTGGGCCAGAGAGCGGTATAGTCAGGCTCGCGCCATTGGCGGCCCTGCCAGAAATAGCGATCAGCCCAGCGTCGTTCGGCTTTGGCTTCCGGCGGCAAGGCGAGGACACGGCGCAGGCGCATGATCCAGCTTGGCATGGCAACCTCCATAGGGACGATCACACACGCCGGAGTATCGCACGAAATGGCAGATTTTGCGAGCGGCGCGAGGGCGTCAGGGCTGGCACGGATCGGCGGGAATCGTGACGCGGCCTTGCCAGAAATAGGTGTTTTCGGCACGGCGAAGGCGGGCCTTGGCGGCGAGGTCGGACTCCGGGCGATCGGCGGGTTTGTTGCGGGTGGCGATGAGCAGGCTTTTGGCAAGTATTTCCAACATGGCGATCTCCTTTCCGGGAGGGGTTAGGCTATGAATATCGTAGGAATCGTGGCAGAACGCCAATCAGGAATTGTCTTGATATGTAAGGTCGGGTTGCAGGATGGAGTGGCGGAGCTTGCCGCCGTTGAGCGCGCTGCGCGCGTTTGCGGCGTTCGCAGAGGGCGGGTCGGTGGTGGCGGCGGGGGTGCGGCTGGGCGTCAGTCACGCCGCGATCAGCCAACAATTGCGCGCGCTGGAAGCGTATCTGGGGTTGGCGCTGTTCGATCGCAGCGCGCGGGCGATGGTGCTGACACCAGAGGGGCAGCGGCTGGCCGACGCGGTTATCGCCGGGTTCGAGGGCATGGCGCGGGTGATCGGCCAGTTGACCGCCACGGAGGAGGAGCGCCCGCTGCGTATCACCACGACGGCATCCTTTGCAGCGGGCTGGTTGATGCCACGGCTGGGCGATTTCCGGCAAAAGCATCCGGGGATCAGCCTGACCATCGACCCCTCGCCGGAGGTTTTGGCGCTGACGCCGGGCGGGATCGATGTGGCTCTGCGCTATGGCCGGGGCGACTGGCCGGGGGTTGAGACGCAGATGGTGGTGCCGTCACGCGTGGTGGTGGTGGCCGCGCCGAAGCTGGTGGGGACGGGGCCGATACAATCGGTGGCGGAACTGGCGGATTATCCCTGGCTGCAAGAGATCGGCACCAACGAGGCGACGCGGTATTTGGAGCAGAATGGGGTGACCAAGGGCATCCGCAAGGGGCTGATCTCGCTTCCCGGCAACCTGATGATTGACGCGGCACGCGATGGGCAAGGGGTGGCGACGCTGGCGCGGGCGTTTATCGAGGCGGATATTGCGGCGGGGCGCCTGCGCGTGCTGTTCGCGGACGACGGGCGCGCGGGGTATTTTCTGGTGACGCCGGAGGGCGTGCTGCGGCCAGCGGCAAAAGCGTTTGCGCAGTGGGTGATGCGACAGGCTGCCGCGGACTTGGGGGCGGGCTATTGATTCAAATCAAGGCGGCGGCGATGGCGCGGGTGGATATAGGAGGGGTCCGGTCGCAAGACTGGCGTGGCGTCGGCCTCCTGTCCTGTTCGCGCGTTTCCTGGGGTCGACGCCTTTTCCCCAATCCCCTGCAAGCTAATCCATAGACCGCTTGCCGCCGCGTTCGCGGATGCGTGCCGCGTCGCGGTGGCCGACCCCGAGGGCGAGCGCGATCCAGCTAACGATATAGAGCGTGCCAAGCCCGAGGGCGACGGTGCCCGGCAGTGGGCCAATGTCGGCGCGGCGGACGATTTCGCGAAAATCGGTGATTGGCGTTTGATGCACCACCAGTTTGCCAATATAGGCGGCGGTTTGGATCAGCAAAATCCACAGGTGGGTGCTGCGCACCCGGCGTGCGATGGCGACGAGGTAGCTGACGCGATGTTGCGGGTTGCGGTAATCCTCGGCCAGCGTCGATTGCCAGTTGTCGTCGGTGTGCAGATCGCCGTCGCGCGGCATGGGGACGAAGAAATGCGTCTCTAACCAGCGGGAGCGCCAGATGCTGAAATAGCGGGAAAGATGCGCGAGGGCGCCGATTTCAGCGGCGGAGAATGCGCCGGGTTCGCCCACCTTACACTTTCCATTCATGCCTCCTCCGGAGTGCAGACCGTTCACACGGCCTTGGCGGCGGAATGGCAGGCACGGGCGTCGCGGTCAAAGGGTAATCCCCCCATTTTTAACGGGGTGCATTCGTAGAATTCACGCGGCCAATTTCAGTTTCATGGCGGGTGTGATGCCGCCGATGCCCATGTTCGGGCGGTCGTTGTTGTATGTCCAGAGCCATTGC
>JAJXZX010000066.1 GCA_021779835.1 Pseudomonadota bacterium | reverse complement strand
CAAGGACAGTGCCCGAAACCGGCGCGCGCAACTGGACACAGCAGGCCATTTCAGAAGGCGCCGCAGAAGACGCAGGGCCGACGAGTTGCGCCTTGGCGCGTTCTAGGGTTGCTGCCTGCATCTTGCTGGGGATCGTGCCGCGCGCCGAAAGCGTTTGCGTGCGGGCATATCGACGCAACCGAGGGCAATCAACAGCTAGCAAAGTCTGGCAGCGTCATCTTGCACATTTCGAGAAGGGGCAGGTCCATGTCGGACCCCATTCCCCCTTTGCCAGAGGTCGCGGTTTTGTTGAAGGTTGCAGAGAAGACCGTGTACACGATGGCACGCAATGGTCAGATTCCGGCTTTCAAGGTTCGAGGTCAATGGCGCTTCAAGCTTGACGATATTGGTGGCTGGATCGATGAACAGAAGGCATCCGTCCATTCTTTTGCCAGATCGAAGCAGTGAAACAGCCGTTTTGCTGACGGAAGTGGCCCCCAAGATCGGGCCGCGCGTGGCCAAATTCTGGGCTCACATCAAAGGGGCGAACGAACAGGCGAACCCCGAATTGATACGTTTGGCTCTGAAACTTGCTACGGGTGCGGGTAAAACCACTGTCATTGCGATGCTGATCGCCTGGCAAACCGTAAATGCAGTGCGCCACCCTAACAGTAAGCAGTTTTCCAGCCGCTTCCTGATCGTCTCGCCCGGCATCACCATTCGCGATCGGCTACGTGTTCTGATGCCCAACGACCCCGAAAGCTACTATCGCAACGATGAAATCACACCGCCAGACATGTTGCGCGACATCCACAGCGTCAAGATCGTCATCACCAATTACCACGCCTTCAAGTTGCGCGAAAAACTGCTGATCGCAAAAGGCACCCGGCAGGCCCTCGAAGGCTGGCGCGGCGACAAGGTCCAGCCACCGCGCGCGGCGTCTGAAGATGTTACCCAATTGCGGGATGTCGGGTGCGTCCCTCAGGCGGGCGATATCCGCGCCGTCCTACCCCGTCAACAAGCCCTCACCTACCACGATCTGACGACGACAGGTTGCCGCAATCTTTTCGTCATGGGTGGAAATCAGGAAGGTCGTCCCCTCGTCGCGGTTGATCTCGCCAATTAGGTTCATCACCTGAATGGCCGATGCGCGGTCGAGGTTGCCCGTCGGCTCGTCCGCAAGCACCAGTTCAGGGCTATTCATTAGCGCGCGCGCCACCGCCACCCGCTGTTTCTGTCCACCCGACAGGTTGGCGACGGGAAAATCCACCCGATCCTCCAACCCCATGCGCACCAGAAGATCCCGGCCGCGCGCCCGCGCACTTGCCGACTCGCGTCCCTCGCGCACCGCCGTGGGGAAAATCACATTTTCCAACGCGGTGAAATCCGGAAGGAGGTTGTGAAACTGGAACACAAACCCGATGTGCTGATTGCGAAACGCGGTCAACTCGGCATCGCCCGCACCGATCAGATCCTCCCCCAGCATGTCGTACTGCCCGGAGGTTGGTTTCATCAATGTGCCAAGGATGGTCAACAGCGTGCTCTTGCCGGACCCCGACGGGCCCAGCAGCGCCGATAGCTCTCCCGTCCCCAACCTCAAGTTCAGCCCGCGCAGCACGCGCGTCGTTGCCTCGCCCGATCCATACGTCTTGACCAGATCGCGCACTTCCAGCAGCGGGCCGCTCATTGGCCTATCGCCGTGACAGGATCAACGCGCGCCGCCGACCGGGCGGGCAGGATCGAGGCGAGGATCGCGCCGATGGTGGTCAGCAGGATTGCCAGCCCATACGCGCCCTGATTGACATCAATTGGCAGCCCGCCCGGCTTGAACGACCCGGGGCCGGAAAACTGATACAGTACCAGATAGCCGATAAGCGCGCCCGACACGCCGCCCATCAGCCCTACGATCGCGCCCTGCGTGACAAAGACCACCAACACAAACGACCGCTTGGCCCCCATCGCGCGCATGATGCCTATCTCCGGACGTCTGCGGAACGTTGACAGCAACATCGCAGAGGCGATGCCGATCACGATTGTCAACAGTGCGAAGGACTTCAGCAAAAGTCCGGTCTGCGCCTGCGCGCTCAGCGCGGCAAGCAACTGCGCCGCCTGCTCGGTCCATGGCGTCGCGTAAAGCCCGGTCACCGCCTCGATCCGCGCCGCGGTGGCAGGCGCATCATATAGGTTGTTCAGCTTGATCTCGATCTGGGTGATCGCCTGCGGCATGGCAAACAAGGTGCGCGCAGTGGCAAGACTGACATAGGCTTGCCGCCGGTCCTGCCCGCCCGAACCCATCTTAAAGATTCCGGTGACGGTCAGCGACGCGTCGATCCCGGTCGAGGCTTGCAGGCGTACCGATTGCCCCACCGTCAGGTTCATGTTGTCGGCCAGCGTCTGCCCGATAATGACCTGTCCGGCCAGCAGGTCGGCCCGCCCCTTAACAATGTAACTTGCCAGATGGACGATGGCGGACACCTTGGCCGGTTCCAGCCCCATAATCGACACCTGCTGCACCAGCTTGCCGCGCGTCAAAAACCCCGACCCGGTGATCTCTTGCGACGTGACGAGCACACCAGGCAAGGCCTCGATAATCGGGACGAAAGCTGCGGCAGTCGGCAAGACGTTCGATCGCTGGTCGTCTTTCTGCTGCACCAACAGAATGCGGCCCTGCCCCGCTGGCAGCAAAAGCGCGGGGTCGGTCGCCTCAGCCTCAATGGTGATATGGGCCATGTCCCCAACTGTGCGCGCCATGATGAATTCGGCCAAGCCGCCAATCAGCGCACTCATGAAGATGAAGATGAACACTCCCACCGCAACGCCTACCACCAGCAGGGTGGTCTGCGACTTGCTTGCGGTCAGATAGCGGATGGCGATCTTGAGAGCGTATAGCATCGCCTAACCGCCCTTGACGGTCACGGCCAGACCATCCTTCAGCCCGTTGGAATCCAGGATCAGCACGTCGCCAGCAGCCAGCCCGCTGGTCACCTCCAGCCGGTCGGCGGGCCAATCCACCACCGTTACCGCCTGCCGCCGCGCTACCCCGTCTTTTAACAGGAAAACGGCCGCGCCAGTCGCACCGGTGACAATCGCGGCCCGAGGCGCCGAAATCGCCGCGGTCTGCTTATCAACGATAACGTTGGCCGTAACGGTCAGCCCCACGGGCACCACCTGCGACGTGTCAAAGGCGATCTTTACCTCCAACCCCCCAGTGGCAACATCGACTTGCGGCGAGACAAAGATCACCTTGCCGGTCTGGGTCCGCGTCTCGCCCACGAATTGCAGCACGGCGGGTTGGCCCTTGGCAATCTGCGTCGCGTAAGTTTCATCCACGTTGGTATCGACAATCAACATCGACATGTCGGCAAGCTTGAATAGCACGCTGGTGGTATCGACCAATTGCCCCGGATCAACTCCGCGCGTAAGCACGGTGCCCGAGATCGGCGCAACGATGGTATATTTGGTAAGGGCGATCTGCGCCTGTTGAACCAACGCATCCAACCGCCCAACCTCCTGATCGGCGCTCTGCATAGCACGCGCCGCATCCTCCAACGTGTTGCGCGTCACGTTGGCGCCTAGTGCCTCGGTCCGGCTAAAGGTGGCCTTGGCCTGCGCCTGCGCCACCACGCCTGCGTCAAGCGCCGCCTGTGCCGTGCGCACCACGGCCTTCTGCAAGGTCGGATCGACCTGCGCCATCACGTCGCCAACCGTCACTTTGTCGCCCGCATCAGCGTTCAACGCGACCAGACTGCCAACCACGGACGAGCGGACGGCGACAGATTTCAGCGCCGCGACAGTGCCATTCACCGCCAGCACCCGCGTCAGCGGGCCGGGTGCGACCGTCTCTACTGCAACGGCCATCTTGGACGCAGCCCAGGGATGATAATAGAACGCGCCGCCAATTGCGGCGACAAGCCCTACAACACCCACCCACGCCCACCAAGGAAACCAATCGGCCAAATGACGCGGCTCATACGACGCCTTCACCTCGGGCGGCACCACAGGGACGGTCGCCACCGCGCTTCCTGCGGGCGAAGTCGGCGGTATCGCAGAGATTTTGGCGCACACAGCCTTGGCTGTGTCATGATTTGTCCCGTCCCGTGCAGCCATAAGCGGGCATCCATTGCTTGTTCACGCGCGGCACGCAGCGACCCAAAAACCGCCAGACATCCCACCGTCGCATGCTATAGGCCCCAAGTCGGTGCGGCACTGATCTATGTCAGCTTTGGAACCCTTCGGCGGTGCATTGCCACCCAGCCCTTTGCGGTGGTGGATGGCATCGCCGTGATCGAAGTCGCGGGCACACTTGTGCACCGCGGCGCGTGGATCGGGCAGTCGTCGGGCCTCACGTCATATGAAGGCATTGCCGCCCAGCTTCAGGCGGCCCTCGCGGATCCCGGCGTGCGTGGCATTGCACTCGACATCGACAGCTTTGGTGGTGAAGTCGCCGGGGCTTTCGATCTGGCCGACCGCATCCGCGCCGCCCGCGCGCAGAAACCGGTCCACGCCTTTGTCGCCGAACATGCGCTGTCGGCTGGCTATGTCCTGGCGTCCCAGGCTGACCGGATCGTCCTGCCCCGCACCGGCGCTGTCGGCAGCATTGGGGTCGTGGCGCTTCACACTGATATGAGCGGGGCTATGGACCAGAAGGGCATCGCCGTCACCCTTATCCATGCCGGATCGCACAAGATCGATGCGAACCCGTATCAGCCGTTGCCCGAGGCGGTGCACGACCAGATGCAGCGCGAGCTGGAGGTGGTCCGCTTCCTTTTTGCCGAGACTGTCGCCGCCGGTCGCGGTGATCGGCTGACCCACGCATCGGCACTGGCCACTGAAGCTGCCGTGTTCCGCGGGGCCGACGCCATCGCCGCCGGTCTGGCCGACGACCTTGCCGATCCTGTCACCGCATTCCACGCCTTTGCAACCGCACCTCGCGGCACAAATTCTCCCAGCAGAAAGGGTCCACAAATGACCGCCACACCCACCGACACTCCGAACCCGGCACCAGTTGCTGCTCCTTCTGCCGCATTGCCAGCGGTCGCGGTCGCACCCGCCACGCCCGAACCGCCGGTGCACGCGGCAGCGCCCGTCACCGCCACCATGACCGCCGAAGCCGTGCGCACTGAGGCGGCCGAGGTGGCGCAGGTTTGCGCGCAGGCCGCCAGGCTGGGCGTGACAATCGACGCCGCAGACGCCGTCACGCGAGGGCTGAAGCCCGAAGCGCTGCGCGCCCGGGTTCTGGCCGATCTTGCAGCCCAGAGCGATGCAGCGGGGATCATCGCCACTGCCCCAGCCGCTGCGGCCAAGGAAAGCCCGATCGTGGCCGCAGCCAAAAAAACTGCGACCGACGCTAAACGCTAAACCAGCGTCCCCGACTGGTTCCCTATCCCCAACCGACCCCACCCCAAACCATGGAGACTGACCAATGCCCGTCCTGACGGAACCGCCCAGCATGGGCGATGTCCTCAAATATGAGGTCAACCCGAACTACACCCGCGAGGTGGTGACTCTGCTCATGGGCATGCCCTATCCCCTCGGCTCGGTGCTTGGGAAGGTCGCGGCCAGCGGCAAGTACAAGCTGGCGACAGACGGTGGCGCGGACGGGGCCGAGACCGCCACGGCCGTGCTGCTCTACGCCGTCGATGCCACGCTGGCCGACGCCACCGGCATCGTCGTCGCCCGCGGCCCGGTCCTCGTGTCGCGTGCCGCGCTCGCCTACGACGGAAGTGTCGATGACGCGGCCAAGATCACCGCCAAGATCGCCCAATTGGCCGCCGTCGGCATTATCGCCCGCGACGGCGTCTGACTTCGTTTCCCCTTTCATCCCCCGGAGCACCGCATGACCCTTGTCCGCAATCCCT
>JAJXZX010000038.1 GCA_021779835.1 Pseudomonadota bacterium | reverse complement strand
GGTTACGCCAGTCAGGATCGTACATCACGCCATAGGGCGGATCGGTGACCATGAGATGCGGCGCAACACCCGCCAAGAGCCGCGTCACGCCGCCTGGATCCGTCGCATCGCCGCAAAGCAGGCGATGCGCGCCCAATTGCCATAGATCGCCAAGACGAGCGGTTGGCTGCGCGGGCGCCTCGGGTACCTCATCCTCACGCGGATCGGCCGCATCGCCCCGCAACAGCGCATCTATCTCCCGAGCCTCAAACCCAAGCGTGCCGAGATCGAGGCCAAGCGCATCGAGTTCGCCCACCTCCAGCGCCAGCATCGTGCTGTCCCAACCCGCCTGTTCCGCCAACCGGTTGTCGGCGAGAATGTAAGCCCGCTTCTGCGCCTCGCTCAGGTGCCCGAGTTCGATGACTGGCACCGTCGCAAGCCCGAGCTGTCGCGCCGCCATCACCCGGCCGTGGCCCGCGATGATGCCATTCTCGCCATCCACCAGCACCGGATTGGTAAAGCCGTATTCCCGGATCGCGCCTGCCAGCAGCGCCACCTGTGCCTCACTGTGGGTGCGAGCATTCCTCGCGTAAGGCACCAGATCGCCGATCGGGCGATGCGTGATCGCAAGCCCCGCCCCACGCGCCAGTGCCGCCCGGTCCTGCGGCACAGCCCCGATCGCCTCACCTCGTACTGCCGTCGTCATGCCTGATCTCCTGCTGACCCCCGGCTTGAAAAAATCGCGGGGACGGACGCCTCAGGGCCAGTATATCAGGGAGTTAAGTAATTGTAAAAATGACATTATTTCGCAATCATGCGCAGGGATACGCAATGGGCGACAGGTCTCGATTCAGCAGCCTTTAGCGGATGAGAAAATGACGTACGAAAGGGTGTGCAGTCTAAGTTTCGGCCAATTGCTAGTAGGGAGTTGGTTCGAAACGCAGTATAGGCGCCATGAGGGCTTTACTTTACTTCAGCCACCACGAGGTCCCTATGACGACAGAGCTTGCAGACTATTGGGGGCGCCTTGAAGGTGCGGTCCATCCTGACGATCTGGCACTATTTAGCCGAGAACTCGATCACGGTTTCAACCTCGATTTTCCTCCACCGGCTTTCATTGGGGACGTGGTGAACGCGCCAGTCATTATCCTCGACAACAATGGTGGTTATGACCCGGGCATGACCATTGCCGAGTTTCCTGACGGCCAGACACATTCAGAGTTTCGGGAAACGCTCGCCCGCCCTCGTCCACTCGACCGGGCAGCTCGGACGGCCTCGCGATACTATCTCGAACGAAATTTCTCGAAGTGGCTGGAAGGCGGCGTAGCTGCTCTGGTGAACAGCGTCGCCTATCGCTCCGTCAGTGGACGCGACAAAGCCGTGTCGCGCCTGACAAGATCACTGCCGTCAGCTCAGTTTCACCAGAGATGGCTGCAGCAAATCCTGCGCCCGCTTGCTATGCGCGGTGAGCGATTTGTAGTCGTACATCGTTGGAGCCGCTGGAACGGCGCTACTGACGTCCTTCGGGGGCTGCCAACGGCGATCTTCTCCTCGGCGCCCATCAGCAAAGATCTGACTGCCCGTGAGATTTCTGCAGTTGAGGGGTTTCTCGCTGAGCGCCGGGGCCTAACGCAAGACACGCTGCTAAAATAGAGCAAAAGCTTGGGGCGGCACGGAGCGTTACATTCCTTTTCAAGCCGGGCCAAGTCTAGCACGAGGCGCCAATCGCCCACTCTGCTAGCGCCCCAACCGCCGCTTCCAACCGCCTGCGCGCGCATTCGGCATCGCCGTCCAGCCAATACGCACGCTGCCATGACTGACCGCGCCCCGGCTTGCGATAGCGGGCCGATTTAACCGTCATTTCCCTATAAGAATTACCTATAAGGTTTTGACGGTTAAATCCCGCGCGCCGAAATGAGCTCTCGGACGCTTCAGGGCCGTCGAAAAGCTTCGGATGCAATGCTGCCGCGTCAGCCGGGCTGTCGACGGCGAAACCAACCAGCAGCATGCGCTGCACAACGTCCGGACAGATATGATCCCAAGCGACCACCCGATCATGCATGACCGGCAACGCTACATCTGCCAGCACCTGAACCTCCAGCGGATTGTCCGCGGTCCGGTTGACCCCGCGCCCACGGCCAATGGCCTGAATCACCTCATCATCACAGATTGCTGCGCGTAGGATCTCAGCTTGGGCATCTTCGTGCTGCAGAACACGGACCGTACGGCGGTCACCATATTTTGTCAAAACAGCGCGGTTCACCTTTGCGTAGCCGCCCGTCGGTTCGAGCCCAAAGAACGCGCCAGCCAGTGGATGAATATCGCCGCTTTGCGGCAAAGGCCGCCCGATCACGATCAGCATGGCCACGTTGCGGTAGATGTCGAGCCCGGCAATGGCGTTGAAATGCGCGACATCCACGCCAGGGATATTTGCAAATGCGGCTTCACATGCCTTGTAGGTGACGACCAAAATACGGCCCGGAGCGGTGCGTATCGCCTGCCAGCGAACATAGTCCACACATTCGTGAAGCCTGTTTTTACGACGTTTGTTCTCTTGCACCGAGGCATTATCATCCCCGCAGAGCGTGCTTTTGCCAAAACTTCCCGGCACGAGGGTCAGCGACATGTAGGGCATTTCTGCATAGATTTCGCTGACATCCAGCCCCGGGAGGATGGCGCCAGCAAGGGCCGGGCGCAGTGTTGCATCCAGATGCAGGACCGGTTTGCCAGCGAAGCTTTCATCCATGCTGTGCAGGTCAGTAACAACGATCTCATGTATGCCCGTTCGGGGGGCCGGCTTCAGGGTCCGGACCCTCCCGTCGCATTCCTGGGATCCGTGCAGCAATTGCGCAAGTGCCCGCAACAGGGTCTCCCGCCGGATCGATCGGTTGGCCTCTGCGCTGAGTTCTGCCGCGTGACGCCGTGCCCCTTGGGGAAGCCCGGGGCGCAATTTTGGATCGGCGCGCAACTGAATTTCGAGCGCCGCCGCTTCGGAACAGTCGGCCTCCGTCAGATCGTACGCCGCGAGTGTGCTGCGCAGAACCGGGCCGCATCCATTGGCACTCAAAGCTGTAGCAACACGTTGGCGCAGAGAGAACAGCCTCTGCCATGCGCGCTCTTCTGCCGCCGGATCATCCCATTGTGGGGACAGCGGCAGAACAATGGCGGTCAGCGTTTCCACATAAATCCCGCGCGTCTCGCGTAAGGCGCGCGCCCAGCACCCTTCGTCGATGACCAGAAGGGCAACCGACTCCGCATTGATGGTAAGGCCAGTGAAGAGCGCATCATAGGGTGCGATCACAACCTCCGCGGTCTCGATCTCGCGGAGATTCTCCTGTTTCAGGCAGTGGTCGAACGCATGGCAGCGTGACCCGCCGCGCTGAAGGCAGCTGTTTGGGAATACCGGCAGCCCGGAGGTGATCGCCATCCGCACCATATCAAGATCGCGGCACATCGGGACCGCGTGCAACGGATGCTGCGCTTCATACCCGCGGTGAACGGCAACGGTGACGCCGCTTTCACGCCAGTCCGCAGCACTTTCCTCTGCCAGGATATGTGACGGCGTGAACACCAGAATGCGATGGGCGCGCCCCTCCGCTCTCAGCCGAGCCTGCAGACGCACCAGATGCCGCCGGGACACGGCCGTCTTGCCAAGCCCCACCGTCGCCCGAATGCCTATTCTGGGTGGAGCGCAATCGTCCTCTGAACGATGCCAATCGAAAATCCGGTCACAGGCGTCGCTCAGGACCACATCGAGACGGGCACGGGCTTCTGACTGCGGAAGCCCTGACGGTACCTCCACGGGTTCACTGACTGGCGCTGCCCGCAGTGACAGGCGGCCTCCTTGGAGAAGGCGCAGCTTGTTCGCGACTTTGCCTGCCGCATCGCTCGGGCCATAGAGACGCTGCTGGCTTTGACGCGGGCGGGACAGATCGGCGGTTTCTGCAAAGTGCGCCCACACCCTTGCCGCAAGGACTTTCTGGTCAAGGGCGTCTCCACGATCTACGGCATCCCAAACCATGTGATAGGCAATATTCGACAGCCAGGCGTCACGATTGTCGATCACTCGGCCATTGGCATCCCGAAGCGGCATCGACGCGTGCGGGCCTGTGGGCGCAAATTGTTTGCTTGGGACGATCGGGGGTTGCCGCTCGGGAAGCAGGGTCAGGGCCTCGGACAGAAAGGTCTCGGCCTTCGTTTCATCAAGTGTCGCCAAGGCGTCCAGCGGCACCTCCAGCGGCGTTTCCCCCAAAGGCCAGTGATACGGCTGGCCAGTGTTTGGGTGTACTCCAAAGGCCACGAACTGCTGACCTAGCCCCAAAATCTCCACACCCGGGATCTGACGTTTTTTGAACTGTACCGCCGACCGGTAAATCAACAATCGCTTGGGCCAATGCCCAACGCGCATCAGCGTGTCGCCGAGAAGATGCTGGGCAAGTGCGTGCATCTGGTGGGAAAGATCAGGATCGAGAATGTCGATGTCGACGCCCACCAAATGCCCGGTTCTCAAGCCAATGCCGCAGGCCGCATGGGTCCGCGACCATGTTTCTATGGCAGCAAGATCGATCGGCACCGTGCTCCAGCGTGAAAGTGCCGGGCGTTTGGTGCCGGGAACGATCGGCAGCGGCTCATAGCCATTGTCGAAAAGCTGCGCAGCGTAGTCGCCAAAGCACGGCGTGGGAACGCCGACGGGGCGGCCGATGGCCGCCTGAGGATGAGTGGGGGGCGGCAGCGGGGCGAAGTCGTTCGGCGCCACGCTGCGTCGCCTACGCTTGCGGATCGTGCAGATGGTCGAGCTCAAAGGCCCGCACATCTTCGATCCGATAAAGAACGCGGCCGCGCAGCTTGATCCATGCCGGTCCGGTGCCCGAAACCCTCCAGCGTTCCAGCGTGCGCGGGCTCACGCGCCAGTGCGCGGCAAGTTCATCTTGCGTGAGGCGGGATGGGCCCTCGATCTCCAGGGGCGGACCAATGGTCTGGAGGGGCGTATCCACCATCAGCCCCCTTCCCCGGTCTGCGGTGGAAAATCGGTTTCGGGCGCGCGATAGACGGCGAAAAGCGGCGCGCCGTCCTCGGTCGCCCCAGCGTCCTCAACCCGGTAAGCGGCCCCCGGAACCAGGACCTGCATGAGGTCCCAGGCCCGGAAGAGGCCCGGCAGGCGTTCGAGATCATCGTCATGTGTCTCTGGCATAGGCGCGCCCTTTCGGCAGTGCCGCGGCCGGAGAATCCGACCGCACTGCAAGGGAAAAGCCGTGCTGGACCCGGGATTGGGACAAGGGGTGCCCATCATTGGTGCAAATGCGCCCGAAGCTTGATCAGCGCCCGCTGGTAGCGTTTGCGCGCCGCCTCATAGCTGAGACCTGCCGCCTTCGCCGCCGCGTCCTGCCTCTCGCCATGTACGGCGATCGCCATCACCAACGCCGCGTCATCGCCGATGATCGCGCGCAGGCGCTCCGCCAGCAGGACGGTCATAAGATCAGTATCTGTGCATGGTGCATCGACAAACACCGTGGCCCCGGTTTCAACGGCAATACCGCCCTCTTCAGGGAAAGCCTCGGCCATCGCGCCTTCGCGCCACTGGCGCGCCAACATGCGGCGGATGTCGCGTTCGGTGTTGCGGATCAATGTGGCCGCGATCCACGTCACCCGATCGCGGTCAAGCCGCTTGATGCCCTGTGTGATCCGCCCCGCAATCTCGGCAACAAGCAGCTCCGGCTCCCGCCGAAAACACCGCCAGAGACGGCCGTAGACGGCATCAAGGCCGGGCCAAAGTGCGAGGATCAGCAAAGTCGTTGCGGGTTCCGAACCATCGCCGGGTGCCTGTGCTGCGCTAACAAGCGCGCTCAGTAGGGCGTTCTTCGCTGCGGGATCACCGCCCGGCGCGTGCAATGCGTCAAGCACCGCCGCAGGTTCGGAGACCCCCTTCAGAGCCTCCGCCCCTTGGCACAGGTCGCCGAAATGCCTGTGAAAACCATGACGGTTGGACGACCTAATGAGGGTCGTGTGAAGCGCGTGCCACTCGGCTCGCATTGGACGCCTGCCTTACGGCCGGGCGTCTCGCGCCTCCTCATGGCCAAGTCAGGGCGTCGCGCGCCTCTTGGGTTTCGGATGGAGGTTGGTTAGCCGGTCTTGCCGGAACGCAGTTCGTTCAGCTTGCCGCAACAACGGCAGATGGCTGTCACGGGCATCGCCGCAAAGTACTGGTGGCCACGTGCAAAGTGCAGTTGCACGCGGGCGCCGTCGTGGCGACCCAGCAGTTTGAAACAGCGCTGACAGCGCCAATCACGCAGTGCGGGGTGCTGATCGGCCGGTTTCGGGGTAGGGAGGGTGTCGGGACGTGTCGGCATTTGAGGGCTCCTGATTAGTGGAGCCCGTCAACTGAACCAACGAATCGGAGATCGTCAGACCCCCCAAATGGAGATCAAACGGAGATTGGCTCTCCGCAAAGGGCCCAAAGGGACCGATGAGGCGAATAAAGATATCGGCCCTTCACGTTGTTCCATTCGGCGCCAAACAACTGTGAAAGACCCGAGAAGCCCGCATAGGCCTTAAGGACCCCGAGCGGCACGCCGGGTTCCCTATTACAGTGTGCAAGGTAAAGGCGCTCAAAGAGAAGTACCTTCTTCGCACCTGTTACGATCCACGGTTCCTGTCCCGGCACCAAGATTTGTGCCGCTTCATCGCCCTGTTTGCGCACATGCACCGCGTCCCCGCGCGCGGCTGGGTCAACCGCAGCTTCATATGCCACGCGAACTGCCTCGGCATCAATCAGGCCTGTTTCCCGATCAACATTTTCCCTCATGCTTAGGACGACATAGCTGCCGATATAAGGAAATCGCACCTCTTGGGGTACAAATACGACGCCCCTGATCTGGTTGCTTTCGCTGCGGATCAGACGGTCTGCCGCTTCGAGATGTTTGTCTTCAGACAACCCTCGCGCGAGATAGATTGGCGCGTCGGCAAGACCAATCCGTGCCGTTCCGACCTGATGAACCTGACCCCCAACCTCGCGAACCCTGCCTTTCAACTCCAAAGGCTTGAGCACATCCCGGAGGGCATCGCGCAGATAGTCGAACCTGATTTCGAACTGCAAAATGTCCTCGGCCGGGATCCGTGGCCCCGAACCGCCTTCGCTTAGGGTCAACGTGACGTCTTCAACTCCCCCATCCCTTTCGACGTCGTGTACGACATCCCCGAGTTCTTCGTCCTCGAACAGTACGACATCGGTCCAGCCCTTACGCGTCAGAAAGCCGAGCTTCGTCAACACGTCTGGGGTAATTCCAAGGTCATCAAGTAAACGACCGGAGACGTTTGGCTCGGCAAAGTCAAAGAGCGCCAAAAACTGCGGAAGCAGTTCTCTTCGCTCAGCAATGGGCAAGTCGCCAACCCGCTCCAGAACACCCCAAGCCTCCAGAAGATCATAGCCGAGTGCCCGCTTTGCAGGATCCCGCTCACTTTGAATGTTCGATTTATTCTGCCCAAAGACGTCGAATTTCAAAGTACCGCTCCGCCCGCGCCCATCCACATGATCAATGTGGAAGCGGACCTTGGTGACATATCCACCGCCTGATTTCGGGATTATCGTGCCGAAAACACTGCGGGCCAAGGCGTCGATGTCATCTTCCTGTGTCACGCTCAGGGTGACCTTGCGCGACCAGTCCCCCAACGCGACCTGAACCTCAGTGATACTCGCCCGGCGAACCCGGTGGGCGTCTCGATCAGGGATGGGCAATTTGAGGGAGTTGCGAAACCGAGCGAGGTTGTAGGTCTTTTGGGTCAGGGGTTTATTTGAAATATCATGCTTCAATGTGTCCTGAGCGAATAGGTTCGCAACAAGCCGACGCTCCGTGACATCGCGGGAACAAACCTCGATACGTCGCCGACTTTGCGAATAGACCAGCAGCAACTCATCGGGTGGGCGGAAATAAACGATCTCGGTGGATTTGTCAGGGCGGACCGTTTTCTGGCTCGCATACGGACCAAAAAAAGTCACTGCGATAAGAACTTCCTGACTTTCGCCCCGCTCGGCAGGCAGATCGACCGCCTCAACTTTGCAGCCATCGTCGTGGTGAAGGCGCGCCGCGATTTCGGCAGCGAGAGCCTCGTCGTCGACCTCTTCTGCCGTCAGTGCGATTGATCCATCTATAGACCAGCATTCGTAGAGTTTGGTGAATTCACGGTACACCCGAACCTGCATGGCACGCTCTGCGGTCTCAAAGAGTGCGACTGCGTTGAGATAGGACCAAAGGCTTCGGGCCAATGCATCCCGCTGGGATTTCAAGCCCGCTGCTGCGCCAAACCGCGCATTTTCTGCGAGACGCATCAGCATAGCATCCGGGGTTGGCTCGGACATCGCGATGATCCGCCGCGCCTCACCCTCGATTAAACGTATCCGGTCGTCCCGGAGGCCCTTCATGCCCAGACCTATCGCGTCACGCCGCGCAACCAGTTCATCTGTGATCGGGACGTTGGCCAGGGTTTCCGCGAGCACCTCTGAAAATTGTCGGTGGAGCAGGAAATCAGCCAGCAGTTCGACCGAGGCTTCCTCATAAAGGCGCGACAGATCCGGTGCCCCACGAAACAATGACCTTCCCACTCGATCCCCTCCACCTTGTTCGGCTTCAACATCACGGCGAGTCAACTTCGCCAGACTCAACCGATAAAAACAAGCTTTTACTGAAGTTGAATCAGCAGCGGCCTCCACGCTTCAAAATTAACTGAGCCCTGTCCCAAACGACCATTGCAGTTGGCGTTTTGTCATTGGCCCGACCCTAACGGGACCGAAAGCGAAACGGACATTGGCATGAACCCCTATCCTGCAGCCCTGATGAAACCCCTCGAACGCCGCGCCGAGCTCTGCGCCATCCTCGCCCGCGGCCTGTGCCGCCTGAGGATGAACGACGCCATGCAACTATCTTCTGTGGATGGAGAAAGTTCGCTTCACTTCGCGCCCGACCAGAGCGGTCATGCAACCACCCAAAAACGGAGAGTTGCATGACCGACCCAATCCCCGCGCGCCTCGCGGCGCTCAAGGCCACTCCGACGCCGGACCTGAAACGACAATGGCGCGAATTGTTCGACACCGAACCGCCGCCGTTCAACCGTCGTTACCTGGAAAGCCGCCTCGCCTACCGCATTCAGGAACTGGCTTACGGCGGGCTGAAGCCAGAAACGGTGAAACGCCTGGAAGCCTTGGGCGAACAGCTCGACGGGGGCAATATCACCACGCGCCGCATCCGCGCGGACCTGATGCCGATCGCCGGCACCCGGTTGCTGCGCGAATGGCAAGGCGTCGAGCAGATCGTCACAGTGACCCAAGGTGGCTTCGAATGGCAGGGGCGGCCCTATCAATCACTCTCTGCCATTGCCCGCGCTATCACCGGCACACGCTGGAATGGTTGGGTGTTCTTCGGGCTCAAGAACCATCGGAGAGCCGCATGAACGCCCCCGTCAAATCAGACAGACTTGTCCGCAAGCTGCGCTGCGCGGTCTACACCCGGAAATCCTCCGAGGAAGGGCTGGAGCAGGAGTTCAACAGCCTGCATGCCCAGCGCGAGGCCTGCGAATCCTACATTGCCAGCCAGCGGTCCGAGGGCTGGGTGCTGGTGCGCGATCAATATGACGATGGCGGCATTTCCGGCGGAACATTGGAACGCCCCGGCCTGAAACGGTTGCTGGCCGACATCGAGGATGGGCTGGTCGACGTGGTGGTGGTCTACAAGATTGACCGTCTGTCCCGCTCGCTGATGGATTTTTCGAAGCTGGTCGAGGTGTTCGACCGCAATGGCGTGACTTTTGTTAGCGTCACGCAATCGTTCAACACCACCACATCCATGGGGCGGCTGACGCTGAACATTCTGCTGTCCTTTGCCCAGTTCGAACGGGAGGTGACGGCCGAACGGATCCGGGACAAGGTCCGTGCCAGCAGGATGAAGGGCATGTGGATGGGTGGCTGCCCGCCGCTGGGGTACGAGGTCAAAAACCGCAAGCTAGTCGAAAACCCTGCCGACGCCGCCCATGTTCGTTGGGTCTTTGCCCGGTTCATCGAGATCGGATCCGGCACGTTGCTGGCGCGCGAACTTGCCGAGCGGGGCGTCACCACCAGCCGGGGCCACCGGATCGACAAGAAGTTCATCTATCGGATGCTAAACAACCGTGTCTACATCGGCGAGGCTGTTCACAAGGGAACCAGCTATCCCGGCGAGCATTCGGCGATCATCGAGCGGGAGACTTGGGACAAGGTGCACGCCATCCTGACGGAAAGCCCGCGCAAACGTGCCGCCCGAACCCGCGCCGATACGCCTGCGCTGCTGCGGGGTTTGCTATACGGCCCCGATGGTGCCGCGTTTTCGCCAACCCACACCCGCAAGGGCGGGCGGCTGTATCGATACTACGTCAGCCAGACTGTACTGAAGCATGGTGCTGGGTCGTGCCCTGTGGGCCGAGTGCCCGCTGGCGAGATCGAGGCAGCCGTAATCGATCAGTTGCGCGCCGTGTTCCGCCAGCCAGAGATCGTGGTGGGAACTTGGAAGGCGGCTCGAGAGAAAGATGTGGGGATCAACGAAGTCGAGACCCACGCAGCCCTGATCCGGCTTGACCCCCTATGGGACGAACTCTTCCCTGCCGAACAGGCGCGCATCGTGGCACTTTTAGTAGAGCGGGTCGACATCGGCACCGTTGGATTGAACGCGCGAATCCGGATGGACGGGCTGGCTGGGCTCGTGCGGGAAATGAACACGAATATGGGCGCAGCGGCATGACCCGCGCGCGCCCGATTTCCCAAACGATCACCGTGCATGTTCCCTTCCACATAGTGAAGCGTGGCGGGCGAAAGGAAATGGTATGGCCGAACGACAAGCCTGACCAAGCCCTACTACCGCGAAAGACAGACGCTGCGCTGATTAAAGCCATAGCGCGAGCCTTCCGGTGGCAACGCATGCTCGAAAGCGGCGAGTTCACCACGATTTCTGAACTCGCAGACAGAGAGAAAATTGCATCGACTTACATGACGCGAGTAATGCGCTTAAGCCTGCTCTCGCCTGCTACTGTCGAAACCATCTTGGAAGGCCGACAGCCTCCCACCGTCACGCTGTCGGATTTATTGAAGCACATTCCTCCCGCGTGGGACGCGCAACTATCAAGATATGACATTGGCGCGTAAGCCTCTCGTTCGCTCGGGTCCACCAGCTGGAGGACCGTGACCGACCAGAACACCACCACCTTCTCTGCCATCGACAAGCAGCCGCCTTGTTGAGCCCTCCCATCGATTGTCCGCTTGCCCTTTGATGTCATCTGCTGTCTAATCTTATCAGGTAAGACAATCTTAGCCCTGGATCATTGGTGACCGTATGGACGCATCCGACAAGTGGCTGACCATTGATGAGCTCGCAACCTACCTGAAGTTGAGCCGGACCAAGCTGTACGGCATGGCTCAACGTGCCGAGCTACCCGCTTCCAAAATCGGGAACCAGTGGCGCTTCGATCGCGAAGAAATTGATCAGTGGATGAAATCGAACTCGACCGGAAAAGCGGGACCGAACACATGAATTTCTCGAATACCGCCACCGCCCCCAAGCCTCTGAGTACAAAGGAAATTATCGATCACATATTTAAAGATCCGAGCACTACCTACGAGCTCACTGAGTTCGAGAACCTAGGTAAGCCGATTCCCGATATAATCACGATCTATCCCAAGACCACTTCTACTGGCCGTGACGCCGGCAAGGTGAAGTATTTCCTGAAGAGCTTCATTCCTTTCTCTTCCGGCAATGAGGAGGTCCAGGTATTTGTCGAGGGTGGAAAATCCGCTCCCGAAGAAATAGTACGCCAACTCTGGATCTATAAACTCATAAACCAGTATGGATACAAGCACGATGAAATCGACCTCGAAGCCGGGGTTCAATTTGGTGTTGAGGTGGGGACTAAAGCCGCCGACATTATTGTGTACACTGACAATGCCAAAGACACCCCAAAGATCATCGTTGAGTGTAAAAAGCCGAAGCGCAAAGACGGCATCGAACAGCTGAAAAGCTACATGAACGCCAAAGGTGCGCCCGTTGCCGTTTGGTCGAACGGCAGCGACAGCATCATTCTGTATCGCCCCTACCCGAAGAATTTCGACGACACGCTTTTTGATATCCCCAAGCGAGGTCAGGAACCCAAGGATGTTCTGGAGGCAAAGAAAACGTTGCTTCAGCTGAAGCGGGATTTCAACTTCAAGAAGATCATCCAGGATCTGGAAGAGCTGGTTCTGGCCGATAGCGGGAAGGACGAGTTCAACGAGATCTTCAAGCTCATCTTTGCCAAGATTTGGGACGAGAAAGAAGCGCTGGAGAACCGGAAGGACAAGACCGTCGAGTTCAGCAAGGCGCTAGACCCTGACATCACCTTCGACCGGATCAATGGCCTGTTCAAGAAAGCCTGTGAGGAGTGGCCAGGTATCTTCAAGGAGAACGAGGATATCGAGCTGGCAAAGCGCCATCTGCAGGTGTGTGTCGGTCCGATCGAGGGCGTTCGGCTGATGGGCTCGAATCTGCGGATCATGGACGATGCCTTCGAGTATCTTCTGCCGACGGAGGCGAAAAAGAAAAAGGGTCAGTTCTTCACGCCACGGCACGTCGTCGAAATGTGCGTTCGAATGCTCAACCCTACTCAGAAAGAGTATGTCATGGACCCGTCCTGCGGTTCCGGCGGCTTTCTGTTGCATGCCATGGACTGGTGCTACCCGGCAGACGACAATGACAAGCGCGAGCTTCGTAAACACAAATACGCCGCAAAATATCTTTGGGGCATCGATTTCGAAGCCCGTGCGGCAAAGACATCGCGCGCGCTCATGCTGATCGCGGGTGATGGTCATACAAACATTTTTGGCCCTGACGTCAGCAGTCTGGACCCCCGCACCTGGTACGAAAATGGCTCGGGACAGGCACTCATGCTCGGCCTGAAACAGGCGAAGCTCACAGTTGCGAAGATCCCCGAGCAGGAAACGCTCAAGGATGACGACCGCGCGTGGGAATACTTCGACGAGTTGAAATTTGACGTGATCCTGGCCAATCCCCCGTTCGCCGGGGAGATGAAGGATCGCAAGATGCTGGCGCGCTATGAGCTGGCCAAGCCCGCTCTGAAGCGGGCCGGTTCCGACAAGGCCGCCAAGGAAGAGCGCGATGTCCTTTTCATCGAACGCATCCTGAAAATGCTGCGCCCGGGCGGGCGTGCCGCGATCGTTCTACCTCAGGGCAAGTTCAACAACTCATCGCTGGCCTTCATCCGGGAATGGATCCTGAAGAAGGCGCGCCTGTTGGCCGTGGTCGGGCTGCATCCGAACACCTTCAAGCCACACACAGGCACCAAGACGTCGGTTCTGTTCATTCAGAAGTACACGGAGGAGCAGCTGGCCGACATCGCCCGCGTTCATGACGATGTGGCGAAGGACTGCCCGGCGTATGAAACCCAAATTCAGGCCCTGCTGGATGCGCACGAGGGAGACGTCCCCGAACTCGCGATCCCCGACGCAGTGGCAGAACTGATCAGCGAAACCTTCAGCGAGCCGGAACCCGAGCAACCGGCATCAGAAGACGGGGAAGCCAACGAAGAAGAAGAAGCCGAACTTCCGGGCGAAGAAGACCGCCTGACGGCGGCGGAAGAGACGGTCGAGACGCTTAAGGGTGAGCTTGTCGGCGTCAAGCAGAAGCTCATCGACCTCGACAGCGATGTCGAAGCGCTGGAATGGCAGCAGAAGACAGAGATCGAAGCGATCAGCGACACGTTCAGCGGCACAGCACGCGAGCTTTCTGCGCATTTGAAGCCGGTCAAGGCCGCGCACAAGGAAGCTGTGGCATCCCTCAAGACCAAGCAGAAAGTGACCGCCAAGCGCCTGAAGGCGGACATCAAGCGGCTAGAAACGGCGATCTCTAGTGCAACGCGCGACCTGAAGCTTTTGACCCATCGGGGCAAACTGGAGCTGCTGCTGGGGGATGACGACCTTATCGGCACGCTGAAGGAACGTTGGATCGCTGCAGAGGTAGCCATACGGTTGGACTATCCGATCTTCATGGCGGTCAGCGAGCGGGGCGGCAAGAACAACTCTGGAGACTACGAGTTTATGCTGGATGTTGAAGGGCACCTTGTCGAAGATGCCAGCGGCCAGCCCAAAATCGATCAGGACCTCGTGAACCACGACCTGACCTCCAGCGATCTAGCCGCGGCAGCGAGCATTCCGGATGACCAACTTTGTGTGGCTGAGGCATTTGTGCGCTTTGCCCAAGAACAAAGTCTTGATTTCTGGACCGCTGATCGATGAGCACATTTAGCGAGATACAACTGTCCGAAATAGAGCTCGGGAGGATGGATGCCGAATATTATCGGCCTCAATTCACTCGTCTGTCAAAATCAATCTCCGAACGCCCCAATACATCTATAAGACGGGCTGGCGGAAAAATAGATTGCAGCGCGTTCTACCCTTCAATTGTGCCTTACTACAACTTCAACCAGCAGGGCACCCCATTTCTGCGAGTCAACGAAATCCAAGATGGGTTACTATCAATCGATAACAACACCGCATTTCTACCCAAGGAAATTTTGGAGCATAACCATTCAACTATTGCAACTTGTCAGCCGGGTGATCTTATCATTGCCAAGGGTGGAAATTCGCTTGGGAAGGTAGCTTTGTTAACTGAGCAATATCCCGAGTATTCAGTCTGCCGTGATGTGCTTGTAGTTCGCACACAGGATATTTCAAAGATAAACAGATTCTATTTGTGGATGTATCTTCATTCAGACATTGGTCAATCTCTTTTGATACGAACTGCAAGCCAAACTGGCCAACCCCATCTCACCATCGATTCTGTTGCAAGCCTAAAAATACCTTTGATATCTGAGGTCGAGCAACAAAAAATTCATTCGAATTATATGTTTGCGGAAGCAGCAATGAGAACGTCGAGAGAGGCCTCCACGAAAGCTCGACAATTGATTGACTTTGAGTTGGGACTAGAAAACCTCGAATTCAGTAAGCCTGTGGGCTATACAGCGACCTTTAGCCAGATCGGAAGGTCACTTCGTTTCGACTCGGAGCGATACTACCCGGCATTTGAAAGCCTAATTAAGAGATTGCCTAATCACATTCACATGACATCACTCGGCTCAGTTTTAGAAAGCTGCCGCAGAGGGAAGCAGCCACTCTACAGTGAATATGGATTACCGGTACTGAACTCAAAGCACATCCTTCAAAACAAGATCATTTTAGAAGGAAACCGCTTCGCAAGACCGAATGCCGATAGAGATTTGCAGATTAGGTTTGGCGATGTTCTGATAAATGGCACAGGAAGGGGAACGATCGGGCGATCTGCTCCCTACCTTGTAGCAGATCAAAGCTCCATCCCAGACAACCACGTGACGATCCTCAGATCATCCGAATTGGACCCCGCATACTTGTCTTTCTATCTAAATAGCTTGGCCGGCCGACTCCAAGTAGAGATGCATCAACGAGGATCCTCTGGGCAATTGGAACTCTACCCGTTCGATATCCGTAAGTTCCAAGTATGGATAGCACCTAAAGATATACAAAATGAAATCAGACGCCTGAGTGACTTGGCTACGGACAGTGCCAAGCAGTCGCAGCAACTTCTAGACGAAACAAAGGCCCGCGTCGAAAGGCTGATCGAGGAGGCAGTGGCGGCATGAACCTTTCCTTGGAAGACAAGCGCCTGCTCGAGGAGCTTTGCGAACAGCACGGGGTCAAGCCGGACAAGGTGGTCAAGCTGCTCGACACGGTGCGGGACTATGAATTCAAGGAACGCCGTACCGGTGTTTATGACGCGCTGCGTGAAATCCTCAAGTCGTCCGGAGGGGCGCAATGACCAACGGATCCGAGGTCGATCGTTTTGTGAAGGATCCGAGCTTGCTGCTCGAGCTTTGCCTAGAGGTCATCGACCGCCTGGACGCCGGATCCGAGAACGACGATACGGCCGCCATGGAGGCGCAGCTGCGCGAGATCGCCAAGGCAATCGACAAACTGGACAAGATCGGCGTCGCAGTACCCGATGCGCTGCGGGCCGAGAAGACCAGGCTCGCGGCGGCACTAGGGATCAGCGCCGAGGCGGTGCAGGTACTCAGCCACCTGGCCGACGAACTGGAAGAGCTGCTGAAGGGCCTGAAGACCCGCCTTGGCCGTACTTCAGATGGCGACACAAGCAAGAAGCCGCGCGCGAAACGTTCTCGCTCTGCCAAGACGTCAAACGCCACGCTCCGCGACCTGATCGTGGAAGCGCTTCGGCAGCATGGCGGGTCCTGCCACAAGAACGACGTTCTGAAGTACATGGAGCAGAAGCTGGACGGGAAGCTGCTGCCCGGCGACATGGAATGGCGAGAGACAACGAGAGACCATGCCTGGCAGAACAATGCCTGTTGGGAACGCTACCAGATGACCAAGGATGGCGTCCTCAAGACCGGCTCGCCGCGCGGCATCTGGGAGCTGAGTGAGGACCACGCATGAGATTCATCAAGCTGACCATCGAGAACTACAAGTCCTTCCAGTTCGCGACCGAGATCCCTTTTCCGTCAGATGCCGAGGGCCGCAGCATCTTCCTGATCGGCGGGATGAACGGGGCGGGGAAAACCTCGATCATGGAGGCCATCAACTTCTGCCTCTACGGCGCGAAGATAGATGTCATCTTTCGCAACATCAATCGCCGCGAAAAGGCCAAGGGCAACGCAAACGTCGTCTTCGAGCTGGTCATGGAGATGGACGAAGGATCCGAGCTTATCGTCAAGCGGTCTTGGAGCGCAGGTGCAGTCGCCGACCCAAGGCCCAAGGATTTGAGCGAACGGCTCGTCGTTGTTCGAGATGGCAAGCGTGTGTCGGTTCAGAACCAGGAAATCTGGCAGGACTTTATTCGGGCCGCTATCCCACCGGGCATCACCCAGTTCTTCTTCTTCGACGGCGAAAAAATCCAGGAGATCGCAGCGGACGACCATTCAGAGGTTCGCCTGAAGTCGTCTCTCGAGGCCGCACTGGGCATCCAGAACATAAACCGGTTGGCCTCTGACCTAGCGTATATCAAGCAAGAAGAGCGCAAGGGTTTCGTCGAGATTTCCGACGAGGATCTTGAGTTCAAGCAGAGTGAACTCAAGAAGGAAAAGAGCAAGCTCACGCGAAAAAACAACGAGCGCGTCGACCTACAGGGTGAACTGTCCGGTTTCAGGGAGCAATTAGCAGAAGCCAAGAAACGCTTCGAGTTCACCTTCCAAAGCGAGCCCGAGACCCGCGAAGTTATGCGGGAGCAAGAAAAAAGGCGCATCCTGGCCTCGAACCGGCTGACCCAGGTCGAGAATGAAATCCGCGCCCTGTGCGAAAAGTCCCTTCCCTTTGCACTAGCAGGAAAATTGTTTGACGGGATCCGCCAGCAAATTGACAAGGAACGTGAGTCCGCGACCGGAGCAGCAATAAAGGAGAGCGCTGCGGAATTGGCAAAGCGGCTGGTTCGGGTCGTCGAAGAACCCGAACCAATTTACCGAGAGCGGCTATCGCCAGAAAAAATGGTGGAATTGGAAAGCCGCATTGTCCGTTTGCTCAAGGAGGGAGATGGCCGGGTCGATGTGACGAAGGTTCTCGACCTTTCAGACCGCGACGTTGCGCGCGTGCTCAATCAGATGGAAAGCCTCGAGAGAAGCGAGGTCTTCCTCATTCAACCCCTTATTGAAGAAAAGCGACAGCTCGAGTCTCAGGTACGCGCGCTCGAAGGCAAGGGTGCCCTAGGAACGATGACGGTGTCTGAGCGAGAGCTTTTTGAGCAGCTTCAGGGAGAGATGGAAAGCTGTTCAACCCAGATTGGCCGGAAGACAGAACAGCTACGCGTGCTAGAAGAAGAGATCATTACGCTTGAGAAGCGGATTGGCGACATAGAGATTGAGATCGAGAAGCTCTATGAAAAGCACAACGTATCAAAGGAGAAGGCAGAGTACATTCAGGAATGCGACTCCATTGCGAGTGTACTCAACCAATTCATGGTACGCCTTCGGAAGAACAAGGTGCATCTTCTTCAAGAAAAGACCTTTGAGATGTATCGGCTGCTCTCGAGCCGAAGCGGACTGATCAAAGACCTGACCATCGACGATAGAACTTACGAAGTCCGCATTAGAGATCGAAATGGGCATGAGATTAAGAAGTCCGGCCTGTCTGCCGGTGAGAAAGAAGTCTTTGCTGTTTCGCTTTTGTGGGGGCTTGCTCAGACGAGCCAGCTCAAATTGCCGATAATCATCGATACGCCCCTCTCCCGTTTAGATAGCACGCATCGTGACAATATCGTGAACAACTACTTTCCCAACGCAGGCGAACAGGTCGTTATTCTTTCTACAGACACAGAAATCGATACAAACTATTATAGAAGCCTCGAGCCGCACCTCAGTGGCGCCGGCTGTCTAGACTTCGACCAAAGGCAAGAGCTTACCACCTTCAGATCTGGGTACTTTTGGGAGAAATAGGCCGTGGCTGATCGACTTTATACTTCAAGCGAGGCTGATGAAATCCTGAGCGCACTTCGGTTCGAAACGAAGCTGGAAAAAGTGACCCTTGCCCGAATGGCATTTGCGTTGTCGGTCGCCCAGGTTGGAAAGGATGTTCCATCGAGCCCGAACTTCAGTGGCGGCGAGATGAAACGACCAACTTTCTTCGCGGATGATGAGGCTTTTGTCCGGGCGCTACTATCGTACACGTACAAGAAGCCGGACCTTAGCGAAGACGAATTGTTCTCCAATCGCGCTCTCACAAAGAATCACATCGACTACGGGGCATCCTTGTTGAATGAGCTGTTCCAGTCTTGCGGCCGCAGCGGCGATGGCCTCATCTCCGGCCTCATCGACAAGGTGGAGTTTTCGGGCCGAAGGGAGAACTTTGGCCAAGGTTTGGAGATATTCATCGGGCGGACGCTGCTACAGCGCAATGAGCTAGTGATGGAACTAAACAACACTTCGCGACATGCAAACTCGCATTTGGCGATCATGGGCAAGCCTGGCGTCGGAAAGACACAGTTTTTATTAAAGCTACTGGCCGATATTCGTATTCAGTCGAATTTCCAAACAAACTTTATCTACTTTGATTACAAGGGTGACGTAGTAGATAATGCAAACTTTGTAAGCGTGGCAAAGGTCCAGCCATATCGACTTTTGCAGACAGGTCAAAGCCTTCCAGTCAATCCTTTTATGCTCGCCTCGTATGATGACCAGAGTATAAATATTTCAGCGCGTGAAAAGGCTGAAAGCTTTGCTTCAATCAATAGTAAGCTAGGTGTGGTTCAGAAAGGAGCGCTGACTGAAGCCATTCGGGCTGGGTACGCCAAGCGCGCGGGGTCCTCGACGCCATACCCTGACTTTCAGGACATTCTTGAGATTGCAGTCGCTTCTTACGAAGAAGATGGCAAGAAGGATGACAGTCTCATCGAAGTGCTGCGTGATCTTTCAGACTTCGACCTCTTCTGGAAACACGGGAGCGAGTCCCCTCCGATTGATAGGGTTTCTAATCGCACGCTGATAATTGATGTACACGCTATGCCGGTCCTGAAGGAACTTGTGGCTTATCTTGTCATTGAGAGATTGTACAAAGAGATGACGCACATGCCGGACAGCCCAGTGATGGATGGGAGGCGGACTATCCGGAGTATTTTGGTTATTGACGAGGCGCATAACTATCTGAGCCAGAAGAATATCTTTCTTCAGAGAATAATTCGGGAGGGGCGCTCAAAAGGGGTTGTGGTTTTCTTTGCAAGCCAGTCGCCGAACGACTACCAACAAGAGTTCTTTAACTTCCAAGAACTCCTTGAGTTCGCCTATATTTTCCAGTGTGAGGGTGTAAGTGCCACTTCAGTGCAGAGGATTCTTGGGTGTAGCAACAAAACGGCAAAGGATCTTCAAACTGAAATCGCTAGGCTTGAGCCGTGGCAAGTGGTGAGCCGAAGCACCGACAAGACCGAGGAGTTTGTGAAGTTCGAGGCTGAGGCCTTTTACAAGACATACTGAAACGGACGAACCGTTCACTGTGTCCCTCCGTGATCGAGGAAGCTATCCAGCCGCAGTATGTGTGGGTTCGACGCCGGTACCGGGCGGGTGCAATCGGCAACTACAAACCGGCCTTCGTGTGTCTCCAAAAAAGACCATTAAAACAGATACGTAGCGTTCTGAACCGAATTCGCGTAGTCATCAGGTCCGGAGAGAATGCGACCCGAGAGAACGCTTTCGGGTGGTCTCCGGCCCGAGGCAGTGCTCAGCCCCATCCCGCATAACCCCCGAAAACAACGGAAAAATCCGGCCGGAGCCGGATCGGGAGAACGCTTTGGTGAGGGCAAGTGGCGGAGCGAGAGGGATTCGAACCCTCGAGACGGTTCCCCGCCTACACACTTTCCAGGCGTGCGCCTTCGACCACTCGGCCACCGCTCCGTTGGGGCTACTTACAATTACCCCGGCACCGCCCGCAAGGGGGGGCGTAACAATTCTGCCCGGCGCCTCAAACAGTCATGCGCGAGCAGAGTTCGACCAAGCGGTCACGCGGCAGGGGTAGTATTCGCTTGGGTTTGCCGAAAAACGGCCCAGTGCGATATGGATCCGGTCTAGGAAGCGGCAATGCGGGGCGGCAGGCCACGCTAAATTGCCGCGCGCGTCCGCGAATGGGCTACGGTAAACGCACATCTTCTGCGGTCACGATAAGGCTCATCGTCCAGTTCAGGATCGACAGCACGCCCAGAGCATCCAACCGATGCACTCCAGCGCCGGACACCGGGTGCACCTCATCGGACTTCAGGCGAAATTTGCTCCCGCGGGGCCCACGGCTGCGCACAAATCCCGCCTCGTGCTGCACCCCCGCTATCATAGCGCCATTCCGGGGTCGGTCTTCACGCATCGCTCGGGGTGGAGAAACATGACCCGTTTCGCCACCACATCACCCCATCGCAATAATCGGCGCTTTGGCCCCTCAGGACTCCAGCAAAAGCGAGACGCGCCGGTTTTGCTTTCCCTTGTTTTCGATCTTGCCCAAGCTGACCCGACCGATCTCGCCGGTGCGTGCCACATGGGTGCCGCCGCAGGGTTGGAGATCTACCTGATCCGAACCCGCGCCGATGCGAATAAGGCGCACACGCCCCTGCCCGATCGGTGGCTTGACCGACATGGTTTTCACCAAGCCGGGACTGGCCTCCAGTTCGGCATCGGTAATCCAGTCCTCGGTCACCACCAGATCGCGCGCGATCATCGCGTTTAGCGCGCTCTCCAGTGCGGCGATATCCTCTGGCGGCTCCGGCATACTGAAATCAAGCCGCCCCTTCTCGGCGCCAATCTGGCCGCCGGTTACTGGCAGGGGAATGACCACCGACAACAGATGCAAGGCGGTATGCACGCGCATATGCCGGTGCCGCCGCGCCCAGTCGAGCGTCTGCGTCACCACGGCCCCCACGTCGGGCAGCGCGCCCGCCTCCGCTGGCACCAGCACCACGGTGCCGCCCTCGCCCTTCACCGCCGTCGCGATGTCAATCCGCGCAGCGCCCCAGGACAGCCAGCCGCTGTCGCCCGGCTGCCCACCGCCGGTCGGATAGAAGATCGAGCGATCGACGATGATGCCCCCCTCTGGCGTCACCGCAATCACGCGCGCCTCGGCCTCTTGCAGATACGGGTCGGTGCGAAACAACAATTCGGTCATTGCGGCGTCTCCTTTGGCTTTGATCGTGCCCCGGCTTTCGCCACGGTTGGCGCAGGCGCGGGAGGGGTCTCGGGCACAGGGGAAGCCTCCGGCGCAACAGCAACCACCGCTTCCGGCGTCACCACTGGCACCGGCGCTTGCGCCGCCCGCAACACCTCGGGATTACGCAGCCAGATATCGCGCTGCGCAAACGGGATCGCGATGCCTTCCTTGGCAAAGCGTTCGGCGATCTGGTGGTTCAACTCGCTGCGCACATCCATCACAAAGTTCACGTCGCGCAGGATCACCCGCACGTCAAAATCCAGCGCGTCCGCGCCGAACCCCTGAAACACCACCTGCGGCGGCGGCTTCAGCACCACCAACGGCTGTGCCGCCGCAATCTCACGCAATATCTTTTCGACCCGCCGCGTATCGGTGCCGTAGGCCACGCCCACCTTGATAATCAACCGCCCCACGCGGCTGTATTTCGTCATGTTGGTGACGGTGCCGGTAATCAGGTTAGAGTTCGGCACAATCACATCGGCCCGGTCAAACGTCTCGATCCGGGTCGAGCGCACCGAGATGGAGCGCACCGTGCCCTGCACCCCGCCCACCTCGATCCAGTCGCCCTCGCTCACCGGACGCTCGATCAACAGGATAATGCCCGACACAAAGTTCGACACGATATTCTGCAAACCAAAACCGATGCCGACCGACAGCGCGCCCGCAACGATGGCAAGGCTCGACAAATCAATCCCCGCCGAGGTCACCGCGATCAGCGCCGACAGCACCAGCCCAAGGTATCCCGTGCCCACCACAATCGCGTTCTGTCCGCCCAGATCGATCCGCGTCTTGGGCAGCACCGAGGACTTCAGCGCACCCTGAATCATGCGGGTCACGCCATACCCAATCCCGAACAGGATCATGAAGGTGATGAAATTCGACGGCGAAATCCGCGTGGACCCGATAGAGAACCCGGCATTCACCGTCGTCCAAAGCTCCAGCAAGTCAGAAACCCGCGCGCCCCAGATCAACGCAAAAATCGGCAAGGTCAGAACCGTCAGGGTGAACCCGATCAGCACCGGCAACAGCGCGCTATCCTCAGCTTGGGTGTTGCCGGTAATCCAGTCGTAGATGTCATCGACAAGCCGCTGCGCGATGATCAGCATTGCAATCAACGCCAGCGTCAGCGCGGTCGGATAGATGACATGCGTAGCGGCCGCGATATAGCCGATTGCGCCCAGGATCGGCGCGCCAACCGAAATCACCGTCAACCCGGTCGACATCACCCCGATCAGGCGGTCACGATAGCTCGTCGCTTCTTCGGGTTCGGTGTCGTTGGCGAGATGCTTGCGCAACAGCCGCGCAATGCGGAACAGCATGAACCCGGCAACCGCAAGGATCGGAAAGCTCAGGACAGAGTTGGTGGCATTCTGCGCGATCCCCGACCCCACCAGTGCCCGCCGCAGCACGTCCAGCGCAACCAGAACGCCCAACGCGGTGAAGTAGATGCGCCCCTCCGCCCGCCGCTCCGGCGCGAGGCGGAACACCGGCCGGTCGTCACTGCGCGGGAACACCAGCATCCCCAACCAGCGCGCGGCAAAAATGGTCAGCCCCATTGCGGGCAGCACAGCCAGCAGCTTTTCCCCTGTCATGCCCACCATCCCGGTCAGCGTGACGGCCTGCACCAACACCAGCACCCCCACGAACGGCAGCGCAATCTGCCCGAGCGACGCGATCAGCGCCCAGATCTCGCGTCCGCGCCCGGTGGCGCGTGTCAGCACGCGCTGCGTCAAGCGGTCGATCCAAGGGCGCCCGCGCGCCAGCAACAACATGGCAAAGCCAAGATAGGCCAGAATCACCGGCAGATTGTTCTTCAACTCTGCCCGCCGGTTATCAATTGACCAGGCGTCGGACACTTCGCCCCCGATCGCGGAAACCGTATCGCTTAAACTGCCAACCGCCACGGGCCAGTTGCCCGGATCGACCGGCATCGGCCAAAGCTGCATGAGCGCGTCGGCCTGCCGCGTCCGCACCAGCGTGTCGATTTCCTTGATGATGGCGTCGGCGCGGGTATAGGCCTCATCCGCCGCGATGCCCGGCGCCTGCAGCTTGGTCAGTTGGTCGTTCAGCGTCTTGCGCCGCGCCGCAATCTCTGGGGCCTCAGCCGTGCCGTCAGCCGGGATCGGGCCCAAGGCGGCAATCTGCGTCTGCAACGTGCCAATGCGCGTCTTGTTCGCGCTCTGCGCAGCCTGAAACGTGCTGCGCGCGTCGACCATATCCTTGCGCAGCGCGTCGAGCCCTGCATTGGTCGTCTGCGGATCGGCAATCACCGCCTCCGCCCGGTTCGCCGTCTTCTCCCATGCTGCGTAATTGGGCGGCGCGGGCTGGTCTTGCGCCTGCGCCAGCACCGGCCCCGCCATAACGACGGGGGCCAGCGCAAACATCAGCAGCGTCAGAGCAAGACGCAGATATTGGGCCGTTTTCCGCATCAGCCTTCGAACACGGTTGGGATGGCGCGCGGCGCGGCATCCAGCCAATCCGGCACCGGCAGCCCTTTTTCCTTCAGGAACGCGGGGTTGAACAGCTTGGATTGATAACGGTTGCCGTAGTCGCACAGGATGGTGACAATCCGATGCCCCGGCCCCATCGCCCGCGCCATACGGATTGCGCCCGCGATGTTGATGCCCGAAGAGCCGCCAAGGCACAGCCCCTCGTCCTCCAACAAATCGAACACGATCGGCAGCGCCTCAGCGTCCGGGATGCGGAACGACATGTCCGGCGTGAACCCCTCAAGGTTCGCTGTAATGCGCGCCTGCCCGATGCCCTCGGTGATCGACGAGCCCGGCGCATCGAAAGTGCCCTTGGTGTAATAGCTG
>JAJXZX010000065.1 GCA_021779835.1 Pseudomonadota bacterium | reverse complement strand
CGATGAACCTCGACCTGATGTTGAAGGTCGACAAGCAGTTCCTGGACACGCCGTTCTATGGTGTCCGGCAGATGACGTGGCCCCTGCAGAACGAAGGCCATGCCGTGAACGAAAAGCGCATCAGGCGTCTGATGCGCCTTATGCGGTTGATGCGGCGTTGTTGCACAACTCTGATCGTGGCCGATGCACCCCCGTCAGAAAATAAGTGCAGCACCGGCGAATTTGGCGGACAGTAGGCATCCTAGAAGCGTGGACACAGCCGCGGCAAAAGACTATTCACAATCCTAACAATACTAAGAAGCCAAAGTGGGACAACCTGAGGGCAATGACGGTATGAATGTACTTCGCTCGACACGGGATCGGGACGAGGGCGTTGCCATAGGACATAGCATTTTCTTGTCTGTCCTAATTCTGCTTGGCTTCCTTTCCTTTAGTTGGGCCGGGCTGATCCTTCGGCCGGAATACATCGATAGCAGCAACACCCTGCGAGGTGCCGGGTTCAGTCTGGCCGTCCTTGTGCTTTTTGGCCGCAAGTTTTGGCCGGTGATCCTGATCGGCGCGACGATCAGCCACCTCGCGTTTGACCTCGCATTCAAAGGTGTCAGCTTCGACGCGGGCGTACTTGTGTCGGCCAGTGTGATGGCGCTTGCCGCCACGGCAGAGGCGCTTATCGGTGTGACGACCGTCAAAATCCTGTGTGGAAGCCCGATGAAGTTCCGAGGCTGGCGCCACTTCTTCGTATGTCTTTTCGTCATCGGTCCGCTCATCAGTGTCATTTTGCCAACCGTGGGAACGATCGTGGCGTACATGCATGGATCAGGCGACCCTATGGTGCTGACCGTCAATTGGGTCCTGTGGTGGGTGGGGGACATGCTGGGCGCCGCTGGTGCGCTGTTCTTTGCATTATTATGGCCATCGAAGCGACCGTCGACCGTGTTTTGGCGCGGCAGACCTGTGCCCCGCTTTGATATCCCATCGCTGTCGTATGTCGCGGTGGCTCTTCTTGCGACATTCGCCTCGTGGAATTTGATGAAAGCGGCTGCGTTAAACTACAATCGCGCGCAGTTTCAGGCTCTTGTACAAGACGATGCACGCGCGCTGACCAGCAGAATCCATTCCGATGTCTTCGGATTGGACGTCGGAGCGGGGCTCTTTGCGGCATCCGATCATGTGTCTCTGCCAGAGTGGCAGGCTTTCGTGGGCAGCCTGAACCTGCCACAACACATTTCCGGCGTGACTGGCATCGGCTTCGTTCAACCCGTGAAAGACACCCAGCTTGATGCCTTCCTGAAGCAGGCCGCCGTCGATGGCGTGCAGAATTTGCAAGTCGCGCCGGCACCGGCTGGCCGCGAGATGTTCATCATCAAATACATCGAACCGTTGAGCCAGAACCGTGCGGCCCTTGGGTTGGATCTCGCGTCAGAGCCGAACCGGCGGAACGCGGCGATCGCGGCGCGTGATTCCGGTCTGACGCAGATAACCAAGTCGATCACGCTGGTTCAGGCCCCTATGAAAGGCCCGAGCTTCCTTTTGCTGAAGCCGATTTACAAGCCCGGTATGCCGGTTCGCTCGGTTGCTGAGCGTCAGGCCGCCTTCCGTGGGTGGGTCTATGCGCCGTTTGTCGGCGAGCAGTTATTGGATCACCTGACATCCCGACAAGATGCCAGCCTGCAAGTTCACATCTATGATGGCGCGCGGGCGGACCCGATCAATCTGATTGCGACCAATGGTCCGCCGCAGCCCTTCCACGCGAGCTTCCATGCTGCGCAAACGATCTCCGTCCTTGGGCGGGAGTGGTTGGTCACATGGGAAAGCACACCCGCTTTCGAGGCCGGGCTAAGCAGTCGCGGCACCGCAAGCGTGCTGTATGGCGGGCTTGGCATGACGCTGATGCTCACGATGTTTCTGCTATCCAGACGCGGCCGCGAAGATCGTATTCAGGAAACGGTGACGCAACGTACTGCCGAACTGACGCAGCAGGTGATGCAGAACGCCTCGATCATCAATTCCGCGGTGGTCACAATTGCTCTGCTCGACCAAGATGGAAATATACTTTCGATCAATAGCGCGCTTGAACGCCTGTTTGAGACAACCTCGGACGAGATGTACGGCAAGCCATTCGCAAACCTCTTGTCCGGGCAGATGGTGGAATATTTTGCCCGTTCGGATGAGGCGGAGAAGGTATTCAACTATCGCGGCGAAATCGAGGTGGTGTTGAAAAGTGGTGCCTGGATCGCCCTGGA
Source organism: Pseudomonadota bacterium (assembly GCA_021779835.1). Taxonomy (GTDB): domain Bacteria; phylum Pseudomonadota; class Alphaproteobacteria; order Rhodobacterales; family Rhodobacteraceae; genus Solirhodobacter. The sequence continues at coordinate 3,710 of JAJXZX010000065.1, read as the reverse complement.
TGTTGGCGTCAACGCGTGGAGCACAGAGGAGGGCCTGCTGCGATACACCGTCGTGATGCGGGATATCACCGACCGCCGCAGAATTGAAAATCAGCTTCGCGAAACGCAGCACCGCCTGGAGGTCGCTTTGACAGGTGCTCAGATCGGCGTGTTCGACATTGATGTGCACACCGGACATTCAATCGTGTCGGCCACATGGAAGGTGCTGATGGGGCTGGACCCAGAGCTAGATAACGACGTCCAGCAGGAGTGGAAAAGCCGCGTTCATCCCGATGACAGAATGATGATCGCAGAGGCGGATAAAGCCTGCATCGAAGGCCGCGCGGAGCGGTCGACCACTGAATACCGTATCAAAGCCCCCGATGGCTCTTGGCGCTGGATGCGCTCGGACGCGGTCGCGGTCGCACGTGACAAACACGGGGTCGCCCTGCGTCTTGTCGGTATTCAAGCCGACATTACCGAGCGCGTAAAAGACAAGGAAGACTTGCGCGCCAGCGAGGCTCAATTCCGCTCGGCGATCGAGGATGCGCCAGTGGGGATGGCCATCGTCGATACGAACGGAAAATTTCTGCAGGTTAACCAGTCGCTTGCATATTTTGCGGGCGTCTCGCAATCTCAGTTGATGACAGAGAGCTTCTTGCGCATGACGCATCCGGACGATCGGGGCGCCGTGATGAACGAGATATCACGGCTGCTTGCCGGTCAGGTCAAAAGCTTCCACAAGGAGACGCGTTACATTAACTCCAATGGCACCGTCATCTGGGGCTTGCTCAGTGTAGCCATCGTCCGCGACAGTCGCGACCGCCCGCGCAGCTTTGTTGTCCAGGTTCAGGATCTGACTGAGATGCGTAAGGCAGACCTGCTCAAACGACAGTTCGTGTCGACCATCAGCCACGAATTGCGCACGCCTCTGACGTCGATCAACGGCGCTATAAGCCTTGTGCTGAATGCGATGAAGGGGGACGTGTCGGAGAAGGCGCGGCGGCTGTTGTCGATTGCACAGACCAACTGTGACCGCTTGATCCTGCTGGTGAATGACATTCTCGACATCGAAAAGAACGCGGCGGGCGAGTTGCAGTTTTACCCGGTGCAAGCGGAGATCACCAAAATGATTAACGATGCCGTGGCCGCCAACGCGCCTTTTGCCGCCCAATATGACGTCGCCTACGATTTCAACTCCCCCGAGGGCGCGATGAGCGTGAGCGTCGATGTGAACCGCTTCCAACAGGTTATGACCAACCTTTTATCGAATGCCGCAAAATTCTCCACTCGCGGATCGCGAGTGGAGATTGCGGTGCGCCGGGTCAAGGCTGGTATTTTGATTTCGGTGACAAACCAAGGCTCCGGCATCGCTTCGGATTTCAGCCCCAAGGTCTTTGCACCCTTCTCGCAGCAGGACTCGTCTGAAACCCGGGCGAATGGTGGGACCGGCCTCGGCCTCCACATCTGCCGCCTGATTGTTGAGCGGATGGGCGGTACCATTGGCTTCGATTCCGTTCCGAACCAATCCACGACATTTTGGTTCACCGTTCCCGCAGAGGGATCCGTCGAAGCTGATCGTGTTGCTTAGCCGATTAGGCGTCCGTTTGCCTCGTCTCACCTTCGGCAGTGATCTCCATCATCGCGGCAATCATCTGATCCATGGCAGCGTTGAGAGTGTCGTGAAGCGTTGTATCATTCGGCGTTTTTAGAAAGGCCTCAATTCCGACATCTACGCGTGCCGTCAACTTACCCAGGGCCTCAAATCCGAGGGTAGCAGCGACGCCGGTCGTCTTGTGAGCAACGGACTGGATATTTAGCAGGCTCCGCTGCAACGGGCCGGATTCTGCAATTTCCGCTCTGGCAGATCTAATAGTCACCAGCCTTTCAGCGAGAGCCGCAATGAATCGCGGCCTCATTGCGCTGATCGTGCGCTGCATGTTGTCCGGATGGCTCATGCAAAGCCTAGATTGGGCGTCATCCAAGGCATCACAATTCCCGTTACATGCCAAAATAGGCGGCCGAGCCCCATCCGCGCATGGACGCAAGAAGTACCTTTTCGGTGTGTTTGCTATTCGAGATTGCGCCCATCAGAGTGCTCATGCGGCTGGCCAGTCGCGCTCGCGTCGACAATTCGAGAAAGTCGATCGGCTTCGTCAGATAATCCGTCGCCCCTGCCGCGAACGCCTTCTCGATATATTGGCGGTCACAAAGGCCCGTAATCATCAGAATTGGGGCGCCTCGGTAGCGGTGATGATTGCGGATCCAACTGCACAGTTTGATACCATCGATCCCGGGCATCTGAATATCGAGAAAGAAACAATCGAAAGGCTCATCAGTGCTTTCAGCGAGTTTCATGGCCGTGCTAGCTGACGTGGCGAGGGTTACGTCATCAAAGCCTGCAGCCTTGGTTGCCTCAGACAAAAGTCCCAGAAATATCTCGTCATCGTCGACTGCCAGAATGCGCATCAGGTTTCCTTATTTCTTCAGGTCGCTGCAGCGAGAACGCGCCCCGCAGGGGCATACCGACACACATTGCCAAGAGGGTCGAAGCCGCACCCGGCACAACCCTAGAAGTAATTTCGAAATATGACATAATTGTGGCCTAAGAATTTGGCCCCGCGAGTTGGAAGATCCCAAGCTTCGTCACGCGGGCGCACTGCGCACAGTCAAATTGTCGCCGCAATTAAATGCAATCACGATGGTGGGTAGAAAACCAACACAGGCTGAAGATCGAATCGCATCCGATGTGGCGTGCATAGAGACGATCCTACAGAAGGGCGCGCGAACATGAAAATACTCGCGGTAGACGATGATGAGTTCATTCGCGATCTCCTCGTGGGGGCGCTGTCGGAAATTGGGCTTGACGATATTACCGTGGCGGACTCTGCGGAGTCCGCGCTTGAATTAGTGGCGGCGGCAGAGAAGCCGTTCGAGTGCCTTTTGCTCGACATCCGGCTTCCCGGAAAGAATGGACTTGAGCTTTGCAGCCTGCTGCGTCGCCACACCGACTATACCTCATGTCCTATTTTGATGATCACATCGGTGTCGGACAAAGCGCACATCGACAGGGCTTTCCGGGCTGGTGCCTCTGACTATGTCACGAAGCCACTCAACATGGCGGAGCTTGCTGCCCGTATCAGTTTCGCCCAACAGGAACTTTCAAGAGACAAGCGTGTTAAGCAAGACGACTATGCGCTGAAAGTCTTTGAGGTTTTGGTTCGGATGTGGAGAAAATTCTCCGGCGGCGTCCTGCGGGCTTGCAACTTATCCTCTTGAAGCCCGCCGCTCGGGCCTCGGTGACGCACGCTGGCCCCTTCATAAACTTGCCGGTTTTCGGGCGCGGCCTGATATGTGGCCTTGTTGCATGAATCACGTTTGGCTTGACCACCCCCTACGCAGGAGGGTTTTCGCGCGGTGCGCTCGAACATCGGACACCCTTTCTCAGCATAACCACGAAAGCCGCCTGATCATGACCTCAGGCCATCTGGGAATTTACACCACCTTGACGGACGCTACCGGGGATTGCGCGGGGTGAAGCCCGTGATGCCCGACGCCCATGAGGGGGGCGCCCCCAAGTTCGACACCAACCGGTAGGAATTTGGGGTTGAGCGTGGCGCTGCCCGAGTGATTTCAATGAGTTGCGGCGAGCCTTGGGGTGGTTTTGGCAAAGTCGTGTTGTAACACGTTGTAGCGATATTTTGTTTGATTGGCAGGCACAATCAGATGTA
>JAJXZX010000012.1 GCA_021779835.1 Pseudomonadota bacterium | reverse complement strand
AGATTTCCTGCAATTGCCGCAGTCTGCGGTGTCCAAGCAACTGGCGCGGTTGCGCGAGGATGGGCTGGTGGATTGCACGCGCGATGGCCGGTCTATCACCTATTCGCTGTTGGACGAAAAGGCGCGGGTTATCATTAGCACGCTTTATCAGGAATTCTGCGCCTGATGGCGCGTCGCAAGATTTGGCGTTAACGACAGATCGGCCCGGACCTTGGCTAAGGTCCGGGCCTTTGTCTTTTAGCTGGTGTGCTTGATGACGAAGGTGAAAACCTTGCCGTCAGTTGCAGAGGACACCAATTCGTTACCGGTGGTCCGGCAGAACGCCTCGAAATCCTTCACCGCGCCGGGGTCGGTCGCCAGAATTTCCAGCGTGCCGCCGGTCGGCAGTTCTTTCAGCGCTTTTTTCGCGCGCAGGATCGGAAGCGGGCAGTTCAGCCCTTTTGCATCAAGTTGAGCGTCGGCCATGTTGGTTCCTTTGGTCAGATATAGAGGTTGATATCGCTTTTGGTCGCCACTTCGACCCAGCTTGCCGCACCGCCAACGGAGGGGCCGTCGATCATGTCTTCGCGTTTATAGTCGAAAAGATCCATCGTCATCTGGCAGGCGATCATCTTGACGTCCGCTTCAATTGCAAGCTCGCGCAGTTCCTCGATCGAGGCGACGCCGTTCTTTTTGATGAGGTTTTTCATCATCGTGGTGGTCAGCGAGGTCATGCCCGGCATCGCGGCCAGCAGGTTCGGCATGGCAATGTGCATCCCCCCCATCGGCATTTCCATCGAGGCGTTGCCAAGCGGGTTGACCTTGAGGTCGAGGTCTTTCTTCAACAGGGTGAGCCCGTAGAAGGTGAAGAACATCGTGACATCAAGGCCCATCGCGGCGGCGGTCGTCGCCAGAATGAAGGGCGGGTAGGCCCAGTCGAGCGTGCCTTTGGTCACGATCAGGGACATCGACTTGGCGTTGTTTTCGTCGCTCATGGTGATCTCCTTGCCGGGGCGACCGGCGCGGGTTGAGTGGTGTTAGACGCCGCAGCCTGCGAAGGCATCGGCGGTCATTTTTGCCTCGTAAGGGGCTGCGACGTTGGCGCCGGGGGTGAGGATCGAGGTGGCGCCTGCGTCCGCAGGTTTCACCTTGACCATCCAGCCTTTGCCGTAAGTGTCAGAGTTGGCCATCTTCGGGTCGGCGGTCAGGTCGTCGTTGACGGCGACGATTTCGGCGTCAAAGCCCAGCTTGGCCGGGCCGACCCATTTGCCAGATTCGATGGTGGCGCAGGATTTGCCTGCGGCCACGGTCTTGCCCGCCTTCTTGGCGGTAAAGGCTACAAGTTGACCAGCCATCGCGGTTGCGACCATCGTCATGCCGACGGTGTAGGTTCCGTCGCCTTCGGGGCGATACCAAAGGTTGTTTTCGACGTCATAGAGAAGATCGTCGGGAAGAGTGCAGCCACGGACCACAGCCATATCAGGCCTCCATCACTTTAACGGGTTCGGTTGAAAAATTCGAGGTATCGGCCTGACGGATCGGGCGCGACGAGCAGCAGAAATCGCCAAGGCCGTCGACCTGCAGCTTGCCGCCGATGAACAGGGTAAGGTGGCGCACCACCATCGCGCCAAGGCGGATATTGCGCGGCGCGTCGGCGCTGGTTGGATCGAGGCGCACGAGGTTGTGGTGATAGACCACTTCGCGGCAGGTTTCGCGACAGGCGTTGAAGCTGGCGTTGCCGCGCGCGGCTTGGCGGTGCAGGGCCAGCAGGCGGAAGCCTTCGGTGGTGTCCTCGGTCGGAACGTCACCCTTGGCGGTGATCCACGTGTCAAGGATCACCTCGCCCATCGCCAAAAGCTCGTCAGCCAGCGCGGGGGCGCTGGCGGCGAGCGTGGCATCAGGGGCGGCGAGAAGGGTATCGCAGCGCGCCTCGACGGCGTCGATGGAAAGGGGGGCGGTCATCCGAGCCCCTTCGATTTCAGGAAGGCCTTGGAGTCAGAGAAGTTCTCCTGCACGCCGACCTTGCTTGACGACAGCCCAAGCGCCATACCCAAAAGCTGCGTGAAATAGAGGATTTTCACGTTCGTCTTGCGCCCCAATACCTTTTCCGCCCGGATCTGGTGCATCTCCAACCCAGTGTGGCAGGTCGGGCATTCCGTGGCAACGACGTCAGCGCCGCAGGCCTCGGCCGCAGTCAGGATGTTCAGCACGAGCTTGGTCGAGGTGTCGCTGTCCGACAGCGTATGCGCGCCGCCGCAGCAGGCGGTTTTCAGCGGAAAATCAACGTTCTGCGCCCCGGCGGCCGCGAGGATGTCATCCATGAAATGCGGCTTGGAGGTGGATTCCGTGCCCGGCCCCTTGTCCTTTTCCGGGAAGATGTGGCGCGGGCGGGTATACATGCAGCCGTAGTAGTTGGCGACCTTGAGGCCCTTGAGCGAGTTCTTCACGCGGCGCGCGATCTCTTCCTCGCCCACGGCCTCTTTGATCCAATCCAGCGCGTGTATCGTCTCGATCTTGCCGGCCTTGTATTCGCCGTGGCCCGCTTTTTCGGACAGGCGATGGTTGACCTCGACCGACTTCGCGTCGTGGCCCAGATCGTATTCGGCCTTCTTCAGGTTATGATAGCAGCCGTTGCAGGGCGCCATCACGGTGTCAAAGCCCATTTCCTCGGTGATCGACAGGTTGCGGGCCGACAGATAGGTCTGGATCTTGGGGTCGATGTTTTTCACTTCCATCGCGCCGCAGCAGTTCCAGTTGTCAAGCTCGACCAGCTCAAGGCCAAGTTCCTTGCCAACCGCTTTGGTCGAGCGGTTGTAGGCGTGGCCCGACCCCTCCAGTGCGCACCCCGGATAGTAGGCGACCTTCTTGTATTTCTTGGTGTCGGCCATCAGTGTGTTCCCTTTGCGTCCAGGCCGAGTGCCTTGCGGTTCGCGGCTTCACATTCTTCGACGTATTCGGTGATTGCGGCCCGCGACTTGGACCACTTGCGGGTCTTGTCGGGGAAGACGGTCGCGATGCCCAGTTTCATCAGGTAGGTGACCGGGAAGCGTTTGATCAGGCCGGTGACCATCGCGACCAGCCACGGCTGGGTCAGCGATTGGCCCGTCGCCTTGAAGTAGTCGCGCAGCACGAGGCCGTCTTCGATCTTGCCGGTCTTGATGACCTGGCTGGCAAAGCCCTCGTCGAAGATGGTCGAGTTGCTTTTCGGTGTGTGACCCTTGAGTTCAAGCCAATGCGCGGTGGCTTTCATCACCGCCTCTGGCACCACGTCGCGCGGGCAGGCGTAGGTGCATTTGTTGCACGACACGCATTGCCAGATGATGTCCTTGTCGCGCAGCAGTTCCTCTTCCATGCCGAGGCGGATCAGGTAGATCCAGTAGCGCGGGTTGAATTCCGGGTTGACCGCGTTGACGGTGCAGGCATTGGTGCAAGAGCCGCACTGCCAGCAGCGGTGGATGTTCTCGCCGCCCGGAAGTGCTGCGATTTCTTCCTGCATCGCCTCGTTGTAATCGGTGATCGAGCGGCCTTCGATAAAGGTGGACCAGTGCCCGGATACGTCCACGCCCTCGATCACGAGGTGTTCGTGTTCCACGAGGTTTTCGGGACGGATCAGCGACTTCTCGTGAATGGGCATTAGTCGGTCTCCTGGTAGGTGACTGCTTTGGGTTGACCCAGCACATGCGCGGTGCCGTCGATCAGTTTCAGGCGGGTGCGCCCGGTCTCGGTATCGACAGAGTCGAGGCCAAGCATGCGGCGCGTGTGAAGCATCGGGTCGGACGAGGTGGCGAATTCGGCGCGCATCAGGCTGCCGCCGCGGTCGTTGATGTAGCCTGCGTAGACATGCGACAGAAGCACGTCGGTGTAGAAGGGAATGTCGCGAAACACGCCCTGATCGCGCAGGAAACCCTCGATTTCGGAGGTCAGGGTGGCGAAGGTCAGGTAGTCGTCTGGTGCGTTGATCAGGACGGTCGCGACGTCGTCGGCAAACCAGATTTCACGCAGGGCGCCCGTGGTGGTCTTGGCGTCCCACACCCAGCGGGTCATCAGCGGGTAACGGTCGGGCGCGATGTAGTGCAGCACCTCTGCCGCAAGGTCGCGGGTCCAGCGGTGGGCCTTGTCCTGCGGGAAGGCGGTGACGAAACGGGCAATTCGGATGTCGGCGGTTTGCACGTCGGACCAGCCCGACAACAGCACCACCAGTTGATCGCGCAACAGTTGGAAATCGTTGGAGCCAAGCCAGAGGCCGACCTTGCGCCGCACCGGCGTGATGAAGGCGGCGAGGTCGAGGAATTCCGTCTCGGTTAGTGTTTCGACATGGCCCTTGCCCAGAAGCTCCTCGAACAGCGAGGCCTTGAGGGCGAGGGCGGTCACATAGCGTTCGACGCCGCCGGTTGGGTCGGCGGATTCGACGAGGTGTTCAAAGGCCCTGCGCAGACGCGGGCCGGACAAATCCAGAACCGGCGCCGAGGGCGCGGGTTTGGCTACCGGTTTGCGCAGGGCCCCAAACATTACTCTGCCGCCTCCGTCACCTTCGCGTTTTGGAACGTCATCGCGGCCATTGCGGCGGCATGACCCTGCGCGATGGAATCATCGATGGTTTCCGGGCCCGAGGCTGAACCGCAGACATAGACGCCGGGGCGCGAGGTTTGCGCCAAGGTGGTGTAGGTGTTGGCGCGGTCGATGTAGCCCCAGCGGTTCAGCTTGACGTCGAACACCGACGACAGCGTCATGTTGTCAACGTTGGGGTCCATGCCGACGGCGTGCACGACCATGTCGAAGGGGATCGAAACCGGGCGCTTGATCAGGGTGTCTTCGCCCTTGACCAGCAGGCGCTTGCCGTCCGAGGTCACCTCGGCGATACGGGCCTTGATGTATTTGACCTTATATTTCTCTTGGCTTTCCCAGTAGAACTCGCCCTCGTAAAGGCCAAAGGTGCGGATATCCATGTAGTAGATGTAGACGTTGGTGTTCGGCAGCTCCTCGCGGATTTCCATCGCGATGTTGGCTGACACGGTGCAGCAGATTTTAGAGCACCACTCGCGGCCGATCTGCCGATCGCGCGAGCCGACGCACAGAAGGATCGCAACGCGGTCGGGGACGCGCCCGTCAGAGGGGCAGCGCACGCCCTTGCCGGACGAGATCATCTGTTCGACCTGGGTGGTGGTGACCACATCCGGGTAGGTGCCAAAGCCCCATTCCGGTTTGTTGATCGAGTCGAAGTGGGTGAAGCCGGTCGCCATGATCGCGGTTTCTGCCTCGATCTGGGTGCCGTCCTTGAGGGTGGCGACAAAGTTTCCCGGCGTGCCGTCGAATTTCTGCACCGAGGTGTTCAGGCGCACATCGACGTTGGGGTTCGGGTAGACGCGCGTGACCATGGCGCCGATGGCGTCTTTGGCCCATTCGTGGCTTGGCACAAGTTTGGCGTAGCCCGACAGGATCGGGGCGCCGCCGAGGCGGTCTTCCTTTTCGACGAGGATGGACTTGCGGCCAGCGGCGGCGAGGGCGTGGGCGGCGGAAAGGCCCGCGGGGCCGCCACCGATGATCAGGACAGGCTTGCTCACTTGTCGGCTCCTGCAAGGGCTTTGGGTTTGACGTATCCGGGACCAGAGGTGATGGCGCGTTTGGGATCGTAAAGCGTCTCGATCCGGCCCGCTTTCACTTCGTCCAGATAGGCGACGAATTCGGCTTTTGCCTTTTCCCAGTCGATCCCCATCTTTTCCAGCAGGGTCTCAAACGGCGAGGCGTGCCAGTGGAGCTGCGCCAGCTTGTAGGGATGCGCCCCCAGCGTCAGCGCGGCGAACTGGCAATCGGCCATGACGGGCAGCGCATAGACCTTGTCCACCGCCTTGCCGATCCACTGGTTCTTGTCGAGCGTGGTGATGCAGCCGGTATCGTGGCCGATCATCACGTCCGATTTCGCCTCTTCCACCGCGACCTTGATCTTGCGGTCGATGGCGAAAGAGCGGGTGAATTCACGCTCGCCGATGATGTGGCGGAAGCCGAAGCCGCAGCAGTCATACCAGGTGGAATAGTCGATCACCTGGGTGCCAAGCGTTTGTAGCAGGCCGGTGGTGACCGCAACGCGGTTCCCCTCCATCACGTCGTCATCATAGATCACGTCATCGGGCACCATCTTGTAGACGTGGCAGGCCGGGTGAACCGTGGTGCGGATGTTGGAGACGTCGATTTCCTGATAATTCTTGATGCGGTGGCGCATGACGTGCAGCCACTCGGAGTAGTGCACGACCTCTTCCGGGATCAGAAGCTTGCCGTCAATCAGGCGGCCAAGTTTGCCAAGGATCGTCTTGACCTCTTCGCGCAGCTCTGCCGAGTGCATCAGGAAGTGACGCATTTCCTTGTAGTTGCCGAACGAGGTGCCGCAGTGAACCAGCGGATAATAGGTGCCTTCCGGCAGCCCCTGCGCCTTGGCAGAGACATAGGCCTGATGGAAGTTGCGCAGGAACACCGCCGCCAGCGACACGACGTTGCCGATGCCAGAACCGTGGTAGTTCCACGCGGTGCAAGAGGTCTGGTCCGTCTCGTCGAGATACTTCAGCTCCATCTTGTTCATGAGCCAGAGGATCGACGACGGATAGCCCGGAATGTTGCCGCACTGGCCGCAGGATTTGTGGTGCCAGAGGTTGGTGGTCGGGATCTTTTTATCCCAGCCATACAGCGTCTTGGCCATGATCGGTTCGTTGTGATCGCCTACGCGATGAACGATGATCTCGCCTTCTTTTTCCAGCTGCCACATGACATCGCGGATGTCTTCGCGGCGCTCTTTGCCCATCAGGAGGGCGCGCTTGTCGATGCGCGCCTCGACCCAGTCCGTGGCGCGCCGCGCCTCGGTGGTGCTGAGGTTGCTTGGCTTCCATTCAGCGCCGAATCCGCCGAAGGCACCGCCTTTGGTCTCGCCATTCATTCCGTTCGCCATAGTGTTTCCTCCATGAAGGGTCGTCAGGGTCCGACAGACAGCGATTTAATCGTCGTCGTCGTCATCCTGATCGTCGAGCCAGTCCGTCCACTCTTCGCGCTTCTCGTCCATGACGTCGGACACGACGTCGAATAGGTTCTCGTCAACGGTCGCCAACTGATCGAGGACGCCGGTGGCCTCCCAGATCGTGTAAAGTTCCACCGAGGTCTTCAGGTTGACCTCCCACGCGGTGTCGAGCGTGTGCATGGTGGGCATCGGGATGGCCTTGCGCAGGATCATCAGCGGCGCATCAATGCGGCTGACGTTCGGGCCCCAGTCGGGGAAGGCCTCTTTGGTGATCATGTTCGGCGCAAGCTGGTTGCCGGTGGAAACCACCTTCAGCAGCACGCGGCTGAACGGGCGCAGCACTTCCTTGGCCGATTCCATGCCGTGTTTGATCGCGACTTCGCGCATGATCATCACAAGGCCGCCGGGCGAATTCTCGAACGGGCAGCGCGCGGCGCAGGTGTAGCACTGGGCGCAGGCCCAGATCTTTTCCTGCATCGCGTCGTAGATGCCTTCGAGGTTTTCCGTCCACAAAAGCTGCACGATCTCGCGCGGAGAATAGTCGTAGTAATGCGCCGAGGGGCAGGTAGCGGTGCAAATCCCGCAGTTCAGACAGCCGTGAATCTCGGTGTCATAAACCGTATGGTTGCGGATGTCGTCGAAGATTTCCTCAAGCTTTTCATAGGGCACGACAGGCTTGTCGGTGACCGGATCACTTATCTGAGGGTTCGGTAGCTTCACATGCGCTGTCACATTCGCCTCCCCGCGAAGTTGCTCAGTAGGTCAGCACCTTTGCGTCATCGTTTTCCATGATGTCTTCGATGACCTTGGCGCCACCGACGATGCCTTCGCATTCCGGGATCAGGTCATCCGCGGTCATGTCGAAGAGGTCGAGGTTGGGCGAGCAGCAGTAGAATTTCACCCCTGCGTCATGCGCGTCCTTGATGAAGTCGTAGACGGTCTTGGGCGAACCCGGCTTGACCACCAACGTTTCGGCAAAGCCTTTTTTCATCAGTTGGCCAGAGGTGGCGGTGCAGATCACTTCAACCTCGTAGTCCATCGCAGCGGCGACGGTGGCCTGAAAGAAGGGCGCGCCCAATTCTTCGCCGTTACGCGGATCGGTATTGACCATCACGATGATGAGTTTGCTCGCCACGGAATTCTCCCTTTGATGCGTTTTGCGTAGACTCTGGCGGCCTGTTCGCTGCTTGCAGTCCTGTGTTCACCAATGACGATACATGTAGAAAACGGAATATGCAATCCGGGAATTCCCTGAGCGCATGGCTGCCATGCGTCACATCAATCCGGTATGGGCGCTGATGCCGACCATCAGGTCGGTGAGGGTGACGGCGATTTCAGATTGCGCCTGACCGAGCAGTTGCAGCGTGGCGACGGTGTCATCAGGGGTCTCGGCAAATTCCATGATAAGGTCTTCAACCATGCCGCGTTTCGTGCCGGGATGGCCGAGGAAACCGATGCAGTTGCCGTGCAGCGCAAAGATCAGCGGCGCGCCGGATGCTGCGGTTGCAAAGACGTCGGCGTTGGGGGGCAGCACAGGCGCGTCGCGCAGATACATCGCCATCGGCAGGCTGTCGGGCAGGGTGCCGCCCAGCAGACCGGGGCGGGTAGCGGTGGCGCGTTGCACCTCGAATCGCAGCGGGGCCTCTGCCGCGCCGCCGCCGGCCGCGACGCAGAGAATCAGCGCGCCAAGCTCCAACCCGATCACCGGCAGCCCTTGATCGAGGAAAGCCTTGGTCAGCCGCAGCTCGTGCGAGATGCTGGGCAGCAGGTGGCCGCTGACGAGGCCGTAGGGGCCACCGCCCAGCAGCATCAGCCCGTCATAGCCCTCGGTCGAGGTCGGCAGCGTGCCGCCGGAGGTAAAGGGGCGTTTGTAGGTGAAGCGGATGTTGCGGCCCTCAAAGTGGTCTTCGATCAGGCCCAGATATTCCGCCTCGGTATGCTGAATGACGCAAAGGTTTTTCATGCTGTTCTCCCCCGGCCACGTTTCCGCAGGCGGGGGGGAAAGTCAAACACACATTCCGTAAATGGGATTTATTTCCGGTTCAGGCGAAGGTAACCGCGTTGTTCAGCGGCAATTCCCGCAGGCGTTTGCCGGTCAGCGCGAAGATCGCATTGGCGAGCGCCGGGGCGGCGGGGGGCGTGGCAGGCTCGCCAACGCCAGACAGATGCGCACCGTTTTGCAGGATGCGGGTTTCGAACACCGGCATCTGTTGCATGCGCAAGGCGTCATAGTCGTTGAAGTTCGCCTGTTCGACCTCACCCTTGGAAAAGGTGATTTCGCCCATCATCGCGGCGGACAGGCCGTAGATCGCACCGGAAATCATCTGCGCCTCGATGTTGCGCGGGTCGAGCGCTTGGCCCATGTCCTGCGCGATCCACATCTTTTCCAGCTTGATGCCAGCGGCGGATTGGCTGATCTCGATCACCTCGGCGGTGGGGGTGCCGAACGAATAGGTGAATGCGAGGCCGCGCGCGTGGCCTGCGGGCAGGGGGCTGCCCCAGCCCGACATTTCCGCGACGGCGGCGACGACCTTAGCGGAAACCGGGCTTTCCGTCGCCATCAGTTTCAGGCGCATCTGCACCGGGTCGAGGCCCGCAGCATGGGCAAGCTCGTCCAGAAAGCACTCGTGGAAAAATGCGTTGTGCGAGTTGCCGACCGAGCGCCACGACCCGACCGGGACCGCGACGGGCGAAATATGGCCCGAAACGCGGTAGTTAGGGATGGCATAGGGCTGGTCAAACGCTCCCTCGACCGCGATCTTGTCGGGGCCGGGCGGGGCCATGCCAAGTATGCGCTTGGCCTGATTGGCGTAGACCGATGGCACGGCGATGGCGGCCTTGAATGCGGTGGGGCCAGAGGCGTCGGCCGCACCTTCCATGCGGGCAATCGCGCCGGGGCGGTAAAAGTCGTGGCGCATGTCCTCTTCCCGCGTCCAAGTCAGCAGGACCGGCGTGCCGGGCAGCGCCTTGGCGAGTTTGGCGGCCTGCACGGCATAGTCGAATTCAGCGCGTCGCCCGAAACCGCCGCCAAGGAAGGTGGTGTGGACGGTGACTTTGTCAGCGGCGATGCCGACCGCCTCGGCACATTTGTCGCGCACCACGGTTGGTGCCTGATTGGGTGCCCAGATCGTCAGGGTGCCGTCCGCAAACAGGGCGGTCGCGTTCATCGGCTCCATCGTGGCGTGGGCGAGGTAGGGCACGCGGTATTCGGCGCGGATCGGTTTGGTCGCGGCCACGGCTTTGTATACGTCGCCATCGTCGCGCAGGGTCGAATTGGGCGCGCCGTCAAAGGCCTTGGCGATTTCGGCAAAGATCGCATCGGTGGTTTCCGGGTAGGGTGCGGGGCCCCAGGTGATTTTGAGTGTTTCGAGCGCCTTGAACGCGATCCAGGTGTTGGTGGCTGCGACCGCGACGGCGTCGCCAAGATCGACCACCGCCTTGACGCCGGGCATCGCCTTGGCCTCGGTCGCATCAAAACTTTGCATGGTGCCACCAAGGCGCGGGGTGGCGCGGACCGAGGCGAACAGCATCCCCGGCAGGCGGGTGTCGATGCCGAAACCTGCGGTGCCGGTGACTTTGGCGACCATATCAAGGCGCGGCAGCGAGGTTCCCAGCAGTTTCCACGCCTTGGGGTCTTTCAGCACTGGATCGGCGGGCGGCGTCAGCTTTGCCGCATCGGTGGCGAGGTCGGCGTAGGGGATGCGGGTGCCTTCGGGGGCGATCACCGCGCCGCCTTCGGTGTGCAGTTTACTCGCGTCGGTTTTCAGGCGGGCCGCAGCGGCCTGAACCAGCACGGCACGCGCGGCGGCACCCGCCTTGCGCATACGGGTGAAGGCATCGACGGTGGAGGTAGAGCCGCCGGTTGCCTCTGCGCCGATGAACTTGCCCATCACGTCCATCGCCTCATGCGCGAGGGTTTTCATGCGGCTGTCACGGTAGTCGGCAAAGGGCAGGCCCGCGCCTGCCACGGCGAGGTTGGCGTAGGCGGAGGAGGCGGGGCCATGTTCGGCGCGCACCTGATCCCAGTTGAGGTCCATCTCCTCTGCCACCAGCGCGGCGAGGGTGGTGTGGATGCCTTGGCCCATTTCGGCGCGTGGGGTAATGACGGTGACGCCGTCGGCGCGCACGATGACCCAGGGGTTGAATACGGTCTCGCCCGCGGCTGCGGTCAGCGGGTTGGCGGGGTCTTGTTGATATTTGTAGTAGCCAAAGGCGACGCCCCCGGCGACGGCGGCAGAGACGACAAGGAAGCTGCGGCGGGTGATGGTTCCAAGACGGCTCATGGCTTACACCTTTTGCAGACGCTGGGCGGCGTCGTGGATTGCGGCGCGGATGCGCGGGTATGTGCCGCAGCGGCACAGGTTGCCGGACATCGCGTCATCGATTTCGGTGTCGGTGGGCCGCGGTGTGGTGGCAAGCAGCGCTGCCGCCTGCATGATCTGGCCCGACTGGCAGTAGCCGCATTGCGCGACCTGATGCTCGACCCAGACGGTTTGCAGGACGGAGAGTTTCTCGGGCGTGCCGATCCCCTCGATCGTGGTGATCTGTGCGGAGCCCACGTCACCAAGCGCCATCTGGCAGGAGCGTTGCGCGACGCCGTTCACCTGCACGGTGCAGGCGCCACAAAGCCCCGCGCCGCAGCCGAATTTGGTGCCGGTCATGCCCAACTCATCACGCAGCACCCAAAGAAGCGGGGTGTCGGGCCTGGCGCTCACCTCTCGCGGCGTGCCGTTCACGGTGATGCGCATGGTCGGTCTCCTCGGGCTGGTCCTGCCGAAGGATATGGGAGGTAGGGTCGCGGGAACAACCCGGACCGGGACGGTATTGCGCCGGATGACGCTAAGTCACGCGGGCTTAGCCCTGACCGCGCATGTTGGATTTGCGCGAGACCCAGGCCCAGCTATCGGCGCACATCGCATCCAGCCCGCGTTCGGCGCGAAAGCCCAGCAGGGCTTCGGCCTTGGTCGGGTCGCCATAATAGCAATCCAGATCCCCCTCGCGCCGGGGTGCGACGACGTAGGGCAGCTCTTTCCCGCAGGCGCGCGAATAGGCGTTGAGCATGTCGAGGACCGAATACCCCTGCCCAGTGCCAAGGTTGAGGGTGTGGCTGTTGCCCCGCTCGATCAGTTCGGTCAGCGACAGGACATGTCCGCGGGCAAGATCCATGACATGGATGTAGTCACGCACGCCGGTGCCATCGGGCGTGGGGTAATCGTTGCCAAAGACGTTAAGGGCAGGAAGTTCTCCGGTAGCGACCTTGGCGATATAGGGCATCAGGTTGTTGGGGATATCCGACGGATCCTCGCCCAGCAGCGCCGAGGTATGCGCGCCTGCCGGGTTGAAATAGCGCAGGACGCCATAGTGCCAGCGCGGGTCGGCGGCCGCTACTTGCGCGATGATCTGCTCGCCCATCAGCTTGGTATAGGCATAGGTGCTGGCATAGCCCAAGGCCGCGCCTTCGGGGATCGGCCAGTCGGTGGTGGGCGCATAGACGGTGGCAGAGGACGAAAAGACGATATTGAACACCTCTGCCGCGCGCATCGCCTTCAAGAGGTTGATGAGGCCAGTGCAGTTCGTCTCGATATATTCAAGCGGCATGCGTTGGGATTCGCCCACCGCCTTGCGCGCGGCGAAATGCACGACGCCGTCGAAATGGTCAGAGGCGAACACGCGGGCAAGCGCTGCGGGGTCAAGGATGTCGCAGCGATGCACGGTGACGGGTTTGCCGGTAATAACCTCCAGCCGGTCCGGCACGTCCGGGCGCGCGTTGTCGAAATTGTCGAGTATGGCGACATCATAGCCCGCCTCACACAACGCGGCGTAGGTGTGAGAGCCGATGTAGCCGGCCCCGCCCGTCAAGAGGATCTTGCGCGTCATAAAATATCACCACCACTACTATGGACGGTGTCTTACACGCATCAGTCCTCCAACACCATAAGATCGCGTTCCGCCACGCTGATTTCGGCATCTGTTCCAACTGCCGGGGGCGGGGTGTCGGGCGTGTTGAAGGTGTCGAGCAGCACCGAGTTGCCGCCAAGGTCGATGCGGATGCGGATCACCGAGCCAAGGAAATGCACCTCGGTGATGCGGCCTTTCAAGGTGATCTCGCGGCCAGCGCTTGGCCCAAGTGTCACGACTTCCGGGCGTAGCGCGAGGCTTATCGTGCCGGTTTTGCCCGGCAGCGGGCGGTTCAGCGCGACATTCGTGTCGCCAATGCGAACGGTGCCGGTATCGGCGTCGATGACGGTGGCGGTCAGCAGGTTCAGCGTGCCAACGAATTCCGCTACAAAGCGGGTGGTGGGGCGGCTGTAAATCTCAAATGGCGCGCCGGTCTGCGAGGCGATGCCATTGTGCATGACGACGACGCGGTCCGACATCGACAACGCCTCTTCCTGATCGTGGGTCACGAAGATGGTGGTGATGCCAAGCTTCTTTTGGATGGCGCGGATTTCTTCGCGCAAGGAGACGCGGATTTTGGCGTCTAGCGCCGAAAGCGGCTCGTCCAGCAGCAACACTTGCGGTTGCGGTGCCAGCGCGCGCGCCAGTGCAACGCGCTGTTGCTGACCGCCCGACAGTTGGAACGGAAAGCGATTGCCGAACTCGCCAAGGCCGACGATGGCCAGCATCTCTGCCACACGCCGGGCGATGGTGGCCTTGTCCACCTTGGCGATGCGCAGGCCAAAGCCCACGTTCTGCGCCACGGTCAGGTTGGGGAACAGCGCGTAGGCCTGAAACACCATGCCGATTTTGCGGCGGTTGGCGGCGAGGCCCACCATGTTCTGCCCGTCGATGGTAATCGCGCCGGTGGTGGGGGATTCGAACCCCGCGACCATGCGCAGAACGGTCGTCTTGCCACAGCCAGAGGGGCCGAGCAGGGAAATGAACTCTCCCTTCTCGACCGAGAGGTTGAAATCCTTGACCACGCGCGTCGGGCCGAAGAATTTTTCCAGATGTTCGAGGTTGAGGAAGGACATGAGTTACCGCTTTGCCTTGGTGTGTTTCGAGAAGTGCGTGACGAGTTGGATCAGGCCCATGCAGACCCATGTGATGCCAAAGGCGATCACCGCCAGCGCCGAGGGTTCATAGGCGCGGTTGCCGCCCATCCAGACCATGTAAGGCCCGAAGGTGTTGAGGTTCAAAAGCGCCGCAAAGACATATTCGCCGATCACGATGGCGAAGGTCAGAAACGCGCCCGACAGCACCGACACCAGCACGTTGGGCAGGATCACCCGGGCGAGGATCGTGACCCAGCTTGCGCCAAGGCTTTGCGCCGCTTCGGTCAGGGTGGCGACGTCAATGGCGCGCAGACCGGTATCGACGGCGCGATACATGTAGGGCAGCGCCAGCGTGGTGTAGCCAAACAGGACCAGAATATTGGTGCCGATCCAGCTACCGGTCAGCGGGAGGATCGAGGAGGTGTTGTAAAGCCGGATGTAGCCGAACACGATGACGATCGGCGGGATCACCAGCGGCAAAAGCGTGACGAACTCCACGAACGGGCGCGCGCGCGGCAGTTTCAGGCGCACCCAATAGGCCGTCGGCACCACAATCAGCGTGCCGATCACGATGGTCAGCAGCGCCAGGACCACCGAGTAGCCGAACGTGGTCTGAAACTGCGGATCGCGCAGGACGACACGGTAAGCCTCGAAACTGTAGCGCCCGCGCAGCATCTTCAGCGAGAACTGGAACATGCCGAACAGCGGCAGCAGGAAATAGACCATGCCGAACAGGATAAAGAACCACGCCCAGATGCGTTTCGCGCTCATTTCATCCACCTCTCGGCACGGGTGCGCAGCACGATGTAGATCACGTTGGCAACGCCGGTAATCAGGATCATGCCAAAGGCGAGCGCAAAGCCCAATTGCGGATTGCCCAGCACGTCACCGCGGATCTGCGAAAAGAGCGTGATCGGCACCAGGGTAAAGGCGGGGCCAGCCAGCGCATAGGCCGTGGCGACCGCGCCGAACGCGTTGGCGAAGAGCAGTGCGAAGGTGCCCAGAAGGGCGGGAAACAGGATCGGCAGGGCGACATACCACCAGTATTGCAGGCCGGTGGCACCAAGGATCGAAGCGGCCTCGCGCCATTCCTTTTTCATGCCGTCCAGCGCCGGGGTGATGATGAGGATCATCAGGGGGATCTGGAAAAACAGGTAGACGATGATAAGGCCGTAATACGTCAGCAGGTTGAAGCCCAACATGCGCAGGTCGATGCCAATCTGCGTGCGCAGGAATACGGTGACAACACCGACCGGGCCAAGTGTCGCGATGAAAGCGAAGGCCAGCGGCACGCCCGCGAAGTTTGACGCCACGCCGGAAAAGGTCAAAAGCGGGCCGCGCAGCCATTTTGGCAAGTCGCCGAACACCATGCCGGCCGCCATGCCAAACCCGATGGCGCAGCCGAACAGCGCCGAAATCAGGCTGATCTTGATCGAGATGAAATAGGCAGAGCGGATCAGGTCGCTGTTCAATTCCCGGATATTGTCGAGGGTAAAGCCGCCGGTCGAGGTCTGAAACGCGCCCAGCACGATGTTAAGCGTGGGCAGGATCAGGAACATCAGCACGAAGGCGGCAAACGGCAAAATGCCCAGCCAGTTCATCGACCACCTGCGCCGGTTTGGCGCGACGGGTGCGGTGGAATTGGGATCTGTCATGCCGCTTTGTCCTGCCGGTAGGTCTGTTAATGCGGAAAGGTTCGCCCCGCAGTCAATGCGGGGCGAACCCTAATGGTGTGGAGCCAGCTTACTTGACGTTGGCGCCGACAACCGTGTCCCAACCACCGACGACGGCAGTTTTGCTCGCGGCTTGCTCGTCAAGCGTCGGGAAGACGGCCTTGGCGTAACCCTCTGCCGGCGGCAGCGCGTCCATCAGAGCCTGCGGGATTGCCTTGCGGGCAGCCAGATCGTTGAAGCGGATCGGGTGGCAGTAGCCCTTCAGCCAGCCAAGCTGACCTTCGTCGGAATACAGATACTCCATCCACAGTTTGGCCGCGTTGATGTGCGGCGCATAGGCGCTGATCGCCTGAACGTAGACGCCCGCGACAACACCGGTTTTCGGCACGATCACGTCCATCGGCGGGTTGCCCTTCAGGCTGTTTTTCCACGCCAGCAGGTTATAGTCCCAGGCGACGACGATCGGGGTCGCGCCTTGGGCGATGGTGCCCGACTTGCCCACGACCGGCACGAAGTTACCGGCCTTGTTCAGCGCGGCGAAGTATTTGAGGCCAGCGTCGCCGGAATCCTTGCCCGCTTTGGCGCCGGTGGACATGCCTGCCGCCATAACCGACAGGATCGCCTGGTTGGCAGAGCGCGGATCACCCGCGAGCGCCACGGCGTTGGCGTATTCCGGCTTCGCCAGATCGGCCCAATCGGCGGGCGCGTTCTTGACGAGGTCTTTGTTCACACCAAAGGCCATCACGCCGTAATAGTCGCCATACCAAAAGCCATCGGCATCCTTGGCGCTGGCCGGGATCGTGTCCCAGGTCGAGACTTTATACGCCTGGATCAGGCCGTCTGCCTTGGCCGAAGGACCAAAGGACAGACCGACGTCGATGACGTCCGGCGCCTGCGGGCCTTTGTTGTCCTTGTTCGCCTTGATGGCCTGCACTTCGTCGCCCGAACCTGCGTCGGGGTTCAGTTCGTTGACGGTGATGCCCGGATATTTGGCTTTGAAGCCGGCAATGACGTCGCCGTAGGCGCACCAGTCGTGCGGCAAGGCGATGACGGTCAATTGGCCTTCAGTCTTGGCGGCCGCATAGAGGCTGTCGAGGTTGCCTGCGGAGGCAATGCCTGCGGAGGCAAACAGCGCCGCTGCGCTTGCCGAAAGGACGAGATGATGTTTCAGGTTCATGTCGGGTAGCTCCCTGTTAATGCTTACGGTGCCGAGCCGTTACTGTTGCGGGGCCCTTGCCCGCGTCTTTCCCGCCCGCCCGTTCACTCAAGTGCAAACAGCTAACTGCCGAATATGTGACAAGGCAAGCGAGGAGATGACGACTTTCGTCTTGGGGTCGGTATCACTGCAGTTTGAACCTCATATGACATAGTGTGAAGCATTTGTGACATCTTTGAGTTGTGTGTGATCGCCCAATCCAGCCGAAAATTACAAGGTTTCCTTTCGGTCTCGCTCGTTTCATCCCGAATTGAGGGGCGCGACGTTCGCTATCGCGCCTTTACCGCGAATCGGGAAAACGATTGTGGCGAGGCACAAAAACATGGGCATCGAACCGGCACGCTTCGGTCATAGTTCGGCCCGGTTTCGCACCGAAGCTTGAGGCAACGGGGCAAAATGAGGACACGGAAAATGGATATTGGTCGTCACTTGATCGAACGCTTGCTGGGCAGCAATCGTGAAACCGACGCGATCTTTGAAGCGCGCTTGAAATCCATGCTGGTGCCGCAACGGCGGCGCCACATGCATCATCTGTTCAGAAGTCGCCGCGCACACCCGGCAGCTTAAGCTCGTTCAACAGGTCGCGCACTTCTTGGCGCGCCGCGATGTTGGAGAGGTTCAGATGCTCGACGCCGACCTCTTTGAGGTCGAGCAGAGTCAGGCCGCGCGGGAACAATTCGCGGAAAATCACGCGTTCGGAAAAGCCCGGTGCTACGCGAAAGCCGATGCGGCGCGACAGGTCGTCGAGCGCCTTGCCCACCTTCTTCTTGTTGTGCATCTGTTGCGCGCCCAAACGGTTGCGCAACACGATCCAGTCGATCGGCTTCAGCCCGGCCTTGGCGCGCAGTTGCCGCGCATTCCACACCATCTCTGCATAGATCGAGGGGCCAAGCACCTTGCCGGTTTCCGCGTCGATGTGGGCCAGCAAGTCGAAATCGACGAAGCTGTCATTCAGCGGCGTAATCAGCGTGTCGGCCAGCGAATGCGCAACCTGGCTCAGGCGGGTGTGCGAGCCGGGGCAGTCGATCACGATGAAATCCGACACCGGCTCCAGCTCTGCGACCGCGGCGGACAGGCGATGGTCGTAGATATTCTCATTGGGGGCCAGCGCATCGGGCGTCGTCTCTGGCAGGTCGCGATAGTCGGGCGTGGGCAGGTTGAGGCCCGAGCGGGCAAGATAGGCGCGGCGATTCTCGATATAGCGGGCAAAGCTGCGCTGGCGCAGGTCGAGGTCCAGCGCGCCAACGCGGTGCCCCATGCGAGAAAGCGCTGTCGCCACGTGCATGCAGGTGGTCGATTTACCCGAGCCACCCTTTTCGTTCCCCACAACGATAATATGCGCCATCGCCAGACCTTTTCCTGTCGTTCGTCGTCTTGTTGAAAGCCCTATACGGGGCGCAAAGGCGCGAGGGAAGCCGGAAGTGGCGCGGTGCGATCAGGAGGTTGGCGCCTGTTCCCCGCAGCGCACAGCAGGCTCGACGCAGCGCACATCGGGCCAGTCGGTGCGCCCCCAGCAGTAGCCTTCGGGGTTGCTGGTCAGACGCAGGATCCAGATTGCCTGCCCGCCGCTGTCGGTATGCAGATCCTGCCCCTCCAGCCGCAGGGTGATGGAGCTGTCGTCATAGGCCAGAATATCATAGCGGGCATGGGCGCGGGTTTGGCCGACGTGGTCCTGCACCGGGTGCGCCCAAGTAAAGATGGCGTGGGGCGGCGCCGCCATGAAAGCAAGGTGGTGCGGATTGGTGGTGCAGGATGCGGCGGGGTCGGTGGCGCTACCGTAAAGGCCCGCCGCGCGGTCAAAGACCGATTGCGCGCCCGCAGGCGTGGCAAGGACAGTCAGGAGGATCAGGGCGCGGATCATGCCGCCACTATGCCAAAGTGTGCGCGCCCGGAGAAGCCGTAAACAAAAAAGGCGCCCCGGATAGAGCGCCTTTTGTCGTTGATTTCGCCGGTCTCAGAAGCCGAGGCCTGCGTATTTGTTCTTGAACTTCGACACGCGGCCGCCGGTGTCCATCAGTTTGGCGTTGCCGCCGGTCCATGCCGGGTGCGCAAGCGGGTCGATGTCGAGTGCCATCTGGTCGCCGGCTTTGCCCCAGGTGGAGCGGGTCTGGAACACGGAGCCATCGGTCATTTTGACGTCGATGATGTGATAGTCGGGGTGGGTATCCTGTTTCATCGTCCCGCTCCTCATTCGCCCTTGGGTTTGTAATTGGTGACTTCGGCGATACGTGCCGATTTGCCGCGACGATCACGAAGGTAGTACAGCTTGGCACGGCGAACACGGCCGCGGCGCACCACTTCGATGGCGTCGATGTTGGTCGAGTAGAGCGGGAACACACGTTCCACGCCCTCGCCGAACGAGATTTTGCGGACGGTGAACGAGGCCGCGAGGGTCGCGCCGCCTTTGCGGGCGATGCAGACGCCCTCATAGGCCTGCACGCGGGTGCGGGTGCCTTCGGTCACTTTGTAGCCGACGCGAACGGTGTCGCCGGCTTTGAAATCCGGGATGGTCTTGCCAAGCGACGCGATTTGCTCGGCTTCGAGTTGTGCGATCAGGTCCATCGCAATTCCTTTCCAATGCTCGCGGTTTACCCACGATGTGATGCCGCCTCAGAGCTCTCGGTCTTCATCCGGGTCCCTACCTGCTTTCGCACAGTAAGCCCGCCAGAGGTCAGGTCTGCGTTCCTTGGTCAGCCTTTCGGCCATCCCACGTCTCCAGTCGGCAATTTTCGCGTGATGGCCGGAGAGAAGAACTTCCGGTATCGCGCGGCCTTCCCAGAGGGTGGGTCGAGTGTACTGTGGGTGTTCAAGCAAGCCGTCCGAGAAGGATTCCTCCTCGGTGGAAGCCTGATTCCCAAGCACGCGGGGTATAAGGCGAACTGTCGCGTCGATCAAGGCCTGTGCGGCGATCTCTCCTCCGGTAAGGACAAAATCGCCCAAAGAGACCTCTTCGATGCCAAAATGCTGCAAAACCCGCTCGTCCACGCCCTCAAAACGGCCGCAAAGCAGGGTGAGGCCGTCCCCTTCGGCCCAGCGGCGGGCCGTGGCCTGATCGAACGGCTTGCCGCGCGGTGACAGGTAAACGACCGGCCATTTGGCGCGATCCGGCGGTGTGCCGATTGCCGCTTCATCAAGGGCCTTGCCCACGATGTCGGCGCGCAGGACCATACCGGCGCCACCGCCCGAGGGGTTGTCATCGACGTTCTTGTGCCGCCCATCGCCAAAAGGGCGCAGGTCGATGGTTTCCAGCGCCCATAGCCCCATGTCAAGCGCTTTGCCCGTCAGGGACAGGCCCAAGGTGCCGGGGAAAGCCTCTGGGAACAGGGTGATGATCTTGGCCGTCCACGCCCCCTTGATGCGGGGGGTATCAGACATGAGCTCACGCGGTTTGACCGAAGCCGAAATCGAGAGGCGACCGTGGGATTTCGGCTTTTCGTCGGTCATTATGCGTTCATGGCATCCATGGGCGCGCTAGCTGCGGTCTGCGAGTGCGCTGACTTGGCAGGTTGCAGAAGGCGGGAAAAAGGCAATGCCAGCAAGGAGATGCCAAGCGGAGTGCCGATCATTAGCGGCGGCAGAATGCCAGTCACGCCGCCAATGCCACGCGCAATGACGAAGCAGAAGATGACCAGACCAGCCTGCACCACAAAACGCGAGCCGAGGGCGATCAGCACGGGCGCGCTTTTCCAGTCTGTCACCGACCGGGGCCAGAGTTTCGGGCTGCGCTGCACTTGCCAGAGCATGAAAACGGCGATGAAGTAGGGCACTACGGCCCAGCCGTAGCCAGCAAGGCCGGCGAGCATCGGACCAAAGTAAAGCAACCCGGCACAAATCATCAACAGCCAGTTCTGCAATCTAGGGGTCATTCGATCAATCCTTCTGGTAGATCCGCAATGATCCTGCGCGTGGCAAGATCAACGGTTGGAACGTTCACACGGGTAAACGGCAAAAGTACGGCGGATTTCAGGCCGGAACCTTGCACTTCCAGAAGGTCAGAGGCGCCGTGGTTGTGAACCGCGATCACTTTGCCAAGCAAATTGCCGCCGGTATCAAACACGTCGAGACCGATCAGATCGGCGTAGTAGAATTCATCATCGCCAAGCGAGGGCAGTTTTTCCCTGTTGGCATAAAGGCTTGTGCCGCGCAGGGCGTCGGCGTCCTCTTTGGAGTTGACGCCGGACAGCGTGGCCGAAAAGCCGTTGGGGATCATCCGGGTCAGCGTCACTTTGAAGCTGCGGCTGCCGTCTTCGGTCCATAGCGGGCCATATTCGGCGATGGCTTCGGCGTCGGCGCAGAAGCTTTTCAGGCGCACCTCTCCCTTAACCCCGAAGGCTCCAGCGATGGCGCCAACGCAGACGCGGTCAGATGCGGGCATGACGGGCTCCGGTGTGGGAGGGGCAGGCGGGCACGAATGCCCGCCAGATAACACATTGGCGCAGAAGGATTATTCTGCTGCCGGTTCCGCTGCTGCGGCTTCGGCTTTCTTGGCTTTTTCAGCAACGCGGGCGGTTGCTTTCTTGCCGGGGACGGCCGATTTCGGGTTGTTGCGGGCGGCTTTCGGCTTGGCGCCTGCGGCTTCCAGCATGCGCGCGATACGGTCGGTCGGCTGGGCGCCTTGGCTCAGCCAATACTGCACGCGCTCCATGTTCATCTTGACGCGATCTTCGCTGTCCTTGGCGAGAAGCGGGTTGTAGGTGCCCAGTTTCTCGAGGAAACGGCCGTCGCGCGGCATGCGGCTGTCGGTGGCGACGATCGCGTAGAACGGGCGTTTTTTGCTGCCACCACGGGCGAGGCGGATTTTCATGGACATGGGTAGTCTCCTTTGGATGATGACGTGGTGCGCGATGACGGCGCACCCTAGGGGTCTGTTATTTCTGTAGTTTCTCGTGATGCCTGATGACTTCGGAGATGATGAAGCTCAGGAATTTCTTGGCGAATTCGGGGTCGAGGTCGGCCTCTTGCGAGAGCCGCTCCAGCCGCTCGATCTGGCGCGTTTCGCGGGCCGGATCCGAGGGGGGAAGATTGTGCGCGGCCTTGAGACGGCCAACACCTTGGGTGTGCTTGAACCGCTCTGCCAGCGTGTAAACGAGGATCGCATCAAGCCGGTCGATGCTTTCGCGATGGTCTTTCAGCAGCGCCTCGGCGCGGGTTGTGTCGTCGGTCATGCGGGCCTCCGGCAGGGGGTTTGCGGTATGCAGCAACCATGCAGCAACCGTATGTTTTTCATGCTTACGATCCTGCACATCACGCCACCCCCGGGTTCGGGTGGCGAAACACCAGCGCGGGCTTGTCGCCGGGGAAGGCGGCGGTCGCGTCCTGGACTGCGCCAAGGCGTTTGGCCAACGCGATAGAGCGCGCGTTGTCGGGCACGATGTAGCTGACGGCGGTTTTCCAGCCAAGGTCGCGGAAGGCGTGGCGCAGGGCGGCAGAGGCGGCCTCGAACGCGTAGCCTTTGCCCTCGGCGGAGTGGTCCCACAGGCCCCAGCCGATTTCCGGCTCTGGCCAGCCTTCCGGGAACCACGGGCCGACGCGACCGATGGCGGCGCCGGTGGATTTCAGCGTGACGACGAAGCCGCCAAAGCCGCGGATCACCCAATGGCCAAAGCCCGAGGCGAAGGCGCGCCATGCGAGATCGCGCGCCATCGGGCCGCCCATGTAGCGGCCCCGGTCAGAGGCGATGAAATCGGCGTAGGGCGCGAAGTCGGATGCCACCGGCGCGCGCAGGATCAGACGCTCGGTCTCTAGGACCGGCGTGTTGATCAGGGCGGGGGCGGCGTTCGCTTGCATGTTATTTCTTCTTGCCGAAACCAGACAGGCCCGGCGGCAGGCGGATACCGCTGCCCGGCATTCCGGGCATACCCGGCATATTGCCAAGCTCGCCCATCTTTTGTTGCAGCGCTTCCGGGTCCATCGAGGCGAGGTCTTTCTTGCCCAGCCCCATCATCTGCTTGAGCATGCCAGCCTTGCCCATCTTGCCGACCTTTTTCATCATGTCGGCCATCTGGCGGTGCATCTTCAGCAGCTTGTTGAGGTCGGACACGTCAAGGCCCGCGCCCGCCGCGATGCGCTTTTTGCGGCTGGCCTGCAAAAGATCGGGGTTGGCGCGTTCTTTCTTGGTCATCGAGTTGATCAGGGCGATCTGACGTTTCAGCATCTTGTCGTCAAAGCCCGCAGCCTCGGCCTTTTTCGCCATGCCGCCCATGCCGGGCAACATGCCCATCACGGATTGCATACCGCCCATCTTGAGCATCTGGTCAAGCTGGCCCTTGAGGTCGTTCATGTTGAACAGACCCTTTTGGAACCGCTTCATCGCGCGCTCGGCCTGCTCCAGTTCGATGGTTTCCTGCGCGCGCTCGACGAGGGCGACGATATCGCCCATGCCAAGGATGCGGCCCGCGACGCGTTCCGGCTCGAACGTCTCAAGCGCGTCCATTTTTTCGCCAAGGCCGACGAAGCGGATCGGCTTGCCGGTGACGGCGCGCATCGACAGCGCGGCGCCACCGCGTCCGTCGCCGTCCATCCGGGTCAGGGTGACGCCGGTGATACCGATCTTGCTGTCAAACTCGGTGGCGACGTTGACGGCGTCTTGCCCGGTGAGGCCATCGACCACCAACATCACCTCACGCGGGGAGGTGATGTCGCGGACGGCTTTGACCTCGTCCATCAACGCCTCGTCGATGTGCAGGCGGCCGGCGGTGTCGAGGATGTAGACGTCATAGCCGCCGAGGTTGGCCTGGGTTTTGGCGCGTTTGGCGATCTGAACGGCGGTTTCGCCTTTGACGATCGGCAGGGTATCGACGCCGATCTGCGCGCCGAGGATCTGCAATTGCTCCATCGCCGCCGGGCGGTTGGTGTCGAGCGAGGCCATCAGCACCCGCTTGCCGTTTTTCTCTTTCAGACGCTTGGCGAGCTTGGCGGTGGTGGTGGTCTTGCCCGAGCCTTGCAGGCCGACCATCAGGATCGGCGCGGGCGGGTTGTCGATCTTCATCGCGTCGGGCTCACCCTCGCCGCGGAGGGTGTCGATCAGCGCGTCATGGACGATTTTCACGACCTGCTGGCCGGGGGTGACGGATTTGGTGACAGCTTGGCCGGTGGCCTTGGCCTGCACGGCGGCGACGAAATCGCGGGCGACTGGAAGCGAGACGTCAGCCTCTAGCAGCGCGGTGCGGACTTCGCGCAGCGCGGTGGCGACGTCGGCGTCGGACAGCGCGCCCTGCTTGGTCAGCCGGTCGAACACGCCGCTGAGGCGTTCTGACAGGTTCTCGAACATTCGCGGTCTCCTTCGACCTTGTTTCCATCCATGTCCCAGATAAGTCGGGACGGCCCAAACGCCAACGTCACCCATGGGCGCAACGCGCTGATGGGTGGCGATCCCCGATTGTATCAGGGACCGGAAGTTTTGACGGACTTCCGGAGTTGCGCGGCTTTTAGGCTGAATGGCGGGAAAGGTCAAGGAAGCGCTGGTTGGGGGCGGAAAGGGGGCTGTCTGCCCCCTCTGCCCGTGCCGGGCATTCACCCCCGAGAGTATTTTTGCCAAGAAGAAGCGGCAAGAATTTGTTAGGCTGCGCGGAAAAGAGGAGTGGCGTGATGGTGGCAGATTTCAGTCTGGGCGATGTGAGGGTGGTCGATCTGGCGCCGGTGCCGGTGGCGGTGTTGGCGCATCGCGGGCCGCCTGCGGGGATTGGCGCGTCAGTGGCGCGCTTTATCGCGTGGCGCAAGGCGGCGGGGTTCGGGCCGGGGGTGAGTGCGACGTATAATGTTCTTTACGACGATCCGGGGGTGGTGCCGCCCGAGGCGTTCCGGCTGGATATTTGCGCGGGCGCGCGGGCGGTGGCGCCGAATTCCGCGGGTGTGGTGGCAGGCCTGATTGCGGGCGGGCGCTATGCTGTATTGCGGCATGTTGGCGGCGAGGAGGGGATTGGCGCGGCGCTGCGGTTCCTGCACGGGCCTTGGCTGGCGCAGAGTGGCGAGAGCCTGCGCGATGACCCGGCGTTTTGCCAGCGGGTCGCCTTTGCGCCGTTTGTTCCGGCGGAGGAGGCGGTGACGGATATTTTCCTGCCCCTGCGGTAGGGGCTGGTCGCGCTGGGTGCGCGCACTATCCTTGCGGGACAAAGCAGGGGGCGAACGATGCGGGATGGTGTGATTTATGTGGCGAAGGGCGCGGGGTATCTGGACCTTGCCGAACGCTCGGTTGCCTCGCTGAAGCGGTGCAATCCGGGGCTGGCGGTGGATTTGTTCACCGATCAGGCGGGGGTATCGACGCTGTGGGATCAGGTGCGGCCGATTCCGGCGGGGGTGACGCCGAAGCTGGCGAGCCTGCCGGAAAGCCGGTTTGCGCGCACGTTGTATATGGATTGCGATACGCTGGTGTTGGCGCCGTTTGGCGATCTGTTCGAGGTGCTGGAGCGGTTTGAGCTGGCGGTGGCGCATGATGTGCGGCGCACCTCGGCGCTGATCCGTGAGGGGCATCTGGTCGCGACGCCCTATGCCTTTCCGCAGATGAATTGCGGCGTGATGCTGTATCGGCGGTCGGATGCGACGGCGGCGTTTTTGGCGGACTGGCAGCGGCGCTATGCGGCGGCGGGGCGGGGACGCGATCAGGTGAGCTTTCGCGATCTGTTGTGGCAAAGCGACATCCGGTTTTACGTCTTGCCGCCAGAGTTCAACCTGCGCCGCGTCACGGTGCTGGACGCGTGGGAGCCGCTGGATGCGCGCCCGACCATCCTGCACTCGCACCGCTTGTTGCAGCATCTGCGCGGGGCCGAGACGCGGCTGGACGATTTGGCCGCCATCATGGTGGCAGAGCGGCAGGCGCTGGCCGAGGAATGGGCCGGGCTGCCCGACGGGGGGGCGGCCGAACGGTTCCACTTGGCCGAGACGCTTTTGCGCGGTGGGGACGGGGCGGATGCCCCCTAGGTCTGCCGATCACGAATCGTTGATTGTGAAATGAAATGCCTCCTATCCTGCGCCAGCAGATCAGCGCCAAGCTGGGCGCTTTTCTGCAAATTCCTCTTGGGGAATTGAGGGGTGATTGGGATGGCCATGGCCGCGTGGTGCGGTCTTGGTGGGAAGGGAACGATGGCGAGCCGAGTGCCTGCGGGACCGGGCGCCCTCCAACGCAGGACATGTAATGAAGATTGTTTATGGGGTAGCCGCCGCGATCTGGCTGGGCGTAGTGGCAAGCGCACCGGCGTTCGCAAACGGGCTTGATTTCTCGCTGAAGAACGCGACCGGCTATGACATCAAGGCGGTGTTCGTTGATCCGTCGGCCAGCGATACTTGGACTGATGACGTGATGGGCGCGGACATTCTGGCCGATGGTGACAAGGTCGATATCAGGTTCACGGGCGACGAGGGCACCTGCAAATGGGACCTGAAGGTGGAATGGACCGAGGATTACAAGCCGACGGTCTGGCACGGCCTGAACCTGTGCAACATCTCGACCGTCACGCTGAAGTATAACCGCGATACGGATGTGACGACCGCGGTTACCGAATAAGCGAACGCCGCCGGAGAGGGTTGCTCTTCGGCGGCGTTCATTTTGCGATCCGTTAATCAGAGCGCCAGCGCGTCGACTTCTTGCAGCGCGGCGGGAACCGTGGTTTCCGGGGCATAGGCGATGGCGTCGGCGGCGACGATTTCAACGTCGGTGATGCCGAAGAAGTTCATCATGTGCTTGACGTAGCCCGACGCGAAGTCGATGGCCGAGCCGCGCTTGGTGCCGTCGGACGCCATGGCGATGATCGCCTTTTTGCCCTTGAGCAGGCCTTCCGGGCCCTTCTCGGTGTATTGGAACGTCTCGCCTTTGCGGGCGAGTTGGTCGATCCAGCTTTTCAGCTGCGACGGGACGCCGAAGTTGTAAACCGGCAGGCCGATCACGATGATGTCGGCGGCGCGCACTTCGTTCAGCAGGACGTCGGCATAGGCCACGATCTCTTTCTGCGCGGGGGTGCGGGCGTCAGCGGGGGTGAAGATCGCGCCGATCCAGTTGGCGTCAACCGTGTTGATGCCGGTGGACACGTCGCGCGAGACGAGCGAGGCGTCGGCATGGGTGTCAAGCAGGCGGGCGATCAGGCGGTCGGTCAATTTGCGGGAAACGGAGTTTTCGCCTTTGATCGAGGCTTCGACGCGGAGGATGTTGGTCATAGGAGGTGTCCTTGTTGGGGGCCGGGCAAGTGCCTTTGGCTGTGGCCCTTACATCGTACTTGCGGGCGCGAACGCAATCTTCGAATATGCAGGTCTTCTGTGAGTGAGCGCACATATCATGTCGATTGATACCTGGGACGAGATTCGCACGGCCTATCATGTGGCGCGGCTGGGCACGGTTTCCGGCGCGGCAGAGGTGCTGGGCGTGCACCATGCCACTGTGATCCGCCATATTGATGCGCTGGAAAAACGGCTGGGTGTGAAGCTGTTTCAGCGCCACGCGCGGGGCTATACGCCGACCGAGGCGGGGCAGGACCTGTTGCGGGTGGCGCAGGCGACCGAGGATCAGCTCAGCCAGTTCGCCGGGCGCATCAAGGGGCAGGGCGAGGCGGTGACGGGCGAGTTGGTGGTGACCTCTCTGCCCGATCTGGCGCCGTTCCTGACGCCGGTGCTGGTTGGGTTTCAGCGCGCGCATCCGGGGCTGACGGTGCGGTTTCTGACCGACACGCGTGTGTTCCGGCTGGAATATGGCGAGGCGCATGTGGCGATCCGCGCCGGGGCGGCGCCGGAGCAGCCGGACAACGTGGTGCAGTTATTCCTGCACCAAAGCTATGCGCTTTATGCGGCACCGTCTTATGTTGAGGAATATGGGGTGCCGAAGGACGAGGGCGACTTCGCCGGGCATCGTTTTGTCGGGCCGGATGGCGCCGGCAGCCGCGCGCCGTTCTTTCGCTGGCTGACCGAGATGGTGCCACCCGAGGCAATCACTTTCCGCTCCAGCGACATGCAGGCGTTGGCGGGGGCGGTTTCGCAGGGCGCGGGCATCGGCTTTTTGCCGGTGTGGCGGGCGTGCGAGACGGCGGGGATGGTGAAGGTGATGCCAGAGCGCGACGAATGGGCGACGGATTACTGGTTGGTGACGCATGTCGATCTGCACCGGACCACCAAGGTGCACGCGTTCCTGACCTACCTCAAGCAAGAGGCAAAATCCTGGCCCATGCGATGATGGCGCGGTTGTCACCACAGGCAAGATTGTCACCGCAGGCGCGGGGGCATCTGGCGATGCTGCTGTTCTCCGCCCTTGTGGGGGGATCGTTCAGCCTTGGGTCGATGGCGGCGAACCTGATTGCCCCAGCGGCGCTGAACGCGGCGCGGTTCGCGATTGCGGCGGTGGTGATCGGGGTGGCGGCGCTTTTGACGACGGGCTTGCCGCGCAGTGCGGCGCGCGCGCCTTGGCGCTATCTGGTGCTGGGCGGCCTGTTCGCCGGGTATTTCGTGCTGATGTTCTACGGGCTGAAAACCGCGGCGCCGGTGTCGGCGGCGGCGGTGTTTACGCTGACGCCCTTGATGGCGGCCGGCTTTGGCTGGCTGGTGCTGCGCCAGATCACCACGGGGCGCATGGCGGTTGCCTTGGCAATCGGCGCGGTTGGCGCGCTGTGGGTGATCTTTCGCGGCGATCCTGCGGCGCTGGTGGCGTTTCACGTCGGGCGCGGCGAGGCGATTTACTTTGTCGGCTGCTTTGCCCATGCGCTTTACACGCCGATGGTGCGCAAGCTGAACCGGGGAGAGCCGCCGGTGGTGTTCACCTTTGGCATGTTGCTGGCCGGGTTGCTGATCCTGACCGTGGTGGGCTGGGGCGACATCCGGGCGACCGATTGGCTTCACCTGCCGGGGATCGTGTGGATCACGCTGTTTTATCTGGCGATCGTCGCCAGTGCCGCGACCTTTGTGCTGCTGCAATTCGCGACGATGGTGCTGCCCTCGGCCAAGGTGATGGCCTATACCTATCTGGTGCCGACATGGGTGATCTTGTGGCAGGTCGCGCTGGGGTATGGCGCGCCGCCGCTGGTGGTGGGGGTCGGCATCGCGCTGACGGTGGTGGCGCTGTGGCTGCTGCTGCATCAGGGGCGCGAGGGGGCCTAATCGCTAGGTTCGTCACCGTGCAGTTCGCTTTCAATGAAGCGTTCCAGCGCGTCGAGATCGACCGGCTCGAACTGCCCGAAGCCTTGCATCCAGACCGAGGCGGCGCTGAGCGCATCAGGCTCCAGCTTGCACCACTTAACCCGCCCACGCTTTTCTTGGCTGATGAGGCCCGCGTCGGCAAGCAGGCCAAGATGCTTGGAAATCGCGGCCAGGGACATCGCGAAAGGCTGGGCGACATCGGTGACGGCCATGTCATCTTCCAGCAGCATGGTCAGGATCGCCCGACGGGTCGGGTCGGACAGGGCAGCGAAAACAAGGCTTATCGGGTCTGACATGCGGATGTTGTGGGGCCGGACGCCGGAATCGTCAACCATATGGTTGAATTAGCGCGAGGGTGCTTGCGGGGGTGTTGGGCTGCCAGTTGGGACGAAAGTATTTGGCGGGGCGTCCGAAAGTATTAGGAATATCAGCGCGTTGCCCCATGATCTCGCGGCTTCGTGAACGCTTGACTAACGCAGGGACTGTCCGTAGGTTCCGCCCGACTGTCCGAGGGGGCTTTCACGCATGACGGATCCGGTTGACCAAGAGCGCCTGAAGGCCCTCGACGCGCGGATTGCGAGTGCGAAAAAGGCGATCGCGCCGAAGCCCCGTGCGGACGAACACTTCAGTCAGGCGAACGTTGCCTGGCGAATGGTGATCGAACTGGTGGCCGGTCTTGTGATCGGTTTCGGCATCGGGATGGGACTGGACGCGCTGTTTCATACGCGCCCGATCTTCATGGTGCTGTTTATATTGCTGGGCTTCGCGGCCGGGGTGAACACCATGCTTCGCACCGCGCGTGAGCTGGGACGGGAAGCTGAGAGAGAAGCTGAGGCGGAACGATCCGCCAAGGGTGAAGGGGACTAGACGTGGCAGCCGAAGCATCTAGCAAGCTGAGTTTGCATCCGATGGATCAATTCGCAGTCCATCCGCTGTTTGGCGGGGAACTGCATTGGTACACGCTCACCAACGAGGCCCTGTGGATGGGCGTCGCCATTCTGATGACTTTCGCCATGCTGGTGATGGGGTCGCGGTCGCGCGCCATCGTGCCGGGCCGGATGCAGTCGGTGGGCGAGGTGGTCTATAACTTCGTGCATTCGATGGTCGAGGATGTGGCGGGCAAAGACGGTCTGGCATATTTCCCCTATGTCATGACGCTGTTCATGTTCGTGGTTTTCGCCAACTCGCTGAGCCTTTTGCCGATGAGCTTTGCCCCGACCAGCCACTTTGCCGTGACGGGTGTGCTGGCGCTGTTGGTGTTCCTGTCGGTGACGGTGATCGGCTTTGTGAAGAACGGCAGCAAATTCCTTGGTCTGTTCTGGGTCGCATCGGCCCCCTTCGCGCTGCGCTTCGTGCTGCTGCCGATCGAGCTGATTTCCTACTTCGTCCGTCCGGTCAGCCACTCGGTTCGACTTGCGGGCAACATGATGGCCGGTCACGCGGTGATCGAGGTGTTCGCGGGCTTTGCTGCGGTCGCCGTAATATCGCCGTTCTCGGTGATGGCCATCTCTGCGATGTACGGGCTTGAGGTGATGGTTGCCATCGTTCAGGCCTACGTTTTCACCATTCTGACCTGCGTCTACCTCAAGGATGCGCTGCATCCGGGGCACTGACGCCGATCTGAACCACCTATTACCTTATCCAAGCCCCATATCTGATCTAAGAAGGAGACTATCATGGAACTTATCGCAGCAGCAGCCCTCGGCAAATTCATCGGCGCCGGTCTTGCCGGTATCGGTTCGGGCATGTCGGCTATCGGCGTTGGCAACGTTGCCGGCAACTACCTGTCGGGCGCCCTGCGCAACCCGTCGGCAGCGGCTGGCCAGACCGCCATGCTGTTCATCGGTATCGCTTTCGCCGAAGCGCTGGGGATCTTCTCGTTCCTCGTCGCGCTTCTGCTGATGTTCGCGGTCTGATCCAGAAGAACCAATTCTGCGGCCGGGTGGGTCTGACGACCCTTCCGGCCTGGCGTGAGGTTCCTGGAGGACAAGATGGCTACTGAAGCAGTGCAAACGGCGGCCGCGGCCGCTGGCGAGGCCCATAAAGCGGGCATGCCGCAGCTCGATTTCGCGACCTTTCCGAACCAGATTTTCTGGTTGCTGGTGGCGCTTGTCGCGATCTATTTCATGCTGTCGCGCGTGGCGCTGCCCCGGATCGGGGCGACGCTGGCCGAACGCAAGGGCACGATCACCAACGACATCGCGGCGGCGGAAGAGCTGAAGGCGAAGGCGGTGGCGGCCGAGGCGGCCTATAAGCAAGCGCTGGCTGATGCCCGCGTTGCGGCGGGCAAGATCGTGGCCGAAACCAAGGCGTCGATCCAGAAAGATCTGGATGCGGCGCTGGCCAAGGCCGATGCGGCGATCTTCGCCAAGGCGGCAGAGTCGGAAGCACGGATCAACGATATCCGCGCCCATGCTGTTGAAAGCGTGACCGAAGTTGCCAAGGACACCGCGAAGGAAATCGTGGCGGCTTTGGGTGGCAAGGCGGATGCGCGGTCAGTAACGGCGGCGATCAACGCGCGGCTGAAAGGGTAAGACGATGAAAAAACTTATCGTTCTTATGGCGCTGATGGCGTCGCCCGCGATGGCGGCAGAGGAAGGCCCGTTCTTTTCGCTGCAAAATCCCGGCCTGATCGTTCTGATCGCGTTTGTGGTGTTCGTTGCGGTGCTGCTGTATTTCAAGGTGCCGGGCATGATCGGCGCGATGCTGGACAAGCGCGCGCACCAGATCAAGGTCGACCTGGAAGAGGCGCGGCTGCTGCGCGAAGAGGCGCAGACGATCCTTGCGTCTTACGAGCGCAAGCAGAAGGAAGTGCAGGCGCAGTCTGAGCGCATCATCGCCTCGGCCAAGGAAGAAGCATTGGTTGCAGCGGCGCAGGCAAAGGCCGATCTGGAGGCCTCGATTGCGCGGCGGTTGACGGCGGCAGAGGATCAGATTGCCTCGGCTGAAAAGTCGGCGGTCAAGGAAGTGCGCGACCGTGCGGTGAGCGTTGCTGTTGCGGCAGCGGGCGACCTGATGGCCAAGCAGATGACGCCGGAAAGCGCGGGCGCGTTGATCGACAGCGCGATTGGCGAGGTCAAGGCGCGGCTGAACTAAGCCTTTGCTGACACGATATGAGAAGGCCCGGTCGTTGCGCCGGGCCTTTGCTTTTGGGGGTGTTGCGCGCGGTCAGCGGCCCTGTTCGTGCTCAAAACGTTGCAGGGCAACCGCCTCGTTCCGGTCGGCTTTTTGCTGCGCCTTCAGGGCGGCCTCGACGTAATCCAGATGCGATTCCACCGCCGCGCGGGCCGCACCGGGGTCGCGGTTTTGCAGGGCCGTATTGATGGCGCGGTGTTGGTCCAGCAGGGCCGAGCGGGTCGTGCGCTGCTTGAACATGACCTGCCGATTGTAAAACACGCCTTCGCGCAGCAACTCGAACATGGCGCGCATCATGTGCAGCATGATGACGTTGTGGCTCGCCTCGATGATTGCCATGTGGAATTCGGCGTCAAGGCGGGCCTCATCCGTCGGGTTCCGCTTGGTATGAGCGGCTTCCATCTTGGTGAACAGGGTATTGATAAGCATCAGGTCGGTATCAGAGCCGAGTGTGGCGGCGCGTTCGGCCGTCATCGCCTCCATGTCGCGGCGGAACGAGAGGTAATCGAACACCGCCTCGTCATGCGACGAGAAAAGCTGGATCAGCGCGGGCGAGAAGGCAGAGCCAAGCACATCAGCAACAAAGATGCCCGCGCCCGCGCGCGCGGTCAGCAGGCCACGCTCTTGCAGTTCCGCCACGGCGTCGCGCAGGCTGGGGCGCGACACGCCCAGCGAGTCAGAGAGATCGCGTTCCGACGGAAGCCGCTCGCCTGGACGCAGGATGCCGCGCAGGATCAAAAGCTCGATCTGGCGAACAACGGCGGTGGAGAGTTTTTCGGCGTGAACCTTGCGGAAGGGCATCGTTGAATTCCGTGAACTGGTCAAAACATATGACCACACCCGGCGGTGGCGTCAAACGAAATGCGCCGACGGACGGCCGAAGCGGCGGGGTCCGTCGGCGGCTGGGTCAGTTGAGGTTCGGCTGAATGTGAATCTCCACCCGGCGGTTTTGGGCGCGCCCTTCTGTGGTCAGGTTGGTGGCGATCGGCTGGGATTCGCCGCGCCCGTAGGCGATCAGCCTGTCCGCACGCACGCCCGAGTCGCGCAGGATGGCGGCGACCGCATCGGCGCGGCGTTGCGACAGATCCTGGTTGTAGGCGGCTGAACCAGAGTTGTCGGTATGGCCGACCACGGTGATGGAGCTGTTGGGGTAATCCATCAGGTTCTGCGCAACCTTCCCCAGCATAGAACGCAGATCAGGGCGCACGGCGGTCGAGTCGGTGTCGAAAAGGATATCCTGCGGCATCGAGACGACCAGTTCCGTGCCGGTGTTGACGACGCCGATATTCTCGTTGCCAAGGCTGTTGCGCAGGTCGGCTGCCTGCCGATCCAGCTTGCCGCCGATCAGCGTGCCAGCCGCAGCACCAACGACGCCGCCAAGTGCCGTTTGCGCCAGACGATCGCCATGACCGAGCGTGGCGCCAAGGCCCGCGCCGAGCAGGGCGCCCGCGATGGCGCCGTTTTGGGCGCGCGCATTGGGCTGGCCGGGATAGGCGTTGGGGTTGGGTGCCTGACAGGCGGCGAGGGAAAGCACGCCAAGCGTGGCGGCGATCAGCGGGTGTTTCATGCGCATAGGGACTGCCTCTGGTGTTGCGTGGCCCGGTTCGGGCCCGTTCTTGCGCCGATACTACAGAAGGGGACGGGCAGAGAACAGGTGTGCAGCCTGCTCGGCGGGAAATTGCGCATCACGGCTGGGTTATGCGGCGTCAGACCGCGCGGCCTCCCATGCCAGCAAAGCGCGTTTGGTGGGCAGGCCCCAGTGGTAGCCGCCCAAGCCGCCGGATTTGCGCAGGGCGCGGTGGCAGGGGATCAGCCAGCTGATCGGGTTGCGCCCGACGGCGGTGCCGACGGCGCGTTGTGCCGTGGGGTGGCCGACCCGCTGGGCGATTTCGGAGTAGGTGGTGACATGGCCGGTCGGCACTTGCAGCAGCGCCTCCCACACCTTGATCTGGAACGGGGCGCCGATCAGGTGGAGTTGCGCCTCGCCCCTTCCATCGAACAGGGGTTTGGTGAGGGGGGTTAGGTCGGCCTCGACGTAAGTTGCGGCGGGCCAGCGCGCGGTGAGGTCGGCCAAAGCTGCCGCGCGGCCGGGGCCTTCGGTAAAGCCAAGGCCGCAGATGCCGCGGTCGGTCGCCATCACCAGCGCCTCGCCAAAGGGCGAGGGGGCGAAGGCGTAGCGGATCGTCAGCCCCTCGCCCGCGCGGGCATATTCGCCGGGGCTCATCGCCTCCCACCGCAGGAAGAGGTCGTGCAGGCGGCTGGTGCCGGAAAGGCCGGTTTCCAGCGTGGTATCCAGCAGGGTGAACCGATCCGCCAGCAGCTGCTTGGCGTGATCGAGCGTCAGGTATTGCTGATAGCGTTTTGGCGACACGCCGACCCAAGCCGAAAACGTGCGCTGAAAATGCGCCGGGCTCATGCCCATCCGGCCTGCGAGATCGTCGAGCGAGATTTGCGGCCCGCCTGCGTCGATCAGGTCCAGCGCGCGGGCGATGACGCGGTAATGGTAGGCGGGGCTGTTCGTATCGGGCTGCATCGTGTGTCTCCTGTTGGGATCAAGTTAGGCGAGCGGTGGCGCCTGTGCGACCCGGAAATTGCGCTTTGCCGCAGGGCGCAGTGCTTGTCTCAACGCGAGGCAGCGGGCATACCGGGGCCATGGCAAAGCAACTCGACTACACCACGATCCGCGAGATCTTCCGCCGGTTTCAGGCCGCAGAGCCGGAACCGAAGGGAGAGTTGGAGCATGTGAACGCCTATACGCTGCTGGTCGCGGTGGCGCTGTCGGCGCAGGCGACCGATGTGGGGGTGAACCGCGCGACACGGGCCTTGTTCGCCAAGGTGGACACGCCGCAAAAGATGCTCGACCTTGGGGAAGAGGGGCTGACCGAACATGTCAAGACGATCGGTCTGTTCCGGCAGAAGGCGAAGAACGTCATCAAGATGAGCCGGATTCTGGTAGATGTGTATGGCGGCGAGGTGCCCTCCAGCCGCGCGGCGCTGCAATCGCTGCCGGGGGTCGGGCGCAAGACGGCGAATGTGGTGTTGAACATGTGGTTCCACCTGCCCGCGCAGGCGGTTGATACGCATATCTTTCGCGTCGGCAACCGCACCGGCATCGCGCCGGGCAAAGACGTCGATGTGGTGGAGCGCGCCATCGAGGACAATGTTCCCGCCGAGTTTCAGGGCCACGCCCATCACTGGCTTATTCTGCACGGACGTTATATCTGCACCGCGCGCAAACCGAGATGCGGCGTCTGCCCGATCCGCGATCTCTGCCCCTATGAGGACAAGACGGAATGAAAAAGTATCAAGTGGTTGGTGTTGGCAACGCGATGGTCGATGTGATCTCGCACGCGGCAGAGGCGTTTTTGGCAGGGGCCGGGGTGCAAAAGGGCATCATGCAGTTGATCGACATGCCGCGCGCGGTTGATCTGTATAGCCGCATCGGTCCGGCCGAGGAAATCTCTGGCGGGTCGGCGGCCAATACCATCGCCGGGATTGCGCATCTGGGCGGGCGCACCGCCTATGTCGGCAAGGTCAAGGACGACCAGTTGGGCGCGATCTTTGCCCATGACTTGCGCGCGTTGGGGGCGGTCTATGAGACTCCGCTGGCACCGAAGGGCGAGGGCCAGGAAACCGGGCGTTGCATCATCCTTGTGACGCCGGATGGCGAGCGGTCGATGAACACCTATCTGGGCTGGTCGGAACACCTGTCGCCCGCCGATATCGACGTGGGCCAGATGGGGCAGGCCGAATGGATTTATCTGGAAGGCTACCGTTTCGACGGGCCGGACAGCCACGAGGCCTTTGCCAAGGCGATCAAGGCCTGCAAGTCGGGCGGGGGGCGGGTGTCGCTGACGCTTAGCGATCCGTTCTGTGTGGAGCGGCATCGCGACGCGTTCCGCAAGATCATCCGCGATGATGTTGATCTGTTGTTCGCGAACCGGGCAGAGATCATGTCGATGTATCAGACCGACGATTTTCACGCGGCAATGGCGGCGGCGGCGGCAGAGGTGGCGATTGTCGCCTGCACCGAAAGCGAAAAGGGCGCGCATGTGTTGGCCGAGGGGCAGCATTGGCATGTGCCCGCGATCCCGACCGACATCGTGGATGCGACCGGGGCGGGCGATCTGTTCGCGGGGGCGTTCCTGTGGGGGCTGACCAATGGCCACGACCTGCAAACCTGTGGGCGGATGGGCTGCATCGCGGCCTCCGAGGTCATCAGCCATCTGGGCGCGCGTCCGCAGGCGGATCTGCGTGCGTTGTTCGTGAAACACGGCGTGCTTTCGGCGCGCGGGTAGGGAGCGTTCATGGCGCTGACGCTGACCTCACTGTCTGATCTGGCCGCACTTGGGTTCGATGAGATCATCGACGTGCGTTCGCCGTCAGAGTTTGCCGAGGATCATGTGCCGGGTGCAATAAACCTGCCGGTGCTGGATGATGCAGAGCGCGCCGAGGTCGGCACGATTTACAAGCAGGTCAGCGCCTTTACCGCGCGCAAGATCGGCGCGGCGCTGGTCGCCAGGAACGCGGCGCAGCATTTGCAGGGGCCGTTGGCCGACCGGGACGGCGGCTGGCGGCCCTTGGTGTATTGCTGGCGGGGTGGGCAACGGTCGGGCTCCTTCGCCTCGATCCTGTCGCAGGTCGGCTGGCGGGTGGAACTGATCGCGGGGGGCTATAAGGCCTATCGCAAGCTGGTGGTCGAGGCGCTTTATGACACGCCCGTTGCCGCACCAGTAGTGGTGCTGGATGGCAATACCGGCACGGCCAAGACCGAGGTGCTGGCGCTGCTTGCGGCGCGCGGCGTGCAGGTGATTGATCTGGAGGGGTTGGCGAACCATCGCGGGTCACTGTTCGGCGGGCGGGCCGGGGGGCAGCCGTCGCAAAAGGCGTTTGAGGGGCGGCTGGCGCAGGCTTTGGGCGCGCTGGACCCTACCCGGGTGGTGGTGGTCGAGGCGGAAAGCAGCAAGGTCGGCGACCGTGCCCTGCCGCCGCATCTGTGGCGCGCGATGTGTGCCGCCCCGCGTATCCGCATTGCGGCGCCGCTGGAGGCGCGCGCGGCGTATCTGGCGCGGGCTTATGCAGATCTGACCTCGGACGCGGCGGAACTGGCGGCGGTGATCGGGCGCTTGCGCCACCTTTACGCCGCTGAAGTCATCGAGGGCTGGCTGAAGCTCGCGGCAGAGGGGGAGTTTGAGCCCCTGGCGCATGATCTGATGCAGCGCCACTATGACCCGCGCTATGCCAAGCAGCGCGAGCGCACCGCCGAGGATGCGGGGCGGGTAGTGGAGACTGCCGACCTTGGGCCAGCGGCACTTGAGGGTGTTGCGGACCGTATCGCCGGTATGCTGTGAGCGGGCGGTAAAGGTGCCTCCGGCGGGGATATTTTTACCAAAGCAAATGCAGGGTCAGGTGACGGTGAGGATCGGCGCGCCTTGGGTGAGGGTGCCGATTTGCGCGGCGGTTTCGCCTGCGGCTTTGAGTGCAGCGAGCAGCGGCGCGGCCTGATCGGCGGGGACGGTGGCAAGCAGGCCGCCCGCGGTTTGGGGATCGAACAGCAGGCGCGCGGCGGGGGTGTCGGCGCGCGCCGGGGCTATGCGCATCATCGGCTCTGTCGCGGCGCGGTTGGCGGGGTAGAGCGTTGAGGCGTGACCGGCGGCGGCGAGGGTTGCGGCGCCGGGCAGCAGGGGGATCGCGTCGAGCGTGACCGAGGCGGCGCAGTTAGACGCGGTGAGGATCTCCAGCAAGTGACCGGCGAGGCCAAAGCCGGTGACGTCAGTCATGGCATGGGCATGGGGCGCGAGGATCGTGGCGGCGGGGCCAAGCGGGCGGGTTTGGCTGGCAAAGGTGGCGACAACGGCAGCGCCGGGGGCGGCGCGCTGCATTTCGGCGGCAAGGACGGTGCCGGTGCCAATGGCTTTGGTCAGGATCAGCACATCGCCGGGTTTGCCGCCGGATTTGGCGATGGGCCGGTCAGCGAGGCCGGTCAGGGTGAAGCCCAGCGTCAGTTCCGAGCCGATGGAAGTGTGGCCACCGACGATGTCGGCCCCGGCGGCGGTGAATACCTCGGACGCGGCGCGCATGATCTCGCGCAGGGTGTCGGCTTGCAGGCGTTCGGACATGCGCGGCAGGGTGATCTGGGCCAGCGCGGCTTGCGGTGCGGCGCCCATCGCCCATATGTCGCCAAGCGCGTGGATCGCGGTGATTCGGGCGAACAGGTAGGGGTCTTCGGTGAAGGCGCGGATGTGGTCGGTGGTGATGACCTGCCGTGTTGCGCCAAGGTCGAGGATGGCGGCATCGTCGCCGGGGCCGGACACCACCTCGGGGCGCTGCGGTGCGGGCAGGCCAGTGAGGGCGCGGTCCAGCGCGGCGCGTCCGACCTTGGCGCCGCAGCCACCGCACAGCGGCTTTGATCCGGCCAATTCCTGCGCGACGCCAAGGGTGAGCGGGGCGGGAAGCGGGGGGGCGGGCATCGCGGGGAGCGCGTGGAATTTCGCCATGAACTTGCGGTCGATGCTGTCCTTCCAACGCCAGAGCAGCGCGCCGTCAAGGCGCAGGCCAAACTTGTCGGCCACAGCGCCGCGCCCGCCGGTGGACACCAGTTTGAGATAGTCTTTTTGCGGACGGTAGGGGCGCATCCGCGCACCAGTCAGGGCGGCGCGCAGGTTGTCGAACAGGACCGGCGCCTCGCGCACCGCGTAAACGCCGGCCTTGGCGCGTGGCGCATAGGCAAGATGAGCGCAATCGCCTACGGCGAAGATCGCGGGGTCAGAGGATTGCAGCGTTGGGCCAACAGTGATGAAGCCGTCGGTGAGGGCGAGGCCGGTTGCCGAAAGCCAGCCCTGCGGGCGGGCGCCTGCGGCACTGAGGGTGAAGGCGGACGGAAGGGTGCGCCCATCGGCAAGGGTGACCGAGGTGGCGCTTATCGCGGTGGCGGTCGCTCCGGTCAACAGCGTTACGCCGTCGCGGGCGAGGTGGGACAGAAGGGCGCGCCGTGCGCCCGCGCCGATATGGGGAAGCGGCGCTGCGGCCTGTTCGAGGATCGTCACCGAGGGGTGCGCAATGCCCGCTGCGCGCAGGCGGTGGGCCGAGGCCAGCGCCAGCTCGACCCCGGCGATGCCGCCGCCGAGGACGACGACCGGGGCCTCTGTGGGCAGGGCCGCGATGAAGACCTCCCACCGGGCAGCGTAATCGCCAAGCGGCTTGGCCGCGGTGGCGTTGGCGGCAAAGCCGGTAAGGCCGGGCAGGTCGGAGGTGATGCCGATGTCGATTGAGGCGATGTCATAGCGGATCGGCGGGCGACCGGGGATCTCGATCAGCCGCTCGGCGCGGTCGATGCCGGAGGCGCTGCCAAGGATGACGCGGGCACCGGCAA
This sequence comes from Pseudomonadota bacterium, assembly GCA_021779835.1. Taxonomy (GTDB): domain Bacteria; phylum Pseudomonadota; class Alphaproteobacteria; order Rhodobacterales; family Rhodobacteraceae; genus Solirhodobacter. The sequence goes on along the minus strand of JAJXZX010000012.1, from coordinate 64,793 downwards.
AGCGGGCAAGCTGGATCAGGTCAATTTCCAACGCGGCGCGGGGGTAATGGCCGGCGATATGGCCGGGCAACATGCCGGTGTAGGGCGCGGTGGGATTGGGGTTGATGACCGTAAGGCGCGTGCCCGGCAACGGCCGCATCCCCCACATACGCAGAACCAAGGCATGGGCGTGACCGCCGCCAACGAAGACAAGATCGCGGGTGAGGGGGATCTGGGGCTGCATCGGGTCCTCGGGCTTGGGGCGCTGGCCTTGGGTAGCGCGGCGGCGCGCGGAAGGCGAGGGGGAAGGGTGACGCGGGTGCGCTTGGGGCGCGCGGTTTGGGGGCGGCGGTATCTGGTGGCGATCAGATTGACGCGGGGCGACGTGGGCGTGTCGTTTCGGGGGCTGACCGCGCGGCGCGCATGGCCTAAGTGCGAAGGGGCGAGGCAGGACGAGGCAGGACAGATGGCGGTTTTTCTCGGGGTCGATACCGGCGGCACCTATACGGATGCGGTGATCGTGGACGAGGGCGAGGCGGCGGTGATCGCCTCGGCCAAGTCGCTGACGACGCGCGGGGATCTGGCGTTGGGGATCGGGCGGGCGATTGACGCGGCGCTGTTGCAGGCGGGTGTTGCGGCGGGCGAGGTGGCGATGGTGTCGCTGTCCACCACACTCGCCACCAATGCGTTGGTCGAGGGGCAGGGCGGGCGCGTGGCGCTGATCTTTATCGGGTTTGATGAGGGAGATCTGGCGCGCGGTGGTCTGGCGGAGGCTTTGGGCGGCGACCCGGTGGTGCATCTGGCGGGCGGGCATACCCATGCCGGGACCGAGGTTGCAGCGCTGGACATGGCGCGGCTGGAGGCCGAAGTGACGGCGCTGGGGCCAGAGGTGGCAGGCTTTGCCGTGGCGGCGCGTTTTGCGGTGCGCAATCCCGCGCATGAGGTCGCGGCGGCGGAGGTGATCCGGCGCGTGACGGGGCGGGCGGTGACGTGTTCGCACGAACTCTCGGCGCGGCTGAATGGCCCGAAGCGGGCGCTGACGGCGGTGCTGAATGCGCGGCTGGTGGGCATGATCGCGCGGCTGATTGACGCCTGCGAGGGGCATTTGCGCAGCGTGGGGATCGCGGCGCCGCTGATGGTGGTGCGGGGCGACGGCGCGCTGATCTCTGCCGCGATGGCGCGCGAGCGGCCGATTGAGACTATCCTGTCGGGGCCTGCGGCCTCTATCGTGGGGGCGCGCTGGCTGACGGGCGAGACGGATGCGCTGGTCTCGGATATTGGCGGCACCACGACCGATGTCGCGCTGTTGCGCGACGGGCGGCCAGAAATTGACCCGATGGGCGCACGCGTTGGCGGCTGGCGCACCATGGTCGAGGCGGTGGCGATGCGCACGACGGGCCTTGGCGGTGACAGTGAGGTGCAACTGGTAGAGGGGTTGGGCGGCGGCCTGCGGCTTGGCCCGCGGCGGCTGATCCCGGTGTCGCTGATGGCGGTAGACTGGCCCGAATTGGTGCATGGCGCGCTGGACCGCGCGTTGGCCAGCGAGACGGCAGGCGATACCGATGGGCGCTTTGTGCTGCCGATGGTGGGCGTCGCGGCGGGGGGGCTTTCGGCGCGCGAAGCGGCGCTGCTGGAGCGGATCGGCGGCAAGGCGGCGACGCTGGCCTCGGTTCTGCTGACGCGGATGGATGTGGCGGCGCTGGCGCGGCTGGTGTCGCGCGGGCTGGTGATGGTGTCGGGGGTGACGCCCTCGGATGCCAGCCACGTTTTGGGGCGGCTGGATAGCTGGGACCGGGACGCGGCGCGGAAGGCGGTGACCTTGTTCGCGCGCAAGCGGAACGGGCGCGGCGATCGGATTGCGGCCAGTGCCGAAGCGATGGCGCAGGCGATCATCGACCAACTGACCGAGCAAACAGTGGAGTGCCTGCTGGAGGCGGCGTTTGACGAGGATGGCCGCGACTGGGACGGCGAGACGCCCGAGGCGCTGGCGCGCCATGTCTTGACGCGCGAAGGGCTGCGGCGGCGGGTGGGGGTGGTCGATATGGCGCTGAAACTTGGTGTGCCGGTAATCGGGCTTGGCGCGTCGGCGCCCAGCTATTACGGCGCGGTGGGCGAGAGGCTGGGCACGCGGATGGTGCTGCCGCAACACGCCGGAGTTGCGAATGCGATCGGGGCGGTGGTGGGGCAGGTGGTAATGCATGCCGAGGCGATCGTGACCTCGCCCGGAGAGGGGAGGTTCGTCGCGCATCTTTCCACGGGGGCTGAGTTGTTTTCCGACCGCTCGCTTGCCCTGCAACGGGCTGAGGCGGTGCTGACCGACGCGGCGCGGAAGCTGGCGCGCGAGGCAGGGGCGGAGGAGGTTCGGCTGGTGGTTGATCGCGATATTCAGGAGATCGAGATCGAGGGTCGGCTGATGTTTATCGAGGCGCGGATCCGGGTGACCGCCTCGGGTCGGCCTCGGATCGCGGAGGGGGGCGAGGACGAGGCTGGCATGGTTTTGGGGATGTGACCGACGGACGCGCGCCCTGTGCGACCCTAGCTATCATATTGATTGATAATGATTTCGTATTTCATTTCAACCAACGTTAACCCGACGATCCGGCAAAAATAACCCCCGCCGGGTGGGGCCAACGTAGGGTTGGTGCCTCCGGCGGGGATATTTGGGCCAAAGCAATTGGCAGGAGCGCTGAGGCTCAGGCGCGCTGCAATTGGCTGGTGCCGTTGAGTTTGGCGTCAACCGAAAGGGCGCCGGCCCCTTGGATGGCAAGCAGGAAGAAACCGCCGGTCAGGCCGAGATTTTTCCAGAAGTTGATCATGTTGCCAGCATCGCCGGGGTGCAGGTGTGCCAGCAGCGCGGTAAGCACGCAAAAGGCGGCGAGGGCGAGGCTGACCGGGCGGGTCAGGACGCCGAACAGGATCGCGAGGCCGCCGCCGAGTTCCAGCAAGATGGTCGGATACAACAGGATGGTCGGGATGCCGAGGTGGGCCATGTAGCCTGCGGCGCCTGCAGGGTCAGAGAGTTTGCCGAACCCTGCGACGATGAACAAGAGCGAGAGCAGGAGGCGGGCGAGGAGGGTGGCCGGAGCCTTGAGCGTTTCCATTTTGGGTGTCCTTTGCGAGGGCGGCACTGGCCGCGAGAGATCGTGGATTGCATACAAGGCGGGGATACTTTGTGCGGATGGGGCAATAAATAGCGATTTTGGCACGGTATATGTGCGTCCATGTGAGAGTTGCGGCGCGCTGGGGGCGCGCCAGCATTTGGCAATCGCGGCGCTGATGTCTCGCCTAAAGGCGCGGTCGTTCCTTGCCCGCAGGTGCTAACGGCTGAGCCTGCTTGTATTTCTTTTTGGCAAAAATACTCACGGCGCGGCGTTGGCTCCGCTCGGGGCGATGCAGATTGGGCGGGATATTGGTCTCTAAGGTGGTAGTCTGAGAGCGGATCGTTCCCGGTTTGCGCGATGCCGAGCGGCAAAACGGGAAAATCTTTCCGTTTGGCGTGAAAACCTGGGCAGCTTTCCCGTCGTTTGGGGGACTCCGGACCTCTGTTCCGGTTTTACCGATGAGGCCGGAAGGATGTGCTTATCTTTTGCCAATAATTGCAATGAGTTAGATATATGCCCTATGTTTCATGCACGGCAGGGGCGCCCCTTGCCGATTCCCTAAGGAAGGGTTGCCATGATACTTAATCCCCATGACTGGATGCTTGGCCTGATCGGTGGGCTGATGATTGGCGGTGCGGCGGCTGTGCTGTTGCTGGTCAACGCGCGCATCATGGGGGCGAGCGGTGTTTTGGGCAGCGTGCTGGACGGCGCGGGCGGCAATGTCCTGCGCGAGCAGCTGTTGTTTCTGGGCGGGCTGATTGCGGTGCCGGCTTTGGCGGTGGCGGTGGTCGGCGCGCCTGCGACGCATGTGTCGGGCGATCTGCCGATGCTGGCGCTGGCGGGCGTGTTGGTCGGCTTTGGCACCCGGGCGGCGAATGGCTGCACCTCGGGTCATGGGGTGTGCGGCATGTCGCGGTTCTCGCTGCGCAGCATTGTGGCGACCGGGGTTTATCTGGCGGCGGGAATGGTGACGTTCTACCTCGCCCGCCATGTGATGGGAGCGATCTGATGCGGGCTTTGGTTGCAATGTTTTCGGGGTCGCTGTTCGGGCTGGGCCTGCTGGTGTCGGGGATGACCGATACGGCGAAGGTGCAGGGCTGGCTGGACGTGACCGGCGCGTGGGATCCGACGCTGGCCTTTGTGCTGGGCGGGGCGATCTTGCCGATGCTGGTGGCGTGGCGCGTGGCGGCGCGGCGCAAGGTCGCGGTGCTGGGCGACGCTATTCCGGCGCTGCCGGAGCAGGTGATTGACGGCAAGCTGTTGGGTGGCTCTGCGCTGTTCGGAATCGGCTGGGCTTTGGCGGGGTTCTGCCCCGGTCCGGCGCTGGCGTCGCTGGGCTGGAGCGGAATTGGCGGCTCGGTCTTTGTGCTGGCGATGGTGGGCGGCATGATCGCCTACCAACTGGTGCAGCGCCGGGTGGCGGTGGCGGCCTAAGCGCGCTATTCGCCGTAAGGCACCCATATCGTTTTGATTTCTGTGGCCGCGCTGAGGAAGGCGCGGCCTTCCGCGTTGGCGGCGTGCCAGTCGCGGGCGTGGGTTTCGACCCAGGTGCGTTTGAGGTTGGCGGCAGCCTCGCGTTCGATCAGCGTGGCGAGGTTGGTGGAAGAGAACGACCAGACCGCATCGACATCCATATGGGCGGCGAGGGTCTTGGCGAGGTCGGTCGGCGCGCCGGTAACTATGTTGACGACGCCAGCGGGAAGGTCGGAGGTTTCCAAGACTTGGTAGAAGTCGGTCGCGGCGAGCGGGTAGGGGTTTGACGGGACCAGCACGCAGGTGTTGCCCATCGCGATGGCGGGGGCCATCAGTGAGATGAGGCCGAGGAGGGGCGCCGCGTCTGGGGCGAGGGCACCGATCACGCCGCAGGGCTCAACCATCGCGATTGCTATGCCGCGGATCGGGACGGATTTCACCGCGCCGTCGAATTTGTCGGCCCAGGCGGCGTAGGTAAACAGGCGCTCGATGGATTTTTCGACCTCCGCCTCGCCCTTGGTGCCGGTGAGGGCGTGCAGGCGCGCAGCGAATTCGTCGGCGCGGGCCGAGAGGTTTTCGGCGATGTAATAAAGGATTTGCGCGCGGGTGTGGGCGGTGGACTTGGCCCAGCCTTTGGCGGCATGGGCGGCCTCTACCGCGTTGCGGATGTCTTTGCGGTTGCCCTCGCCGACGTGGCCCAGAAGCGTGCCTTTGGGCGACCAGATGGCGCGGGAGTAGCCGCTATCGGGGCGCGCCTGCTTGCCGCCGACGAAGAGTTTGGCGGTGCGGTCCAGCGCGGGGGCCTGCGGGTCTTTGGGTTCTGCGACCGCGGCGATGGGTTTTAGCGGGCGGTGTTTGCCGGTGGGTTTGAGGTAGGGCATCAGCCCCTCCCACCCGCCTTCGCGGCCGAAACCGCTCTCGCGGATGCCGCCGAAACCTGCGGCGGCGTCGAACAGGTTGGTGGCGTTCACCCAAACCACGCCTGCTTTCAGCTTCGGCGCTATGTCTAGCGCGAGGTTGATGTTTTCGGTCCACAGCGTCGCCGCGAGGCCGAAGCGGGTGTTGTTGGCCAGATCGACGGCCTCGGATGGCGTGCGGAAGGTCATGGAGACGAGGACGGGGCCGAAGATTTCCTCTTGGCACAGATGCGAGGAGGCGGAGAGGCCGGTGATGAGGGTGGGCGGGTAGTAGCAGCCCTGCGGGATTGGGGTGGCGGCGCGGTAGACCTCGCCTTCGTTACAGCCATCGACCATCTGGGTGATTGTGGCGAGTTGGACCGGGTCGATGATGGCGCCGATGTCGATACATTTGTCCAACGGGTCGCCAAGGCGGAGGCCATCCATGCGGCGTTTCAGTTTCTCGTGGAAACGGTCGGCGATGCCTTCCTGCACGAGCAGGCGGGAACCGGCGCAGCAGACCTGGCCTTGGTTGAACCAGATGGCGTCGACGAGGCCCTCGATCGCGCTGTCGAGGTCGGCGTCGTCGAACACGATGTAGGGGGATTTGCCGCCGAGTTCTAGCGTGAGGGCCTTGCCGCTGCCAGCGGTGGCTTGGCGGATGCGGCGGCCGACCTCGGTGGAGCCGGTGAAGGCGATCTTGTTGACGCCCGGGTGATCGACGAGGGCGGCACCCGTGGCACCGTCGCCGGTGACGATGTTCAGCACACCTTTGGGCAGGCCCGCCTCGCGGCAGAGGTCGGCGAACAGCAACGCGGTGAGGGGGGTGTATTCGGCGGGCTTCAGCACCACTGTGTTGCCTGCGGCGAGGGCAGGCGCGACTTTCCATGCCAGCATCAGCAGCGGGAAATTCCACGGGATGATGGCCCCGCAGACGCCCAGCGGCTCCATGCCGGGCTTTTCGCTGGCGAGGAGTTGGGCGAGGCCCGCGTGATAGTAGAAGTGGCGCGCGACAAGGGGGATGTCGATGTCGCGGGACTCGCGGATCGGTTTGCCGTTGTCGAGCGTTTCCAAGACGGCCAACAGGCGCGCGTGTTTCTGGGTCAGGCGGGCGAGGGCATAGAGGTGTTTGGCGCGCTGGTGGCCGGAAAGCGCGGCCCATTTCGCCTGCGCGCGGCGGGCGGCGGTTACGGCGGCGTCGATATCGGCGGGGGTGGATTGGGTGACTTGCGCGAGGGCCTCGCCGGTGGCCGGGTTCCGGGTCGCAAAGGTTTCGCCCGGCGCGGTGAAGGCGCCGTTGATGAAATTGCCGAAGCGGTGGTTGTGTTTGGCCAGCCAAGCGTGAGCCTCGACCGCGGATTCGGGGGCGGGGCCATAGGACATGGAGTCGAAGATTTCTTTTACGGTCATGTGCTTACCTTTGGGCCCCGGCGTTCTTTGCGGCGCGATCTTGCCAAGTGGTGCGCAGGGCCTCTGGCAGGCCCTCGGTGTCGCCCAGGAACAGGAAATCCAGCGACAGGCCAAAGCGCCGTTTCAGCGCGATGGCACCGTCCAGCGACAGGCGGAAATCGCCGTTCTCAAAATTCGCGAGTTGCGAGCGTTTGAGGCCGATGGCGCGTGCATAGTCGTCCTGATTCATGCCCGCGATCTGGCGGTGCCATTTTAGCCGGGTGGCAATTTCGGCGAAGGGTTTCTTTGCGTCATCCATGATGGCGTCCTTGTGAGCAGTCAGGCCATCGGGTGGCGGTTGGCGGCGGAGTAGCGGCCGGTGACGTGGTGTTCGAGTTGGCGTTCGATATCACCCAGCAGGCTGGAGGCGCCAAAGCGGAACAGGTCGGGTTGCAGCCACGGGTGGCCCAACTCGTCTTTCATCAGCGAGAGGTAGACGAGGGCGTCTTTGGCCTTGGAAATGCCGCCTGCGGGCTTGTAGCCTACCTTGAAGCCGGTCGCGGTTTGATAATCGCGGATGGCGCGGATCATGGTGAGCGAGACGGGCAGGGTGGCGTTGACGGATTCTTTACCCGTGGAGGTTTTGATGAAGTCCGCACCGGCCATCATGCAGACGAGGGAGGCGCGGGCGACGTTTCGTAGGGTGCCAAGCTCGCCGGTGGCAAGGATGGTTTTCATATGCGCTGCGCCACAGGCGGCGCGCATTTCGCGGGTTTCGTCATAGAGCGCTTGCCAGTTCTGGGTGAGAACATGGCGGCGCGAGATGACGATGTCGATTTCCTGCGCCCCGGCGCGGACGGATTCGCCGATTTCGGCGATGCGGAGTTTGTAGGGCGAAAGGCCCGCCGGGAAACCGGTGGAGACAGCGGCGACGGGGATATTGGTGCCTTCCAGCGCGCGGACGGCGGTGTCCACCATCTCGTGATAGACGCAGACCGCACCGGTGGTGAGGCCGGTTAGCCCAAGGGCGGCGAGGAGGTCGGCGCGGACGGGTTGGCGCGCCTTGGCGCAGAGGCGCTGCACGCGGCCCGCGGTATCGTCGCCCGACAGGGTGGTCAGGTCGATGAGGGATATCGCCTTGCACAGCCACGCCGCCTGATAGTCCTTCTTGACCGAACGGCGGCCCGGAAGCGTGGCGGCGCGACGCTCGATCGCGGAGGTGTTGGCCTGCACCGAAGCGACCCAGTCGAGGTCAAGGCCCATGCCGGGATTGCGGGCATGGGGCGCTTGCGGCAACTGGCGCGAGGTGGTGGCCAGCGCGCGGGTGTCGTGGTGGGCGTCGGTATGCAAAGTCCTCTCCGTTGCCGACGAGGGGTGCGGCGCGGCGAGGGTGGCATGGGTCAGGGGCCGCGCGCAAGGGGTTTGACCATTTGGTCAGGGATTTGGGGGCGAGGTGGAAAGGTGCCTGCGACGGGGATATTTGGGCCAAACCAAGGGGGAAGCTTGGGGGCCGCCCGTTGCCGCGCCGGTCAGAACAGCGCGGCGTTGATTACCATGTGCGCGCCGATGGCGGCGATGTAGCCTAGCGCGACGGCCCAACTCCATTTCAGGTGGCTGGAGAAGGTGTAGGCGCCCTTGGCCTGCCCCATCAGGGCGACGCCCGCCGCCGAGCCGATCGACAGAAGCGAGCCGCCGGTGCCGCAGGTCAGCGCGATCATCAGCCATTGGCCGCCGGACATGTGGGGGTCCATGGTGAGAACGGCGAACATCAGCGGGATGTTATCGACGATGGCAGAAAGCACGCCGATGATGACGTTGGCGGAGGTCGCCCCAAGCCCGATGTAGAGGTAGTTTGACGCCAGCGCGAGGTAGCCCAGCACGCCAAGGCCGCCGACGGCGAAGATGATGCCGAAGAAGAACAAAAGCGTATCCCACTCGACCCGGGCGACTTGGGTAAAGCTGTCGAGGATCATGTCCTCGTCCCGATGGCGCGCGCCTTGGCGTTGCAGCATGTAGGACCAGATTTGCAGGTAGCCCAGGCCGAGCATCATGCCCATTGCAGGGGGCAGCAGCAGCAGATCCTTGAACAGGACGGCGGTGAGGATGGTGGCGGCGAACAGCACGATGACGCCGGTGGCGCCGGGTTTGGTGGTGACACGCTCGTTGTGTGGGGAAGGTTTGGCGTTGGGGATCGCGAAATGCATGATCGCGGCGGGGACAAGCCAGTTGAGCGCGGCAGGGATAAAGAGCTGAAAGAACTCGGAAAAGCTGAGTTTTCCGGCCTGCCAGATCATCAGCGTGGTGATGTCACCAAAGGGCGAGAAGGCGCCGCCTGCGTTGGCGGCGACCACGATGGAGATGCAGCCGAGCGCCACGAAACGCGGCGAGGCGGAGCCGACGGCCAGCACCACGGCGCCCATGATGAGGGCGGTGGTGAGGTTGTCGAGCATCGCCGAGATGAAGAAGGCTAGGATGCCGGTCAGCCAGAAAAGCTGGCGGTAGCTAAGGCCGAAACCTACGAGTTTGGCGCGTAACACTAGGAAAACACGGCGTTCTTCCAGCGTGTTAACGTAGGTTATTGCGACGAGGAGGAAGAGGAACAGTTCTCCGTATTGCTCGATCACCTGGATGGCGTGGGCGTGGACTTCGGTGCCGCGGCCGGCCATCGCGTAGGCGATGCCAATCAGCGCCCAGATCAGACCGGCGGCAAGCATGACCGGCTTCGACTTCCGCATCTGGGTGGTTTCTTCCATGATTACAAAGATGTATGCGATCACGAAGATGGCCAGGGACAAAAGGCCGGCCCAGTGGTTGGTGAGGTCGAGCATGGATCAGGGGGCTCCGTTGCGGTCTGGCTTTACGGGGATACACCAGCGGGCCGAGGCGGCAAAGCGGTTTGTCCAGACGGCGGGACGGCGTATGTTTTTCATGCAGTAATCATATGTTTTTCGTATGTATGATCGTGTGGCGCCCGGTTTGGGGCGGCGCGCCTTTTGGCGGCGGTTGCGGGTGAGTATTTTTGCCAAGAAGAAGCCGGGGATTGGGAGGCGGGATAGGGATGGCTCGGGTGCTGCTGTTCCGGGCGGAAGGGCCGCGCCCTTCACGCGTCTTTCAGCATCGCGTTTTGGTCGATCAGGTAGCGTTGCGACAGGGGGACGGAGGCGGCGCCGAGCGAGCGGGCTTGGTCGCCGACGGTGCCTTCGCGGATCTGGGGCGGCTCGATCCCCGCGGTGTCGAGGCGGGCGAGGGCGGCGCGGGTGCGGGTGGTGAGGGTGGCGCGCACGGCGGCGGGCATCCAGCCGTCGATCAGCACGGCGGAAAAGTCGATCACGGCGGCGGCGGCGAGGGTGGCGTGGGCCAGCCCCTCGGCTACTTCGGAGAGCCAGCGGCTGAGAACCAGCGGGTTGACGTGCCAGTCGGGCGGGGTCTCCCACAACTGGTCGGCGCTGTCGCCGGCGGCGATGACGTAAGCCTCCAGCGAGGCCATCGAGGCGACGTTGATAAGCTGGTGCATCTTGCCGTCGGGGCCGGGCACCGGCATCGAGCCAAGCGCGCCTGCGTTGCCGGTGCGGCCGGTGAAAAGCTGGCCGTTGAGGACCACGCCGCCGCCGACAAAATAGCCGATGTAGAAGTAGAGGAAATCCTTGGGCCGCTCGCCGGTGCCAAACACCAGTTCGGCGCCACAGGCGGCGGTGGCGTCGTTTTGCACATAGACCGGCATGTCGCAGAAGGCGGCGATTTCGGACTGGATGTCGCGGTTGCGCCACGCGTCCATCTCTGCCTGCGGGGCGCCGATGAATTGCGCCCAGTTCCACAGTTGGAACGGCATCGAGATGCCCAGTCCGCCGATGCGCGTGCGCAGGGCGGGGGCGAGGGTTTGCGTGAGGTCGGGGATGGCGGTTTCGACGAAGCGGACCACGGCCTCGGGCGTGGGATAGCGGTAGGTGCGGCGGCGTTGGTCAACGACGGTGCCGCGGAAGTCGATCAGGATGAGATCGACCGAGCGGCGGCCGATCTTCAGGCCGAAGAAGAACGCGCCGTCGGCGGCGAGCGACATCGGGATGGAAGGCTGACCGATCTTGCCGCGAATGGGCGCGCCGCGTTGCAACAGGCCCTCTGCCTCCAGCGCGCGCATGATGACGGAGACGGTTTGGGCCGAGAGGCCGGTGATGCGGGCGATATCGGTTTTCGCCAGCGCGCCTTGCTGGCGCACGAGCGAGAGGACGAGGCGTTCGTTATAGGCGCGCATACCGCTTTGGTTGGAACCGCGCAGGCCGGGATCTTCTGAGGCGGGACGCTCGCCCGTGATGTCCTGAACCTCTTTCACCGTTTTAGTCTCCACCGCTGTCAGCGGCTCTTATCGGGTTTGGGCGTGGCTGGCCAGCGGGGTCACGGGTGAGTGGTTATGACGCCTTTGCGCAAGATGACATTGGCGAAAAGCGCGGGTTCGGAGGTGGCGATGATGGTGTGTGCCGCGCGGATGCGGGGGTAGAGCGTGTCGCCGCCAAGCGGGTGGACCGGAAAGCCGGGGACAAGGCGGGCGCAGGCGGCGTCGATCGCGGTGTGGATGGCGGCGCTTTGGGTCGGGTCGTTGTTTTGCGCGGCGCGGAAGATCGCGGCGGGGTGAGAGCAGTCGAGCGGCATCACGGCGAGGATGGCCTCTAGCAGCGGCAGCAGGGCATGGCCGTCGGCACGGATCAGGCGGCGCGCGTGGTCCTGCGCGGGATAGTTGCCATCGACCAGCGCGATTTCATCGCCGTGGCCCATGGAGCGCAGGGTGTAAAGCAGGTCCGGCCCGAGGATGGAGGGGATGCCGATCAGCATGTCAGGGTCACTCTTTCAGCCTTGGTGTTGCGGTCGAAGGTAGGTGGGCGCACGGTCGGTGGGGCGGTGGTGGCGTCACGGATAAACGACCCCGAGCGCGGCCGGTAACGGCTGCGTTCACATCCTTTGGCTGGTCCTCCCGTGGCGTTGATACCGCCGTTGTCCCCCGACTCGGAGGCCGGGGTATTGGGAGCGAGAGTGCGAAAGGGGAGGGGTTCTGTCAATAGTAAATCAGAGTGATTTATTTATCTTGACGGACTCGGCAGAATCAGGTTTTCTGTTGGCATCGCGGCGGGAGGACCACTGCGGCCTGCGAATTACGACCGGATGCGCACGCATCCCAAACTCACCCTGGGAGGACTATCGTGACCAATTTCAAGACCACCGCGCTGCTTGGCGCCGCTGCTGTTGCCCTGCTGTCGGCCGGTTCCGTTTCGGCGGCTGGCGTCAAGGCCTGCCTGATCACCAAGAACAACACCAACCCGTTCTTCGTGAAAATGAAGGAAGGCGCTGAGAAAGGCGCGAAGGCAGCTGGCGTCGATCTGAAATCCTATGCCGGTATCACCGATGGTGACGCGGCGCCGCAGATCACCGCGATTGAGAACTGCATGGCGGCAGGCGTGAAGGGTATCCTGATTACGCCCTCGACCGACGCAGTTGGCCCGGACCTGAAGAAAGCCCGCGCGGCTGGCATCCTCGTGATCGCGCTCGACACGCCGCTGGCGGACCCGGAAGCACAGGACATGACCTTTGCGACCGACAACCTTGAAGCTGGCAAACTGATCGGCGCCTGGGCCAAGGGGATGCTGGGCGACAAGGCGAAAGACGCCAAGATCGGCATGTTGGACATCAACAAAGACAACATCTCGGTTGACGTCGCCCGCGACACCGGCTTCCTGATGGGCTTTGGCATCAATGTTCCGGACCCGAAGGTTCTGGCCTCGGAAAAAGATCCGCGCGTCATCGGCCACGAGACCTCGAACGCGGCGGAAGAAGGCGGCGTGACGTCGGTTGAGAACCTGCTGGCGAAAAACCCCGACATGAACGTGGTTTACACGATCAACGAGCCGGCGGCGGCTGGTGCCTATCAGGCGCTGAAGAAAGCTGGCAAAACCGGCGTGCTGATCGTTTCGGTTGATGGCGGTTGCCCGGGCGTGAAAAACGTTGCGGCTGGCATCATCGGCGCGACCTCGCAGCAATACCCGCTGTTGATGGCGTCGAAAGGGATCGACGCGATTGCGGCCTATGCCAAAACCGGCGTGAAGCCGAAGGCATCTGACGGGCTGACGTTCTTCAACACGGGTGTGAACCTTGTCACCGACCACCCGGTCGATGGTGTGAAGTCGATCGACTCCAAGAAGGGCCTTGAGCTCTGCTGGGGCTGATAGCCCGCTAGTGCAGATATGACGACGCGAAGGGCGACAAATGGGTCGCCCTTCGTATATCTAGGCCTTGAGGGGCTGGTTTTCTTTTGGGGGAGGGGAAGCGATGAGCGATCAATCGACGCCAACCAAGACGATCTCGGATTTCGAAGCGAAGCTGAAAGAGGCCGACACGTCGGTTGCCAGCTTTGAGAAGGACGACAAGACGGTCGTGCATTTGCTGCGCGGATATTTGCGGGCTTACCCGACGATGATCCCGGCGCTGGTGCTGATCTTGAGCATGTTGGTGTTCGGCATGTTGTCGAACCGCTTTCTGACGCCCGGAACGATTTCGCTGGTTTTGCAGCAAGTTACCGTCACCGGCGTGGTGGCGATTGCGCAGACGCTGATTATCCTGACTGGCGGTATTGATCTGTCGGTGGGCGCGATCATGGTGGTCTCGTCGCTGGTGATGGGGCGGTTGGCGGTTTATCAGGGCGTTCCGGTGCCGCTGGCGATTGCCGCGGGCATGGCGATTGGCGCGCTGATGGGGTCGGTCAACGGCTTGCTGGTGGCGCGGATCAAGATCCCGCCCTTCATCGCGACGCTGGGCACGCTGAGCGTGTTTACCGCGCTGAAGCTTTGGTATTCGCATTCTGAGTCGGTCCGTGGCAGTGACATCGACGCGAACGCGCCGTTCCTGCTGTGGATGGGCAACGGCTTTCATGTGGCGGGGGCGACGCTGACCTATGGCAGTATCGCGCTGGTGCTGTTGGCGGTGCTGTTTTGGTATATCCTGCAACACACGGCCTGGGGGCGCCATGTTCACGCGGTGGGCGACGACCCGGATTCAGCCATGCTGGCGGGTATCCGCACCAAGGGCGCGCTGGTTTCGGTTTACACGGTTGCCGGGCTGATCTGCGGCTTTGGCGCCTGGATCGCCATCGGGCGCGTCGGGTCGGTTTCGCCGCAATCCTTCGATACGATCAACCTCGACTCTATCACCGCCGTGGTGATCGGCGGCACCTCGCTGTTTGGCGGGCGTGGCTCGATCACCGGGTCGGTGCTGGGCGCGATGATCGTGGGCGCGTTCAACCTTGGCCTGTCGCTGGCAGGGGTGGATGATTACTGGCAAATGTTCGCGGTCGGCAGCTTGGTGATTGTCGCCGTCGCACTGGATCAATGGCTGCGGAGGGCATCGCAATGAGTGAGGTTCAACCAATCCTGAAGGCACGCGGCCTGATGAAACGCTACGGCACTGTGGTGGCGATGAACGGCTGCGATTTCGACCTGATGCCGGGCGAGATTCTGGCGGTGATCGGCGACAACGGCGCAGGCAAGTCAACGCTGATCAAGGCGATCTCTGGCGCGGTGATCCCGGACCACGGCAGCATCGAGCTGGAGGGGCAAGAGCTGCACTTCCGCTCGCCGCAGGATGCGCGCAATGCGGGCATCGAGACGGTGTATCAGAACCTTGCGCTGTCGCCGGCGCTGTCGATTGCCGACAACATGTTTCTGGGGCGCGAGTTGCGCAAACCGGGGATTGCGGGATCGCTGTTTCGCAAGCTGGACCGCACCAAGATGGAGCAGATCGCCCGCGACAAGCTGAGCGAGTTGGGCCTGATGACGGTGCAAAGCATCACGCAGGCGGTGGAGACGCTTTCGGGCGGCCAGCGTCAGGGTGTGGCGGTGGCGCGGGCGGCGGCGTTCGGGTCGAAAGTCATCATCCTCGACGAGCCGACGGCGGCGCTGGGCGTGAAGGAGTCGCGCCGCGTGCTGGAGCTGATCCTCGACGTGAAATCGCGGGGGATTCCGATCATCCTGATCAGCCACAACATGCCGCATGTGTTTGAAGTGGCGGACCGGATCCACATTCACCGCCTTGGGCGCAGGCTTTGCGTGATCGACCCCAAGCAATATTCGATGTCGGATGCGGTGGCGTTCATGACCGGGGCCAAGCTGCCCGAGGGTGTGACCGAGGCGGCCTGAGCGGGGGCTATGAGCAAGAAACAAAGGGGCGTGGCGGGAAACCGTCGCGCCCTTTGCTTTAGCCCAGCGGCGTCATCGCCTTGCGTTGGCGCGAGCGTTCCAGCCCAAGATAATGTTCGCGCCAGATGATGAGGATACCGGCCGCGACGACAATTGCGGCGCCGGTCAGCATGGTCAGGGTCGGCGTTTCGCTGAAGACGAAATAGCCGATCAGAAGCGCCAGGATCATCGAGGCGTATTCGAAGGGTGCGATCACCGAGGCGTCCGCGTGGCGGTAGCTGGAGGTGAGGAAAATCTGGCCGACGCCGCCGAAAAGGCCGCAGCCGATCAGAAACGCGGCCTCGCGGGCGGTGGGCCAGACCCAGCCGAAGGGAAGCGTGGTCAGCGACAGCACAGTGGCGGTCAGCGAGAAGAAAAACACGATGGCAGAAACGTTTTCCGTGGCGACGAGGCGGCGGATCTGCACCTGCGCCAGCGCATTGAAAACCGCACCGATAAGGACAAGGATTGCGCCCAATGCCTCGGCATGGGCGAGGGGGGTGGCGGGGCCGGTGGCGGTGGCGAGGTTGGGGTAAAGCACGATCAACACGCCGATGAGGCCCAACACGACAGCAGAGATGCGGAAAGCATGGACCTTTTCGCCCAACAGCAGCGCGGCGAACAGGACGGTCAGCAGCGGCGCGGCATAGCCGATTGCCGTGACCTCTGGCAGCGACAAGAGGCCAAGGCCGGCAAAACCAAGCCCCATGTTGGTGGTGCCAAAGATGCCGCGCAGCCCGTGGTCCAGCGGCGAGCGCACGCGCAGGCCCGCAGGGAAATCATGGCGCGCGGCAAGCCAGATCAGGATCACCGGCATCGCGAAGGCAGAACGGAAAAACACCGCCTCGCCCGCCGGAACGCGGTCTGACACCGCCTTGATGAAGGAGGACATCACGATGAAGAAGCTGACCGAGGCCAGTTTCATCGCGATGCCACGGAAGGGCTGCATGGGCGGGTCCGGAATGAGCGCGGGAAGGTATGGCGCGATCAAGCATGGATCGGCGGGGGAGTGCAAGGGCTGGTGGGGCTGGACTAGCGGCGGCGCTTGGGGTCATTTGGGGCAAAGGGCTTACTTGCCGGGGGTATGACATGGCGCGGGCGGAATTGGCGGACGTGATCGCGCAGGGGCGTGGCGAGGTGCGGGCCGATCTGGTGCTGAAGGGCGGCCGGGTGTTTGATCTGGTGACGGGCGAGCTGGTCGTGGGAGATGTGGCGATCTGCGGCGAGACCATCGTCGGGGTTTTCGAGGAGTATCAAGGGGTTCGAGAGATTGACTGCCGCGGCAAGATATTGGTGCCGGGGTTTATCGACACGCATCTGCACATCGAAAGCTCGCTTGTCACGCCGTTCGAATTTGACCGCTGCGTGTGCCCGAGAGGCGTGACGACGGCGATTTGCGACCCGCATGAGATTGCCAATGTGGCGGGGCTGGTGGGGATACGGTATTTCCTCGACGCCAGCGCGCGGACGGTGATGGATATTCGCGTGCAGCTGTCGTCTTGCGTGCCCTCGACCCATATGGAGACCACGGGGGCGCGGCTGGAGGCGGCGGATCTGGTGCCGCTTATGGATCATCCGCGGGTGATCGGGTTGGCGGAATTCATGAATTATCCGGGGGTTATCCATCGCGACCCCGGCTGCATGGCGAAACTTGAGGCGTTCCGCGGGCGGCATATCGACGGCCACGCGCCGCTGTTGTCGGGGCGCGATCTGAACGCCTATATCGCGGCGGGGATACGGACGGAGCATGAGGCGACGAGCGCCGCCGAGGCGATTGAGAAACTGCGCAAGGGGATGCGGGTGCTGATCCGCGAGGGCTCAGTATCGAAGGATCTGCACGCCTTGGCCGAGATTATCACCGAGCGCCACTCGCCCTATATCGCGTTTTGCACCGATGACCGGAACCCGCTGGACATCGCGGAACATGGCCATCTGGACTATGTGATCCGCACAGCGATCGCGCTGGGGGCCGCGCCTTTGGCGGTTTATCGCGCGGCGAGCCTGTCGGCGGCAGAGGCGTTCGGCCTGAAGGATCGCGGGTTGATCGCGCCGGGTAAGCGGGCGGATATCGTGGTTATTCAAGACCTTGCGACCTGCAACGCCGAGGCGGTGATTTGCGGCGGGGTGGTGGTGGATGATGCGGCTTTTGCGGGCCGTAAGGTCATCGAGCCGGTGGCGCGCCACTCGGTCAAGGCGCGGCGGATTGAGCCTGCGCATTTCCGCACGGCGGGGAACCGGGGCGAGACGCATGTGATCGGCATCCTGCCCGGCAAGATCATCACCGAGCATCTGATCGAGGAAATCACGCCCGAGAATGGCGACAAACGGCCCGATGTGGCGCGTGATCTGGTCAAGATCGCGGTGATCGAACGGCATGGCGTGAACGGCAATATGGCAACCGGATTTGTGCGCGGCTTTGGGTTGGAACGCGGCGCTATTGCATCAACCGTTTGCCATGACCATCACAATATTGCGGTTGTGGGCGTGGACTATAACGATATGTCGATTGCGGCGAACCGGTTGGGAGAGATCGAGGGCGGTTTTGTCGTGGTGCTGGACGGCAAGGTTCTGGCCGAGGTGGCGCTGCCGGTGGCGGGGTTGATGAGCCTTGAGCCGTTCGAGGTGGTGCAGGCGGCGCTGGTCAAACTGCGCGCGGCGGCGCGGGTGTTGGGCGTGGTGCTGGAAGAGCCGTTCCTGCAACTGGCCTTCTTGGCGCTGCCGGTGATCCCGCATCTGAAAATCACCGATTTCGGCATGGTGGATGTGGATCGCTTTGAGGTGATCGCCTGAGGCGCGCAAAACGCTGAAATCGCTGGGAAATGACGATCTGCAAAGCATATGTAAATCGTATGTTTTTCATGCATACGATTGTGCGGCGCCCGGATTGGCATGGGCGGCGCTTTGGGCTGCGGTTGAATTTGAGTATTTGGCCCAAGAAGAAATCAAGAGCGCGGCTTTGCCGGATAAAGGGCAAAAACCCGGCGCTATTTCTTTTTGGCAAAAATACTCCCCCGCCGGAGGCGTTCTGCGGGGGAGGCTGGGCGCGCGCTTACAGGTCTTTGTAGTCGGTCTTGTAGTCGGCGGCGATCTTCTTGGCGCTGCGGATCAGGATGGCGGCGTCAACATCGACGGCGGTGAAGACGGTGCCGACCTCGATGCAGCGGCGCACGAAGACCGGGTCGAGGGTCAGGATGCCGGCCGGTTTGCCGGCTTTGCGGATGCGGCGGATGGCGTCCTCGATGGCGGCAACGACCTCTGGGTGGCCGGGATTGCCGGGGTGGCCCATGGTGGCGGCGAGGTCGGCGGGGCCGACGAAGATGCCGTCAATGCCGTCGATCGCGGCGATTTCCTCGATATGGCTGAGGGCGGTGACGCTTTCGACCTGCACGATCAGGCAGATCTCGTCTGAGGCGCGGGTGGCGTAGTTCGGCACGGTGCCGTAGCGGGTGGCGCGGGTGATGCCGGCGGCGCCGCGGATGCCGCGCGGGGCGTAGCGGGTGGCGGCGACGGCGGCGCGCGCCTCGTCGGGGTTTTCGACGTAAGGAACGATCAGCGACAGCGCGCCTGCATCCAGGATGCGTTTGATGAGCACGGGATCGTTGGAGGCGGGGCGCACCACAGCGTTGACCGGGTAGGGGGCGGCGGCCTGAAGTTGCTCGAACAGCGTGATGGGGTCGCCGATCGCGTGCTCGCTGTCGAACAGCAACCAGTCGTAGCCGCAGGTCGCCAGAAGCTCGGCGGTGAAGGTCGAGGGCAGCGTGACCCAAAGGCCGATCTGCTGCGTGCCTTTGGCAATGGCGTGTTTGAAGGGGTTTTTGGGCAGGTCCATGAGTGTCTCTTTGCTGGGAGGGTGGGGTCAGGCGTTGGTCACAAGATGGGCGGCGCGGCGCAGGGCGAGGCTGTAGCCTTGGGTGCCAAAGCCCGCGATGACGCCTTCGGCGCGTTGCGAGACGTAGGAATGGTGGCGGAACGCCTCGCGTTTGTGGACGTTGGAGATGTGGATTTCCAAGACCGGACCCTCGAATGCGTTGAGCGCGTCAAGGATGGCGACCGAGGTGTGGGTGAAGGCACCGGGGTTGATGAGGATGGCGGCGGCGGTTTCGCGCGCGTCATGGATCCAGTCGATCAGCTCATATTCGCGGTTGGATTGGTGAAAGCGGACCTCGACGCCGAGGTCTTTGGCGAGGGCGCGAAGGTCGGCCTCGACATCGGCGAGGGTTTCGGAGCCGTAGATATGCGGCTGGCGTTTGCCCAGCAGGTTGAGGTTGGGGCCGTTGAGGACAAGGACGGTCGGTTTCACGCGGGTTCTCCGTTGCGGGCGGTTCGGGATGGGTCGGCAAGGCGGGCGGCGAGGGCGTCGCTGAGGCGCGTGCCGGTGCGGGTGATATGGCGGGCGAGCAGGTCGCAGGCCTTGGGCGCGTCGCGCGCGACGGCGGCCTCGGCAATCGCCTGATGTTCGCCGGCGATGTCGGATTCGGGGGCGAGGGCGAAGCTGAGGCGGCGGTAGCGGTCGTTCAACAGGCGCAGTTTGGTGCAAAAGCCGATCAGCAACGGCATACCGCAACCGCCGATCAGGGTGAGGTGAAATTCGGTATGCGCGGTTTCCCACGCCTCGGCGTTCGGCGTGCGGGGGGTGCGCGAGAGGCGGTGGAGGGCAGAGAGGATCGCGGCCTCCCAATCCAGCGTGGCGTGGGTGATGGCTTGGGCGAGGGCGAGGGGTTCCAACTCGCAGCGCAGGCGCGTGACCTCGTCAAGGTTGGCGCGAGAGATGGGGGCGACACGGTAGCCGCGCTGATCCTCGACCTCGACAAGGCCATCGGCGGCGAGGCGGGTCATCGCCTCGCGCACCGGGGCGAGCGAGATGTCGAGCCGTTCGCGCAGGCGGTCGAGGTTGAGCTTGTCGCCGGGGGCGAGGGCGCCGGACAGGATTTCGGCACGCAATTGGGTGGCGACACGGCTGGCGATGGTTTCTTTGCGCCCTTCGGCAAGGGGGGGCGCGAAATTCGGGGCGTTTTGTGTCATCCTGCGGCTCCGACTCGGGGTTTTCCCGCTGTTACCCTGCCGCATGGCGGAAGGGGCGGCAAGGACGGTGGATAGGTTTCCGGTATAGCGGATATAGTCCACTTTATCATGTATAAGGACAATAATCGATTTTAGCTAGACTCGAAATACAACATGTGAGATGAAGGTTCGAAGGCGCAGGGGGGCGGAGACCGCCGGCGTCATGCAAAACTCAGGGAGGAGACCCACCATGACGACGATTAATCGCCGCACCTTGCTGGCCAGTGCGGCCGCAGGCGCGCTTGTTGCGACCTCTGGCGCGGTGTTTGCCGCCGACAAGATCACCATCCGCATGTCTGGCCCGATGACGCCCAGCGACGCGCGTGCTGTGGCGATGACCGACGTGTTCGGGCCGGCGGTTGCGGGCTTTGCCACGTTCGAGCCGCATTGGAACGCCACGCTGTTCAAGCAGGGCACCGAGTTGGTTGCGATTGCGCGCGGCAACCTGGATATGTCGATCACCTCGCCGCAGGAATTGGCGCAGATCATCCCGGAATGGTCGATCTTTACCGCAGGCTATCTGCTGAAAGACGCCGAGCATCAGAAGAAGGTGTTCGCGGCACCGTTCATGGATGCCATGAAGAAGGGCGTCGAGGACAAGCTGGGCATCAAGCTGTTGTCGGTGATGTATCTGGGCCGTCGCCAGTTGAACCTGCGCCAGTCGAAGGCAGAGTTGAACGTCAAGACGCCGGCGGATCTGAAGGGGATCAAGCTGCGGATGCCGGGCACCGATGCGTGGCTGTTCCTTGGCCGTGCGCTGGGCGCGAACCCGGTTCCGGTGGCGTTTACCGAAGTGTATACCGCGTTGCAGTCCGGCGCGATCGATGGTCAGGACAACCCGCTGCCGACCGACAAGGACTCCAAGTTCTATGAGGTCACCAAACAGATCTGCCTGACCTCGCATCTGGTGGACCAGAACTACATCGCCTTCTCGAAAGCGGTGTGGGACAAGATGAGCCCGGCAGATCAGGCGACGTTGCAGAAGGCGGCGGATGATGCGGCGGAAAGCGCGCGTCAGGCGCAATTGAAGCTGGAGAGCGACCTTGAGAGCTTCTTCAAGACGCAGGGTCTGGATGTTTACGCCCCCGATCTGGAGGCGTTCCGCACCCATGTGCAGGGCGAATATCTGAAGTCGGATTTCTCGAAGACCTGGCCCAAGGGCATGGTCGATCAGATCAACGCTTTGTGAGGGCATGGGGATGATGCCGGTTCTGATGTGGCTCCGGGCGCGGGCCGAGAATGTGGCGGTAATCATGCTTACCGCCATGTTCGCGACCTTCCTGTTGCAGATTTTCGCGCGCTACGTCTTGCCGTTTTCGATCGGCTGGACGCAAGAGCTGGTATCAACCCTGTGGCTTTGGATTGTGTTTTGGGTGGCCGCGTTCTGTCTTGATGACCGCGATCACATCAAGTTCGACACGTTGTATCTGGCGGTTGGTTTGCGCCGCCGCCGGATATTCGCGCTTTTGTCGGCGGTTGCGGTGGTGGGGGGGCTGGGGTTGTCGGCCAAGGCGACCTGGGGCTTCATCAGTTTCTATAATATTCAGAGGTCTTCGACGCTGGAGATCCCCCTGGGGTATGTCTTTTCGATCTATGGCGTGTTTCTGGGGATGATGATCCTGCGCTACGGCGTGCGGGCAATTTCCATGCTGCGCGGCGGATCGCCAGATGCGGTGTTTCCCGGCCATGATGCGTTGATTGAAGGCGAAGAGGTCCACCTGCCATGAGCATTGCTTTCTCGTCTTGTCTGGCCATCCTTATGGTGTTGGCCGCAATCGGTATGCCGATTGCAATGGCGATGATCCTGTCGGCGATCAGCTATGTGCTGTTCGCGGGCCAAGACCTCAGCCTGCCTGCCGAGCAGATGGTGCAGGGGCTATACGACAACTTCATCCTGCTGGCGGTGCCGCTGTTCATCGTTGCGGCGAACATCATGAACGCAGGCACGATCAGCGACCGGTTGCTGAAGTTCTGCGTGGCACTGGTGGGGCGGTTCCGCGGCGGGCTTGGCCTTGTCAACGTGGTGGCGAACGTGATTTTCGCGGGCATGTCGGGGTCGGCGGTGGCCGATGCGGCGGGCTTGGGCAAAGTTATCATCGAAATGATGCGCAAGGATGGGCGCTATCCGGCCGCCTATGCGGCGGCGATCACCGCTGCGGCCTCGACCATCGGGCCGATCATTCCGCCCTCGATCCCGATGGTGATGTATTCGCTGATTTCGGGCACGTCGATTGGCGCGCTGTTCATGGGCGGGGTCGTGCCGGGGCTGTTCATGGGCGTGATGCTGATGGGCATGAACTGGTATGCTGCGAAAAAGCGGGGCTTTGGGCTGGACGAGCCGGTGCCGATCACCGAGCTGCCGAAGCTGACGGTGAATGCGTTTCCAGCGCTGCTGATGCCGGCGATCCTGCTGTATGGCATCTATGGCGGCGTCACGACGCCGACCGAGGCGGCAGCAGTCGCGGCGTTTTACGCGCTGTTGCTGGCGGTGGTGTTCTATCGCGCGCTGAGCTGGCGCGGGTTTTACGAGATCATGCGCGGCTCTGTCATGTCGTCAGCCTCGGTCGGGCTGGTGATCGGCGGCGCGCTGATTTTCAACTATATCGTCGCCTCGGAAAACATTCCGACCAAGATGGCGGTGTTCATCGACGCGCTGCATGTCGGGCCGCTGGCCTTTATGCTGGTGGTGAACGCGCTGGTGCTGTTGCTGGGATGTCTGCTGGACGCCTCGACCATCATTCTGGTGATCGTGCCGCTGTTCATTCCGGCCTGTCACGCACTGGGCATCGACCTTGTGTATTTCGGCGTGGTGATCGTGGTGAACTGCATGATCGGGTTGATTACGCCGCCCTATGGCATCGTGTTGTTCGTGCTGAACGGCATTACCGGCATCCCGCTG
Source organism: Pseudomonadota bacterium (assembly GCA_021779835.1). Taxonomy (GTDB): domain Bacteria; phylum Pseudomonadota; class Alphaproteobacteria; order Rhodobacterales; family Rhodobacteraceae; genus Solirhodobacter. Next base: position 41,782 of record JAJXZX010000012.1, on the reverse strand, counting down.
AAGGACATGATCCGCGAGATTTGGGTGTTTGTCGCGGTGCTGGTTGTGGCGTTGCTGGTGCTGATCCTGGTGCCGGAGCTTACGTTGGGTCTGCCATGCATGATGGGATACAAGGGATAAGCGGATGGCTATGGCGACACGCGCCCGCGTCAAGCTGGGGCTGATCGGGGGCAATATCAAGGCGTCACGCTCGCCCGCGCTGCATCGGATCGCGGGGCGGCTGGCGGGGCTGGAGGTGAGCTATGATCTGCTGATCCCGGCAGAGCTGGGGCTGACCTTCGCCGAGGTTCTGGAGAAATGCGCGGACGAGGGCTATCGCGGCGTCAACGTGACTTATCCGTTCAAAGAGGCGGTGGTGGCGCGTGTGCAGGTGGCGGACGCGAATATCCGGCGGCTGGGGGCGGTGAACACGGTGTTGTTCACGCCCGAGGGGGCGCAGGGGTTCAACACCGATTATTCCGGCTTTGCCGCGGCCTATCGCGCGCGGTTCGGCGCTGTGGCGCCGGGGCGTGTGGTGCTGATCGGGGCGGGCGGCGTCGGGCGGGCGATTGGCTTTGCGCTGGCGCTGCTGGGGGCGCAAGAGGTGCGGATTCTGGACCGCGATGCGTCTAAGGCGCAGTCGTTGGCAGAGGGGCTGGCGGCGATCGGCGCGGGCGCGCCGCGCGTGGTGTTGGCGCGCGACGTGGCCGAGGCGCTGCACGGGGCGGATGGCGTGGTGAACGCGACGCCGGTGGGCATGGTGGGCTATGGCGGCACGCCGGTGCCGGGCGATTTGTGGCCGGGGCGCGCTTGGGCGTTTGATGCGGTTTATACGCCGGTGGACACGCAATTCACCGTCGAGGCGGCCGCTGCGGGCGTCAACGTGCTAAGCGGCTATGAGCTGTTCTTTTACCAAGGCGTGCAGGCGTTCGAGATTTTCACCGGGCACAGCGTCGATGCCCAGGCGCAGCTGCGCGCGGGGCTGCTGGATCAGGCGGCCTGAGCGCGCGCGGCGCTAAATAGCGCCGCGATGGCGGCCACGAGGTCGGCGCGGAACGGCTTGGGGTCGGGCGCCAGAAGCGGCATCTTGTAGCCAAGGGGACCGTCCGGCTGGCCGCCGCGTTCCAGCCAGAAGGCATCGTAATCCGCCGTCATCCGCTTGCGCGCGCGCTGTTTGCGCACGTTGATGAGGTGGGTTTCGTTCGAGACGGCATGGATGGCGGTGCAGCCGCAGTTCGCCGCAATCGCCTGCGCGGCAAGAAACAGCGCCGCCTTGGGCCGCAGGCCTTTCAGGTTGCGGGTAGCGGTGACGATGGCCGCTTTGGCGGCAGCGTTGCGCGGGCCTTGCAGGCCACCGATCATCAGAATTGGCGCCGAGGCCGCGTCGAACCCCAGCAGGAAGGTGAGGCGGCCCAGCGGCATACGCGCGCCGGTGGCGGGGTCGAGTTCGTCGAAGCTTAGCGCGATTTCGCCTTCGTGGCGGGTGTGATGCGCAGGCTCTATCCACAGGCCATAATGGCCGCCGCGCACGCCGGTCAGGTGGGCGACAAGAAGCGGCTCGGCGCCCCAGACCGCGTGAAGAATAGCGCGCGGCAGGGCGGCGCTGGCGCGATGGTGCGCGTGCAGCAGCGCGATGCGGCGGGGCAGCGGGCAACCGGTGGTGAGATAGGGTTTCAGCGGCTTCGGTATGGCGGTGCGCAGGCCGGTAGCGGCAAGACCGTGGTGGTGTTGGAAGGCGGCGACAAACTCCAGATGCGCGGCGATGCGGCGCGGACAGAGGACGGCGCGGGTCACGAAGGATTTGACCTCGGACAGCGGCGCGTCGCGTGTCAGGGTGCGGGCATGGTTGGCGATCCGCACGAGGCCGGCGATGCGGCCCGGTGGCGGCGCGCTGACTGCGGGCTGATCGGCGTGAAGCGGGGCCGGTACGGCCTGCACTAGAAACATAGGTGGCTCCCCAGCCGCTTGCGATCACCCAAATGTGATCGACGTGCTGTTTGCCAGATCACGGATGACGCTTTGCTGACGGATTGGCTGGCAGACGGGAATTTTTCCGGGTCGGGCAATCTTGCCACAGGCCTTGGCCCTTAGCGGGCGGCGGTTCCGGAGGAGGTGAGGGAGAGGAACACGTCCTCCAGATCCGCCTCTTCGCTGGCGACGTCGCGGATGGTGATGCCCCCGTTGCGCAGGGCGTCCAGCACCGCGTTGGCCGAGGTGCGGTTGCGGTGGTAGGTGAAGGCCAGCGCGCCATCGCGGCGGCGGTCGAGGGTGACGCCGTCGGGCATTGGGATGTCGGCGGGGGCGGGGGCCTCTGGCTGGATCACCAGCGTTTTGGTGTCGATGCGGGCCAGCAGGTTGGCGGTGCGGTCACGTACGACCACCGCGCCGTGGTTGATGATGGCGATCTCGTCGCACATCTCTTCCGCCTCTTCGAGGTAATGGGTGGTGAGGATGATGGTCATCCCCTCATCGTTCAATTTGCGCACATTGGTCCAGAGCATCTGGCGCAGTTCGATATCGACGCCCGCGGTGGGTTCATCCAGCACGAGGATTTGCGGGGAATGCACCAGCGCCTTGCCCAGCAGCAGTCTGCGCCGCATGCCGCCCGAGAGGCTGCGCGCCCAAGCGTCGGCCTTGTCAGTGAGGCCGATGAGGGCGAGGATCTCCTCCGTCCGGCGCTGCGCTTTGGGGACGCCGTAAAGGCCCGCTTGCACCTCAAGGGCGGCACGTGCGGTGAAGAACGGGTCCATGTTCAGCTCTTGCGGCATGATGCCGATCGCGGCGCGGCTTTGGCGGGGGTTCACGTCTTGATCGAATCCCCAGATTTTCACCCGGCCTTCGGTTTTCAGCACGAGCCCGGCGAGGATGTTGATCAGGGTTGATTTGCCCGCGCCATTGGGGCCGAGCAGGCCGAAGATCGACCCGGCGGGGATGTTGAGGTCGATGCCCTTCAGCGCCTCTTTCGGGGGCTGGTTGCCCATCGCGCGGTACGTTTTGCGCAAACCTTGGATCTCGATTGCATTGGCGGTCATGGGCTGCCCCGGCTCTGGCCTTGCCCATCGTGGGCTTGACGCTATCATGCCTGCCGACTTATGCCGCTTTGGCAGATGCTGCAAGGAACGGAGCGATACGAATGACCACCCAAGCCCCCGAGACGCAAGTCGTGACGGAATGGAAAGTCGCCTGTGACGGCGGTGTGGGGGCCTTGGGGCATCCGCGCGTCTGGCTGACGATCCCGCATGATACAGGGTTTGTCGAATGTGGCTATTGCGACAAGCGCTATGAAATCGACCGCGAGCACGCGCACGACGATCATTGAGGCGCGCGCCGGCGCACGACGATCACTGAGGCGCGCGCCCGCGCGTGACCAGTGCTAAGGCCTGCGCCGGGGCCGCCTTTCGGTGGCCCTGACTGACACCGATCCTGAAGGAGACCCGCGATGGCATTCGGCAAGGGCCACCACCTGCATCTGATCGACGGATCGGCCTATATCTTTCGCGCCTATCACGCGCTGCCACCGCTGACGCGGAAATCGGATGGTTTGCCGGTGGGCGCGGTGGCCGGGTTTTGCAACATCCTGTGGAATGAGCTGACGCGCAATTCCGGCGACGATCAGCCGACGCATATCGCGGTGGTGTTTGACCATTCCTCAAAGACCTTCCGCAACGATCTTTACCCGCTTTACAAGGCGAACCGGCCCGAGCTGCCAGAGGATCTGCGGCCGCAGTTTCCGCTGACACGCGAGGCGACGCGGGCGTTTAACGTGGCTTGTCTGGAGACGGCGAATTACGAGGCCGACGACATTATCGCCACGCTGGCGCGGCGGGCGGTGGAGGCGGGCGGGCAGGTGACGATCATCTCGTCCGACAAGGATCTGATGCAGTTGGTCGGCGGTGGCGTGGTGATGCGCGATCCGATGAAGGACAAGCGCATCGACCGCGACGAGGTGATCGAGAAGTTCGGCGTCGGACCCGAGCGGGTGGTGGATGTGCAGTCGCTCGCAGGGGATTCGGTTGACAACGTGCCGGGCGCGCCGGGGATTGGCATCAAGACGGCGGCGCTGCTGATCAACGAATACGGCGATCTGGAGACGCTGCTGGCGCGGGCGGGCGAGATCAAGCAGCCCAAGCGACGCGAGGCGTTGGTGGATAACGCCGATCTGATCCGCATCTCCAAGCAGTTGGTGACGCTGGACCGGCATATGCCGCTGGACGTTTCGTTGGACGATCTGGAGTTGCGGGTGCCGCAGGCGGACGCGATCATGGCGTTCCTGACCGAGATGGAGTTCCGCACGCTGACCAAGCGGGTGGCGGAAAAGCTGAAGATCGCGGCGCCGGTGATCGAGGTGGCGGCGACGGCGGCGTCAGAGGAAGATCCCGCGCCAGTGGCGGCTCAGGTGCCGTTCGACACCAAGGGCTATGAATGTGTGCGCGACACGGCCGCGTTGCAGCGTTGGATCGACCTGATCCGCGAGCGGGGCTATGTGGCGGTGGATACCGAGACCACCAGCCTCGACGAGATGGTGGCGGAGCTGGTCGGTATCTCGCTTTGCGTGGTGGCGGGGCAGGCGTGCTACATCCCGTTGGGGCATAAGCAGGGCGGCGGCGACCTGTTCGGCTCGACCGACTTGGTTGAGGGGCAGATGCCGCTGGACCAAGCGATTGCCATGTTGAAGCCGGTGCTGGAGGATGCAAGCATCCTCAAGATCGGGCAGAACATGAAGTATGACGCCAAGATTTTTGCCCGCCAAGGCGTGGCGGTGGCGCCGATCGATGACACCATGCTGATGTCTTATGCGATGCACGCCGGACTGCACGGGCACGGCATGGATTTCCTGTCAGAGCGCTATCTGGGGCATGAGCCGATCCCGATCAAGCCGCTGCTGGGCGCGGGCAAGGCGGCGGTGACGTTTGACCGGGTGGGGATTGACGACGCGGTGGCCTATGCGGCGGAAGATGCCGATGTGACCCTGCGCCTGTGGGCGCTGTTCAAGCCGCAGTTGCACCGGGCACGCGTCACCACGGTGTATGAGACGCTGGAGCGTCCCCTTGTGCCGGTGTTGGCGGCGATGGAGATGGCGGGGATATTGGTGGACCGCGACACGCTGTCCCGCATGTCGAACGCATTTGCGCAAAAGATGGCGGGGCTGGAGGATGGTATCCAGCAGATCGCGGGGGCGGGGTTCAACGTGGGCTCGCCTAAGCAGTTGGGCGAGATCCTGTTTGATCGCATGGGGGTTGAGGGCGGCAAGACCGGCAAGACCGGGGCCTATGCCACCGGGGCGGACGTGCTGGAAGACATCACCACGATGCAGGACACCCATCCGCAGGCGGCGGAACTCGCGGCGCGGGTGCTGGACTGGCGGCAGCTTTCCAAGCTGAAATCGACCTATACCGATGCGTTGCAGGAACATATCAACGCCGAGACCGGGCGGGTGCATACGTCCTATTCCATCGCCGGGGCGAACACCGGGCGCTTGGCCTCGACCGATCCGAACTTGCAGAACATCCCCGTGCGCTCGGAAGAGGGGCGGCGCATCCGCGAGGCGTTTGTGGCGCCCAAGGGGCGGGTGCTGGTCAGCCTGGATTATTCCCAGATCGAGTTGCGGATTTTGGCGCATGTCGCGGATATTCCGGCGCTGAAACAGGCGTTCCGCGAAGGGCAGGACATTCACGCGATGACCGCGTCAGAGATGTTCGACGTGCCGATGGAGAAGATGACGTCGGATATCCGGCGGCAGGCGAAGGCGATCAACTTTGGCGTGATCTACGGCATTTCCGGCTTTGGTCTGGCGCGCAACCTGCGCATTCCTCGCGCGGAGGCGCAGGCGTTCATTGACCGCTATTTCCAGCGGTTTCCCGGTATCAAGACCTACATGGACGACACCGTGGCCTTTGCCAAAGAGCATGGCTATGTGCAGACGCTGTTTGGCCGCAAGATCCACACGCCAGAGATCAACGCCAAGGGGCCGGGCGCAGGCTTTGCCAAACGCGGCGCGATCAACGCGCCGATCCAGGGCGCGGCGGCCGATGTGATCCGGCGCGCGATGATCCGAATGCCAGAGGCGATTGCGGGGATGCCAGCCAGGATGCTGTTGCAGGTGCATGATGAACTTTTGTTCGAAGTGGACGAGGGCGCCGAGGCAGCGCTGATCGCGCGGGTCAAGGCGGTGATGGAGAATGCGGCGGAACCGGTGGTGAAACTGGACGTGCCGCTGATTGTCGAGGCCGGCGTGGGCGCAAACTGGGCGGAGGCGCATTGAGGGGATGGGTAGCGAGGGGTAGTCGTGTGCCACTTTTTCCAACGATTAGCCTTTGGGACACAATCTGCGAAATCGAGAAGTAACGGTGGAATTTCTGACACCAGCAGGAAAGAAACTTGAAATCCCGGACGAGTGGTGGTCCGCAGCGGAGATGAATAGTTGGGATCGAGGCGGGAAGTGCCACTACACACCAACAGATGGAGCGGATAATGAAATTATTTCAATCCGCCTGATTGAGACGCCTCAACGCTCGATTGGAACACCTTTATTTAACCGAGAACGTTTCGTTTCAATTCTGCAAGGCTTTCGGTGCCAAGACCAAGGGCTTCCGCCGATTGAGATCAGTGGGCCGTGGCCTGCACGAAGTCCGCAATTTCGCCTGAAGGATGGTTTCCATCGGTTTCACGCGAGTATCGCAGTTGGATACTCTGAAATTCCTGTCGTGCGTATCAGTTGGCAAGAACATCAAGGACTGATTGACGAGGGATTTGGCTGAGTTTGGCAGTACCGTCCTATCTGTTTCATTCGGTGCCGATAGTGTTGCATTATCTCCCCCCTCGCCGATACAAAGGAGCGAAATCTCGACCACCTCCGCAAACATTTGCCCGCCTCAGAACCGCTCGACCCACGGTCTGACGGCGATTTCCTCGCTCCACGCGCTGCGGGGTTGGTTGACCAGCATCAGGTAGGTTTCGGCAATCGCGTCGGGGGCGAGCATCGAGTCGGGGGCCTCGGGTGGCTCGGTGCGGCCCGGGTTGCGGATCTGGCCGTCGATGTTGACCCATGCGACGTGGATGCCTTTGGGGTGCAGCTCGCGTGACATCGACTGGGCGAGGCCGCGTTGCGCGAATTTGCCCATGGCAAAGGGCGCGGATTGGGCGAAGCCTTTGACGCCGGCAGAGGCGCCGGTGAAGAGGATGGTGCCGTGGCTGCCGTTGACCGGTGGGGCGGCGAGCATGGCGCGGGCGGCGGCTTGGCCGACGAGGAAAGCGCCGAACGCCGTGACCTCTAGCGCGCGGCGCACGCCTGCGGGGTCGAGGTGGGTGAGCGGGCCGCGTTCGCGCGCGGAGGGGTTGTAAACGACAACGCGCGGGCTTGCGGGCAGGCTGGCGAACAGGGCGGCGACGGAGGCGGGGTCTGATGCCTCGCAGCGCTGGCAGGTGGCGCCGGTTTCCTGCGCGAGCGCGGCGAGTTTCGTGGTGTCGCGCGCGGCCAGCACAGGGTGGTAGCCTGCGCGGCGAAAGCGGCGGGCGAGGGCGGCGGACAGCCCGCTGCCGGTGCCGACGATGAGGGCGATGGGGTCTGACATCGGGGGTGCCTCCGGCGCTGTTGCCGGAGCAAGCTGGACCGATCCGCGCGGCTTGTCAAAGCGAGGATGCCGGTGGGCTGCGGGGATTGACGCCCCGGTGGCGGCGGGCGAGGGTAGGGGTGTCGGACTGTCCGGGAGGTATTCGTGCCACACGATCACGCGCATCACCATGCTGAGGCGAGCGATCGCAACCTTGCGGCGGCGGTGGCGGTCAACCTGACCCTCGGGTTGGCGCAGATCGCGGGCGGGCTGATCGCTGGCTCTGTCGCGCTGATCGCAGATGCGGTGCATAACCTGTCGGACGCGGTGACGCTGGTGCTGGCCTATGTCGCGCGGCGGATCGCGCGGCGCCCGGTCGATGCTGCGATGACCTTTGGCTACGGGCGGGCCGAGGTGGTGGCGGCGCTGATCAACTATTCGGCGCTGATCGTGGTGGCGGGGTGGCTGGCGGTCGAGGGGGCCTCGCGCCTGCTTAATCCTCCCGAGGTGCAGGGCGTTATCGTGGTGGCCTTGGCCGCGCTGGCGCTTGGCATCAATCTGGCGACGGCGGCGCTGACATGGCGCGAGGCGAAGCATTCGATGAATATCCGCGCGGCCTATCTGCACAACGTGGCGGATGCCGCGAGTTCCGTCGCGGTGATCGCGGCGGGCGGGCTGATCCTGCTGTTCGGCTGGCGCTGGGTCGATCCACTGGCGACGCTGGGGATTGCGGCGTGGATGCTGTGGCAAGCGTTGCACGAGATTGGCCCCGCGATCCGTATCCTGATGCTGGGCGCGCCGCCCGGGATTGCTGCGGACGAGGTGCTGGCCCGGATCGCGGCAGTTGAGGGGGTCAACGGCGTGCATCACCTGCATCTGTGGCAGATCGACGAGCACGACACCTCGCTGGAGGCGCATCTGGTGGTGGCGGGCGATGGCGTTGCGGTAAGCGCGCGGGTGCGGGCGATGCTGGACGAGAGCTTTGGCATTCATCACGCGACGCTGGCGGTCGAGACGGCGGGCGCCGCGTGTGAGAAGCGGCAGGCAATCGGCTGCGCGGCGGAGTAGGGGGCCGTGTTTACCGGTGGTGGGGCCGCGCGGAATTGTTTGGTTTGAGCGCAATGTAACGAATGCTGCGCAGCAGTCGAGTGCCCGCTTCGGGCTAAGACCCCATGAACCGCCGCCGTGCCTCCACGGCTATGTTGTAACGTTGCTGAAGGTCAGCGATCAGGGCCATTGCAACGCGTTTGGCGTCGTCGCTCACTGCCTCCCTGTAGCTTTGTTTGGCCGCTTCCAGCACCTTCTTGATTTTGAATTCCTCGGGCAATGCGCCTGCTTCGGCCATTATGCGGGTGGCCACTGCTGTCGCCATGTCAATGAATGCCTCGCTTGAGCGGTCGGGCAGTGGCTTTCCCTCGCCTTCGAGGCCGCTCAGTTTGCCCTCCGCGAGGGCCTTCTGGATTTGCTGCTCTACGAGGCGGTCAAAGGATTGGGCCATTACTGTATTCCTGCCATCTGACCGGTGCTGTAGCGACGACTACCCGACGATCCATTAAACATTACCACTGGAAACACGACGGACACTGAAAATCCTACACGACGAACGTCCCCTCCGTCCCGCACAGCCGGGCTTCAAACTGAGGCACCCCCTATTTGCACCCTTACCCCAGTTCTGCCGAGGGGATCGCCGGGAAGAACGTGCCAGCCGACCACAGGCCGAACCAACTGGTGCCGTCGTGGTCGGCATGGGTGCCCAATTCGATCAGGCGATAGAAGCTTTTGCGGTCGATCAGGGCCTCTAGGTTGGTGCGGATCAGGACGTAGGGCGCGGGCTCGCCCGTTTCCGGGTCGCGGGTGACGCGGATCGGGTGGGCGGCGTCGGCGGTGGCGGTGTCGCCGACATTGGTGGTGAAGGTGAGGGTTTGGGCGGGGCCCTCGCCGGTCGCGGTGAAATCGACGGCGACAAAGGGGGCGTCATCGACGGTGATTCCCACCTTCTCGACCGGAGTGATCAGGAAATAATCATCGCCATCGCGGCGGATTATGTTGGCGAAAAGCCGCACGAGCGCTGGTCTGCCGATGGGCGTGCCTTGGTAGAACCATGTGCCGTCGCGGGCGATGCGCATGTCGAGATCGCCGCAAAAGGGCGGGTTCCACAGGTGAACCGGCGCCGGGCCGCGCCCTTTGGCGGCGCTGGTGGCCGAGGCGGCGATGCCCTCTGCCGAAGGCGTCACGATCATTTGCGCCGACTTGCTTTTTGCCATTTGTGCCTGCCGTGATACTTCGTTCTAATACCCCAGTATCACCGATGAGGGAGTGTTGTCATGGCCGAGGGTGCAGAGCTGATTGCCGAGATCGAAGGGTTGGGCGAAAAGCTGACACGCGCGCGGGCGTCGATCAACCGTCGCTTTATCGGGCAGGACCGTGTTGTCGATCTGGTGCTGTCGGCGCTGCTGTGTGGCGGGCATGGGTTGCTGATCGGTTTGCCGGGCTTGGGCAAGACGCGGCTGGTGGATACTTTGTCCACGGTGATGGGGTTGCAGGGCAGCCGGGTGCAGTTCACGCCGGACCTGATGCCTGCAGATATTCTGGGCTCGGAAGTGTTGGAGACGGCGGCGGATGGCAGCCGCGCGTTTCGCTTTATCGAGGGGCCGGTGTTTTGCCAGCTTTTGATGGCGGACGAGATCAACCGGGCCAGCCCACGCACGCAATCGGCGCTGTTGCAGGCAATGCAGGAACGCGAGGTGACGATTGCGGGCAAGCATCGCCCGTTGGGTCGGCCGTTTCATGTGCTGGCGACGCAGAACCCGATCGAGCAGGAAGGCACCTATCCACTGCCAGAGGCGCAGTTGGACCGCTTTCTGTTGCGCATCGACGTGGATTACCCCGACCGCGCGACGGAAAAGGACATTCTGATCGCCACCACGGGGATGGAGGAGGCGGTGTCAGAGCCGGTGTTCTCGGACGGCGAGTTGCTGGCGGCGCAGACGGTGTTGCGGCGGATGCCGGTGGGCGACGCGGTGGTCGAGATGATCCTTGATCTGGTGCGTGCCTGCCGTCCGGGCGAGGCAGAGGCGGGGGCGCGGGTCAATGATGCGGTCAGTTGGGGGCCGGGGCCGCGCGCGGCGCAGGCGTTGATGTTGACGGTGCGGGCGCGTGCGTTGCTGGACGGGCGGCTGGCGCCCTCGGCGGAGGATGTGCGGGCCCTGGCGCGGCCGGTGCTGAGCCACCGTATGGCGCTGAGTTTCGCGGCGCGGGCGCGGGGTGAAAGCCTGATGGGGGTGATTGACTCGGTGGCGGCGCAAGTGACGCGGATCGAGGCGGCGGCGTGACAGACATTGCGTCTCCAGTAGCATTGCGGGCACGGGCCGAAGGGCTTGGTGGCCACTTGCCGCCCTTGCTGGCGGAGGCAGAGCATCTGGCGGCGACGGTGATGCTGGGCGAGCATGGGCGCAGGCGTGCGGGCATGGGCGACGAATTCTGGCAATACCGCCCGGCCCATGCGGGCGACGAGGCGCGCGGCATCGACTGGCGCCGCTCTGCGCGGTCGGATGCGCATTTCGTGCGGGAAAAGGAATGGCAGGCGGCGCAGTCTGTCTCGCTGTGGATCGACATGGCGCAATCCATGGCGTTTTCCGGGGTGAAGGGGCGGGTGGAAAAGATCGACCGGGCGCGCGTGCTCGGGCTGGCGGTTGCGGTGCTGCTGGCGCGCGCGGGCGAGCGGGTGGGCCTTGCCGATGGCAGTCTCGCGCCACGCTCTGGCATGGCGCAGGTGATGCGGCTGGCCGAGGTTTTGGCGGTGGATGGTGCGGCGGATTACGGTACGCCAGCCGCGCGCGCGGTGGTGCCGTTTGGGCGGGCGCTGTTCATCTCTGACTTCATGGGGGATATCGGCGCGGTTGAGGCGGCGTTGACGCGTGCCGCCGATCAGGGCGTGCGCGGCGCGCTGGTGCAGGTGCTGGACCCGGTGGAGGAGGCGTTTCCCTTTGACGGGCGCACGGTGTTTGAAAGTCTGGGCGGGACATTGCGCCGCGAGACGATGAAGGCGGGCGATTTGCGCGGGCGCTACATCGCGCGGCTGGCGGCGCGCAAGGATCGGCTGGCAGAGCTGGCGCGGCTGACCGGCTGGCAGTTCAGCGTGCATCACACCGATGAGGCGGCGGCGGGTGCGCTGTTGTGGATTTATCGCGCATTGGAGCGGCGGGTCTGATGTGGCTGATCGGTCCCATCGGCTTTGCCATTCCGGGGCTGTTGCTGGCGCTGGTGGCCTTGCCTGCGCTGTGGATCCTGTTGCGCGCGGTGCCACCCGCGCCGATCCGGCGGCGGTTTCCGGGCGTGGCGTTGCTATTGGGCCTCGACGACGAAAAGGCGGAAACGGACCGCACGCCATGGTGGTTGTTGCTGCTGCGAATGCTGGCGGTTGCGGCGGCGATTGTCGCCTTTGCCGGGCCGGTTTTGCACCCTGACCGGCGGGCGTCTGGCTCCGGGCCGCTGTTGGTGGTGATCGACGGCACATGGGCCGATGCGCGCGACTGGCCGCAGCGCATGGACCGGGTGCAGACGGTGCTGACCGAGGCGGGGCGCGCCGGGCGGCCCGTCGCGGTGGTGTCGCTGACCGGTCTGCCAAGCGGCGAGGTTGCGTTTCAGACGGCGACGGCGTGGACCTCGCGCCTGAGTGGGCTGCGGCCAATGCCTTGGGTGCCGGATGCGGCGGCGGTGGTGGCTTGGGCCAACACGCTGACCGGGCGGTTTGACAGCTATTGGATTTCGGACGGGTTGGCGCATGAGGGGCGCGCGGCGGTGCTGGATGCGTTGCAGGGGCATGGTGCGGTGACGGTGTGGCAATCGGCGCATCCGGTCTATGCCCTGCGCCCGGCGGTGTTCAAGGACGGCAAGGTTGAGGTGCGCGTGGCGCGCGACACGGCGGCGGGTGCGGCAGAGGTGACGGTTGTGGCGCATGGGCCGGACCCCGGCGGCACCGACCGCGATCTGGCGCGGGCGACGGCGGCCTTTAAGGCGTCGGATCTGGAGGCGACGGCGGTGTTGGACCTGCCGTCGGAACTGCGCAACCGGGTCAATCGGTTTGAGGTGTTGGGGCAACATTCGGCGGGGGCGGTCAGCCTGACTGACGACGCGCTGAAACGGCGCAAGGTGGCGCTGATCGCAGGGGTGCGCGACCGCGAGGGGTTGGAACTGCTCTCGCCGCTGCATTACCTGCGCGAGGCGCTGAAACCCTCGGCCGATGTGATCGAGGGAAACTTTACCGATCTGGTGCAGGCCGATCCCAACGTGATCATTCTTGCCGATGTGGCCAAGCTGAGCCCGGAGGAAAGTGCGACCCTGCTGGCTTGGGTGAACAAGGGAGGCATGTTGTTGCGCTTTGCCGGGCCACGGATGGCGGAAAGCGATATCAGTCGCGATGCGGAAGACCCGCTGATGCCGGTGCGGCTGCGCGTGGGCGGGCGCGAGGTGGGTGGCGCGATGAGCTGGGGCCAGCCAAAGTTGCTGCGGCCGTTCCCGGAAAGCTCGCCATTCTACGGGCTGACGATCCCGCCAGATGTGACGGTGAACGAACAGGTGATGGCGCAGCCCGACCCGACGCTGGCTGCGCGCACGATTGCGAGCCTTGCGGATGGCACACCCTTGGTAACACGCAAGGCGGTGGGGCGCGGCGCGGTGGTGCTGTTCCATGTCACGGCGAATGCGGAATGGTCAACGCTGCCCTTGTCGGGGCTGTTCGTGCAGATGCTGGACCGGCTGGCGGTTTCGACCCGTCCGGCGCGGCCGACGGTGCCAGAGATGGCGGGCACGACTTGGGTGCCGCTGAAGCAGTTAGATGGGTTTGGCGTGCTGCATGGCGCAAGCCAGTCGGCGGGTGTGGCGGGCGAGGCGTTGTTGGCAGCCACGGCCGGGCCGAAGGTGCCGCCTGGGATTTACGGCGCGCAGGATCGGCGGCTGGCGCTGAACGTGGTGACGGATACGACCGAGATCGCGCCCGCCGTCTGGCCGCGCGGGGTGGTGGTCGAGGGCGCGGTTGCCTCGCATGAGGTGAATCTGAAGGGCGGCGTTTTAGTCGGGGCGCTGGTGGTCTTGCTGCTCGACCTGCTCGCCTCGCTGTGGCTGTCGGGCCGGTTGCGCGGGCTGGGGGCTGGGGCGGCGGTGGTCGCGCTGGCGCTGAGCGTGCCGGGGCAGGGGCGCGCTGACGATGCCTTTGCCTTGCAGGCGACGCATGGCGTGGTGCTGGCCCATGTGCTGACCGGCGACGCCCGCGTGGACCAGTTGGCGCAGGCCGGGTTGTTGGGGCTGTCCTCTGTTCTGACCGCGCGCACCTCTGTCGAGCCGGATCCGCCGATGGCGGTGAATATCGAGACCGATGATCTGTCGCTGTTCCCGTTCCTCTATTGGCCGATCACGGCGACAGAGCCGCTGCCGTCGCAGAAGGCCTATGCCAAGCTGAATGACTATCTGCGCAGCGGCGGCATGATCCTGTTCGACACGCGCGACGCGGATCTGGGCGATTTTGGCGCGGCTACGCCCAACGGGCAACGGTTGCAGGCGATTGCGGTGGGGCTGGATATTCCGCCGTTGGAGGTGGTGCCAAAGGATCATGTGCTGACGCGCAGCTTTTACCTGTTGCAGGATTTCCCCGGCCGTTTTGACAGCCGCAACGTCTGGATCGAGGCCGCGCCGCCGGGGGTGGCAAAGGCCGAAGGGATGCCGTTCCGCGACCTGAATGACGGCGTGTCGCCGGTGGTGATTGGCGGCAATGACTGGGCCTCTGCCTGGGCGGTGGACGCGAATGGCGCCTCGCTTTACCCGGTGGGGCGCGGCAATGCGGGTGAGAGGCAACGCGAGATTTCGTATCGCTTTGGCATCAACCTGATCATGTATGTGCTGACCGGGAATTATAAGTCGGATCAAGTGCATGTGCCGGCGCTGTTGCAAAGGTTGGGGCAATGACGGCGGCCGGGGTAATCTTTGATCCGCTGATCGCGTGGCCGCTGATCTGGGCTGCGGTCGCCGCGGCGGTGCTGGCGGTGACGCTGGCGCTGTGGCGTGGGCTGTCGGGCTGGGCCCTGCGCGGATTGGCGGCGTTTGTGCTGTTGGCCGCACTGGCGAACCCGTCGCTGCAACGCGAAGATCGCGCGCCCTTGTCGGACATCGTGCTGTTGGTCAAGGATGCGAGCGCGAGCCAATCGCTGTCGGATCGTGCGGCGCAGACCGATGCGGCGGTGGCGGCAATGGCGGCCAAGATCAAGGCGCTGCCGAATACCGAGTTGCGCACGATCACCGTGGGCGATGCGCCCGGCGATGGTGGCACGCTGGTGATGGGCGCGCTGCAGGATGCGCTGGCGGAAGAGCCGCGCGCGCGGGTGGCGGGTGCGATCGTGGTGACGGATGGGCAGGTGCATGACGCAGGTCGCGCGCTCGGCATGGACGCGCCGCTGAATGTGCTGCTGACCGGGCATCACACCGATTGGGACCGGCGGCTGATCGTCAAGAACGCGCCTGCTTTCGCGATTATCGGCGAGCCGGTGACGCTGGGCCTGCGCATCGAGGATCAGGGCTTGGTGCCCGCCGGGACGCCGAAGATGGCGCATCTTTCCATCTCGGTCGATGGCGGTGCGCCGCAGAATTTTGACGTGCCGGTGGGGCGGGATCTGAGCCTGCCGGTGACGCTGGCCCATGCCGGGCTGAACGTGTTGCAATTCCTCACACCCGTGGGCGCGGGCGAGTTGACCGACCGCAACAACGCCGCCGTGGTGCAGATCAACGGGGTGCGCGACCGGCTGCGGGTGCTGCTGGTGTCGGGCGAGCCCCATGCGGGCGAACGGGTGTGGCGCAACCTGTTGAAATCAGACGCCTCGGTGGACCTTGTGCATTTCACCATTCTGCGCCCCCCGGAAAAGCAGGATGGTGTGCCGGTCAATGAATTGGCGCTGATCGCGTTTCCGACGCAAGAGCTGTTCGTCGACAAGATCAAGCAGTTCGATCTTATCATCTTTGACCGCTACCGGCGGCGCGGCATCCTACCGACGGAATATCTGGATAACGTGCGCGATTACGTGCTGAAAGGCGGCGCGGTGCTGGTCGAGGCGGGGCCGGAGTTCGGCTCTGCCGATAGCTTATATCGCTCGCCGCTTGCCGATATTCTGCCGGTGGAACCGACGTCTCAGGTGCTCGATCAGGGCTATCGGCCCGAGATCACCGATCTGGGCAAACGCCATCCGGTGACCGAGGGGCTGGAGAATTTCGCGCCCAAGGGCAAGGACGGCCAGCCCGGTTGGGGTCGCTGGTTGCGTCAGATCGACCTGACCAACAAGGGCGGACAGGTGGTGATGTCGGGCATCGACGGCAAGCCGCTGTTGGTGCTGGCGCATGAGGGCAAGGGGCGCGTGGCGGTGCTGGCGTCGGATCAGGCCTGGCTGTGGAGCCGGGGCTATGAGGGCGGCGGCCCGCAGTTGGAATTGCTGCGGCGGCTGGCCCACTGGATGATGAAAGAGCCGACGCTGGAGGAAGAGGCGCTGACCGCAAGCGCCGTGGGGCAGGACGTGACGATCACGCGCCGCTCACTGACTGAGGCCAAGCGGCAGGTGAGCGTGACAGGGCCGGATGGCAAGGTGGTGGTGTTGCCGCTGACGGAAACGGCGCCCGGCGCCTATACCGTGACGTGGCACGCACCGGATATCGGGCTTTATCGGCTGGCCGAGGGCGACCTCAAGGCGGTGGTGGGCGTAGGTCCCGCGGCGCCCAAGGAGTTTGAGGAAACCGTGGCGACGCCGGACAAGATGGCGGCGGCGGTGGCGGTGCATCGCGGCGGCGTGCTGCGGCTGGAAAACGGCGTGCCCGACCTGCGTCTGGTGCGCGCGGGTGCGGCGGCCGCGGGGCGCGGCTGGATCGGCATCTCGCCGCGCGGGGCCTATGTCACGCAAGACGTGCGGGTATCTACCCTGTTGCCCGCTTGGGTGCTTTTGCTATTGGCCGCGCTGATGATGGTCGGCGCGTGGCTCTATGAGGGGCGGAAGTAGTCCCCCATTGCTTTGGTCAAAATATCCCCGCCGGAGGCATCCAACCGCCGGGCCGGGCGCGCGCCTAGCTTTGCGCGTCGAGTAGCACCCGGCGGGAGTGTGAGGCGAATTCACGACGCAAAAGCACGACGACAGTCGCGAGGGTGGTGAGCATCAGCACCTCGGGGCCAAGCAGCCAACCCAGCGTTCCCAGCGCGAAATACACCGAGCGCAGGCCGCGGTTGAAGCCTTTGGCGGCATGGATATTGATCTCTGCCGCTTGCTTTGCGCGGTGGGTGGCAAGGGGATCGGCGTGGCTGTTGGGTGCTGCGGCCATCACGATCTGGCAGTAGCCAAACAGGCGGTGCGACCAGACAAATTTTAGGAAAGCGTTGGCCAGAAACAACACGACCACCACCGCGCGGGCCTGCTCGATCTCGGGTGACAATGGAGCGAGCGTCAGTTGCTGCGCGAGGCCGAGGATCGGGGCGGAGTTGCCCACCAGCGCCAACCCGCCACCGATCGCGATCATGCAGGCAGACGCGAAAAACGCGGTGCCTTGGCGCAGCGAGTCGATGATCGAGGCGTCAAAGATGCGCGGCTCTCGGGTGACAAAGGCGGTCATCCACTCGCGTCGATAGCTGTTCATCAGCAGTGAAACCGAGGGAAAGCGGCGTGGTGGGTGTTCGATAACATGGCCCAAGGACAGATAGGCGAGGCACAGCAGCGCGAAGGCCAGCGCATCTGGCAGCGGAATCTGAAGGAGTCTGTCGGTGCTGAACATGGCACAACCGTAACCGTGAAAATCCTTGCTTGCCATATGGCAAAATTGGTTATATTTTTTTACCAAATTTAGGAGATGACCGCAATGGAGATGCCAATCCCGAACCCGTCGATCCTGAATGCCAAGGCGCGAATTGTCGAGCGGCTGCGCGCGGTGCTGCCTGAGGACGCGGTGATCGACGATATCGCGGAAACGCGCGCCTATGAGTGCGACGCTTTAAGCGCGTATCGCTGCCCGCCGCTTGCCGCCGTTCTGCCCCGCACGACTGCCGAGGTGTCGGCGGTGCTGCGCGTGTGTTTTGAGGAGGGCGTGCCAGTGGTGCCGCGCGGGTCGGGCACCTCGCTGGCGGGGGGCGCGCTGCCGACCGCGGATTGCGTGATCCTTGGCGTTTCGCGGCTGAACGAGGTGTTGGAGACGGATTACGCCAACCGCTTTATCCGGGTGCAATCGGGGCGCACCAATCTGAGCGTGACAGGCGCGGTCGAGGCGGACGGGTTCTTTTACGCGCCAGATCCCTCCAGCCAGCTTGCCTGCGCGATTGCGGGCAACATCGCAATGAACTCTGGCGGGGCGCATTGTCTGAAATACGGCGTGACGACCAACAATCTGCTGGGCGTCGTGATGGTTATGATGGATGGCACCGTGGTCGAGATTGGCGGCGCGCATCTGGACGCCGGGGGGCTGGACCTGCTGGGGGTGATCTGCGGGTCGGAAGGGCAGTTGGGCGTGGTGACAGAGGCCACGTTGCGCATCCTGCGTAAACCGGAGGGTGCGCGGCCGGTGCTGATGGGCTTTGACAGCAATGTGGTGGCCGGGGAATGCGTCAGCGACATCATCAAGGCGGGCGTGCTGCCGGTGGCGATCGAGTTCATGGACCGCCCCTGCATCCGCGCCACCGAGGATTTCGCCCATGCCGGCTACCCCGATTGCGAGGCGTTGCTGATTGTCGAGGTCGAAGGCTCGGACGCCGAGATTGACGAGCAGTTGGGCGTGATCCTTGCAATCGCGCGGCGGCATAACCCGGTTGAGCTGCGCGAAAGCAAATCGGAGGAAGAGGCCAAGAAGATCTGGCTTGGCCGAAAATCGGCCTTTGGCGCGATGGGGCAGATCAACGATTACATGTGTCTGGACGGCACGATCCCGGTGTCGGCCTTGCCCTTGGTGCTGCGCCGGATCGGCGAGATGAGCCGTGAATTCGGGCTCGACGTCGGCAACGTGTTTCACGCGGGCGATGGCAATATGCACCCGCTGATCCTCTATAACGCGAACAAGCCGGGTGATCTGGAGAAATGCGAGGCATTTGGCGCCGAGATCCTGAAGCTGTGCGTCGAGGTCGGCGGATGCCTGACCGGCGAGCATGGCGTGGGCATTGAAAAGCGCGACCTGATGGGGGTGCAGTTCAGCGGCGTGGATATGGAGGCGCAGTTGTGGGTCAAGGACGTGTTCGACCCCAAGTGGCTTTTGAACCCGGCCAAGGTGTTCCCGCTTGCGGTGACGGCCGGGCGTCGCGTCGCGTGACGGGCGGAAGCGGGAGTTTTCCACCGCCCTCAGCCCGGCCCACGCAGCCGGGCGTTCGCCCCGGAAATCCTCTACCAGAGGATTTCTGGATCGGGGCTCACCCCCGGAGGATATTTGGACCAAAGCAATGGGAAGGGCGGGGCGCATGAGGCCTGGGAGCGAGGCGGAACTGGCAGAGGCGGTGCGCGGTGCTGCGGGGCCGTTGGTGGTGCGCGGTGGCGGCACGCGGGGTGTCGGGCGGCCGGTGACTGGCGAGGTGTTGGAGACCTCTGGCGTTGCGGGGATCACGTTGTATGAGCCGGGCGCTTTGACGCTGGTGGCAGGTGCCGGGACGCCGATGGCGGAGATTGAGGCCGCTTTGGCCGCCGAGCGCCAGCGGTTGCCGTTTGAGCCGGGCGATATGCGTGGTTTGCTGGGAACCTCGGGAGAGTCGACGATTGGCGGGGTGGTGGCGGCCAATGCCTCGGGGCCGCGGCGCGTGCAAGCGGGGGCGTGCCGTGACAGTCTGATTGGCGTTCGGTTTGTCGATGGTGCGGGCAACGTGGTGAAGAATGGCGGGCGGGTGATGAAGAACGTCACCGGCTATGATCTGGTCAAGCTGATGGCGGGGTCTTGGGGCACATTGGGCGTGCTGTCCGAGGTTTCTTTCAAGGTGCTGCCGGTGCCGGCGACGCAAGCGACGGTGTTGGTGCGCGGCGTGGCGCTGACGGACGCGGCGGCGGCGATGGCAGCGGCGGTCGGCTCTCCCTTTGAGGTGTCGGGGGCGGCGTGGTCGGAGGCCGACGGGGTGATGTTGCGGATCGAGGGGTTTGCCGCCTCGGTCAGTTATCGTGCCGGACGGTTGCGCGAACTGTTGCGGCGGTTTGGCGAGATCGAGGTCGAGGGGGACGCCGAGGCGGTCGCGGCGCGGTGGCGGGCGGTGCGCGATGTCGGCGCCTTTGCCGGGCGTGTGGGCGATGTGTGGCGGGTGTCGGTGAAGCCGTCGGATGCCGCCGGGATCGTGGCTCGGATGGGGCCGGAGGCGGTGCTGCTGGATTGGGCCGGGGGGCTTATCTGGGCTCTTGTGGCAACGGGCACGGACTTGCGCGCGCGGATCGGTGCGTTTCAAGGACACGCGACGTTGATGCGGGCGGCGCCAGAGGTGCGCGCGCGGATTGCCCCGTTCCAGCCGGAGGCGGCGGCGGTCGCCGCGTTGGCCGCCGGACTGCGGGCGAAGTTTGACCCGAGGGGGATTTTGAACCCCGGGTTGATGGACTAGGGGGCGGCGATGGACCGATCTCGCCTGCGCCACTATGGCCCTAGCCGCACGCTTACCCTTTGCCGTTTGGAACGCTGACATGCAAACAACCTTTACCCCCGAGCAGCTTGCCGACCCGGCCATCGCGCGGTCCAACAAGATCCTGCGGACCTGCGTGCATTGCGGGTTCTGCACCGCCACCTGCCCGACCTATCAGGTGTTGGGGGACGAGTTGGACAGCCCGCGCGGGCGGATTTACCTCATCAAGGATATGCTGGAAAACAACCGGGTGCCGGATGCCAAGACGGTGGGGCATATCGACCGCTGTCTTTCGTGCCTTGCCTGCATGACGACCTGCCCCTCGGGCGTGGATTATATGCATCTGGTCGATCATGCGCGCGCCTATATCGAGGAAAACTACCGCAGGCCGCTGGGCGAGCGCGCGTTGCGCTGGCTGTTGGCGCGGATCATTCCCTATCCGGGGCGCTTCCGTCTGGCGCTGTTGGGGGCGAAGATCGGGCGACCCTTCGCAAGGCTGATGCCCGACCGCCGCTTGCGCGCGATGCTGGAAATGGCGCCGAAGGTGATCCCGCCGGTCAGTCGCAATGACGATCCGCAGGTGTTTGCCGCGCAGGGCGAGCGTAAGATGCGCGTGGCACTGATGACTGGTTGCGCGCAGAAGGCGCTGAATACCGACATCAACGACGCGACCATCCGGCTGCTCAGGCGGCTGGGGTGCGAGGTGGTGATCGCGCGCGGCATGGGGTGCTGTGGAGCGCTGACGCATCACATGGGCAAGGTGGCGGAAAGCCATCACGCGGCGGCGGCGAATATCGCGGCGTGGATGGCGGAAAAGCGCGGCGGCGGGCTGGATGCGATTGTGATCAACACCAGCGGCTGCGGCACCACGGTGAAGGATTACGGCCGCATGTTCGAGGGCGATGCGCTGGCGGATGAGGCAGCGCAGGTTGCGGGCATGGCGATGGATATATCCGAGCTGTTGATGAAGCTGCGCGTGCCGGTCGGCGCCGACAAGGGGCTGCGCGTCGCCTATCACGCGGCGTGTTCGTTGCAGCATGGCCAGCAGATCAAGACCTTTCCGAAAGAGTTGTTGAAGCGCGTCGGCTTTGAGGTGGTGGAGCCTGCCGACAGCCATCTGTGCTGTGGTTCCGCTGGCACCTACAACCTGTTGCAGCCAGAGATTTCGGCGCAGTTGAAGGCGCGCAAGGTGCAGACGCTGGAGGCGAAACAGCCCGATCTGATCGCGGCGGGAAACATCGGCTGCATGATGCAGATCGGGTCTGGCACCGGCATTCCGGTGGTCCATACGGTCGAGTTGATCGATTGGGCCACGGGCGGACCGGAACCGCGTGCAATTTCTGCAAACTGGCCTTAGTTTTGCCAAACACCGCCCGTAAGCGGATCGACAAAACGGAGGCTTCATGCGGCGGATTGTCAGTTCACTGATCGTGACCATTGCGCTGGGTCTGGGGACCCTTGTGCCGATGGCGCGTGCCGATACGCCGCTGCGCGCGCTGCGGACGGGCGATGAGAACAAGGGTTGGGAGGGGGTCGGCCGCCTCAACCTTGGCAATCGCGGGTTTTGCACGGCGGCGCTGATTGCGCCCGATCTGATCCTGACCGCGGCGCATTGCCTGTTCGACAAGTCGACAGCGTTGCGGTTTCCGATTGCAAAAATGGAGTTTCTTGCAGATTGGCGCGTCGGGCGCGCAGCGGCTTACCGTGGTATCACCAAGGCGGTGATCCCGCCGGATTATGTCTATTCCGCCGAGGATAAACTGGCACGCGTCGGGCATGATCTGGCGCTATTGCGGTTGGATCAGCCGATACGCCTGCCGTCGATCCAGCCGTTTGAGACCGCGACGAATGTCGCCGTTGGTGCGTCGGTGGGGGTGGTGTCCTATGCCAAGGACCGCTCTGAAACGCCCTCATTGCAGCAGATCTGCCATGTGCTGGGCAAGCAGCCGGGGGTCTTGGTGCTGAACTGCGATGTCGATTTCGGATCGTCCGGCGCGCCGATCTTTTCCATCGCGAATGGCGTGGCGCGCATCGTGTCGGTTGTCTCTGCCAAGGCAGAGGTCGATGGCAAACGCGTGGCGCTGGGGATTGACCTCACCGGCCTGCTGGACGGGTTGAAGGCGCAGATGAGCACGGCGGAAAACAGTCGTTTTCAGCAGGTCTTGTCTTCCAGTGACGGAACCCTGCCGCAGCCCGGTGTGCAGACGGGCGGCGCGAAATTTGTGCGGCCCTGAGGCTCTTGAAACCGCGAAAATCCTTTCCCATCTGTTGATCACCGGGTGCCAATGATGGGCCCGGCTGAATAGCCCTGCCCCTTGTGGGAGGGTGCAATCAACATCGCTCAACGGAGGATGACTATGCGTACTTTTGATCTTGCCCCGCTTTACCGTGCCACGGTTGGCTATGACCGTATCGCCGATCTGATGGACCGCGTTCTGTCTGCGGACGTGACGCAGCCGACCTATCCGCCCTACAACATCGAAAAGACCGCCGAGAATGCCTATCGCATTTCGGTTGCCGTTGCCGGTTTCACGGCTGACGAGTTGTCGGTTGAGGTGAAAGAAAACACCCTTGTCGTGACGGCGCGCAAGGCGGGCGAAGAGGCGGAAAAGACCTATCTGCACCGCGGCATCGCCACCCGCGCGTTCGAGCGGCGCTTTGCGTTGGCCGATCATGTGCGCGTCACCGGGGCGGCCAATGCCGACGGGATGCTGCACATCGACCTCGTGCGCGAGACGCCCGAAGCGCTGAAACCGCGCCGTATCGAGATTGCGCGCGCCAGCGACATCGAGGCGAAAGCGGTCGAGCATACTGAGGCCTGATTTCGGCCTACCCGTAATTATCGAAGGGCGCGCCAGCAGGTGCGCCCTTTGTCATTTGCGGTGAAAACCGCTTGCATTACCGCGCCTTGGGCGGAAGGATCGCGGCATGAATGATCCTGTTTCCAACGACACGAAATTGCGCCTGCGGGTGGTGTTTGGCGCGGGCGTGATGATCGGCCCCGGCAAGGCGGAGCTGCTGGAACATATCCGCGACACCGGCTCTATCTCCGCCGCCGGGCGGGCGATGGGCATGAGCTATAAGCGTGCCTGGATGCTGGTTGAGGTAATGAACGCCGCCTTTCGCGACCCGCTTGTTTCCAGCGTGCGCGGCGGCCCGCAGGGGGGCGGCGCGCAACTGACCGAGGCGGGCGCGCAGGTCGTGGCGCATTACCGCGCGATGGAGGCGAAGGCGCGCGCGGCTACTGCGGCAGAGGCGACGGCGTTGCGGGGGATGCTCAAGGATATGTCTGGGCGGAAATAACGCTTGCTTTGCGCAGTGTGCTGGCGGCATATGTTTTGGAAAACATAACGGTGCGAAAGAGATTCCATGCCCAGACTGAAGCTGACCCGGCGTCTTTTCCTTGCCGCCTGTGGCACCAGTGTTGCTGTCCTTGGTGGACCGCTGCGCGCGCAGGCCGCCGATGTTACCGTGTTTGCCGCAGCCAGCATGAAGGGCGTGCTGGATTCGGTTGCGGCGGATTGGACCGCACAAACCGGCGCACATATCGCCATTTCTTACGCGGGCAGTTCGGTGCTGGCGCGCCAGATCCAGCAGGGCGCACCTGCGGATATCTTTATCTCGGCCGATCTGGCGTGGATGGACGTGCTGCAAAAGGCCGGCGCGATCCAACCCGACAGCCGGCGCAACCTGTTGGGCAACGCGCTGGTTTTGGTGGCGCATGACCCGAAGGCGGCGCAAGTGACGCTGGCGAAAGGCGTTGATCTGGCGGGGTTACTTGGGCCGAACAGGCTGGCGATGGCGCTGGTCGATAGCGTGCCTGCGGGGATTTACGGCAAGGCGTCGCTGACCTCGCTGGGGGTTTGGGACAGCGTGGCGCACAAGGTGGCACAGGCTGACAACGTGCGCGCGGCGCTGGCGCTGGTATCCACGGGCGAGGCACCCTATGGCATCGTTTACGCGACCGATGCGGCGGCAGAGCATGGCGTGACGGTGGTGGGCACCTTCCCCGCCGACAGCCATCCGCCGATTGTTTATCCGGTTGCGTTGACCACCGGGGCGCAGCCCGGCGCGGCGGCCTTTCTGGCCTATCTCTCAGGGCCAAAGGCGGCGGCAGAGTTCCGCAAGTTCGGCTTCACAGTCACGGAAAAATAATCCGATGCTGTCCCCCGAAGAATGGCAAGCGCTGGTGTTGTCGCTGGAGGTTTCGGCCTTGGCCGTGGCCCTCAGCTTGCCGTTGGGCGTGTTGACGGCGTTGGCTTTGGCGCGCGGACGGTTTCCCGGGCGGCAATGGCTGAACGGCCTCGTGCATCTGCCGCTGGTGTTGCCGCCGGTGGTGACGGGCTACCTGCTTTTGCTGACCTTTGGGCGGCAGGGTCCGGTGGGCGCGCTGTTGCAGCAGGCCTTTGGCATCACGTTCGCCTTCCGCTGGACCGGGGCGGCGCTGGCGGCCGGGGTGATGGCGTTTCCGCTGATGGTGCGCGCGATCCGGCTGGCAGTAGAGGCGGTGGACCCGAAGCTGGAGCAGGCGGCATCGACCTTGGGCGCGTCGCGCTTGCGGGTGTTCGCGACGGTGACGCTGCCGCTGATCCTGCCGGGGGTGGTGGCGGGGACCGTACTGGCCTTTGCCCGCGCGATGGGGGAATTCGGCGCGACGATCACCTTTGTCTCGAACATTCCGGGCCAGACGCAGACGCTGCCGCTGGCGATCTATTCCTTTCTGCAACAGCCGGGGGCTGAGGGCGCGGCGCTGCGGTTGGTCGCGATCTCGGTCGTGGTGGCGATGGCGGCACTGTTGCTGGCGGAATGGGTCGGCACGCGGGTTGCACGGCGGATATCGGGCGCATGACGGTATCGGTATCGCTGCGCCACCAGTTTGACGGCTTCGCGCTGGATGTGGCGTTCGAGGCGCCGGGGGGCGTGACGGCGCTGTTCGGGCGCTCTGGCTCGGGCAAGACCACGGTGGTGAACGCGGTCGCCGGATTGCTGCGGCCTGATGCGGGCCGCGTCAGCGTCGATGGGCGCGTGCTTGTCGATCGCGCCTCCGGGGTCTTTGTGCCGCCGCATCGCCGACGCGTGGGCTATGTGTTCCAAGAGGGGCGGCTCTTTCCCCACATGTCGGTGCGGCGCAACCTTGAGTATGGCGCGCGGCTGGCACCACGGGGTGAGGCGGGGGCGCGGTTTGACGATGTGGTGGCGATGCTCGGCCTTGGCGCTCTGCTCGACCGTGGGCCATCGGCGCTGTCGGGCGGCGAAAAGCAACGTGTCGCGGTGGGCCGGGCGCTGTTGTCAAAGCCGAAACTGTTGCTGATGGACGAGCCGCTTGCCGCGCTGGATGAGGCGCGCAAGGAGGAGATCCTGCCGTATCTGGAACGGCTGCGCGACGAGACGGCGGTGCCGGTGCTGTATGTCAGCCACTCGGTCGCGGAAGTGGCGCGGCTGGCGACCACGGTGGTTATGCTGAACGCGGGTCGCGTCGTTCGGGTTGGGCCGGTGGGCGAGGTGATGGCGGACCCCGATGCGGTACCGGGGCTGGGCGTGCGCGAGGCGGGGGCGGTGCTGGCCGCGCGGGTGGTGGCGCATCACGAGGATGGGCTGTCAGAGTTGGCCATCTCTGGTGGGCCGCTGTTCCTGCCGCGCATCGAGGCGGCGGTCGGGACCGGGGTGCGGGTCCGCATCCACGCGCAGGATGTGATGCTGGCGCGGGACAAGCCGGGGCGGATTTCGGCGCTCAATGTGCTTGCGGCCGAGGTTGTGTCGGTCCGGCTGGGCGAGGGGCCGGGGGCGATCGTTCAGTTGAAGGCTGGGGCGGATCTGATCCTGGCACGGGTAACGCGGCGCTCGGTCGAGGGGCTGGATTTGCGACCGGGAGTGGCGTGTTTTGCGGTGCTGAAATCGGTCGCCGTTGGAAAAAGCGACGTTGGAGGCGGGGGTGTTGTACTGTGAAACGATTGGTTAGTGCGTTGATATGGTTGATTTAGGATTTTTGTTAACCGAATTTGAACTGTTTGAAATCGGGAGTTTGAGGCGACGTCTTCCTCGCCTCCTTTGCTGATCGGCTGGCGTTGTGGTAGGCCGGGATGTGATGAACGGACCGCTGGTTTCAGATTATCCGGGATGCCGGGCAGCGACCGATTTTATTTAAACCGAAGGTGGTGGAGCCGTTTGGCGGGAGCAATGGGCGAAGCCCGGCGGGGCTTTCGCCATTTCAGAACCGACCGGATCGTTTGGTTGGAAAAGGTGGCGGAGGAATATCCCGAGCGGCGGGCGACCATCGCGTTGCTGTTTCCGCGGTAGAAGCAATGCGCGTGCGGGAGGCTGAGGCCCCCGCACGCGGCTTTCAGTGGCGGCGTATCAGTTACGCGCCTTGTCGACCATCTTGCCTTTGGAGATCCACGGCATCATGTCGCGCAGCTTTTTGCCGACCAGTTCGATCTGGTGTTCGTCGTTCGAGCGGCGCGAGGCCTTGATGGTCGGTTGACCAACGGCGTTTTCCAGCATGAAGTCGCGCACGAATTTGCCGGTCTGGATGTCGGACAGAACCTCTTTCATGCGGGCTTTGGTCTCGGCGTAGGGCAGGATGCGCGGGCCGGAGACATACTGGCCGTATTCAGCGGTGTTCGAGATCGAGTAGTCCATGTTGGCGATGCCGCCTTCATAGATCAGGTCAACGATCAGCTTGACCTCGTGCAGGCACTCGAAATACGCCATTTCCGGCTCGTAGCCCGCCTCGACGAGGGTTTCAAAGCCCATGCGGATCAGTTCGACCAAACCACCGCAAAGAACGGCTTGTTCGCCGAACAGGTCGGTTTCGCATTCCTGACGGAAGTTGGTCTCGATGATGCCCGAGCGGCCGCCGCCGATGGCGGAGCAGTAGGACAGGCCGATTTCCATCGCTTTGCCGGTGGCGTCCTGATGGACGGCGACGAGGCAGGGCACGCCGCCGCCTTTGGTGTATTCGCCGCGCACGGTGTGTCCCGGGCCTTTGGGGGCCATCATGATGACGTCAACGCCGGGTTTCGGCTCGATCAGGCCGAAGTGGACGTTGAGGCCGTGGGCGAAGGCGATGGCCGCGCCCTCACGCAGGTTGTCGTGGACGTATTTCTTGTAGGTCGCGGCCTGAAGCTCATCCGGCATGGTGAACATGATGAGGTCGCACCACGCGGCGGCTTCGGCGATGCCCATGACGGTAAGGCCCTCTGCCGCGCATTTTTTGGCGGAGGCCGAGCCTTCGCGCAGGGCGACGACGACGTTTTTCGCGCCCGAATCGCGCAGGTTCAGCGCGTGGGCGTGGCCTTGGCTGCCGTAGCCCAGGATGGCGACCTTTTTGTCCTTGATGAGGTTGATGTCGCAATCGCGATCATAATAAACGCGCATGGGAGTATCCTTTCGGTCCGTGTTGAATTCTGAAGCGGAGCATAGGGGGATCTGGCCGATTTAGCGTGCAAAGTTTGACGGATTGCCGAGTTTGTGCGAAAGATCATTCGCCCATTACCACATTCTCGGAAAAATCATGCAGATAGACGACACTGATCGACGTATCCTGCGTCATTTGCTGGCGGAACCGGGGCTGGCGACCGCCGATCTGGCAGAGCGGGCCGGGGTGACGGCGGCGACCTGCTGGCGGCGGCTGGAGCGGTTGCGGGCAGAAGGCGTGCTGAAGGGGCAGGAGGCAATCCTTGACTGGCGCGCGCTGGGGTATGAGGTCGAGGTGAGCCTGCGTTTCACGCTCGATAAAACCGACCCGCGTGCGTTTGACGATTTCATCGCGGCGGCGCGCATGGTGCCGGAAGTGCTGGAGATTCAGACCTTTGTCGGCCGCGTCGATGTGCGGCTGAACGTGATCGCGCGGGATATGGGGCATTATCAGGAGGTGTATCGCGCGCGTATCCTCGCCCTGCCGCATATCGCGGATATCGAGGCGTTGATGCATGTTGCCACCATCAAGGACAGCGAGGTTTTGCCGTTATGATCGCGATGGATGCAACCGACCGCGCGTTTTTGCGCGCGCTGGTCGAGGATGGCACGCTGAGCGCGGGCGAGTTGGGGCGGCGCACAGGGCTGTCGCAACCGGCGGCCTGGCGGCGGCTGCGGCGGTTGATCGAGGGTGGCGCGATCCGGGGGCGGCGCGTGGTGCTGGACCGGCCCGCGCTGGGTTTCTCGGTGACGGTGTTTCTGGGCGTCAAGCTTGCCACCAAGGGCCGCGTCAGTCTGGAGGACTTTGAGCGAGCGGTGACGGCGATCCCCGAGGTGCAGACGGTGCAACACGTGTTGGGGCTGTATGACTACCGGCTGCGCGTCGCCGCCCGCGATCTGGCGGATTTCGAGCGGGTCTTGCGCCGCCGTATCCTGACGCTGCCGGGGTTGGGGCAGGTCGATGCGAACGTGTTGATGAGCGAGGAACGGCGACCGGGCCCGTTGGGGTGAACCCGAAAGGGTGCGGTGAATTCGCCCCCGCGTGCGGTTCCGGGGTGAAACGAACGCGCGGACAGGCTAGAGAGGGAGTCGCATGAGATAAGGAGACCCCTGATGCCCGCTCTTCTTCCCGACGTCGATCCCGACGGCTTGCAGGAGTTCTCGGTCGTTTTCACCGACCGATCGCTGAACCACATGTCCAAGCGGTTCCAGCAAGTGATGCGCGATATCTCTGGCATGTTGAAAGAGGTTTACAACGCGGGCTCGGTTGCCTTGGTGCCGGGTGGCGGCACCTATGGCATGGAGGCGGTCGCGCGGCAGTTTGCCAGCGGGCGTCACGCGCTGATCGTGCGCAACGGCTGGTTTTCCTATCGCTGGACCCAGATTTTCGAGACCGGCGGCTTTGCGTCAGAGACCACGGTGATGAAGGCGCGCGCCTCGGGTAATGGTATGCAAGCGCCTTTTGCCCCGGCGCCGATCGACGAGGTGGTGGCGCGCATCCATGATGTGAAGCCCGATGTGGTTTTCGCGCCGCATGTGGAAACCTCTGCCGGGCTGATCTTGCCGGACGATTACCTTAAGGCGCTGGCCGAGGCCGCGCACGATGTCGGCGCGCTGTTCGTGCTGGACTGCATCGCGTCGGGCTGTGTCTGGGTGGATATGAAGGCGGTCGGTGTCGATGTGCTGATTTCCGCGCCACAGAAGGGGTGGTCAGCCTCGCCCTCTGCCGGGTTGGTGATGCTGTCGGACCGGGCGCGGGCGCGGATTGATGGCACAACCACGTCAAGCTTCGCGCTGGACCTGAAGAAGTGGCTGTCGATCATGGAGGCCTATGAGGCGGGTGGACATGCCTATCACGCCACGATGCCGACCGATGCGCTGGCCGCATTTCGCGACACGATGGCCGAGACACGCGACTATGGCTTCGAGCGGCTGAAGGCGGCGCAATGGGAGCTGGGCGAGGGCGTGCGCGACATGTTGCGCGCCAAGGGCGTGAAGTCGGTCGCTGCCGATGGGTTTGGCGCGCCGGGCGTGGTTGTCAGCTACACCGACGATCCCGAAGTGCAGAACGGCAAGAAGTTCGCCGCCAAGGGCTTGCAGATCGCGGCAGGTGTGCCGCTGCAATGTGACGAGCCCGAGGGGTTCCGCACCTTCCGGCTGGGGCTGTTCGGGTTGGACAAGCTGTATGACGTGAAAGGCACGTTGGCACGGTTGCAGCCGGTGGTGGACGCGGTTTTGTAACCGCCGGGAGTTTGCGCAAGAATTAGGTGTAGTGTCGGGGCTTGGGGTCAGCGCACCCCAAGCCCCGCGCGCATCAGGGTTTTGCGCAAAGGCGCCGCCGAATAAAGCGCGTTCAGCGCGGTGGCGCGGGCATCGCGCAAAAGCGGCGCGCCCAGCATCGAGGCGCGGTTAAGTGCGTCGATGCCGGTGATGCGGGCGACCACCTCAGTATGGCGGCGGCGGTGGTAGGCGTGCAGCACCTCTGGCGAGCCGATGTCGCCGGGGTGCTGCGCGGTGAGGTCCAATAGCGCCTTTAGGTCGGCGAGGCTCATGTTCAACCCCTGTGCGCCGATGGGCGGCATCACATGTGCGGCCTCGGCAATCAGGGCGGTGCGTTCGCCATACATGCGGTCGGCGATCTGGCTGATTATCGGCCAGATCGAGCGGTTGGTCAGCAGCGTCAGTGGGCCGAACAGGTGGCAGGAACGTGTGTTCATCGCCTCCTCAAATTCCGGCACCGGGAGGGCGGTGAGGCGCTGCGCCTCGGGTCCGCGCTCCATCCAGACGATGGCAGAGCAGGGCAGGCCGTTGCGGTCTGGCAGGGGCACCAGCGTGAAGGGGCCGCCGGAGCGGTGAATCTCGGTCGAGACATTGGCGTGCGGGATCGGGTGGTTGACCGCGAAAGCCAGCGCCTTTTGCCCGTAGCGCATGGTGCGCACGCCGATGCCCAGCGAGTCCCGCACCACGGATCCGCGACCGTCGGCGGCGATCAGCAGGCGGGCGGCGACATGGGTGCCGTCGGACAGGGTGACAAGCGCCTCTGACTCTCGCGTCAGGACAGAGGCGGTGGCGGTGCCGGGCAGGAAGGTGACGTTGGGCAGCTCGGCCAACCGGGCCACCATCTCGCGCCGCAGAAGCCAGTTGGGAAGGTTCCAGCCGAAGGGTTGGTCAGATATGTCGGAGGCGTCGAAGTCCTTGACGATGCGGGGCTCTGGCACCTCGCCCCCGGCATCGACGATGCGCATGATTTGCAAAGGGGCGGCGTGGGGCTCCAGCCGGGTCCAGAGGCCCGCGGCCTGCAACACCGGGATCGAGGGTTGCAGGAAGGCGGTGGTGCGCAGGTCGGCGCCTGCGTCGGTGTCGGAGGTGACGGGGGGAGTGGGATCGACGCAGATCACGCGGTGGCCCGCGCTGCCGAAGGCAGCGGCGGCGCTAAGCCCCGCGACACCGCCGCCAGAGATCAGAATATCGGTGAAAATGCGTGCCATACGGGTGCCTCCTGCCGCGCTATCTTAGAGCGGGACGCGGGGCAGTCCAAGCGGCGATCGGTCGCCCCCCCGTACGGACAGCCCGTCCGGGGGGAAACGCGCTAGCCGCGGGTGATGAGGATCAGGATGCCGAGCATGACCGGCACCAGCGCCAGTGCGGTCATCGCGAGCGCGACGATGCCCCATTGCATCACGGCCAGCACGACCAGCGTGAGGAAGATGGTCAGCGCATACCAGACGGTATCCTCTGGGCCGTGGGCCACGTCGTGGGCGATCCAGCCGAGGATCGGGAAAGAATAGAGGCCCCGGCGGGGGGGAATTACGGTTGCGGTTGTCATGAACGACTCCTGTTTGCGCGTGGTCGCTGCTTAGTGGCGCAAAGCGCTGCTGAAAACGGTGCAGGTTGACGCAGTGCGGCAAGATCACGCAGGGGGCGTTACGCCATCAGGCGCGCAAGGAAACCGGCGAGGTCGTCGGTATGGTGGTGGATATGCGGTGCGGGCTTTGGTTCCGGCGCGACATGGACGGTGCGCATCCCCATGTCATGCGGGGCGGCGAGGTTGCGCGCGTCATCCTCGAACATCGCGGCCTGGGTGGGGGTGAGGCCGTCGCGGGTGAAAATGGTCTCGAACGCGGCGCGCTCTGGCTTGGGGCGGAAGCCCGCGTGTTCGACGCCATAGACCGCATCAAACAGCCCGCCAAGCCCGCGCGCCGCCAGCACGCGTTCGGCATAAGGCGCAGAACCGTTGGTATAGACGATGCGGCGACCGGGCAGGGCGCGGATATGGGTGGCGAGCGCCGGGTCCGGGGTCAGCGCGTGCAGCGAGATGTCGTGGACATCGGTGAGGTAGGGCGCGGGGTCCACGTCATGTTCACGCATCAGGCCCGCGAGAGTGGTGCCGTAAGTCGCCCAGTAGTGACGGCGCAGGCGGTCGGCCTCGGCCCGGTCAACGCCAAGGGTTTGCATCACCCAGGCGGTCATGCGCACCTCTATCTGGTCGAAAAGGCGGGCGGACGGCGGGTAAAGCGTGTTGTCGAGGTCAAAGACCCAGGCGCGGACATGGCTGAAATTGTGGGCGATCATCGGGTAAAGGTAGTGCTGTCGCCGGACCCGTTCAAGCGCCTAGGCTTGATTGCGCCCCTCCGGAGGGTCTAGGGTCTGCGTGCCCATTGGAGCTTGTTGATGAAAGACCTCAGACCCGTGCAGAAAGATGCCTATACGCTGATTCTTGAGGCGATCGACAGCGGGATTTACCGCCCCGGCGACCGGCTGGTCGAATCAGAGCTGGCAGAGCGGTTCGGCGTGTCGCGCACCCCGGTGCGGGAGGCATTGCAGCGGCTGGAAACCCAGTCGATGCTTAGCCGCGATGGGCGCAGCCTTATCGTCGCCTCGCTGGATCATAACCAGTTGGCAGAGCTGTATGTGGTGCGCACCGAGTTGGAAGGCTTGGCGGCGCGTCTGGCGGCGCGGCACGCGAGCGATGAGGAAATCCGGGTGTTGCAGGATATGGCGCGCGAGGATCGCACGCTGATGGGCGACCCGCAGGCGCTGAGCCGCGCGAACCGGCGGTTTCACAAGCAGATCCATCTGGCCTCGCACAACCGGTTCCTGGTGCAACAACTGGATCTTGTGCATCGCTCGATGGCGCTGTTGGCCACGACATCTTTCGCGGCAGTGGGGCGCGAGGAGGTGGCGCTGGCAGAGCATGACGCCATCGTCGCGGCGATTGCAGCACATGATGGCGATGCGGCCTATGCCACGCTGAAAACCCATATCTCCAAGGCGTTCGAGACGCGGCTTAAGATCGATGCGGGCGAGGTGCGGACGCGGTGATGGGCACCGCCGAGGCATCTTCGTGCAGGCCGTGGGTGGTTTTGTCCCAGTAGAACGGTTTGGTCACCAGTTCCCACGCGCCCTTGTAGGCGGCGAGCGCGCCGAGCGGGAAATAGAGCATGAGGGTCGGCACCCAGGGGATCAGAAACCGGTGTTTCGGCCCGGAAACACCGATGGCGTTGACCGTGATATTCACCAGTTCCGACAGGGCGAACAGGGCCAGCATGGCGTAAAACATCGGTGCGGGCATGTGGCCGAGCGGGTGCCAGAGGCCGAGCGAGAGCAGCCAGAACGACCATAAAACCGGCGCCAGCAGGAATTGCGACAGGGTGCCGATGAACAGCACCTGAAAGCCGAAAAAGCGCCACCATCCCAGTTGGCGCAGCAACAGCCGGGGCGAGCGCATGTGGACGGCCCATGTCATCATGTAGCCCTTGAGCCAGCGAGAACGTTGTTTGACCCAAGGCAGGGCGCGGCAGTTCGCCTCCTCGCCCGTAACGGTTGGCAAGAGTTCGGCGCGGTAGCCGTGGCGGGCGAGGCGGATGCCAAGGTCCGCGTCTTCAGTGACGTTATGGGCATCCCAGCCGCCCAATACCTCGATCGCGGCGCGGCGGAAGAAGAGGGTGGTGCCGCCAAGTGGGATCGGCAGGCCCATTTTCTCCAGCCCCGGCAAGACGACGCGGAACCACGCGGCATATTCGATGGTGAAACAGCGCGACAGCCAGTTGGTGCGGGGATTGTAGAAATCCAGGATGCCTTGCAGGCAGGCGACTTGTGGCCCGCGCTGGTAAAAGCGGTGCACGACGCGGGCGATCTGGTCGGGGTCGGGCGCGTCCTCGGCGTCATAGATGCCGATGATGGTGCCGCGACAGTAGGACAGTGCATAGTTCAGCGCGCGCGGTTTGGTTTTGTGCGGGCCAGCGGGGACGGTGACAACGCGCATCCACGGCGGGATACCGTCCTTGGCGATGGCGGCGTGGGTCAGGGCATCCTCCTCCTCCACCACCAGCAGGACGTCGAGCTGTTCGCGAGGATAGGTGAGCCTTTCCAAACGCTTGACCAGTTTTGACGCGACGTGGGTTTCGCGGAAAAGCGGCACCATGATCGACACGCAGGGCATTCTAGCGATGGTGGGTGGATCGGCAATCGCTGGATAGCGGAGGCGGGCGTGCAGTTCCGTGATCGCGGCGGCAGCCTTCAGCGTGGCGGTGAGAGCGAGGGTGAGGACGGCCCAGCCGGCAAGGATCGCGGCCAGCACCATCGGGGCGAAGAGGGTGAGGAGGAGGGCGGCGAGGCCAAGGGCGATGGCCGCGCGGCGGATCGGCTCGGTGCGCCAGAGGCGGCAGCTTTCGGCCTCTGGCACCAAGGTTTCGGCGCGGTGGTTGAGTGCGGGTTTATGTTGCGACAACAACGCGGTGTGCAGTTGGTCGGTGGCAGTCAGCGCCATGGTGACAGGGCCGAAAAGGCGGGTAAGATCAGGCTCATACCGGCGAAACAGGTCGGGTTTGGTGGTCAGGATCACGGTGGAGCCGCCGAACTGGCGCCACGGCAGCAGGCTGTCGCGCAGGCAGACCTCGGCCCCCAGCGTGTCAATCAGAGCGGCGTCTGGGGGATGGCTGACCGGGTCGATCACGTCAACGCGCCAGACCGCTGCCTCGGCGGCCAGCAGGTCGGCGGGGGACACCATGCCATGCGTCAGCAGGATATCGGCAAGGCGGAGGCGCTTGGCCGCGTGCAGCGCCAGTGCGCGGTGCAGGTCGTCATCGGTAAGCGCGCCGCGATCGCGCAGGATCTGCATTAGCTGGCCGGATTTCGACGGCTGAACCGTGCGGCGCGGGATCGCCGTGGTCGTGATGAGATGAAGCGGTTGCGGGCGCATCCGACACTCCGGGGTGAGGCAGGCTCACCTTGGAGTGTCGGGGTTAATTGTCCGTTAAGGCGTCTTGGGCAGAGCGGTTTTTGCGCATGGCCTCGGCAAACCGCTCGAACAGGTAGTAGCTGTCCTGCGGACCGGGGCTGGCTTCGGGGTGGTATTGCACCGAGAACACCGGGCGTCCCGCGATGCGGATGCCGCAGTTGGAGCCGTCGAACAGGCTGACATGGGTTTCCACCACGCCTTTGGGCAGGGTTTGGCTGTCAACGGTAAAGCCGTGGTTCATCGAGGTAATCTCGACCTTGCCGGTTTCCAGATCCTTGACGGGATGGTTTGCGCCGTGGTGGCCGTGGTTCATCTTGACGGTGCGTGCGCCAAGTGCCAGCGCAAGCATTTGATGGCCAAGGCAAATTCCGAACACCGGGATGTCGTGCTTCAGCACGCCCTGAATCATCGGCACCGCGTAATCGCCGGTCGCCGCCGGGTCGCCGGGGCCGTTGGAGAGGAACACGCCCTCGGGGTTCAGCGCCATCACGTCTTCGGTGGTGGCGGTGGCGGGCAACACGGTGACTTCGCAGCCCGCCGAGGCGAGGCAGCGCAGGATGTTGCGTTTGGCGCCGTAGTCGATGGCGACGACGCGCAGGCCGCGGCCCTCGCGCGTTTTATAACCCTCGGGCCAAGCCCAACGCATCTCGTCCCAGCGGTAGCTTTGCGCGCAGGTCACGTCCTTGGCGAGGTCGAGGCCGACGAGGCCTTTCCACGCACGGGCCTTGGCGACGAGGGCGCCGATGTCGAAATTGCCTTCAGGATCATGGGCTAAGGCGACGTGCGGCGCGCCTTGCTGGCGGATCGCGCGGGTCAGGCGGCGGGTGTCCAGGCCGCCCATGCCGATGCGGCCCTTGGCGACGAGCCAGTCGGTCAGCTCGCCGGTGGCGCGCCAGTTTGACGGCTCTGTCGGATCCCATTTGACGATCATGCCGGCGGCGACGGGGGTGGCGGTTTCATCGTCTTCGATGTTGATGCCGGTGTTGCCGATATGGGGGAAGGTAAAGGTCACGACCTGGCCCGCGTAGGAGGGGTCGGTCATGATTTCCTGATAACCGGTCATGGCGGTGTTGAAGCAAAGCTCTGCCACCGTGACGCCGGTTGCGCCGAAGCCATGGCCGTAGAAAACGGTGCCATCGGCCAGCGCAAGACATGCGGTGGGGCGGGGTGCGGCGTTCGGGCTGGTAGCGGGCATCGGGCGACTCCGTTGCGCAGATCGTCGGGCAACCTATGTGGCGGGGGGGCTGGGGTCAAGGGGCAGGCGCGAATTGTCTTTTGTTGTAATTTCAAATGGTTAGCGGAAAATCTATCGGTTGTCTGCGTGCGGTGCGCGGAGTAATGTGCAGGCCGGACCGTCAGGGGAGAGTTGCGATGGAATTGCGGGAACGGATTGGGGCGGCGGTGAAGGATGCGATGCGGGCGCGGGAGGCGGAGCGGTTGTCGACGCTGCGGCTGATCAGTTCGGCGCTGAAGGACAAGGATATCGCGCTGCGCGGCGAGGGTGCGGGCGAGATCACCGAGGCCGATGTCACCGCGATTCTGGGCCGCATGGTGAAGCAGCGGCAGGAAAGCGTGCGGCTTTACGAAGAGGGCGGGCGGGCAGAGCTTGCCGCCAAGGAACGCGCGGAAATCTCTGTTATTGAAGAGTTTTTGCCCAAGCAACTGACGGCGGCAGAGGTCGCGATGGCGGTGGATGCGGCGGTGGCGGAGTGTCAGGCGACCTCGATCAAGGATATGGGGCGCGTGATGGCGGAGCTGAAGCAGAAGTACACCGGGCAGATGGATTTCGGCGCGGTCGGGCCGATGGTGAAGGCGCGGCTGGGCTGAGGTTTGCGTCGAATCGACCGTATGGAAAGCGTATGTTTTTCATGCAGCAATCGTATGTATGATTGTGTGCCTGCGGGTTTGATGCGGGCGGCACCGGGATTTACCCTTTGCGACTGAAATCCTCTGGAGGCGATGCCATGCAAAAACCACCCCTTCCTCCGTTCAGTGCCGAGACCGCCGCGCAAAAGGCGCGGGCTGCCGAGGATGCCTGGAACAGCCGCGACCCGGCCAAGGTGTCGCTGGCCTATACCGAGGGCTCGGTCTGGCGGAACCGGGCGGAGTTTCTGGAAGGGCGCGCAGCGATCGTGACGTTTCTGGAGGCCAAGTGGGCGCGCGAGCTGGACTACCGGCTGATCAAGGAGGTCTGGGCGCATGACGGCAACCGTATCGCGGTGCGCTTTGCCTATGAGTGGCACGATGCGGCGGGGCAGTGGTTCCGGTCTTATGGCAACGAGAATTGGCAGTTCGCGGCGTCGGGCCTGATGGAGCGGCGCATTGCCAGCATCAACGATCTTGCGATCCGCGAGGCGGAGCGGCTGTTTCACTGGCCCGCGGGGCGGCGACCGGACGAGCATCCGGGGCTGAGCGATTTGGGGCTTTAGCCGGGGGCGTGGCGGTGGTTGCGCATCGGCGACATTGGGCGGTGTCAGACCGCCGGGTGGGCGCTGAGTCGCTTGGGGTCTGCACTTTATGGTGCTGCACCCCCAAGGATCATGGCTGCACTAATGTCGCAGAAGCGTCCGCCCGAGGGGGCAGTCGCGCGCTGACCGGGCAGCTGCGCCGCTGTTCCGGGCGAAGGGGGAATGTCCTCTTCGTCGCGGGCTTCCCGCAGGCGGGTGACGCTCGCTTAGGTGCAGGTTGCTATCGCGTTTTGGATTTCGCGCATCAGCGCCACGCGCTCATCGGGGCTGAGGAAGGCGCCGAGTTCGACCTCTCGGTTGCCGCCTTTCAGGGTCAGGTAGTGTGCGACCGGGCCGCCGTCCTCGTGCAGGGTGAGGCGGACCCAGTGGGGAATGGCGACCCAGTCGAGCTGGCGGCCTTTGGGTTCATAACGGTTCAGCTCGATCCGGTCGGGCCATAGGCGCAGGCGTTCGAGCAGGTTGCCGTCGCGGTAGTTGCGGCGGAATGCCATGTAGAGGCCACCGACAGTCACCAGCATGAAGGGCAGAACCACCCAAAGCTGCGGCTTGCCCAGCATGGCGAGCAAGGGCACCAGCAGCAGCGCGGCGGTCATCGCGATGACGCCGACAAAGCCGCGCTGGGGCAGCGAGCGGTTGGGCCAGAGGTGAAGCTCTGCCAAGGGTTCGGCCTGTTCGGCCCAAGTGGACGGTGCAACGGAAAAGGCCCCGGATTGCTCCGGGGCCCGTTGAGGTCGTTTGACCCATTGGTAGGGCATGTTAGTGCGCGAGGCCGTGCTTGATCGACTGATCCCAGTCGGCGGGCTTCGGCAGGATTTCGAAGGTATGTTCCGGCGGCGGATTGGACAGGGTCCATTCCAGCGTGTCGGCATATTCTTCGTGCCAGTAGTTCGGCTCTGTCACGCGCTTGCCGGCGAACAGGGTGTAGAACACTACGGCAAGGAACCACAGGAACGAGGCGAAGGAGATGAAGGCACCGATCGACGAGATGTAGTTCCAGTGCGCAAAGGCCTCTGGGTAGTCGATATAGCGGCGCGGCATGCCCTGACGACCGAGGAAGTGCTGCGGGAAGAAGGTGAGGTTGGAGCCGATGAACATCCCGAAGAAGTGGACCTTGCCCGCCCATTCCGGATACTGGCGGCCCGACATCTTGCCGATCCAGAAGTAGATCCCGGCGAAGATGGCGAACACGGCGCCAAGCGACATCACATAGTGGAAGTGCGCGACGACGTAGTAGGTGTCCTGGAACGCGCGGTCGACGGCGGCCTGGCTCAGCACCACGCCGGTCACACCGCCGACG
Organism: Pseudomonadota bacterium; assembly: GCA_021779835.1. Classification (GTDB taxonomy): domain Bacteria; phylum Pseudomonadota; class Alphaproteobacteria; order Rhodobacterales; family Rhodobacteraceae; genus Solirhodobacter. The sequence continues at coordinate 3,246 of JAJXZX010000012.1, read as the reverse complement.
GTGAAGAGGAACAGGAAGCCGAAGGCGAACAGCATCGGCGTCTTCAGCGAGATGGTGCCGCCCCACATGGTGGCGATCCACGAGAACACCTTCACCCCGGTCGGAACCGCGATGACCATCGTGGCCAGCATGAAGTAGCGCTGTTGCGTCAGCGACAGGCCGACGGTGTACATGTGGTGTGCCCACACGACGAAGCCCAGCACGCCGATTGCCACCATCGCGTAAACCATCGGCAGGTAGCCGAAGATCGGTTTTTTCGAGAAGGCAGAGATGACGTGGCTGATGATGCCGAAGCCGGGAACGATGATGATGTAGACCTCTGGGTGACCAAAGAACCAAAGGATGTGCTGATACAGCACCGGATCGCCGCCACCAGCGGGGTCGAAGAAGGTGGTGCCGAAGTTACGGTCGGTGATCAGCATGGTGATGGCGCCAGCCAGCACCGGCAGGCTGAGAAGGATCAGCCATGCGGTGACGAAGATCGACCACGGGAACAGCGGCACCTTGTGCAGCGTCATGCCGGGGGCGCGCATGTTGAGGAAGGTGGTGATCATGTTGATCGCACCAAGGATCGACGAGGCGCCCGAAAGGTGGACCGCGAACAGCGCGAGGTCGGTCGAATAACCCCCTTCATGCGTCGAGAGCGGCGGATACAGCACCCAGCCGATGCCGGAACCGGCCTGCTGGTCGCCACCCGGTGCAAAGACCGAGCAGACCGCCAGCGACACGCCTGCGACGTAGAGCCAGTAGCTGAGGTTGTTCATCCGCGGGAAGGCCATGTCCGGCGCGCCGATGTGCAGCGGCATGAAGTAGTTGCCAAAGCCGCCGAACAGCGCGGGGATCACGACGAAGAACATCATCAGGATGCCGTGCGCGGTGATGATGACGTTCCACAGGTGGCCATCGGGCGTACAGGGCCGCGTGGCGTCTGCGACAAAGCGCATACCCTCTTGGCACATGTATTGAACGCCCGGCTGCATCAGCTCCAGCCGCATGTAGACGGTGAAGATCACCGAGATCAGACCGACAAAGCCGCCGGTGAATAGATAAAGGACACCGATGTCCTTATGGTTCGTTGACATGAACCAGCGGGTGAAGAACCCCTTGGTTTCATGTTCAGCGTGCCCATGTATGGCAGCGTCGGCCATGCTCGCCTCCCGATTTTCAGACTGTCAGCGCGGGGGCGGCTGCCCCGTTGCCCGGTTTACTGACTTGTTTTTAGAGGGCTGCTTGCCCCGCGGCAATCACCGAGTTTGATCTGGATCAAGAAAAATGATGTGTGATCGGGTGTTTGCGGGGCAAGCATTGCGTCATTTGGTCGCAGGTGCGACCGAGGCGAGGTAGGCTGCGACGTCGGCACCGCCCTGGGGCAGTTTGAACGTCATGTTGGAGCGCAGCGAGTCGTCGCCGGTCTGTTTTTTCACGAAGGCGGTAGGGTCGGTGACATATTCGGCAATCAGGTCCGCGGTCCACACGAGGCCCTTTTTGTTCATCGCCTCAAGGCCGGTGCCGTATTTGAACGCATCGTTCGAGTTGCCCTTGTGGCCCGACCCGGCAGCGCGGCCAACCACGCCATAGAGGTTGGGGCCGACAATGCCGCCCTTGACCACGGCGGTGCCGTCGTCCTTGACGATCGAGTGGCAGGCTTTGCATTTGTTAAAGATCTGCTCGCCCTTGGCGGCGTCGCCATCGGCGAAGGCCGGAGCGGCCATGAGGGCGAAGGCGAGGCCGGAGAGGGCGAGGCCGGTGAGGGTGGTGGTCTTCATTCGGTAAGCTCCTTTTGGTGCGGTTTCCCAGCGGAGACTTCGCGTAAAAACACGGGTTGTCAAAGAGGCTCAGTTGCCGCATCCGGCGCCGCGCCGATAACGGTGTCGAAGGTGGTGCGGAGGGCTGTGTCGAGGTCGGCCATGGTGACGGGCAGGCCAAGATCGACAAGGCTGGTGACGCCATGATCGCGGATGCCGCAGGGGACGATGCCGCTGAAATGGGTCAGATCGGGTTCGACGTTGATTGAGATGCCGTGGAAGCTGACCCATTTGCGCAGTTTGACGCCAATGGCGGCGATCTTGTCTTCGGCGGGCGAGCCGTCGGCATTGGCGGGTCGGTCGGGGCGCACCACCCAGACGCCGACGCGGCCCGCGCGACGTTCGCCGGTGACGTTGAAGGCGGCGAGGGTGGCGATCACCCAATCCTCCAGTGCGGTGACGAAGCGGCGCACATCGCGGCCACGGCGGTTGAGGTCAAGCATGACATAAACCACGCGCTGTCCGGGGCCGTGATAGGTGTATTGGCCACCGCGCCGCACCTCATGCACGGGAAAGCGGGTGGGGTCGGTGAGATCCTCGATGCGGGCAGAGGTGCCGGCCGTATAAAGCGGTGGGTGTTCCAGCAGCCAGACCGCCTCATCCGCGGTGCCTGCGTTGATCGCGGCGACGCGCGCCTCCATCGCGGCGAGGGCGTCCTCGTAGGGGGTGAGGCCGGGCCATTCGCGCCATTCCAGCATCGGTCGTCTCCTTTATCGCCGCCGTTTGGGGGGGGCGGCGCAGGGAAAAGCTTGGCATCATTGGCGGGGAAATTGCAACGGCAGGCGCGGGTGCAGGGACGACAGGCGGGAAATCTTTGAGGCGGCGAAAAATCCGCTTCACAACCCCCAATGCAGTCGCTAAGAAGCCGCCACCAAGCCAAGACATGCGGATGTGGCGGAATTGGTAGACGCGCAGCGTTGAGGTCGCTGTGGGGTAACACCCGTGAAGGTTCGAGTCCTTTCATCCGCACCACTCTTGCCGGCAACGGTCAGATGCAACGCCGCCCCGTAACACGGGCGGCGCATTGCATTTCTGGTGGCGCTAACGGCGTCCACGCCGTCGGGCGCCGCGGGAGTTTCGGCTGTTTCGCGCTTATTTTGGGCCTGAATTTACGTCAGGTCAGGTGATTTTTGGGCGAATTTCCTGCAATCGTTGCGTGGCGCAAAAAATTTAGACAAGCCGGTTGCAATGCAAGGACGCATCCGCTTTAGTTGCTGCCAATCAGAGCGCAGCCAAGCTGCCGGGACATACGGGGAGACGACGGTGGTAACAGAAAACCACAACGACGCTTTTGTCGAATTTGACCGTGTTCAAAAAAGCTACGACGGTGAGACGCTGGTTGTAAAAGACCTTAACCTCAAGATTGGAAAGGGAGAATTCCTGACCATGCTGGGGCCGTCGGGGTCGGGCAAGACGACCTGCCTGATGATGCTGGCAGGGT
>JAJXZX010000037.1 GCA_021779835.1 Pseudomonadota bacterium | reverse complement strand
GGCGTCGCGGTCAGCCGTGGCACAGTCGATCAGTTGCTGGAGATGGAGTGGATCCGCTTTGGCCGCCGTCGCATGACTCCCGGCCGCCCGGTGACCTTTGTCGTCACCGAAACCTTCCTTGACCACTTCGGGCTCGAAAGCGCGCGCGATCTGCCGGGGCTGAAGGAGTTGCGCGCGGCCGGTCTGCTCGACAATCGCCCGCTGCCCGGCATGATGCCTGTGCCCGACGAGGACGACGAAAACCTCGCCGGTCAAACCGAGCTGTTCGAGGATTAAGCCTTACTTCGACAACGTCGCGCCAAAAGCCGCCATTTGCAGCGCCTGAACCGAGGCGGGCACCGCATCCAGCGCGAAGGTCGTGCTGCCATCGGCATAACCCGTGTCGGTGCTGTAATGCCAATCCACCGTGATATAGCCCCCAGTCGGCATCGGTTTCCGCTCCATGCTCAGCGCGGCCATCTGTTCTTTGATGGTGGCCGTCAGCAGGCGCAACTCGTCAGGCGTGGTGGGGTGGGTGTCGCTTTTGCTGCCCTCCGGCCCGTCGATCTCGGTCTCCGAGGTGCCGTTGGCGACGCTGAGGAACTGCGCCTTGACCGGATCGTGGTCGGGATCCGTCCACAGATAAACGCCAAGGCTCATGGCATTGTCCGCCATCGCCACCACAGGGGCGCACAGCGCGAACGCAAGGCTTAAGATGGCTAGTCGGCGCATGGCATTTCCCCAATGTTGCTTCTGCATCAAACGTCCCGAATCGTCAGCAAGGCAAGCCCCCGCGTCAAACCGCCCGGAAATGTTTCGACAGCTTCAGCCCTTGCCCCTGATAGTTTGACGCGATCCCGGCACCATAGAGCGTCTCTGGCACCTCTGCCATCCGCTCATAGACCAGACGACCCACCACCTGACCATGCTCCAGCACAAAGGGCGCTTCGTGACAGCGCACCTCCAGCACGCCGCGCGAGCCCGCACCACCCGCCGCCGCATAGCCAAAGCCGGGATCGAAGAAGCCCGCGTAATGCACGCGGAATTCGCCGACCATCGCCAGATAGGGCGCCATCTCGGCGGCATGGTCGGGCGGGATCGTCACCGCCTCGCGGCTGACCAGAATGTAGAACGCGCCGGGGTCGAGGATGATGCGCCCCTCGCTGGAGCGCACCTCCTCCCAGAACTCCGCCGGGTCATAAAACCCGATGCGATCCAGATCAATCACCCCGGTATGCGGCTTGGCGCGATAGCCCAGCAGCGTGCCGCCCGCCGGTTGCAGATCGACGGAAAAACCCAAGCCCTCGGAAATCATCGCCGTGCCGCTGACCAGCCCAACCTTGGCGTCAAGCGCGGCGAGGTCGGCGTCGGACACTACCGCTTGGCCCTGCCGGAAACGGATCTGGTTCAGCCGCATCCCCGGCCGGACCAGCACAGAGAACGACCGCGGGCAGATCTCGGCATAAAGCGGCCCGCGATAGCCCGGCGGGATGCGATCAAACTCGGTGCCGCCATCGGTGATGGTGCGCGTCAACAGGTCCAGCCGCCCGGTAGAGCTTTTCGCATTCGCCACCGCCTGAATACCGGCAGGCAGCGCCAGATGCTCCATCAGCGGCACCACATAGACGCAGCCCTTTTCCAGCACCGCGCCCTCGGTCAGATCGACCCTGTGCATTTCAAACTCGGCAATCCGCTCTGCCACCGTGCGCCCGGCACCCGCAAGGAACGAGGCGCGCACCCGGTAGGCCACGCGCCCGAGCCGCAGATCAAGGCTCGCCGGTTGGATCTGTTCAGGGATCACCGCAGGCGTGGCCCCAATCGCACCATCCGCGATCAGCTGCTTCAACACCTGCGACGGCAGCACACCCATGCCGGAAACACCCGTATCCGTCATGCGCCAACTCCTTGAATTTCCGTGGTTATAAACAGAACCGCCCGCCCCCTTGCGGGAACGAGCGGTTCTTTGTTGGTCGGGCCGGCGAGATTCGAACTCGCGGCCTTCCGCCCCCCAGACGGACGCGCTAACCAGACTGCGCCACGGCCCGACGGCGGCAATACATACTGACTTTCCGGACGGGGGCAAGGGACAAAGCGCATCATTTCGCCCCTAAGTCAGCGGCTGACCCGGCGATTTGCTTCCGCCATGCGATTTCGCAAGTCCACCAGCCGCGCATGAATATCGTGGAGCGCCCCCACGCGGTCCATTGGCGCGGGTGCCGCGGCGGCAAAATGTGGCTCAGCGGCCTCTGCCACGGGCTGGTGCATCGGCATTGATTTGGTTTCCAGCGCCAGAGACGCCTGTGCCGGAGCCTCCACGCGGGCAGGGGGCGCGTTAATCTCGTTAGGCCAGGACACGTCAAGCGCTGCCGTCTCTGCCGCTTGCGCGCCCGTCTCCTCGGGCCAGGACACGTCAACCGCGCCACGTCCGGCCGTAACCGTCGCCGCAATAGGCTCGGCCTTGCGCGGCACCAGCGGAATGACCTGCGCGCCTTCCGCGTCCAGATCGTCCACCTCGCCGCCACCAAGACACGCGACATGGCGCACGCCTTGCTCGCGCAGCATCTTCTGCACGCCGCGGATCGTCAGCCCCTCATCGTGCAACAGCTTTTTGATGCCGCCCAGCAACGCCACATCGGCGGGCCGGTAATAGCGCCGCCCACCCGCGCGTTTGACGGGTCGGATCTGCGGAAATCGGCTTTCCCAGAAACGAAGCACATGCGCGGGGGTTTCAAGCCAATCGGACACTTCGCTGATGGTGCGAAAGGCGTCGGGCGACTTGTCCATCCGCGCGCGCCTCCTCAGTCCCCGTTGCCAGCGGCAACGCGTTCTTTCATCAGATGCGAGGGACGGAAGGTCAGAACCCGGCGTGGGTGAATTGGCACTTCATCGCCAGTCTTCGGGTTGCGCCCAACCCGCGCCGCCTTGTCGCGCACCGAGAAGGTGCCGAACGACGAAATCTTGACCATCTCGCCCGAGGCAAGCGCGTCAGAGATGCGTTGCAAAACGCTTTCAACCAGTTGCGCGGACTCGTTGCGCGACAACCCAACCTCGCGGAAGACGGCTTCGCTCAGATCCATGCGCGTCAGTGTTTTTTCGCTCATCACGTTCCCCCGCTTTTTCACGAGGATGTGTGATTAGATTTTCCGAGTCAATATCAATGGCTTGGGGCAGGGGCCTCAGACCGCAATTACCAGCGCAAAACCACCGATCCCCAGGCCAATCCACCGCCGATTGCCTCGGTTACCAGCAAATCGCCAGTCTTGATCTGGCCGCGCTGCTTGCCAACCGACAGCGCGAGGGGAATCGATGCAGCCGACGTATTGCCGTGATCCTGCACCGTCAGCACAACATGATCCATGCCAAGGCCCATTTTCTGCGCCGTCGCCTTGATGATGCGCAGATTGGCCTGATGCGGCACGATCCAGTCGACATCCGCACTCTCCAGCCCCACCTTGGCCAGCGCCGTATGCGCGGTTTCGGCCAGCTTTTCCACCGCGTGGCGGAAGACTTCCTTGCCCTGCATACGCAGATAACCGGTGTTTTGCGTCGCAACACCGCCATCCACATACAGAATATCGCGGAAGCGGCCGTCAGAGTGCAGGTCGGTCGACAGAATTCCGCGATCCGCCGTGCTGCCGTCACCAACGCCCGCCTCAAGGATCAGCGCGCCTGCGCCATCGCCGAACAGAACGCAGGTGCCACGGTCGGTCCAATCCATGATCCGGCTGAACGTCTCGGCGCCGATCACCATCACGCGCTTCGCTTGCCCGGAAACAATCAGCGCGTTGGCATTGGCCAGCCCAAAGACAAAGCCCGCACACACCGCCTGCACGTCAAAGGCAAAGCCCCGCGTCATGCCGATAGCCGCCTGCACCATCGTCGCGGCCGAGGGGAAGGTCATGTCGGCGGTCGAGGTCGCGACAATGATCGCGTCCAGATCGTCCGCCACCATCCCGGCATCGGCCAGCGCGGCCCGTGCCGCACGCGACGCCAGATCGGACGTCGTCTGCCCTTCGGCCGCGAAATGCCGCCGCTCGATACCGGAGCGCGAGCGAATCCACTCGTCCGACGTCTCCAGCGTTGCCTCGAATTCCGAATTTGGCACGACCCGATCGGGCAGATAGTGCCCGACGCCCTTGACCACGGCGCGTATTGTCATTCAGCCCTACCGTTATTTTCCCCATCCGCCGGGGCATCTTGATGCGCGCCGCCGACGGCTGCAACCCGTGCCGCAAGCCGTTCCTGAAACCCGGACTGCGCCAGTTGAAACGCCAGCTTGATCGCCGCCGCAATCCCCGTCGCATCGGCAGAGCCATGCGATTTGACCACAGTGCCGTTCAGCCCCAAAAACACGCCGCCGTTGACCCGGCGCGGGTCGATGCGCTTTTGCAACCGGCGCAGCGAGGTCAGCGCCAGCAGCGCGGCCACCCGCGAGAGGGGCGTCGCCGCAAAGGCCTCTTTCATGAAGTCGCCGATCAGCTTGGCCGTGCCTTCACCGGTTTTCAGCGCGATATTGCCGGTGAAGCCATCCGTCACAATCACATCGACCCGGTCCGACGGCAGATCGCTGCCCTCGACGAAGCCGACATAGTCGAACGAACCCGCCTCTGCCGACGCCCCGATCAACTCATGCGCCACCTTCAGCTCGGCATGGCCCTTGTGTTCCTCGGTGCCGACATTCAGCAGGCCCACGCGCGGCCGCACCAGCTTCAGCCCGTTGCGCGCATAAGACGCGCCCATCATGGCATATTGCAGCAGGTCTTCGGCATCGGCCTTGATGTCGGCGCCGACGTCCAACATCACGTTGAAGCCGCCCTTGTTGCGCGAGGGCCAAAGGCAGGCGATCGCCGGGCGATTGACGCCGGGAATCTTGCGCAGCCGGATCATCGACAGCGCCATCAGCGCGCCGGTATTGCCGCACGACACCGCCACCGTCGCCTCTTTGTTGCGCACGGATTCGATGGCGCCCCACATCGAGGTGCCCTCGCCGTTGCGCATCACATGGCTTGGCTTTTCGTGCATCGTCACCACGCGCTCGGCGTGGCGGATGACGCAGCGACCAGCAAGCGCCTTGCGGCGGCCGATCATGCGCGTCAACTGTTCCTCGTCGCCGTGGACGATGAAATGGATGTCGGGATTCTTCGAGGCAGACTCCTCGATCCCGGCGACAACTGCCGCCGGGCCGCGATCGCCTCCCATGGCGTCAACGGATATCACAAAGCGCGCGGCGCGTTCTGACGGATGATCGCTTGTATTCGTCATCGCACAAGACGCGCCGACCGGGGCTTACGCCGCGTCGTCGTCCAGTTCGACGACGGCCTGAGCTACCACTTCACGCGCGTCATAATGGCCGCAAGACGGGCAGACGTGGTGCGGGCGCTTCAACTCGCCGCAGTTGGAGCATTCCGCCGGGTTAGCGGCGACAAGAGCGTCATGCGAGCGGCGCATGTTACGACGGGAGCGTGTGACTTTGTTCTGCTGAACTGCCATGGTCTTGACCTCGGGCTTTTTGGGGCAGGGCCCCTTGATTTTCCTAAGGGTTCAGACCGTGTGCCCCGGGGGGCGAAGTGTCCAACCCAACATGTAAACGAGGCGCGGAACATACTTAGATTCTGTCCGTGCGCAAGTCTTTTCTAAGCCGCCTACTTAGCGCCCTCATCCTTGCTTTTCAAGCTGTCACGCAACGCAGCCAAACCCGCGAAAGGTTTTATCTTATCGCCGTCGAGCGGCAGCGCCCCCGGCTTTGTCACCACGATGTCCGCCGGGGCCACCCCCTCGGCACGCGGATAAAGCGGCAGCGCCAGCGCCAAAGCCTCCAGCAGCACCGCACCAAGATCAATCACCGACGGCAGCGGCTCCATCGAGTCGTCCAGCATCTCGACCTCATCCCCCTCCGGCGCGGGCATCTCGGCCATGTATTTGCGCAACACCGGCTCGTCGATGCGCGTCACCACCGGGGCAAGCGTCACGACACAGGCCTGCACTGCGGTCGCGCCCAGCTTTGCCTCCAGAATGAAATCATGCCGCCCCGAGGGGCGCAGCTCGCCTGCAAAGCGCAATTTGCGGATCTCTTCGGCACCCACCTGTGCCGCAATCGCGGTCAATTGCGCGCCATCCGGCTCGATCGCAAAGCGCGTCGGCTTCTTGGCGGGCAGATCCGATACTTTCAACGGCATCGAAATCGGCAGATCCTGCGACATGTGGCATCCTTTCTGCGTCGGTCGGGCAGGGCGCACCACGCCCCCCGGCCCGGCACGTCCAAGTTCCTTCCTTGAACCGTCGCCATTCCTTCTATAAGTCGGATACGAGGCTTGGGGCTGCAAGGCAAGAGGGCGGAATGAGCAAGGGTTTGGTGCTGATGCGGGCGATTGCGGCACTTGTCTTTATGGCAAGCCTTGTCGCATGCACAGCGATTTACGAAAACCACGGCTATGCGCCAACCGATCTGGAGCTGTCGCAGATCAAGGTCGGCGACACACCCGACGCCGTCACCAAAGCGCTTGGCGCGCCGTCCATCAAGGGCGTCATCGGTCAGTCCGATTGGTATTACGTTCAAAGCCGCTGGCGCCACTACGGCGCCTTCGCCCCGAAAGAGATCAAACGCGAAGTCGTGGCGATTTCCTTTACTCCCAAAGGCCGTGTCGAGAATATCGAGCGGTTCGGGCTGGAAAAAGGTCATGTCGTCGTGATCTCGCGTCGTGTGACGACCAGCACGGTCAAGAGCATCGGACTGGTGCAACAACTGTTCCAGGATCTGGGTCACATGAACCCGGGCACCATGTTCAAAAGCACCGGTGCGGGCCAGTAAACCGCTCGCCCTCGGCGCATAGTCGTCGTGGTTCCGACATAAGCACTGTGTTATGCTTTTTCCGGCTCGGGCAGTCCCGCCCGGCGACCAGGAGCGGCAGCCATGTTGGCACTACGCAAAGGCCGTTACAGCGCCCGTTTTGCCGAATCCGAGGAGGATTTGGCCCGCGCGCAACGGCTTCGCTATCTCGCCTTCATCGAAAACCGTGGCGGCATGCGCGAAGATGGCCGCGACGCCGACGCCTTTGACCCGCGCTGCCGTCACGTTCTGGTCGAAGAGGTCCGCACCGGCACCCTTGTCTGCTGTTTCCGCCTGATGCCGCTGCGTGGCGCTGACATCGCGCAAAGCTACTCGGCGCAGTATTACGAGCTCTCCGCCCTGCAATCCTTCGACGGCCCGATGGTCGAAATGGGCCGTTTCTGCATCCACCCCGCCCACCACGACCCCGACATCCTGCGCGTCGCCTGGGGCGCGATGACCGCGTACGTCGATACCGAGGGGGTAGAGATGCTGTTTGGCTGCTCCTCCTTCGAGGGCACCGAATCCGACAGCTACCTCGACGCCTTCGCCATGCTGAAAGACCGCCACCTCGCCCCTAAGCGCTGGCTGCCCCGCGTCAAGGCACCCGACGTGTTCCGCTTCGCCCGCGTGTTGCGCCGCCGCAAACCCGATGCGAAGCGCGCCATGCTGGCGATGCCGCCCTTGCTGCGCACCTATCTGGTGATGGGCGGCTGGGTGTCGGACCACGCTGTCGTCGACCGCGATCTCAACACGCTCCACGTCTTTACCGGACTGGAGATTCGCGCGATCCCGCCCGCCCGCGCCCGCCTTCTGCGCGGCGTGGCGCTTTAGCGCGGCCTTCGCCTCCGGCGGGGATATTTGGGCCAAAGCAATTGCAGGCATGTCTTTGCCGTTGCTTTGGCGCAAATATCCAAATTTGACGCGGCCCGCCGCGCACACCACACAGCCAATTGACGTTTCCCGTCGGCCCGGATAGCTCCCCGGGATGGCACGCGCACCCCTCCTTCAGCTTTCGCAAATCTCGCTGACCTTCGGCGGCAACCCCGTTTTCGAAGGGCTCGACCTCGTGGTCCAGCCCGGTGACCGTGTCGCGCTTGTCGGGCGCAACGGTTCGGGCAAATCCACCCTGATGAAGGTGATGGCCGGTCTGGTTGAGCCCGACGCGGGCCAGCGCACTGTCGCGCCCGGCACTCATGTCTGCTATATGGAGCAGGACCCCGACCTTTCCGGCTTTGCCACGCTTGGCGATTTCGCCGCGAGCAAGCTGCCCGATGGCGAGGAATACAAGGTGCCGATGGTGGCCGAGGGGCTGCGCTTTGACATGGACACGCGGGTGGAAAACGCCTCTGGCGGTGAAAAACGCCGCGCCGCGCTGGCCAAGCTGCTTGCCGAAGCGCCCGAACTGATGCTGCTGGACGAGCCGACCAACCACCTTGATATTCAGGCGATCCGTTGGCTGGAAGACCAGCTCAAGGACACCCGCACCGCCTATGTGCTGATTTCCCACGACCGCGCCTTCCTGCGCGCGTTGACCCGCGCCACGCTCTGGATCGACCGCGGGCAGGTGCGCCGCCGCGAAAACGGCTTTGACGGCTTTGAGGAATGGCGCGAAACCGTCTGGGCCGAGGAAGATGACGCCCGCCACAAGTTGGACCGCAAGATCAAGGCCGAGGCGAAATGGGCGGTCGAGGGTATCTCTGCCCGCCGCAAGCGCAACCAGGGCCGCGTCCGCGCGCTGGCCGCGCTCCGCGAGGAGCGCGCCGGCCAGATCCGCCGTCAGGGCACCGCCGAAATGGCGCTCGAATCGGGGACGACCTCGGGCAAGCTGGTGGTGGAAGCCAAAGGAATTTCAAAGGGTTTTGGCGACAACCTCATCCTCAAGGATTTCTCGCTTCGCGTCTTGCGCGGCGACCGCGTCGCCTTTGTCGGCCCCAACGGCGTCGGCAAAACCACGCTGCTCAAGATGCTGACCGGCGAGGTTGCGCCCGACGAAGGCACCATCAAGCTTGGCACAAATCTGCAAATCGCGGTGTTCGACCAGACCCGAGCGCAGCTCGACCCCAACGCCAGCCTGTGGGAGAACCTGACCGGTGATCCGCAGATGTCGGTCTCCGGTCGCGCCGATCAGGTCATGGTGCGCGGCACGCCCAAGCATGTTGTGGGCTACCTCAAGGAATTCCTGTTCGACGAGGCGCAGGCCCGCGCCCCGGTGCGCTCGCTTTCGGGCGGCGAAAAGGCCCGCCTGCTGCTTGCCCGCATCATGGCGCGCGAATCGAACCTGCTGATCCTCGACGAGCCGACCAACGATCTTGACGTCGAAACCCTTGATTTGCTTCAGGAAATCCTTGGCGACTATGACGGCACCGTATTGTTGGTCAGCCACGATCGCGACTTCATCGACCGCGTTGCCTCGACCACTATCGCGATGGAAGGCAACGGCCGCGCCACCGTCTATGCGGGCGGCTGGTCCGACTACCAGTCACAACGCGCGATGAGTGATACACCAGATAACCTTGCGATTCCAACAGGTTCAAAGGCAGAGGTGAAGTCTGCACCCAAGAAGCCCGCGCAAGGCCTTTCATTTACAGAAAAACATCGGCTGGAGGAGCTTCCCGGTATCATCGGCAAGCTGGAAGCAGAGATCGCCAAACTTACCGATCTCCTCTCCACTCCCGATCTGTTCACCAAAGAGCCGATAAAGTTTCGCAAGGCGACCGAGGCGCTGGCAGAGCGTCAAAAGACGCTCGCCTTTGCGGAGGAGGAATGGATGGTTCTGGAAGACAAGGCGGGCGACTAACCCGCGCTGGGGTGCAGGATCGGCCTGTATCCCGCCGCGAGTGCCGCGATTGTTGGGCGCGGTGTCAGCACCGCGACCACACCGCTCGGTGGGCGCACCATCGGGGCACCATAGCCGTCCGACGTATAGGGCAGAAGCCGTGCCCCATGCACCAGTAGCGCCTCACCCGGCTGCGAAAGTTTCACATAAGCTCCGTCCGGTATTTCACGGATATCAGACATAAAAATCTGCTGCCGCCCCTGAGAAACCCGCGCCGCGTGCATCAGCCGGTCCAGCTCCGGCGCGGACATCGGCCCGCCCGGAAACATGGCGCGGAAACGCTCGTAATCCGCGCGCCGACATTCCGCGCAGGGCCGATGCCCCGCCGCCAGCGCCACCGCCTCATCGAGAAAAAACAGCTCTGTATAGCGTCGCGGCTGCATCAACGCACGCTTGCGCCCCTTGAACGCCAGCACGCAGCACACCCAATGCGGATGCCGCCACCGTATCCCGCCCAACCTTCCGCTGGCATCATGCAGGCACCCGCGGTTGCCCATGAACAGCCCGCGCGCCGCCACCGCGAGGATCTCCCCCTCGGGCGTCACGCGGTTCTGGCGTGGCATCAGCGCATCCGGAGCGCGCCGTCCAACCGGATCACCTCGCCGTTCAAGTATCCCGCCTCCAGAATAAACCGCACCAGCGCCGCATATTCCTCCGGCCGGCCAAGCCGTTTGGGAAACGTCACCTCGGCCGCCAGTCCGGCCTGAACCTCGGCAGGCAGGCTTTCCAGCATCGGCGTAAGAAAAATGCCCGGCGCGATTGCGCAAACCCGCACTCCGACCGTCGCCAGATCGCGCGCGAGCGGCAGCGTCATGCCCGCGATCCCGGCTTTTGATGCCGCATAGGCCGCCTGACCCTTCTGCCCGTCAAACGCCGCGACCGAGGCTGTGTTCACCACCACTCCGCGTTCGCCATCAACGGGGGCATTCTTCGCCATCTCCGCCGCCACCAGACGGACGCAGTTGAATGTGCCGACCAGATTAATGTCGATCACGCGCCGAAAACTCGCCAGCGCATGCGGTCCCTCGCGCCCCACCACACGCTCGCCGATCACGATGCCTGCGCAATTCACCAGCGCGTTGATCCGCCCCATTGCCGTCGTCGCGACCGTGATACCTGCGGCGACCGACGCCTCATCGGTGACGTCAACCTCGGCAAAACCCGCGCCAATTTCCGCGGCCAAGTCCCGCCCGCGGCCCGAATCGCGGTCGAACAATGTCACCGCCGCACCCGCCGCCCGCAACGCCCGTGCCGTCGCTGCACCAAGGCCCGAGGCGCCGCCCGTGACCACTGCCGAAATTCCGTCGCTCCGCATCCTGCGTCCCCCTATGCCTCGCGCGAATGTGACGGGGGATTTTGTCCCTGTCCACGCTCTTTGCAACATTTGACGGCAGGGTTTCGCCGACGCCAAGCCACTTTCAGCGCACAACAAAAAAGTGAGTGGCCTGACTGTTCTGCTTCGCGGCCCGCGCTCCTACTTGTCAGTCAGCCCGTGATTTCTGGTCACGGGGCAAGGGTCAATTGAACGACCGCAAACAGGAGACGACCATGAAAAAGCTTACAGTTTTGGCAACTGCAATGACCGCCGCGATGCTGAGCGCTCCGGCTTTCGCCGGCAATCTTAACGCACCGAAGGCCGAGCCCGAAGTTGCGATGCCCGCCCCCGCACCGGTTGCCACACCCGCCGCATTTGACTGGACCGGTGGATACATCGGCGCAAACCTTGGCTACAACAACACCTCCTCCAACGCGACTGCCAGCGGCAATGGCGCGATTGGTGGTCTGTTTGCGGGTTACAACTATAACCTCGGCCATTTTGTTGTCGGCGGCGAACTGTCCGCCGATGCGGCGAACATCGGGCTGAAGGGGGGCGGTAAACTCTCCTCTCTTACCGCGCTGAAACTGCGCGCGGGGGTTCCGGTGGGTAGCAATACGCTGGTTTACGGCACCATCGGCGCCGTCCAAGGGTCGGGCAATATTGCCGGCGCGAGCATTACTCACACCGGTGGATTGATCGGCGCAGGCGTTGATTACGCGATGACCGACCACTGGGTGGTGGGCGGCGAGCTGGATTACAGCCGTATCAGCAATGCCGACAAGGCGGGCACGAACCTTGAAAACACCTCCCTCTTGGCGCGTGTGTCGTATAAGTTCTAATACCGGGCAAAGGGGCGGGCCAAGCCGGTCCGCCCCAATCCTCGCCCGTAGTGATTAACACTCCGTTTCGCTGAGTGGCCCGATCGCGAAAATTATGAAAGATTTGCAACAAGTCTTCGCAGTTATTGGCGAGGGCTGTTTTTTAGTGGCATTTATTCGAGCGATTTCGTAACGAAACCTATGCTAGCCATGGAATAGTCAGTGGTTTTCTTGGGAAATTGGGTCGCTAAAAATGAAGAAACTGTTCAAGCTGTCGGCGGCCGTAATGGTCAGCGCCTTCCTTACTGCCTGTGCCAGCACTTATCAAACCTACTACGCCGATCCGGTGCCCGTAGCAGAGGCGCGAACTTGGCATGTTTCGCAGGTGCAGGTCACCGTGCCCGATGCGCTTGTCGTGTCTGAAAGCAAGGATGTGGTCCCCAACGGCGACATCGTCTGGCATGGCGACCCGGCGGGCGATCGAAAGGTTCAGGTGGCCAAGGTGCTGAAGGATGCAATCACCCGCGGCGCCGCTGGTCTGCACGGGGCGCGCAACGTCAAGATCCTTGTGACGCTGGAGAAATTCCACGCGCTCAGCACCTCTGCCGAGGCGTTGCAGATGGATAACGTCGGCGTTCACAACATCAACTTCCAGATCGAGGTCGTCGATGCCCGCACCAACGCCGTGCTGGTCAAACCGCAAGAGATGGATGCCTCGCTGCCCGCGCTGACCGGCGCCATTGCCGCGCGCGCCGCGCAACAGGGCAATACCGAAAAGGTCCTGATCGAGGATCACGTCGCCGCCACCATCGCAGGCTGGCTTGGCACCGGCCCCGATATCCGCGGCAGCTTCCAACGCATCGGCGACTAAGCCACGGTGCCAAAACCCTAAGCGGGGCGGGCCAGAAACGGCCCGCCCGTGACATCTCAACGCGAACCGCGTGCCAGTAACGCATCGACCTCGGTGCCCGCCATGCCGTGCGCCAGCGGGGTGAAATCGCCCGCCCCGAACATCGCGAGGCCCGCGTCGCGGATTGCCCGGTGCGTCACCCGCGCCAGGGCGCTGCCCAGCGAAATCCGCGCCACGCCCAGCGCCGCGAACTCCGCCCGGCTGACCCGCGTATAGGGGCCTGCCGCCAACGCATTGACCGGCCGCCCAACCTCGCGGCAAATCCGACCCAGATCGGTCAGGTTCGCGGGCAGCGGCGCATACAGGCAATCCGCCCCCGCCTCGGCAAAGGCCTTCAGCCGCCGCAGCGCTTCCTCAATGTCATACTGCCCGGTCATCAGGCCATCCGCGCGCGCCACCAACACCATATCGCGGGGCAGCGCGCGCGCCGCCGCGGCCGCAGCGCGGATACGCTCCACCGCCAGATCAAAGCCATAGGGCGCGTCGCCCGGCAGCACGGTATCCTCGATCGACAACCCGGCAAGCCCCGCTTCGCAGGCCAGCCGCACAGTCTCTGCGCACACCTCCGGCGCCTCACCAAAGCCGTTCTCAAAGTCGCCCGACACCGGCAGCGGCGTCGCGGCAACCAGCACCTCGGCATGCGCCAGCGCCTCGTCCCGGCTTAGCGTGCCACCATCGGGGCGCCCCAAGGTAAACGCCTGCGCGGCAGAGGAGGTCGCAATCGCCTCGGCCCCCAGCCCCGCCAACATCCGCGCCGAGCCCGCATCCCACGCATTGGCCAGAATGAACGGATCGCCCGGCCGATGCAGCGCGCGAAAAACCGGCCCCGGATCATGTCGCATCCCACGTCCTCCCCCTTGCATACCTCGAATCATCCGCAGTCGGGCAGGGCGCGCTTACGGCAACCGCCGTTCCGCGAACGCCGCCAGCCGCACTACCGCCTCCTCAAAAACGTCATCTGCAATCGTCAGCGCGACGCGGATATGCCCCGCCGAGGCCGCGCCAAAGCTCTCGCCCGGCATCACCGCGATACGCTCTTCATCCAGCAGCGCATGGGCAAATGCCTCGCCGCTCATCCCCGTCGCGCGCACGTCCAGCATCACATACATCGCCCCCGAGGACGGGATCACCCGGATCGCATTCGCCCCCGCCAGCGCCTTCATCGCAATGGCCCGCCGCCGCCGGAAGGGCGCCGCAATCTGCGCCTCAAACGGCACCCCAAGGCCCAGCGCGAACAGCGCCGCGTCCTGAATATAGGCCGGCACGCCATAGGTCGTGTTGGTCGCGAGCGTGGTGATCGCCTCCGCCACCGGCTCTGGCGCCACCACCCAACCAAGGCGAGAGCCCGTCATCGCATGGCTTTTCGACATCGACCCCAGCACCACCACCCGGTCCGCCATCCCCGGCAGCGCGCGCGGGCTGATATGCTCGCCCTCCCACACCTGCGTGTCATAGACCTCGTCAGAGATCAGCCACAGATCCTCCGCCACACAAGCGCGCGCGATACCCTCCAACGTGGCGCGGTCATAGACCACACCCGTCGGGTTGTTCGGCGTGTTGATCATCAGGGTCTTGGCGCCTTGAGAAGCCGCAATAATATCAGCCTCTTGCGGCAAGAAGTTCATGCTGGATCGCGTCGCCACCGGCACCGCCACCGCCCCCGTCGCCCGGATCGTGCCGGGGTAGGTCGCGTAATACGGGTCACAGTGCAGCGCGCGGTCGCCCGCATCCAGCAGCACCATATGCGTCGAAAACATCGCCGATTGGCCGCCCGGCGTCACCACGACGTTTTTCCACGAGGTCGGCACCCCGGTCCGCGCCTCCACCCGCGCCGCAATCGCCGCGCGCAGCTCTGGCTTGCCTGGCCCAAAGGCATAGCCGGTATTCCCCGCCATCGCACTTTTATGCATCGCTTCAAGGATTTGCGGGTCTGTCCTAATGTCATGCTCGCCAATTGTCAGCGTCAGAACCCGCTCGCCCGCCGCAATCATGTCGCGCGTGCGATAGTATATCTCCCACCCGTCCGACTTGCCCCCGGTGATCCGCCCCGTCCGTTCCGCCAACCGCATTGCAGCCTCCTTATTTCATGCGCGGACGCGACCATGAAATCGCCGCCGTGGCAAGGGGCTGGGGCGACATCGCGGTGCCAATTTGCGTCCCCGCTTGCCAGCCCCCGCGCCCCCGTGCTACGCAACCGCCATGAAGACGCACCGCACCCGCTGCATTTGCTGCATTATTACCCGCTGACACAGGTCACGCGCGGGTCGTTCTTCTGTTTCAAAGCCAGATCGAACTTGATAAGCCCGCCGCGGGGTCCGCACGGATAGGATAAATCATGGTCGATATCAGGCTGCACAACACCAAGACCCGGACGAAGGACCTCTTTACGCCGATCGACGCCGCGAATGTGCGGATGTATGTCTGCGGCCCCACCGTCTATGACCGCGCCCATATCGGCAACGCGCGCCCCGTGGTGGTGTTCGACACGCTCTTCCGCCTGCTGCGCCACGTTTACGGCGCCGATCACGTCACCTACGTGCGTAATTTCACCGACGTGGATGACAAGATCAACGCCCGCGCCGCCGAGATGGCCGCCGCTGGCGACACGCGCCCGTTAGAGGCCATCATCCGCACCCTGACGGACGAAACCATCGGCTGGTATCACGCCGACATGGACGCCCTCGGCGCCCTGCGCCCGACGCTAGAGCCGCGCGCCACTGAATATATCGCCCAGATGATCGCGATGATCGCGGGGCTGATCGCCTCTGGCCACGCCTACGCGGCGGACGGTCACGTCCTCTTCGACGTGCGCAGCTACCCCAACTACGGCGCGCTGTCGGGCCGCTCGGTCGATGACATGATTGCCGGCGCCCGCGTTGAGGTCGCGCCCTACAAACGCGACCCGATGGATTTCGTGCTGTGGAAGCCCTCCACCGACGACCTTCCCGGCTGGGACAGCCCGTGGGGCCGCGGTCGCCCCGGCTGGCACATCGAATGTTCGGCGATGAGCTATGAGCTGCTCGGCGCCTCGTTCGACATCCACGGCGGCGGCATTGACCTGCAATTCCCCCACCACGAAAACGAGATCGCGCAATCCTGCTGCGCCCACCCCACCGCCGACTTCGCGCGGGTCTGGATGCACAACGAAATGCTGCAGGTCGAGGGCAAGAAGATGTCCAAATCCCTCGGCAACTTCTTCACCGTCCGCGACCTGTTGGATCAAGACCACCCCGGCGAGGTGATCCGCTTTGTGATGCTCAGCACGCATTATTCCAAGCCGATGGACTGGACGGCGGAAAAGGCGGCGCAGGCGAAGGCGACGCTGGCGAAGTGGTATCGCGCAACGAACGGACAGAAATCCGCTGCAACTGTGCCGGACCGTGTGGTGGAAGCTTTGGCTGATGATCTCAATGGCCACATGGCGTTGCTCCACCTGCATGACCTGTTCAATAGGGACTTACTCTCCGAGTTACGGGCCGGGCTTGAATTTTTGGGATTTGGAACAGCTGAGGACAAGCTGTGGTGGAAAGCCAGTCCTTATGTAATCGGCTACACCTCGTCCAATGGGTGGCAAGGGGACGTTACGCTGCTGACGCAGGGCCTTCTAGCGAAGCTGCAGAACTTTCGAGATCAGCGAGATTTCGCATCGGCTGATAAACTGCGGGCCGATTTGGAAGACCATGGCCTCAAAGTGCGCCTTACGAAAACTGGCCCGGAGATAGAAAAAATTCTCCCCACCTTCGACCCGGCCAAGCTGGAGGCCCTGAAATGACCCGCCAACGTCTCTACCTTTACGACACCACCCTCCGCGATGGCCAGCAAACTCAGGGCGTGCAGTTCTCCACCGCCGAAAAGCGCCAGATCGCCACCGCGCTCGATGCTCTCGGCGTCGATTATATCGAGGGCGGCTGGCCGGGGGCGAACCCCACGGACTCTGAATTCTTCGCCGACCCGTTGCCGACCCGCGCCACCATGACCGCATTCGGCATGACCAAACGCTCGGGCCGCTCGGCGGACAACGATGATGTGCTGGCCGCCGTCCTTAACGCCAATACTGCCGCGGTGTGCCTTGTCGGCAAGACCCATGAATTCCACGTCAAAACCGCGCTGAACATCCCGCTGGAGGATAACGTCGCCAACATCGCCGCCTCCTTCGCGCACCTCAAGGCGCAAGGGCGAGAGGCGCTGTTTGACGCGGAACACTTCTTCGACGGCTACCGCGCCAACCCGGCCTATGCGCTGGAATGTCTGCACGCCGCCTATAGCAACGGCGCGCGCTGGATTGTGCTGTGCGACACCAACGGCGGCACGCTTCCCGCCGATGTTTACCGCATCACCGCCGCCGTGATCGCCTCCGGTATACCGGGCGACTGCGTCGGCATCCACACCCACAACGACACCGAAAACGCCGTGGCAAACTCGCTTGCCGCGATCGACGCTGGCGCGCGCCAGGTGCAGGGCACGCTGAACGGTCTGGGCGAGCGTTGCGGCAACGCCAACCTCGTCAGCCTGATCCCGACGCTGCTGCTCAAGGAACCCTACGCCAGCACGTTTGACACCGGCGTGACCCCCACGGCGCTTGCGCATCTCACCCGCACCAGCCGCATGTTGGATGATATCCTCAACCGCGTGCCGCTGCGGTTTGCGCCCTATGTCGGTGCCTCTGCTTTCGCGCACAAGGCGGGGCTGCACGCCTCGGCGATCCTGAAAGACCCCACCACCTACGAACACATCGACCCGGCAAAAGTCGGCAATGCCCGCATCATCCCGATGTCCAATCAGGCCGGCCAATCCAACCTGCGCGCCCGCCTGCAAGCCGCGGGGATCGAGGTCGCACCCAGTGATCCGCGCCTCGCCCGCATCCTTGACACCATCAAGGAACGCGAGGATCAGGGCTACGCCTATGACGGCGCGCAGGCCTCGTTTGAACTCCTTGCGCGTAAGGAGCTCGGCCTGCTGCCCGACTATTTCACCGTCAAACGCTACCGCGTCACGGTAGAGCGGCGCCAGAACAGCCGGGGCCAAACCGTCACGATGTCAGAGGCGGTGGTGGTGGTGCAGATCGGCACCGAGACCATGCTGTCGGTCTCGGAATCGCTCGATGAGACCGGATCGGACCGTGGCCCGGTCAACGCGCTGTCCAAAGCATTGGCCAAGGATCTCGGCCCCTATCAGGCGATCATCGACGACCTCCACCTCGTCGATTTCAAGGTCCGCATCACTCAGGGCGGCACCGAGGCCGTGACCCGCGTCATCATCGATTCCGAGGATGCCGAAGGCCGCCGCTGGTCCACCGTCGGCGTCTCGCCCAACATAGTCGATGCGTCGTTCGAGGCGCTCTTGGACGCGCTGACATGGAAACTGGTGCGCGACGGGGCCACGGCATCGTGACCCTTGACGCCTGCATCGACCTTGTGACCTCGGGCGACCCTGACCGCGCGCTGGTGACGCGCGCGGCGACGCCGTCGGCGCAGGCCCGCCTCTGGCCGCTTTACGCCTTCAATCTGGAGGTGGCGCGCGCGCCTTGGGCCAGCCACGAGCCGCTGATTGCCCAGATGCGCCTGCAATGGTGGGCCGACGCGCTTGACGCGACGCTTCAGGGCCGCGCCCCCAAAGGCCACCCGGTGCTGGAACCGCTGCAACAGGTCATCACCGAGGCGAATTTGCCCGCCGCGCCGCTGATCGCGCTGATCGAGGCGCGCCATTGGGACATCGCCCGCGAACCCTTTGCCGATACCGCAGCGCTTGCCGACCACCTTAACGCCACCGCCGGCGGCCTGATGTGGCTCGCCGCCCACGCCCTAGGCGCGCCGCCCGACTCAGAGCCCACCATCCGCGCCGCAGGCTGCGCCGCTGGCCTCGCCGCATGGCTCCGCGCCACGCCTGCACTCACCGCCCTCGGTCGTCACCCATTGCCCGACAGGACAGAACCCGCCATCGCCGCGCTTGCAACCGAGGCGCTTTCCACCCTCGCCACCGCACGCCAAAACCGGGGCAGGGTGCCCAAATCCGCCCTTCCCGCGCTGCTGACCGGCTGGCAAACCACGCCCCTCCTGCGCCTCGCAGAAACCGAACCCGCCCGTGTCGCCCAAGGCGCGCTACAGCTCTCGGAATTCACCCGCCGCCGCATCCTCGCCACGCGGGGAATGACGGGCCGCTGGTAAGTCACTCGGACGTTAGCCCGGAAACACCAGCAAACCTGCCCGGGCCGCGCCCTCGGCGGTCAAACGCGGCCAACGGTTGCGCCTCAAGCAAGGTGCCAATATCCAGCGCGTTCCCCCGCACAACCCGCGATTTCACGCATCCCGAGGCTGCATCACCAACCAGATCAACGCGGTTCCGGCCAGCACCAAAAACGGCACCATCGCCATATTGACTGCCTGCCAGCCCTGAATCGCCGTCCCGCCCGAGCAGTCGATCAACCCCCCCGACGCAAGCGAGGCCACGGTAACGCCGCCGAACACGATCAGGTCGTTCATCCCCTGCATCCGCCCGCGCTCCTCTGGCCGATGCGCGCCCGCCAGCATCGAGGTCGCGCCAATGAAGCCGAAATTCCACCCCACCCCCAACAGCATCAGCGCGGCAAAGAAGTTCATCAGATCCACGCCCGACATCGCCACCACTCCGGCCCCGGCAAGGATCACCAGACCGGTGCCGATGATCTTCTCCACCCCGAATTTCGCGATCAGGAACCCGGTGAAGAACGAAGGCACATACATCGCCAACACATGCGCCGTCACGATATGCCCGGCATCGCCCTTGCTATAGCCACAGCCCACCACCGCCAGCGGCGTCGAGGTCATCACGAGGTTCATCAAAGCATAGGAAACCGTGGCGCAAATCACCGCCACCCGAATACGCGGCTCGCGCAGCAACTCCATCCGCGACCGCCCCTTGGGCGCATCCGCGGCGGGCGCCTTGGGGATCGGAATATCCAGAAATCCGAACAGCGCCACACCCAGCACGTTAAACACGATCACCGCGAAATAGATGCCCAGAAACGGCACCGCCAGCGCATTGACCGTAGCCACCCCCAGTTGCGGCCCGATTACCGCCGACAACAGCCCTCCGGCCATCACATAGGAAATCGCCTTGGGCCGGAACGCATCCGACGCGGTATCGGCGGCGGCAAAGCGGTAAAACCCCTGCGCCGACATATAGACCCCGGTAAACAGCGAGCCCAACATGAACAGCGCAAACGATGACTGCACCAAGGCATAGGCCGCGATCGAGGCGCCCAGCACCCCTCCGCCCGCACCGACAAAGAACCCGGCGCGGCGCCCGTATTTCTGCATGAACGCCGACAGCGGCGCCGCGGTCAGCATCGAGCCGATCACGATCATCGAAATCGGCAGCGTCGCGAAACAGCGGTTGGTGGCCAGCGATTGCCCGGCGAGGCCGCCAAAGGTGAAAATCATCGGCATCTGACTGCCAAGGATCGCCTGCGCGATCACCAGCACGACTACGTTTCGCCGCGCACGCGCGTCCTGATCGGGGAGAGAAATGGCATGTGTCATGCGCCATCGGTAATCTGCCGCCCCGCGCCCGTGCAACCCTGAAAACGTCACCAATGGCGCGAAACTGTCGCGCAGGGTCACTCTGGCAAAAATAACCCGGCGCGAGGTCTGGCCGGTTCCGCGCACAGGAAAAACAGTCTAGCCTCCGGCGGGGATATTTTGACCAAAGCAATGGGAGGCACATGTGCCGGGTCGCATCATTGAGTCCGAGGCCTGTGTTGCCGAAGGTGCCGCTTGGCTCGCAGCGCACGATCCCCGCTTTGCCGAGGCGTTGCGCCTGACCGGCCCACTGCCCTTGCGGCGGCGCGCGGGGGGCTTTGCCGCGCTGGTCGATGCGATTGTCAGCCAGCAGGTCTCGGTCGCCTCTGCCGATGCGATGGTGGCGCGGCTGGCGGCGGCGGGGCTGATGGAGCCGCTTGCAATGGCGGCCGCCTCGGACGAGTTGCTGCGTGCCTGCGGCATGTCACGGCAAAAGGCGCGCTATCTGCGCGCGCTGGCTGCGGCGGGCATTGATTACGACGCGCTTCACCTTGCCCCCGACGACGCGGCGATAGCGCGACTGGTCGAGGTGCCGGGGATCGGGCGCTGGACGGCAGAAATCTACGCGATGTTCTCACTGGGCCGCGCCGATGTATTCGCCCCCGGCGATCTCGCCTTGCAGGAGGCCGCGCGCGTGTTGTTCGCACTGGAGGCGCGCCCCACGGAAAAGGCGCTGCGTGTGATGGCAGAGGCGTGGTCCCCATGGCGGGGCGTTGCGGCGCGCCTGCTCTGGGCCTATTACCGCGTGGCTAAGCAACGCGAGGGGATCAGATGACGCGCAAGCTGGAATTCGGGCGCAAGGCCCCGGTGTCGGGCAAGACCAAAAGCATGGTGGTGTTCCTGCACGGCTATGGCGCGGACGGCGCCGATCTGCTGGGGCTGGCCGATCCGCTGGGCGCCCATCTGCCCGATACGGTGTTCGTGGCACCCAACGCTCCGGACCGCTGCACCGGCAATCCGTTCGGCTATCAGTGGTTTTCGATCCCGAGGTTTGACGGGTCGTCGCAAGCCGAGGCCGAGGCCGGCATGGTTGCCTCTGCCGCCGACCTTGACGCGTTTCTCGACGCGCGCATGGCGGAGGAGGGGGTCAGCGCCGATGCGGTCGCTCTGGTCGGCTTTTCGCAAGGCACCATGATGGCGCTGCATGTCGCCCCCCGCCGTGCAACGCCGCTGGCCGGGGTCGTCGGCTTCTCCGGTCGCCTGATCGCGCCAGAGCGGCTGGCGGCGGACATCACCACACGCCCGCCAATGCTGCTTATCCACGGCGACCGTGACGAGGTGGTGCCGCCGCAATCGCTGCCCGAGGCCGCCGACGCGCTGACCAAAGCCGGCGTCGAGGTGTTCACCCATGTCAGTCGCGGCACCGCGCATGGCATCGCCCAAGATGGCCTTGGCATGGCGCTTGGCTTTCTGACAAAAGTCTTCGCCCCCAAGGGCTGACTTCGTGTCCTGTCACATCGCTGTGAAATTCAGCCGCTAATCATTCTGACAAGCCCACTTGATCTAGGGGGGCTTGTCAGGCGCTAAACGCCATATATAGTTATACTACAGGGGCGGCGATGTCCCGCCTCTGATCCGCAATGGCCCGTTTGGGCGGGGACGGAGACGATAGCAATGGATGGCGATTTCAGGACGACTTTCGTGCGTGAACCGGCGGTGCTGAAGCATCACCCGGCCTTGGTTCTGAATGCCGATTATCGCCCGCTGTCCTACTACCCGCTGTCGCTGTGGCCCTGGCAAGAGGCGGTCAAGGCGGTGTTTCTTGACCGGGTCACCATCGTGGCGGAATACGACGCCACGGTGCGAAGCCCGACGACGGTGATCCGAATACCCTCGGTCGTGGTGCTGAAAGAATACGTCAAACCGCAAAAGCGCGTGGCCTTCACGCGCTTTAATCTTTTTCTGCGGGACGAGTTCTGCTGCCAATATTGCGGCGCGCGCGGCGATCTGACCTTTGACCATGTCGTGCCCCGCGCGCGTGGCGGCATCACCAGTTGGGAAAACGTGGTGGCGGCCTGTTCGCCCTGCAACCTGCACAAGGGCTCCAAATCCCTGCGCCAGTCCGGCATGAACCTGCGCAAACCGCCGCGCCGCCCGACCGCCGAGGATATGCAGAACATCGGTCGCCGCTTTCCGCCCAACCACCTGCACGGAAGTTGGCTCGATTTCCTCTACTGGGATGCCGAACTCGACGCCTGAGCGTGGCACAGCCGCTCGCACCCTAATCAGCTTGCCGTTGGCCGAGGCAGTGCTAGACTTCGTGCTGCGTTGCGGCTAAAACGTCCCCGTTAGCGCTAACGGCGACGTGATCGCCAAACGAAAGGGCGAATGATGGTTTCGCGCGTGATTCCGGTGGATGTCTTTGACCTTGTTGTGTTCGGCGGCACCGGCGATCTTGCCCGGCGCAAGATCCTGCCCGGCCTCTATATTCGATTCCGCGCGGGCCAGATGCCCGAGGAAAGCTGCATCATTGGCGCCGCCCGCGCCGAGATGACCGACGAAGGCTACCGCGCCTTTGTCGGCGCCGCGATTGCCGAGTTTGTTGCCAAAGACAAACAGGACGCCGCGGTCATCGCCAAATTTCTGGCGCGCCTCGCTTACGTCTCGATCGACGCCACCGGCGAAAACGGCTGGGCCAAGCTCGCCGGTCTGGTGCGCAAGGGTGTGGTGCGCGCCTTCTACTTCTCGGTCGCGCCGTCGCTGTTTGGCGATCTGGCCGAACGGCTGCACGCGCATGGCATGGCCGACCCCGAAAGCCGCATCGTGGTGGAAAAGCCCTTTGGCCGCGATCTTGCCTCTGCCAAGGCGCTGAACGCCGTGCTGGCCGCGCATTTCGACGAAGGCCAGATTTACCGCATCGACCATTACCTTGGCAAAGAAACCGTGCAAAACCTGATGGCGGTGCGCTTCGCCAACATCCTGTTCGAGCCGCTGTGGAACGCGCAATACGTCGATCACGTCCAGATCACCGTGGCCGAAACCGTCGGTGTCGGCGGGCGCGGCAGCTATTACGACCAATCGGGCGCCATGCGGGACATGGTGCAGAATCACATGATGCAACTGCTCTGCCTCATTGCGATGGAGCCGCCCTATAAATTCGACCCCGATGCCGTGCGTGACGAAAAGCTGAAGGTGATCCGCGCCCTCGATCCCGTGCCGCCAGAGGATATCGTGCGCGGCCAATATCGCGGTGGCCCGCGCAAGGATGGCAGCGGCGAGCCCTCGTATTGCGAGGATGCGGGCGATGCCCAATCCCGCACCGAAAGCTACATCGCGCTGAAGGTGAAAGTGTCGAACTGGCGCTGGCAGGGCACGCCCTTCTACCTGCGCACCGGTAAAAAGCTGCGCGGCCGCGAGTCGGAAATTGCCATCACCTTCAAGGAACCGCCGCACTCGATCTTTGGCGACGAGGAAGGCTGGCGCGAAAATGTGCTGGCGATCCGGCTTCAGCCCAACGAGGGCATGAACCTGACCGTGATGATCAAGGAACCGGGGCCGGGCGGGATGCGCCTGACCGAGGTGCCGCTCGACATGTCCTTCGCCGAGGCTCTGGGCGACGAGGGCGCCGATATTCCCGACGCCTATGAGCGCCTGATCATGGATGTAATCCGTGGCAACCAGACGCTCTTCATGCGCGGCGACGAGGTCGAAGCCGCCTGGGCCTGGACCGATCCGATCATTCAGGGCTGGGAGGCGCGTGGCGACAAACCGCGCGGCTACGACCCCGGCTCGTCCGGCCCCGAGGACGCGCTGATGCTGCTGCACCGCGACGGTCGCCGCTGGCGGGAGATCCGCGAATGAAGTTTGTCGAATACCCCGACCGCGACATGATGATGCTGTCGATCGCCAACACGGTCGCCGGGCAGTTGGGCGACTTTCTGCGCCGTCAGCCCACGGTGTCGCTGTGCGTGCCCGGCGGCACCACGCCGGGTCCGGTGTTCGATGTGCTGTCCGGCGTCGATCTGGAGTGGTCGCGCGTCTCGATCTTCCTCAACGACGAACGCTGGGTGCCGGAAACCTCGCCGCGTTCCAACACCCGCCTGTTGCGCGAACGCCTGCTGGTGGGCCGCGCGGCGGCGGCGCAACTGGTGCCGCTTTACGGCGGCGCCGATACGCCCGAAGAGCAGATGCAAACCCTCGCCGAGGGCCTCAAACCGCATCTGCCGATTTCGGTCCTGATGCTGGGCATGGGCAACGATTACCACACCGCCTCGCTCTTCCCCGGCGCCGACCGGTTGGCCGAGGCGATGGCGCCGAACGCGCCGATCCTGCTGCCGATGCGCGCCGAAGCGGCGGCAGAGCCGCGCATCACCCTGTCGCTGCCGGTGCTGCAAGGCGCGATGGCGACGCATGTCCTCATCACCGGCCCCGAAAAACGCGCCGCCTTTGAGCGCGCGCAAACGCTCGACCCGATGCAGGCCCCGATCCGCGCCGTGCTTGCCAATGCCACCGTTCACTGGGCGGAGTAACCCATGCCAATCTGGACCCAACTCGCCATCCACCACGCCCGCACCCAAGACCGCGCCATCCTGTCGCTGTTCGATGACACCCGTGCGCGCGCGTTTTCCGCCCGTCTGGGCGCGATGCTGTTTGACTATTCCAAGACGAACATCGACGCCGAAGCCCTTGGCCTGCTTATAAAACTCGCCGAAAGCAAAGGCGTGGCCGCGCGGCGCGAGGCGATGTTCACCGGCGTCAAGATCAACGAGACCGAAGGCCGCGCCGTGCTTCACACCGCGCTGCGCAACCTCAACTCCAGCGTGATCGTCGATGGCCAGGACGTGATGCCAGAGGTGCGCGCCACCCACGCCCGTATGCAGGCCTTCGTCCGCGACGTCCGCGAGGGGCGCTTCAAGGGGCAGGGCGGCCTGATCACCGATATCGTCAACATCGGCATCGGCGGCTCTGACCTTGGCCCCGCGATGGGCTACCTCGCGCTTGCCCCCTACGCCGACGGCCCGCGCTG
>JAJXZX010000064.1 GCA_021779835.1 Pseudomonadota bacterium | reverse complement strand
CGGGACATGCGGTTGAGGGACTTTGTGGCGATCTTGCTTTCTGTGATCTGGCGGCTCATTTCCCTGGCGCTCAGCCCGGGGCCGATGACAAGCTTGCGGCGCCCGATTTGGGCTTCGACGAGGGCGTCGTTTGTTGTATTTCGTCGCTGATTGCCAGGCCATTCGGCGATGGGCGGCGATGTACTCGATGTGGGTATCTCGTCGCTTGTTGAGGCCGATGACTGCGGTCTTCGGCGGTGGGATGGTGATTTCGACGTCCGTCCCAAATTGCCGGGTCAAGCAATCGGAAACCCCGGTGCCATCATAGGTGCCATCCGCTAGAACCCGGGAAACGAGGTTTTCGATCCCTGCGACGAGCTCGGGTAATGCGGTTTCGTCGCCGACCTGGTCCGTGGTCAGCACCGAAGCGACGATCTCGCCGCTGTCAGGGTCATATCCGATGTGCAGTTTGCGCCAGGATTTGCGTGTCTTTCCGGTCCCATGCTTGGTTTCCTGCCAGCCCGAGCCGCGATGAATTTTCAACCCGGTACTGTCCACGATCAGTGTGATCGGGCCGGACGATTTCGACCGGTCGTCCACAACCGAAAGCCCATTTGCCCGCCGCGACAACGTCGAGAAATCCGGCACCGGAAGCTCCAGCCCCATCAGCTGCAGCAGTGACCGGACGAACCCCTGGCTCTGCCGTAGCGGCTGGTGAAAGATCAGCCCCAGCGTCAGACAGGTCTCAATCGCGAAGTCGGAATATTTCGGCTGTCCGCCGCGCCCCGTTCGCTTAGGGGCCGACCATTTCCCGGCAGCCCCGTCCTCAAGCCAGATCGTCACGTCCCCGCGACGGCGCAAAGCCTCGTTATATTCGGGCCAGTTGGTCACCGCATACTTCGACGCAGGAAACTTGCCTCGCCTATCAGCGTTGAATTTATGAGGCATTGGGCGCTACTTTCAGGATATCAGGGCTGGCTTCTTCCCCCATTTCCTTGACCCGTGCAACAATGTGCTTCAATGCCAGATCTTTGGTTTCCTGGTTATTCACGATTACGTTTTGCCGAGTGCGACAGCAGTGGACTGTCGAATAATGCCTGGGACAGAAGCAATCATGGCAAACCTCCCGTGTTCCGTGCCGAGCGCAAGTTCGCCCAGCGTGTCAATGAACTGGCCCTGGTTCGCACCCCCTTGCGCGGACGTCAAGTCGCGGTGATCTGATCGTACGCCGAGATGGCAATCGAGTGGAGAGTATCCCTCGGCAGATTTCCGGCAATGGCACAGCCGAGATCATCATCGACCCACCAAAACCCCTGCGTCGCGTCATGTTCTGCGAAGTGGAAGGCCGATTCCGGTTGCCCCGGTTGCCGCGCGACATAAAGTGTGATGCGCCGACCAAGGTGGTCTTCATACATCATCAGCACCGCGGCCCCGTTCATGCCCGGCAGCACACGCCCGCCAAGAAGGTGGAAACCCCGCCCACCAAGATCAGGCGGGGAAATCGGATGCCCAAGGCGGTTTGACAGCCAAGCCGTAAGTCCCGCCCCATTCGCAGCGGACACCTCGACCGGATGCGCGACGTCAATGGAATAGGTCGCATAGGCACGAAAGGCCTCTTGCACAAGTTCGCCACCGGCAGACGGCCCTATCTGCGCACCGATCCACCCCGCTGCGCCACCAAGCGCGAGGAGCGCCACAGCGGCGGCCATGCGGGCAAAGCGCGGAATGCTGCGACGGAAAGCCTCGGCGTCCCTCAGAACGTCCTTGTGCCGCGCCGGAACCGGTTCCTCCGCGACCGGATTGTAGAGCGCGCGTAGCGCCGCATCCTGTAGATCCCAATGGGCAAGTGTTTCCGATAACTCCGGATCGTCCTGCGCATGTGCCGCGAGTTTGGCGTGCGCGGCCTGCCCTCCGTGGCGGAGCCGCATCGCAGTATCGTCGTCAATCGGGTTGGTGCCGCTCATTTCCTCACGTCCTGTCTGTCGTCTGACCGTTTTCCCGGTCGGCCGGTCACGCGGCGAAGCTGCGCCCGCGCCCGCCCGAGGCGCGAGGCCAGAGTCCCTTCCGGGATATCGAGCACGCGAGCCGCTTCGGCGAGATTCATCCCCTCGACCGCGACAAGCAGGATTGCGGCCCGCTGCTCGTCCGGCAAACGTCCCATCGCCTCATGCACCTCGCGGAGCGCCAGATGCGACTCCTGCCCGCCGTGGCGCGTCGGCTCGATCACCGCATCGAGCGATATCAGGGTCGCGCCAGTCCGCGCGCCCCGTCTGCCATCCCGAAACCGGTTGAGCAGAATGCGGAACAGCCAAGCCAGCACCGGCCCGTCGCCGCGCCACAGGTGCCGCCGGGCCAGCGCCCGCTCGAGGCAGTCCTGGACGAGATCATCCGCTGCATCACGATCACGCAGTAAAGCATGCGCATAGCGCCGAAGCGCCGGGATGCAGGTCTCGATCTCGTCCAGCAGCGTCATGCACGAGTGCCCTTATTGTGTCTTGGCCACGTGCCAGACACCGCCGATGCCTTCGCCGGTCGTGTCGCCGGGTGCCTTGTCATTCATCCAGTGGTAAAGCGGCTTGCCGTAATACGCCCACTGCATCGTGCTGTCCGACCGCTTGATGATGGTGTAGTCGTCCTCGGGCTTTGCGCCGGCGGGCGCTATCATCGGCGGCCAGTTTGCGGCGCACTGGCCCTCGCAGGCCGACATGCCAGTCTTGTCTTTGGTGTATGTATAAAGCGTCATCCCTTTCGCGTCGGTCAGCACCGTCCCGAGCTTTGTCTTGGCTGTCATTATGCCCGTATCGGCGAAAGTCATGTTTGCCGTGAGCGCGGCCGCCGCAGCGGCAATGCTGACGAGGTGAAGGCGAAATCTAGGCATGGTGGTCTCCCCAGTTTGTCCGGTTCGGTCCGGCCGGACCTGTGTGAGATTGCCCCTCAGTGGACAACCACTCAGAATGACGACGCAGGATCGGTTTCCATCCCATGCTACCCCCAATATCACGCAACCGTGACCTTGCGCGCCGAATTCTGCCTGGTCGTTTTTGCCCTTCGGTTACCGCAATGGCACCTGTAATCGAAGGGATGTTGAACCCGGACTGCTCGCTGTGAGCGGGCACATGATGGATGAGGCCCTTGCCCAGATCGACAAGGAAGCGATCGACCCCGTTCTCTGCTTCACCACGAAAGCCGCCTGATCATGACCTCAGGCCAACTGGAAAATTCCCCACGTTGAGGGACGTGACTATCTGAACCGCCGGATCGGCGTGCAAGCCCCATCCCTGAATGCTGCTGCCGATGGCGCCTCCTGTTTTGCGACGCAGTTGCCGCCGATCTGCTTGACAGTTTGGCCTCACTTCTTGCACCTATGTGACATGGGGATCCGCGATCTCCCCACGAGGCGACAGCCGAAGCT
This sequence comes from Pseudomonadota bacterium, assembly GCA_021779835.1. Lineage (GTDB taxonomy): Bacteria > Pseudomonadota > Alphaproteobacteria > Rhodobacterales > Rhodobacteraceae > Solirhodobacter. The sequence goes on along the minus strand of JAJXZX010000064.1, from coordinate 2,819 downwards.
CGCGTTCCAGCCCTCGTCTGTAACTTTACGGAAGGGACGCACATGCCTGCGCCGGATGCCATTTCCTGTGAGAAGCTTGCCAAACTGATTGGGACTCCGAATTGCCCGATCCTGATCGACGTTCGGCGTGAGGACGTTCGGGCGGCAGAGCCACGCCTGTTACCGGGGGCGATTCCGGTGCCTGAGGCGGAACTATCGCCGGAGCATTTACCCGGACTTGCCACACGACAGAGCGGCTCGGTCGTGGTGATTTGCGCCGAGGGGCACCGGCTTAGCCAAGGGGTAGCAGCCTGGCTGCGCCACGAAGGTCTTCAAGCCGAATATCTGGAGGGCGGGCAGGAGGCCTGGGTTGCGTTGGGCCTTCCAACGATTGACCCCGCCAAGATTATCGCGCGCGATACCCTGGGTCGTAGCCTTTGGGTGACGCGATCGCGGCCCAAAATTGATCGGATCGCATGCCCTTGGCTTATTCGTCGCTTCATTGACCCCCGGGCTGTGTTCCTGTTCGTGAACCCGCCCGAAGTGGCGGGTGTTGCCGCCCGTTTCGGTGCGATGCCCTACGACGTTGATGGCGTGTTCTGGAGCCACCGGGGTGAGCTTTGCACCTTCGACGTGCTGATCGCGGAGTTTGGCCTTTCGATTCCCGCGCTCGAGCGGCTGGCGTTGATCGTGCGTGGCGCGGATACGGCGCGGCTTGATCTTGCGCCAGAAGCGGCGGGGTTGCTTGCGGCGTCGCTGGGCCTGTCGCGAATGTATTCGGACGATATAGAGCAGTTGCAGGCGGGGATAGCCCTTTACGATACGTTCTTTCGCTGGGCGCGAGATGCCACATCGGAAACCCACAACTGGCCCGCGTCATCCAAGGGAGAAGAGGCCGTATGACCGACAAAACCTTCCCTACGCTGGCCGAGGCGACCCGCATATGGGTTCGCATCGCCCTGCTGTCCTTTGGTGGGCCCGCCGGGCAAATTGCGGTGATGCACCGCATTCTGGTCGAGGAACAGAAATGGCTCGGCGATGATCGCTTCCTGCATGCGCTCAGCTTTTGCATGCTCTTGCCGGGGCCAGAGGCGCAGCAGCTTGCAATCTATATCGGCTGGCTGATGCACAGAACGTGGGGTGGTGTCATCGCAGGCGTCTTGTTCGTGTTGCCTGGCATGGTGGCGATCATGGCACTTAGCGTGATCTATGCGCTGTTCGGGCATGTGGCGATCATCACCGCGATTTTTTTCGGCCTCAAGGCGGCGGTGCTGGCCATCGTATTGCAAGCGGTGGTGCGGATCGGCAAGCGCGCATTGAAAAACAACGTCATGCGGGCGCTGGCCGGCGTTTCCTTCGCGGCCATCTTTTTTTTGGGAGTGCCTTTCCCGGTGATCGTATTAGTGGCCGCGCTGATCGGCTATGCCGGTGCAAAGTCTGGATTTTCAGCGTTTCGCGGTGGCGATGGTCATGGTGCCTTGGCTAAGACCCACGTTGCCGATGCCAACACCCTTTTGGGACAGGAGCTTGGTGCCCTGTCACCCGAGGCGCGCCGTGGCGCGCTCCAGGCGGGGCTGGTCTCGCTTGCCGTTTGGCTGTTGCCCGTCGGGCTGATCCTGACGTTGGCCGGGCCAGGTTCAGTCTTTTCCAACATAGCGGTGTTTTTCAGTCAGATGGCAGTTGTCACTTTTGGCGGTGCCTATGCTGTGCTGGCCTATGTGGCGCAGGAGGCGGTCGGCACCTTTCATTGGCTGAAACCCGGCGAGATGCTCGACGGCCTGGGGATGGCGGAAACCACACCGGGGCCGCTGATCATGGTATTGCAGTTTGTAGGTTTTCTTGGTGCATTTCGTGATCCGGGCGCAATGTCGCCTCTGACGGCCGGGATCGCGGGTGGCCTTTTGACCACTTGGGTCACCTTTGCACCCTGCTTTGCATGGATCTTCCTGGGCGCGCCCTACGTGGAAGGCCTGCGGTCGAACAAGGCGCTGTCGGCAGCGCTTTCAACGGTGACAGCGGCCGTGGTGGGAGTGGTGCTTAATCTTGCCGTCTGGTTTGCATTGCATGTGATCTTTGGCAACCTGCGGCCCGTGAAGATAGGGCCCATCGCCTTTGATCTGCCGCTCTGGCACTCAATTAACCTGCCAGCTGTAACGCTCTCAGCGCTCGCGTTGATGGCAGCCTTTCGATTCAAGGCAGGGATGGCGGCCGTACTGACGGGTGCCGCGGCGGCAGGGTTATTGTTTTACCTGGCCGGGCTGATTTGACACCCGCCAGGCGTTGTCGGGGCCAGATGCAGGAGAGTGTAGGATTCTGCCCCCTTCGTTGGTTGTCGCCCGCGGCGAAAGAGTCTTTTGACCTTCAGGAGATGTTCTGTAACCATGGCTCGTGGTGGGTCACGTCGTGCCTTCCGTTTGTCGGCCCACGCTCGGGATGGCTTGAATGAAAAGGCAGGACGCCCCCATAGCGCGTTGACGAAGATTGTAGTATCGCTGGCGGCCATTGATCTCCCCTTCGAAATTTCCTTGTGACCGGTTTTTATATGTATCCTCATCCTGCCCCTGACTGACCTGTTCGGGAAAGCCGCACGGCCGCACACGTTCACGGCTGAGTGACCGCAAAGGCCATATAGTATATTGGCGGAGCGTCCGGTGGATCGTAGCACGCGACACGGCGAACACCTTGGCCAGATTGGAAATCGAGGGGTCGGTGCATGGACCAAGGTCGTCTTGGATACGGTGCTCGCTGACGTGCATGGCGGTGAAAACCCTAAGCGAAAAAAGGCTGGAAATGGACGTTGAGATTACCCACTGGATCAATTCTTTCGCAGGTCGCAGCCC
>JAJXZX010000063.1 GCA_021779835.1 Pseudomonadota bacterium | reverse complement strand
AATTGCGCAGCGCCTTGATGGCGGCATTCGCGCCTTGCGCGGCGGGGGTTGCACCGAGATAGGCCTGTGCCGCCTTGGATGCGGTGATCGTCGCGCCACTCACCGAGGACGCGGCATCGGCAAGGCGCCCGCCCGACGCCCAATTGGCGGTTCCAGCAATGGCCCCGGTTGTGCCGGCCGCACCTATTGCGGCTCCGCCAGCGGCCCCCGCGGCTGCGCCCAGGCCAACTGCGGTCGTGTTGCGGGCAATACCGCTCAAGCCAATCGCCGCGCCGCCGAGGGTCTGCGCATAGGTGGGGACGTCTGACAGCAGAAAGATGGCAATGACGCCGACGAGGATCAGGTTTACCGCAGCACCAATGGATGTGATCGTGCTTAAATTTGGCCCGACGAGATTCTGATATAAAACAAGCACAAACCCCAATAGTGCGCTCGCTACGAGTGGCACCATCGCGGCCGACATGGTTAGTTTCAGCCAGTTATCGAAGAGCCACTTTGTCGGCTGCGTCATGGTAGAGGCAAGCGCGAAGGGAGCGACGAAGACCATCGCGCCGACCATGATTTTCGCGCTGCAAATGATGATGATGCACATCGCCGCCATGATGATCCCGACCGCAAAGAGCGCGAGGGACCCTAAGCCGCCGACGATATAGCCGCCGTTCGCCACCATATTATTGCCGACGCTAATGAAATTAGTGAAGATTTGGTCTATCCCGCCATAGATTGAGGCGCTCGGATCACCGGCGCCGCCCGAGGTTACGGCATTCATAATCAACCCCCCGATCGTGGAAGGAGCGTTGGTGATCGCATTGTAGATCGTCATGAAGTCCATCGTGCCGGTCAGAAGGGCATTGATGACGACTATTCTGACCCCCAAGCTGAGCCCGTTACGGAGATCCATGCGGATGGTTTGTGTCCAAAGATTCATCCCAACCAGAACCACCGCCACCACCGCCAGCCCGTTAAAGAGCGGGTATGCCTTGATCCACATCGACGTAAAGGCCGAGTCCTGCGCCGCCTGAATCGCGGTGTCGAGATTGCCGAAGACGGTCGTAACGATGCCCATCAGCTTTTGCCTTTGCAGATAGTCTTCTGCATCTGGAGCCACGGCACCTGTTGGGCCTGAAACTTCTCTGTTGCTCTGTACAGCGCGTCGGGATCATTGCGCTGCAGGTCCCCGGGGCGCTTGCCAAGCGCATCCTCAGTGAACTGCGAAAAACCGTAGTTAGTATACATGCAGCCGCATTCATGAAGACTCACCTGCCGCGCCATTGCTGCGATCGTGTAGGCGTTCCCCATCGAAGCCCTTCCCCATTTTCGCGCGACCTCGCTCGCCGCGCTCACGTCGGGCTCGCAGGCGCTTGCTTTCGTGGGTGTGGAATAGTTCCAGAAGCCAGATGGGTCATCGGCTTGCGCGCAGGTCGCCGTGACGATCAACGCGAGCGCGGCCAAATTGATCCAGGATTTGTCCATCTTAGTTCCCCCCGCTGTAGTTGAAGAAGGCTTGCGTCTTGGCCTCTTGCGCGGCCTCATTGATGCCCTGCTGGCCTGATGACAGCCCTTGCGCCGCGTTCAGGCGCCACATTTCGCCGAGCATGTAGTTGGTTTCCGCGGCCATCCTTGTGTTGAGATCGACGCTGTCCTTGAGGGTCTGTTGCTGCCCGATCTGCTGCACAAGACCGTCGATGCGCGTCAGGCTTTGCGCAGCTTCCTCCGACGCGATCTGCGACGCGGCCATTGTCGTGACACTTGCGGCCGCCTGGTTCGCGATCACTGCGCCCGAGGGGTTGTTGGAGGCGTTCAGCGACGCCATCGCTGTTGGCGTGAAGCCCGCGCTGGAGAGGGTGGTTTGCACATAGGTGGCGGCAGGCTTGCCCGCGATCGTCACCCCGGAGCTCGCCAACATGGCCGACAGGCTGGAGAAATTGCCGGTCGAAATCGTCGTCATGAAGCCGGAGAGGTTGGTGATCTTTGCCGCGCGGCTCGCGACATCCTGGATGGAGTTATAGAGCGAGGCAATCTGGTTGATCCCGGTGATCGATTTCAACATGCCTTGCAGATTGGTCAGTTGAGAAATCTGTGTCTGCACCTGTTGCTTAAGCTCAGCGATCTGCTGGACCTGATTGTCGACGCTCTGAATCTGCTGCTGAAGCTGTTGGATGTTTTGCGCGAGGTTCGATCCGTCGATCACCGGCACGCCCTGCGCCCTCGCCGTCCCGGCCATGGCCAGAAACCCGAGCACGAGCCGCAGGCCCGTGCCTTTTTGCACGTTAATTGCCATTGGAATACTCCCAGAAGGTTGACGCCGTCAGCTGTCGCGCGGCCTGATACATGCCCTTCGCGCCATCGGCGCGCGCCTCAGCCGCGGCCATGCGCAAGGAGAGCGCCATCAGGCGATCGCGCTCGGCCAGCATATATGTGTTGAAATCCACTGACTGCTTTACGCTGGTGGGCTGGGGCCGCGACAGAAGCGATGCGATGCGCTGCATCGCCATCTGCACCTGTCCGCTCTGATAGGTCGCATAGCTCGCCTGCGCATCTGCGACGTTGCCCCAGTCAGCGCGCGCAGAATCGACACCGGCGAGCGTGCCGGTCTGATCCTGACCGGTGATCTTGGCGAGATAGGCGGTATAAAACCCCTGAATGCGCAGGACATATGCTTGCGTCTCGTTGTAGGGCGGAATGCCCCCGTACTTTTGCACCGCACCCGGGCCCGCATTATAGGCCGCGAGGGCATAGTCCACGCGGCCGAAGCTGTTGAGTTGCTGCGCGAGATACTTTGCGCCCCCTTCGAGGTTGCCCTGGGGATCCGCAGGGTTCACCCCCAGATCCGCCGCCGTCGCGGGCATCAATTGGGTAAACCCCATAGCGCCGACCGGGCTGCGGGCTGCGTTGTTGAAGGCGCTTTCCTGTTTCACCAGGGATTGCAACAGAACGCGCCAGGTTGTCGGATTGAGGCCCGCCTTGCCCACGCCGGGATCGTTGGTGTGATCCGCCGCCGCCTTGATAATCATCTGTTCGACCGACGCGCCGTCGCCAAAAAGGCGTTGCGCGTCTCCGCGTGTGGACTCGTCGCTTGGGAAGGTCACGGCGGCGGACGGTGCCCCACCCGCGCCAGCTTCCAGCCCGGCAATATCGGTCGTGCCCGTCGCGTTCGCCAGAAAAGTCGCATACGCGTCGCGCTGTTGTTGCGCGATACCGGAGAGCTGTGTCTCGCTGCCGAGCTTGGTTGTCTCGTTGGCATATTCGGTCTGGCTCTGGGTGACGCGGTTGATCATATTGTTGAGCCGCGTCACGTCGATCACCGGCACGCCTTGAGCACGCGTGCCAAGGGGGGCGCAAAGCGCAAGGCCCGCCACACCTGCGAGAAACGCGCGCCGCAAGATCACTGGCCGGCCTCCGGCGCGATCACCTTGCTATCGGGCAGCGGCTTGAAATAGCACGCCTTGGGCGTCACCCCCGGGCCCGCGCAGGGGCTTGGCACTCCGGTTGAAATTTCTGCGCCGCAGCCCGCCAACAGGCCAAGCAGCAGTGCCGGGAGAAGACGTCTCATCGCAGCATTTCCTTCCAAAAATCGGGGGTCTCGCGCCAGTTTGGCGGGGCCTTTTCCACGCCGCTCTCGCCCCCACCCAGCACCGTCAGCCCGCCTTTGAGCGCCGACAGATCAAGATCGACCAGAACGCTTTCCCCGGCGGAGCGAATGAGCGCGATCCGATAGCCGCCATCCGGGGCCGACAGGAACGCAGCCTCGGTCTCGTTCACCCGCAAGATGCGATAATCTTCCGGGTTTGCGCGCGCGTTCGGATAGAGAATTTGGGTGGTGACACTCTCCGCGATCACCGACCCAACCCGGCTTTGCGTCAGATGCGACGGGGTTTGCGTCAGCATCACCACAGCGGTGTTTTTCTTCCGCATCGTCACCAGCCAGTCGTGCAGGCGCTTCACAAAGATCTCGTCGTCGAGCATCTTCCATGCTTCGTCGATGACGATCATCGTGGGACGCCGGTCTTCAATGACCCGCTCTACGCGGCGGAAGAGATAGGCTAGCAAGGCGCCGCGCTCGGCATTGGTGTCGAGGATCTCGCTCATGTCGATGCCGACAACATCTTCACCAATGCGCACTGGCGTTTTGGTCTCGCACGCAAAGAGCCAGCCATAACGCCCCTTGCTGGTCCATTCATGGACGCGGGAGGCGAGATCCCCGCCGTCATCGGTCGAGGCGAGCAGGGTGGCGAGAGCGTCGAACGAGCGGAGGCTTGCGTCGGCAGTCACCACCTGTTCGACCGCCCGGTTCAGGGCGACGGTTTGAATCGTTTCCAGCGGTCGGCTGCGCTCCAGATTGTCGGTCAGCCAATCGACCAGCCAGGCCGCGCCGCGTGGATCGGTCTCGGTGGCGAACGGGTTCATGCCCGTCGGCTCGCCCACCCGGATGCCGGAATAGACGCCGCCGAGCGCGCGCACCGCCATCTCGAGGCCTCTATCCTTATCGATGATGATCAGGCGCGCATTGACGCGGCGCGCTTGTGCCATCAGGAACGCCGTCCCCAAAGTCTTGCCGCTGCCGGTGCGCCCGAGGATGAGCGTGTGTCCGGCACTCAGTTCCGCGCCGCATTTGCCGCGATCATGAAGGTTCATGCGGTAAAGCCCACCGTTGACGGTTGGCAGCGCGGTAATGTTTTGCCCCCACGGGCTGTCGGCTTTGTCGCGCCCGCGCGTACTGCGGTGAAACGCCGCCAATTGCGCGAAGTTATGGGCGGACACCAGTGCCGGCCGAAACCTGTAGGTCCAGTTTCCCGGCGCTTGCGCGAAGTAGCTGGTGCGCGCGCCGAAGCCCTCGCGCACCAGCGTCAAACCGGCATCCTGACCGCTGCGCCAGATCAGCGCCGCGGCCTCCTCCGCGTCGTCGCGGGTGTCCGCCGTTGCCATGATCGTCAGATGGTGCTTGCCGAAGACCTGGCGCCCGGACGCCACATTGTCCGCCGCCTGGAACAACTCCTGGCGCAGGGTCTCGGCGGAATCCTCCGAGGCGCGCATCTGGCGCGCGACAAGCTTTACCCGCGCTTCGGCCGCGTTGTTCCGCATCGGCGCAAAGCTGTTGGTGATCACCATGTCGAAGCGCGACTCAAGATCATCGAGCATCTTGGGCCAGGTCTTTGCCGCATAGTTTTTGACACCAAAGATCACGCCGTAGCGGGTGCCCCTGCCCGTCTCGATCTCGAAGCTCTTGCCGCGAAACGTCACGTCGATATTGGTCAGTGCCGGCGCGAGAAAGCGACCCTTGTCCGCGATGATCTTGCCGTAGGGTTGGCCCTGCACCGCGCCCAAAAGCCCGAGCCATTCGCCGTCCGATACCTTCAGACGCCGAAAGCCTATGCCTTGCAGCGCGCCGCCAATGAGGGTCATCGCTTCATCGAGGCGCGCTTTGCGGTCTTGGAGGTTCGATGAGAAGCTTGACGTTACCAGTCGCCCGAGGAGGGGCAGCTTTGCCCCGATCATCGGCCGGATCAGGACTGTGAGCAGAATGACGCGCCGTTTCAGCCCGCGCTTGGCCAGATGCGTGCGCCAGCGCTCATCTATCTCGCAAGCGAAACTGCCCCGCTCCAGACGTGCGAGATCCACCGTGTCCGGCAGCGTGATCTTGTTGACGTAATAGCCGAATTCCTCGCCGAGCTGGCCTGCGATATGCGCCATGCTGTTGGTGGCGCCATGAAGGTCGAGCCCTTCGCTGGTCAGACTATCAATCCCGTTGATCAGCGCAGAGGCCATCAAATCGCCTTGACGGGTCAGGATTACATCGTCTTCGCGCACCGACAAATACGGCAAGTGACGCGCGAGGCTTTCGTCGCTGAGCGCCCCCTTATCGATCAGCGTGCCTCGAATGGCCGCCGTGTCCTCGAAACCCGAGGCGCGATTAACTGACATAGGTGTCGCCCCCGTTCACCCGGTGGCGGCGCGTGCGTGGGGTGGTCGAGAATACCACCGCCATCATGTCGAAAATGATCGGGTTTTTGTCCGCGATGAACCAGAGCGGCCCGTAGCAGATCGGGAAGAGCAGGAGGTAAACCGGGTTGGACGCGATGATGAACGGAATGGCCGTCGCCACCGCCAGACCGATAAAATAGCCCATTGGCAGCCCGAAGAATTTCGGGGGCCGCGTCAGGGCCAAAAAGAGTGGCGTGGTGGTGTCCATTTGCATCCCCCAGGGAGGTGTGGCCCGCGGCTACAGGCGGGCGCGCGCTCAGTCGTCAGTTGGTGGCAAATCCGGCAACGATCGTGCTGGCAGAAAACACCAGAACCACGCCGACGAAGATCGCGAGAAACAGCG
>JAJXZX010000036.1 GCA_021779835.1 Pseudomonadota bacterium | reverse complement strand
GCTGCGCCAAATCCTTGCCATTTTGCGCCGCCTGGTGCTGGCCCAAGTGCGACATCCCGATGCGCGCCACCACCACCCCAGCCATGATGCCGAAAAGTTCACTGCCTGCACACGGCGTTGCCTGCCACCAGCCGCCACGCCAGCCATCAAACGCGCCCGTTTCCCCTTCCCCCCAGCACAAATAATGGGCTAGGTATCGGGCATGAGGTGGACGATACCGAACATACTGACGACCCTCCGGTTGCTTGCGGCACCCGGTGTACCGGTCATGTTCCTGTATTTCCAACGCCCCGATGCCGACTGGCTTGCCCTGACCCTGTTCGTCGGTGCCTCGATCACCGACTATTTCGACGGCTACCTCGCGCGGCTGTGGAAGCAGGAGTCGAAGTTCGGCACCATGCTCGACCCCATCGCGGATAAAGCGATGGTGGTGATCGCGCTTCTGGTCATCACTGGCTATTCCGGCATGAATCCGTGGCTGATCCTGCCCGCGACCGTAATCTTGTTCCGCGAGGTTTTTGTTTCGGGCCTGCGCGAATACCTCGGGCACAAGGCGGTGCATCTCAAGGTCACGCGAATCTCGAAATGGAAGACCACAGCGCAGATGGTCGCCATCGCCGTTCTCTTTCTTGGAACGGGCCTTGGCTATGTCGAGGATACCGGTCGTCGCGTTGCCCACTGGTCCGCCAGCTCCGCCACGCAGGCGGGCCTCGTCTTAATCTGGATCGCGGCTGGGCTAACTCTCTACACCGGGTGGGACTATTTCCGCAAAGCGCTGCCCCACCTGAAGGATGAGGTCGCAAAGTGATCGACGTGCTTTATTTCGCTTGGGTGCGTGAACGGATCGGCTTCCCGAAAGAACGCGTTGAAACCACTGCCGCCACCGTCGCCGATCTGGTTGCCGAACTGAAAGCCCGCGAACCGCGGTATGAGGCTGCGTTCGCCGACCTCACAGCGCTGCGGGTGGCCGTAGACCAGACCCTCAGCACCTTCGACGCGCCGCTTGCGGGCGTGCGAGAGGTTGCGTTTTTTCCTCCGATGACCGGGGGCTGACATGTCGGTGCGCGTGCAATCCGCCCTCTTTGACATCGGCGCGGAAACGGCCGCCTTCGCCAAGGGCCGCGCCGGTGTTGGCGCCATCGTCACCTTCACCGGCATCGTGCGCGACCGCGCCAGCGGCGGTCTTAGCCGGATGGAGATAGAGCATTACCCCGGCATGACCGAACGCGCCATTGCCGGGATCGAGACAGAGGCTATAGCCCGCTGGCACCTTATCGACAGCCTCGTCATCCACCGCTATGGCGCGCTGGGTGTGGGTGATCCGATCATGATGGTGGCAACCGCCGCACCCCATCGGGGCGACGCTTTTGCCGCGGCGGAATTCCTGATGGATTACCTAAAATCCCGCGCGCCGTTCTGGAAGAAGGAAGTCGCTGCGGATGGGGCCGAATGGGTTGCGGCGAAAGACGCCGATGAGGACGCCCTTCGCCGCTGGTAATCAGCCCCCTGACGCTTAGATCGCGCCGTAAAGCTCGCGCGCCGCGCGGAACGACAACAACCGTCGCTGCGTCTCGTCCCACAGATGGAACCGCACACACCGCAGGCTTTCGCGGATCGTCATCCGCTGGCTTTCCGCCAGTGCGCGATGGTCGCGCAACACTTCCGTCAGGCGGTAATACGGGATGCGGCTATACAGGTGATGCACATGATGCACCCCGATATTGGCCGAAAACCACCGCAAAACGCCCGGTAATTCGTAGTGCGAGCTGCCCAGCAGGGCCGCCTCGTGCAACTGCCAGTCCTTGTCCTGATCCCAATGTGTCTCTTCAAACTGATGCTGCACAAAGAACAGCCAGACCCCGATGGACGCCGCGCCGATCACCGTCGGCAGATAGATCAGAACGATCGGTGCCAGCCCGCCAAACCAGGCAACCGTCAGCAAAACCACAATGATCGACAAATTGGTGCCCATCGCGCTGATCCAATAACGCGCGCCGGCGTGAAACAGCCCGACCGGCAGGCGGTTCTGCAACAGGAACAGGTAGCTCGGCCCAAGCCCGAACAGAACGATCGGGTTGCGGTACATGCGATACTTCAGCCGACCCCACGCTGACCGCGCCCGGTATTCAGCAACCGTCAGCGTATCGACATCACCCATGCCACGCTTGCCCAGATTTCCTGCCGTTGCGTGATGCACCGAATGCGTCCGCCGCCACACGTCGTAAGGCGTTGCGGTCAGCACGCCCAGCGTCCGGCCAACCCAATCGCTGGCCGTCCGGTTGGCGAAAAACGCGCCGTGCCCGCAATCATGCTGAATCATAAAGCTGCGCACGAGAAACAGCGAATTGAGCAACGCCAAGCCCAGGGCCAACGCCCAGCTTACCGAAAGCGCGGCCCAAGCCAGCGCCCAGATCGCCAGAAGCGGACCAATGGTCACGGCAATTTCAAACAGGCTCCGTTTCAGATTGGGCTCGCGGTATTTTGCAAGTATCTGCACCCACCTCTTGGCATCCTCAGGAGAATGGCCGGTCGGGTCTTGTGTGATAGTCAACGGCATACGGTCGCGGCTCTTTCTTCGGGGCTGGCAAATGGTTTCGCGGCAACAAGTCAGGGCGGCACTGGCCGATACGACAGCTCATCCCTCGGTGCGCTTGTGCGGCGTTCCGTGACGCCACCACCCTGCGCAGACGCGCGTTGACGTCCTATTACACATTGCGCGCCAAGTCGATTACCTTTCGCACCAAGCGGCGGAATGGCGCATAGAACACATGAATGCCCCGGTTCACCCGCTCACGCGCATTTTTCTGGCATCCGCGCCAAGATTTGCAAAACTGATCTCGATCAAGGTTAAGATGTCACACCTTCTGCATTGATCCCCTTGCAGTCCTCTCGGGACTGCCAAACTTAGCTAGGAGTCGAAGAGCTATGAACACCCATTCCACACGACTTTCACTGGTGCTGAAAGGCACTCTGGCCGCCGCGGCCCTTGCACTGTCGACGTCAGTGGCCTCTGCCGCCGGGGATGCCGCCGCTGGCGCGGCCATCTTCAAATCCAAGTGCGTGGTCTGCCACAAAGCCGATGCGTCCGGTGGTGTCCACTTCGGTGCAACCGAGTCCGCCGACCTGCGTGCGCCTGAGCTTGAAAAGCAATACAAAGAGACCGACGCACTGCTCATGCGCGCAATGCTTGATGGCAAAGACGAAGACGGCCAAGATCTGGCCAAAATCATGCCCCGTTGGAGAGGCAAGCTGACCGACGCTGACGCCGCCAACGTCATCGCCTTCCTCAAAACGGAAATGAAAAACTAGGCCGAAAGCAGAAAAGTTCCTTCTCCCACGGTATTGGGGCGTGGAGGGAAGGGGCGTTATCCGCATGGTCGGCAGTCGGTTCCTTAGCCGGGGGGACAGGGGCTGGCGCACGATGTCGCCCTTGCGGCAACAGCATCCACAACTGCCCTGATTTCGTCCGGGGTGGTCTTGCCATCCCCGTTCACATCCATCTGCATCAGAATGTTCACAGAGGTGACGGGCTGGTAGCGCGAAGACATCTCTGTATTCTTTGCGTTCTGCGCCTTCGCTGCTGCCAGCAATTCGTCCAGACTGATCGCGCCGTCCCGGTTGGTATCGTAGGTATCCAGCATGACCAATAGCGACGCCTTTCGCGATGGTTCGCTGTATTTCTCGAGCCTCGCCAGTTCTTGCGCCGAAATCACGCCATCGCCATCAAGGTCATAGCCCAGCATCGAGGCCAGCCGGTTCGCCCGCATCCGCGCCACCTGAAACTCCTGCTGCGCATCCAGCATCTCTTGCGTCACGATGCCATCGGGCGCCAAACGAAAAGCCATCCCATAATATTGGGAAAGCGCCTGAACCGGATCGCGCTCGATCATCTTGATCGCGTATTCCGGCATTTTAATCTTGGACAGATCGGGTGGAGTAGCTGCGGTATCCGCAAACATTGGCGCGCCACACACTGCAACGCAGGCTGCCAGAACCACGGCAGAAATTTTCATACACATGCACATTCGCCCTTCGAGAGAGCCCCCGCTGGTCAGTACACCATATTCACGTTTTCGTGACAATACATTTCTGGCGCATCAGGTCGCGTTCACCTTCTCAATGTAGGTCCGCATTTCTTCCGCTTCATGGCGCGCATCGCGCAGCCCATCCATCGCGGCGCGCAGTTCGGCCTCGGTTTGGGCAATCTGGTTGCTCAGTTCCGCCTCGCGGTCCTGAATATAGGCGATTGCCTGATCCCGCGTTTCTTCCGCTTCGTGCAGCGCCTGCGCCATCCGCTCCAACTCGCCCATGTCGGCCTGACTGACGCGGGTGAACCGATGCAACAGCCAGTAGGCAAACCAACCGAGCGCAAAGGCCACGAAGAGGATGATCGCAGTTACGACGATGAATTCGGTTCTGTTCATTCTGTCCTCGCGTCAATGCAACAAGTTGGGGCCAAACCGGCCTTAGGGGCGTTTCTTCGGTCGTATCGTTGGTGCGCTGGGCGCGGCAGAGCCGTCCCCGATCACCGCGCCATCGCCCGCCCCAGCGGCGGCATCCCGTGGCGGCTCTGACGAAATGCCATCTGTCGCGCCACTGTCGACGGACGCATCGCCCGACCCATCGGTCGCGACATCGGGTGTTGCAACGTCGGGATTGGTGGCATCTGGAGTGGCGGCATCCGGCGGTGTCGCATCAGGTGTCACGACCGCCTCTGGTGCGGCGGCAGAGTTCTGCTTGAACTCGATCCGCCGGTTGGCCTCGCGGCCGACATCGGTGCCATTGTCGGCAATCGGATTCGCCTCGCCATAGCCCTTCGCCGTCAGGTTGCCAGTGTCCACCCGCCGCGTCGAAAGCGCGCTCAGCACCGCATTGGCGCGCGCCTGACTTAGCGCCAGATTCATCTCGGGACTTCCCTGACTGTCGGTATAGCCGCCAATCTCCATCGCAACGGTCGGGCATTTCTTCACCTCAGCCGCGATCCGATCCAGTGTCGGCGCAGAGCCCGGCGCAATCGTATCTTTCCCCGGATCAAATGAGATCTTTTGGGCCGCAATCGCTGCCTTGATTGCGGCAATACATTCAGCCGGAGTCGGCAGGCCGGCAAGCGGGTCGAACCGCTTGTCATAGGTTACCTTGATGCTGAACGCCTGCCCTTTGCCCAGCTTGTCCGACAGGATGCGAGAGATGTGATCCTGCGCGTCCTGCGCCCCGGATACGCCCGTCACCACCACCATGTCGGGCTGCACCAACAGCGTTCCTGTGTGCAACAATGCGAGCGAGTCCAGTCCTGCCAGCACCCGTTCGGGCCAGCCATCGGGCAGCTTCTCATCGGTGCGCGTCGCGGTAAATACGTTCGTCGCTCCAAATTTCGCCCGGGCGAAACTGTCGACGGCGTTGTGCATCCGGTCGTCCGTCAGGCGCCCACGCAGATCGACATGCCCCTTGGCATCCAGTGTTGCGGTAAATTCAACCGGCCCATCCTGCGCTGCTGTCTTCGCTTTTTCCGGCAGGGTCGCTTCCAAAGAAAACACATCGGGCAGCTTCGCCCCCAAATCGCCGACCACGCGGTCAAACACCGCCTGTGGCGTGTCTGTCGTCGCCAGCAAAGTTACATCTGCGTCCGAGAACGTGACCGAGCCCTTGCCCAACGCCTTAACTGCCGCAATCCCCAGCGTCGCCGCATCCGCCCAACTTGGTGAGGGCACACCCAACCCGATGGTGCAATTAACCTTGCCAGTCACTCCCGCAGCCACCGCCGCCGAAACGATTGCATCGCGCGCCTTGGCGGTGTCCGCGGAACAGGCATCGAACCGCGGCCCCGACTCGTCGATCACAAACCGCAGCGTAAAGGGCGTAATCACCGGGCGTGGCGCGGAAATCTCGACCCCCACGGTCAGCCCTGCTGGCGCTGCCCGCGCCAATTCCGTCTCATAATTCCGCTTTTCCTCCGGGCTGTCGGCAATCGCTGTCACCGTCACCTTCTCTGCCGAGATCGAGATTTTTGAATGTGGCAGCTTGTTCAGCGCATCCAGCCCGAACGCCAGCGCCGCATCCCAGCCGTTCGGCGCCGGGTCCGTTGCGGTCTCCAACAGGTCAGTGACCTTGCCCGGCGTCGCCAGCGCGGAAATCTTCGCCGCGATCGCGTCATGCCCGGTCGAGGTCGGAACCAGCCCGATCAGCGAAATCCCGTCGTCATTGCGCAGCAACTCGACAGAGAAATGCGGCGGTGCAATCGCCTTGGCTGGCGTCACCTGCACCAAGTCATGCACCCGCGCCGCATCGACCACCGATCCCGCGAAGGTCAACGCGCGGAACCGTGCCGCCTCGTTCGGTGCCGTGCCTGCAATCTTCACCTGCAACCCGTCCGCGGCAACCTTCGCCCAGTCCAGCCCTTCCACGGATAGCTTGTGCGAGACTGCCTGCGTTGACGTCGCCTCAATGCGCGTTACCGCCCAGACTGCACCAAAATAGCTCAACAGCGCCGCAATCAGAAATGCAGCAACTGCGATCAGGCTTTGAGTCGCTTTCATCGGGTCGAGGGGCCTTTCGCAACGGAATCCGTTTTTCTTAAGCCCCGTGGGCTTGAGGATCAATCAAAGCAAGACAGCGACGGCGATAAACAGCGCAGGAATCAGTCCCGCATCCCGGTTTGCGCGGAACAATCGCAGGCAGACCCCCGCGTTGTCTATGTCCAGCCGCACCAGTTGCCACATAAGGTGCCAGCCAAAAGCCCATGCCCCGCTCAGTGCGACAACCAGCGCCAGAATGTCCCGCCGGGGGCCAATCGCCAGAATGACCGCCCCGCTCAGCAACACCACCGACAGGACCAGAAACCCGCGCAGCCAGGCCGCCGTATTCGTCCCAAACAGCCGCGCTGTCGATTTCACCCCGATCAGCGCATCGTCTTCCTTGTCCTGATGCGCATAGATCGTGTCGTAAAACAGCGTCCAGACGATTCCCGCCAGATAAAGCGTAACCGACGGCCAGCCGATGCTGCCAGTATGGGCAGTCCACGCCAACAGCGCACCCCAGTTGAATGCGAGGCCCAGAAACACCTGCGGCCACCACGTGAACCGCTTGGCGAACGGGTAAATCACCACCAACCCCAGCGAGGCTACTCCCAGCGTCACCGCCATCCCGTTGAACGTCAGCAAAATCGCAAACGCCACCAGCGCCTGCGCCGTCATCCACACCGCCGCTTGTTTCGGCGTCACCTGCCCCGAGGGGATCGGCCGTGATCGCGTCCGCGCCACCGCCGCGTCAAAGTCGCGGTCGGTGATGTCATTCCATGTGCAGCCCGCGCCCCGCATCAGCCACGCCCCAGCGCCACAGGCTACCGCAATCCACAGATCGCGCAGCCCCGCGCTCGCCGGGTCCGCCGCGCAAGCAAGTGCTACCGCCCACCAGCACGGCAGTAGCAACAGCCACGTGCCAATCGGCCGATCCGCCCGGCTTAGCCGCAGGTAGGGCCGCGTCGCCTCTGGTGCCAGCCGGTCCACCCAATTACCGCGCACGGCATCGGCAACCTGGCCTGCCGGCTCTGGCATTTGCTGGGTCTGCGGCATAAGTTCGCCCTCATGTCAGTCGCAAAGATCAGGCTCTTTGTAGAGCACCCCTTGGCCCCGGGGCAATCGGTTCCTCTGAACGCCGATCAGGCGCATTATCTCTTTGGCGTGATGCGCCTGGAGGTTGGCGCAGCACTTCTTCTGTTCAACGGTCGCGATGGCGAGTGGCGCGCCACCGTTACCACTGCCGGAAAACGCGGTGGCGCCTTGACCTGTGTCGAGCAGACGCGCGCCTTGCAACTGCCGCCCGACCTCTGGCTTCTCTTCGCGCCGATCAAAAAGGCGCGCACCGATTTCATCGTTGAAAAAGCCGCCGAGCTTGGCGCCGCGCGCATCATTCCGGTGCAAACCGCCTTCACCAACTCGGAGCGTATCCGCCAAGACCGCCTGCAAGCCCACGCGGTAGAGGCCGCCGAACAATGCGGCGGCACCTTCGTTCCCGAAGTCGCCGACCTCATCTCTCTTGACAAACTCCTCGCCCAATGGCCCGCTGATCGTCGCATCCTCTGGGCTGACGAAACGCTCACCTCGGCCCAGCACACCCTTGTCGCCGCCGCCCCCGGCCCTTGGGCGATCCTGATCGGGCCAGAGGGCGGATTCAGCGAACCCGAGCAAAAGCGCCTGCGCGCCATGCCGCAGGTCGCCCCCGTCAGCCTCGGCCCCCGCATCCTGCGTGCGGACACCGCCGCCGTCGCCGCCCTCACGCTTTGGCAGGCCACCTTGGGCGATTGGCGATGATCACACCGCAATCCCCAGCGTGGCGCGGTCGCCTGCACCAAACGCGTCACGCGAAATGATCCGCGCCGTCAACCCAACCGCCGCCCGCGCCTACCAATCCGTCGGCTTCCGCCAAACCGGTGACTTTCGCCTGCTTCAATTCGCCACCCCCGCCCGGATCGCCCTATGACCGAATTCATCCGCCCTGGGGCCGCCCAAACCCTTCGCCGTTGGCGCGAGGTGCTGATCGCCGCCGTGGTTACCGCCCTCGGCCTTTGGGTTGCGGTTCAAGGTGGCCCCGTCCTCCTCGTCGCGGGGCTTCTCATCGCCGCCCTCGGTGCGGCTCTCGCACTCACTGGCCTGCGCCGCCTCCACTTCATGCAGGACATCAACGACCCCGGCCTCGTGCAGGTGGTCGAGGGCCAGATCACCTACTTCGGCCCGACCGAGGGTGGCTTTGCCGCGCTCTCCTCGCTCACCGAAATCGCGCTTACCCAACATGCGGGCCGCCGCTGCTGGCGACTGGCCGACGAGGGGGGCGAGGTGCTGTTCGTCCCCACCGCCGCCGAAGGCACCGGCGCGCTGTTCGACGCCTTCGCGGGCCTGCCGGGTCTCGAAACCCCTGCACTCCTCGCCGCCATCGACGGCCCGCCCGACATGCCCCGCATCGTGTGGCGCCGCCGTGTCATGCGCATGTTGCACTAAGTGGCCTTGACTAACCCCGCGTCCCGCTACACCTCTGTCGCCCTAGACCTGACAAAAATGATCGGAGCCTCCCCATGTCCATTCCTCAGTCCGGCGGTGGCCCCATCGAGCATGTCGACCAACTCGCCGAATACATGGCCTCGGGCTGCAAACCCAAAGCCGATTGGCGCATTGGCACCGAGCATGAAAAATTCGGCTACCTGACCGACACGCTGGAACCGCTGCCATATGACGGCCCGCGGTCAATCAAGGCGATGTTCGACGGCCTGCGCGACCGCTTCGGCTGGGAGCCGGTGTTTGAGCAGGACAAGATGATCGGCCTCTCCTTCGCCGACGGCGCCAATATCAGCCTGGAGCCGGGCGGGCAGTTTGAGCTTTCCGGCGCGCAGATGGAAACCATCCACCAGACCTGCGACGAGGTGAACGAACACCTGCGCGAAGTTCAGGCGGTGGCCGACCCGCTTGGCATCAAATTCATCGGCCTCGGCGCGGCGCCGATCTGGACCCATGACGAAATGCCCGTGATGCCCAAGGGCCGCTACAAGCTGATGACAGAATACATGGGCCGCGTTGGGACGCATGGCACCCAGATGATGTATCGCACCTGCACCGTTCAGGTGAACCTCGACTTCGCGTCAGAGGCCGACATGGTGCAGAAGTTCCGCACCGCGCTTGCGCTGCAACCCGTCGCCACCGCGCTTTTCGCTAACTCGCCGTTCTTTGACGGCAAGCCAAACGGCCACAAATCCTGGCGCTCGCGCATCTGGCGCGACCTCGACGCCACGCGCACCGGCATGTTGCCCTTCGTGTTCGAACCGGGCTTTGGCTTTCAGCAATACGTCGATTACGCGCTCGATGTGCCCATGTATTTCGTCTATCGCGACGGCAAATACATCAACGCCTTGGGTCAATCCTTCCGCGATTTTCTGAAGGGCGAACTGCCCGCGCTGCCGGGCGAAAAGCCCACCCTGTCGAACTGGGCCGATCACCTGACGACAATCTTCCCCGAGGCGCGCATCAAGAAATACATGGAAATGCGCGGCGCAGACGGTGGCCCGTGGCGCCGCCTTTGCGCGTTGCCCGCGCTTTGGGTCGGCCTCATGTATGACCAATCCGCGCTCGACGCCGCATGGGATCTGGCGAAAAACTGGGATGCCGAAACGCGAGAAGCTTTGCGCGTTGCCGCCTCGGTTGACGGGCTTCAGGCCAACACCCACGGTATCAAGATGCAAGACCTCGCCCGCGAGGTTCTGACGATTGCCGAGGCTGGGCTGAAGGCGCGCGCCAAACCGGGGGCAGGGGGCCTTGTCCCGGACGAGACCCACTTCCTTTCCGCGCTCAAGGACACCGTCGCTAGCGGCAAAACCCCTGCGGACGAACTATTGGATCACTACCACGGCGATTGGCAAGGCGATCTTAGCAAGATCTACGCGGGCTACAGCTACTAGCGCTCATCCGGATTGTGAGGATGACAAACCGTGGTAGGATTCGGCGGATGATTACCCATCATTTCAAAGGATTGCCCTATGCGTGATTTCTTCATCCGGTCGCTTGAGGTCGTTATCAACGTTGTCGTCGTGCTTATGGCGATCGCAATTTTAATCGCTGCCGGCGTTGTTGCTTTCGGCCATGGCATGGGTCCTAACGGCGAGGCGGGCGGGCCCCTCGCCGGCCTTGCGATTCTGATCGGCGGTGCGATTTACCTGATCCTGACCGCTGGCTTCATGTATCTCGGGCTCGGCATCTACCAAAACACCAAACGCACCGCCGACCTGCTGGAACAGCAGGTGCGCCGCTAAGATCTGTGCCCGGCGGGCCAACCCGCCGGTGCTCTTACGCCTCCGGCGCGACGCCGTACATGTTCGATCCCGCGCGCCCCGGCTGCACGACCCAATACAGCAACACCAGCCAGCCGATGATCGGGATCAGGCTTAACAGCAGCCACCAGCCGCTGCGATCCACGTCATGCAGGCGCCTTACCGCGACGCTCAGCTTCGGGATGAACACCGCAAGCGAGAACAGCGCGCTGAGTGGCCGCCACGATGGCATCCAGACGCCATAGCTCCACATGCCGTAACTCCACATGCCATGCTCGCTCATGCCGTAGCTCATCATGGCGGGGTGATAGACCGGCGCCCCGAAGATCGTCCGGTCTATGATGCCCAGAACAATCCGGCCCAACAGCACGAAAAGCGCAAACCACCAGAATTCAGGCCGGGCTGCGCGGCCGTCAAAGACGAAATATTTCTCGAAACACGTTCTGACCGCAGTTTTGAAATCCACGACGATACCCTCGCGTTGCTGCTTTCATCAGCATGCGACCATCGCGGCGATTTGTCGAATGTTTCCGGCGAGTCAGCCCTTCTTTGCGCCGATCTTCGGCTCGGTGCCCGCGTTCAGCCGCTTCAGGTTCGCGGCATGGCGGATATAGATCAGGATGGTCAGGATCACGACCAGAAACAGGATTTGCCCCTGATTCAGGTAGAAAAGCCACAGGCTCGACAAAGCCGCCGCCATCAGGGCGGCAAGCGAGGAATAGCGCGTGACCAGCGCCACCACCAACCACGTCGCGCAAGCCGCCAGCCCCACCGGGAAACTCAGCGCAAGCAGGATGCCCAGGAATGTCGCCACCCCCTTGCCGCCCTTGAACCCAAGATAGACCGGATAGATATGCCCGACAAATGCCGCGAGGCCCGCCACCTGCGCCGCATCCTCGCCCAGTGCATAGCGCGCCACCAGCACCGCCACCGCGCCCTTGCCCGCATCCAGCACCAGTGTCAAAAACGCTGCCAGCTTGTTGCCGGTGCGCAAGACATTCGTGGCCCCGATATTGCCCGACCCGATCTGCCGGATATCGCCCAGCCCCATCACCTTTGCCGTGACCAGCCCGAACGGCACGGCGCCCAGCAGATAGGCCAGCACGGCAACCACGCCCAAAACCAACCAGCCATGTTCAATCAACGGCATCTTACAGCTCCCGCCCGTAAACCTGCGCACCTGCCACAAAGGTCGCTAGAACCTTACCCTCCATCCGCGTCCCGTCAAACGGCGTGTTCTTGGATTTCGAATGAAGCATGGTAAACCGATCCATCACAAACGGCGCATCCGGGTCGAACAGCACCAGGTCGGCAGGTGCCCCTACCGCCATCCGCCCACCGGGCAGGCCAAGCCGTTTGGAGGGGTTCAGCGACATCGCCCGGAACAACTTCGGCAGGCTCATCGTGCCGTCATGGTATAGCCGCATTGCGGCGGGCAGAAAGGTCTGCAACGCCACCGCGCCCGCCGCTGCTTCTTCATAGGGCAGGCGCTTGCTTTCCTCGTCCTGTGGCGTGTGCATCGAGCACAGGATATCAATCACCCCGCTCGCCACGGCCTCTGCCATCGCCACCCGGTCATCCTCTGCCCGCAATGGCGGCGTCAGCTTGAAGAAGGTCCGGTAATCCCCCACGTCGAATTCATTGAGCGTCACGTGGTGGATCGACACCCCTGCCGTCACGTCCAACCCATTCGCCTTCGCACGCTCCAACGCGGGCAGGGTGCGCGCGCAGGTCACCTGATCCGCGTGATACCGCACCCCGGTCATCTCGACCAAGGCCATGTCGCGGTCAAACCCCATCCGCTCGGCCATCGGGGATACTCCCGGCAACCCGCGCAGGCTGGCAAACTTGCCAGACGTCACAGCCGCTCCCTTCGATAGCCCCGGATCTTGCGGATGCCCGATCACCAAGGCCCCAAGCGAGCGCGCATAGATCATGCAGCGCGACAGCACCTTACTGTCCGCCACCACATGATCGCAGTCGGTAAACGCCACCGCCCCCGCGTCGAGCAAAAACCCGATCTCGACCATCTCGCGCCCTTCGCGCCCGCGCGTCAGCGCCGCCATGTGCAAAATCCGCACCGGCCCCGCCTCATCCGCGCGCCGCGTGACAAACTCCAGCGTCTCGGGGCTGTCGATCGCGGGCAGAGTATCTGGCCGCGTTATGATCGTCGTCACCCCCCCCGCCGCCGCCGCGAGGCCGGCCGAGCGGAACGACTCCTTGTGCCGCTCGCCCGGCTCGCCGACCTTCACGCCCAAATCCACGATGCCCGGCGCCAGACACTTGCCGCCGCAATCTATCACCCGCGCGCCCTTCGGCGCACTGGCCGACCCAATCGCGGCGATCACGCCGCCATCTAGGATGACATTGCCCGTCCGCTCTTCCCCGGCCTCTGGGTCAATCAGCCGTGCATTGGTCAGAAAGGTCGTAGCGCCCATATCCATAGCCTTCGTCATACCGCCCCCGCCTGCACCTGCCGCATCAATCCCGCGACCTTGGCCGCCTCGCTTATGTATTCAAACGCTCCACCGGCCACGCCCACGCTGCCGCGCGCACCGGTAAAGCGCACCGTTGGCGGGGTATCCCCCGTCACCTCAATAATCGTCGCCGGATCAATCACCCAGAAATTCAGCCGCTTCTGCCCCATCACATTACTCGCCACAAAGGCGCGCCGATTGGTCAGGCTGTACCACGTCTTGCCCCGCACATAGCGCCGCCAGAAAAACTTGCCCCCCGCAAGGTTCAAACCGACACCCACAAACGGCAACCCCGCCAACGGCATGAATACCGCGAGGCCCGTCTGCCCCGCCACATTGGCAAAGGCCTGCACCATCCAGAACACGCCAAACCCGGCAAACGCCAAGCCAAACAGGGCAGGGCCCGGCTCAAACCCCGGAAAATGCAACCCCTGCACCGATTGCCCCTGCCAGATCACCTTTTCCCCCGGCTCAAGGATCGCGTTCCAGTCGGAAAGGTCGCTCATTGTTGGGTCCCGCCTTTGAACGTGGCGCACATCAATTCATATACGTAGGGCGCATCGGGGATCAGCTCAAACCCGACTTCTCTCGTGTTTGGACTTGACCCCAACACACGGCCCCCTTGTCTGAGCACCACGTATTGGGGCACTTCCACGCTGGCAAAATACACGCACCCTTTCGGCCCAATCGTATGTGATACCGGTGTCGTCACACCGATTGGATAGCTGTCCACCTTCTGCGTCTTCATGGACATCACGATCATCGCGCGGCGGTTTGTGAGGAAATACGTGGCGTGCCGCCGGATGCGGGCGTCGCGAAAATGAATCCCGATAATGAAGTAATAGGCCAGCGCAAGCGCTATCAATCCGGCGGGAAGCAGCACCACGAAAAATGCAATGTGCCAAGCCTTGGTATCGCCGTAGTGGGTAAGGCAAACCACTGCGATAAGCGCAAAGCCAAACGCGTTTTGCACCTCCTGCGGCGACGAATAGGCCCATCGCAACCCCGCATAGGGCGCCCCTTGCCAAAGTATCTTTTCGTCGGACCTTAAGATCGCCTGCCAGTCCGAGTCGCCCCCACTCACACCATAACCCCCGCCGCCTCTGCCCCCCGAGCGGCCTTCAGGTTCCGTGCCAGCAGGTCCATCGCCGCCATCCGCACGGCAACCCCCATCTCCACCTGCTCTTGAATCACACTGCGGTTGATGTCGTCGGCGATCTCGCCGTCAATCTCCACCCCCCGGTTCATCGGCCCTGGGTGCATCACAATCGCGTCGGGCTTGGCGAACGCCAGCTTCTCGGCGTCCAGCCCATAGCGGTGGTAATATTCCCGCTCTGAGGGGATGAACGCCCCGTCCATCCGCTCTTTCTGAAGCCGCAGCATCATCACCACATCCGCGCCCTCCAGCCCCGCGCGCATGTCGTCGAACACCTCACAGCCGAACTCGTTGACCCCCGCAGGCATCAGCGTCGGCGGCCCGATCAGCCGGATGCGGTTCTCCATCTTGCCCAACAGCAGCAGGTTCGACCGCGCCACGCGGCTGTGCGCAATGTCGCCGCAGATCGCCACCGTCAGCCGCTGCAACCGCCCCTTCGCCCGCCGAATCGTCAGGCCATCCAACAGCGCCTGTGTCGGATGTTCATGCCGCCCGTCGCCCGCATTCAGCACCGCGCAATTCACCTTTTCCGCCAGCAGGTTCACCGCGCCAGACGAGGGATGCCGGACCACCAGCAAATCCGGGTGCATCGCGTTCAGAGTCAACGCGGTATCAATCAGCGTCTCGCCTTTCTTCACGCTCGACTGCGACACCGCCATGTTCATCACATCCGCGCCCAGCCGCTTGCCCGCCAGCTCAAAACTCGCCTGCGTGCGGGTGGAGTTCTCAAAGAACATGTTGATCTGCGTCATCCCCGCCAGCGCATCGGTGCGCTTGATGGTGCGGCGGTTGAGGTCAACATAGGTGTCAGCCAGATCCAGCACCGTGCGAATCTCATCCGGTGCCAAATGCTCGATCCCAAGCAGATGTCTTGCGCGGAAACTCATGGGGCACCTCCGATGCACCGGCGAAACCAGCCGGTTTCAGCGCTTATAGAAAGCGCGCGCGGCCCCGACAAGCAGTCCCGCCGCCCCGCTTGCCGTTTCCCCGCCACGGGCCTAGTTTGCGGGCATGGAACAAGGCCTCGATTTTCACACCGCTCTGGCGCTTCTCGACTGGCAGGTCGAGCTTGGCGCGGACGAGGCGATCACCGACGCCCCCATCAACCGCTACGACGTCGTCCCGGAACCCGCGCCCATCGCGGCGCCAGCCCCGCTGCCGACCTTCACCCCCGGCGCACCGCCGCCCTTGGCCGAAGGCCCCGACCCGGTGGAACACGCCACCACCCTCGCGGCCCATGCCCAAACCCTTGAGGATCTGCGCGATGCCATCGCCGCCTTCGACCTGTGCGACCTCAAGAAAGGTGCGCGCAACCTCGTCTTTGCCGACGGCACCCCGCGCGCCCGCGTGATGATCTTGGGCGAGGCACCGGGCCGTGACGAGGATATGGAGGGCCGCCCCTTCGTCGGCCGCGCCGGTCAACTCCTCGACCGTATGCTCGCGGCGATCGGCCTGTCGCGCACCTCGCCCGACCCCGAAACCGCAGTCTACATCACTAACGTCCTGCCCTGGCGCCCGCCGCAAAACCGCGACCCGACTGATGACGAAATCGCCATGATGCTCCCGTTTGTCAAACGCCAGATCGCGCTCGCCGCCCCCGACATCCTCGTCCTGATGGGCAACACCCCCTGCGCTGCCATCCTTGGCCGCCGCGGCATCCTGCGTCTGCGCGGCCAGTGGCAACAGTCGCTGGGCCTTCCCGTCCTGCCGATGACCCACCCCGCCTACCTCCTGCGCACCCCTCAGGCAAAACGAGAGGCTTGGGCCGACCTGCTCTCCCTCAAAGCCCGCCTGACCGCCCCGAAATGAGCCCCAAATGACCGAACGCGAATTCCTCCCCACCCGCATCGCCGTCCTCACCGTCTCCGACACCCGCACCGCCGCCGATGACCGCTCGGGCGACACGCTGGTCGAACGCCTCACCACCGCAGGCCACATCCTCGCCGCCCGCGGCATCGTGCAAGACGACCGCCCCACCATCGCCGCCCAACTCCGCGCATGGTGCGCCGACCCCGACATTGACGTGATCCTCACTACCGGCGGCACCGGCCTTACGGGCCGCGACGTGACTGTCGAGGCCCACCGCGATGTCTACGAGAAGGAAATCGAGGCCTTCGCCACCGTCTTCACCCTCGTCTCGATGCAAAAGATCGGCACCTCCGCCGTGCAATCCCGCGCCACCGGAGGCGTGGCACAAGGCACCTACCTCTTCGCCCTCCCCGGCAGCCCCGGCGCCTGCCGCGACGCGTGGGACGAGATCCTGAAGCTGCAACTCGACTACCGCCACAAACCCTGCAACTTCGTGGAAATTTTCCCAAGGCTCGAAGAACACAAACGCCGGAAATAACCCCACAGGCTGCGCATTCATTGCGCAACCGGCTTTGTTGCACGGGTCAAATTTCGGACGAGACAAACCTACCAATGGAAGACCGTCATTGGTCCGAAACTCAGGTCGAGGATCTTCGAAAATCAGACGACAGAAGCAAAGATCGGCGTCCGTGCTCTCAACCAGATGACCGGACTCGGCTGTCCGAAGTTCAAGCGCGTCGCCTGAAAAATCTAAAGGTTGGCCGAAATTTGACCCGTGCAACATGTGTAACCGCCCCTTGCGCAAGAGGTATTTTCGAAGCTGATTTTGGCGCGTCATCGGGTGCTGACATGTGTCCGGCCTCAGATGCGGCCATCGTCCTGCCGCGGGCCCGTATGGTGTTCGAAGGTCGGGTCCAGATCAAAGCCGCGTGCTCGAAGGCACTCTGTTGCACACTGGTTCTCCCGATCCCGTCTCACGACTATTGCGCCAAACTGCTCCTTGCCCTCTTTCGCTCCGACGTTCTCACGACCGACGGTCGGCTTACGCCAATGTGGCCGGAGACTGGTAGACGCCGCCCCGGGCCATCAGGGCCCAGACGATCCGCGCCATCTTGTTGGCCAGCCCACGTCGCGGCCCGTAAGGCCGGTGCCGCCGGTAGTGAGGATCACGTCGATGTCGGGGTCGGCGCACCATGCGCGGAGTTGGGCACCTTGAATTTGCGCGTTCTGACGACCGAAATGGCATTCTGCCGGATCAATCGGCCCACCCGGCCTCTCTCGCGGTTTGCGCGCAAACCGCGAGAGAGCGATGGATGCCCGACTTCTTACAGAGGCGCCTTAGCTTGACCCATTCGTCGTGCGTGATGGGTGGCGAGGGTTTGGCGCCCGCACAAGTCCAACGCGAAGACCCGCGGCCATCAATGCGTGCAAAACCTGTAACCCACACCCGGCTCGGTGAAAATGAACTTTGGGTTGGCGGCGTCATCACCGATCTTGGTGCGGATCTGGCGGATATATACCCGAAGGTATTGGCTATCCTCGGTATGCGCCTCGCCCCAAACTGCGCGCAGGATCATGTCCTGCGTTACCAGCCGCCCCGCGTGCGAGGCCAGAAGCCAGAGAATGTCGAACTCTTTCCGGGTGAGTTTGACCGCATTGCCAGAGACCGTCACGCTACGAACCGCTGCGTCTATGCTCAGGGGGCCGACGTCGATCACCGCACTTGGTGACGCGGTCGTCGCACGGTCGCGCAACAGGCCGCGAAGACGCGCCAACAGTTCCTGCACGCTGAAGGGCTTCACAACGTAGTCCTGCGCGCCCGCATCCAGGGCAGCCACCTTTCCCGCCTCGTCAGAGCGCACCGAGAGCACCAAAACCGGCAGGGCGGACCATCCGCGAATAGCTTGCAGCACGGTGATGCCATCAGCGTCCGGCAGCCCAAGATCAAGGATCACCGCCGAGGGATTATCAAGCGCCGCGCGGTCGATCCCTTCGCGCGCACTGGCCGCCTCGGTCACGGTATGGCCCTCCGCCTCCAGCGCCACGCGAAGGAAACGACGGATTGGGGCTTCGTCATCCACGATGAGAATGCGTGCGCCGGTGGTCATGCGGGCCACTCGGGGTTGTCGAGCGGCAGCGTTATCACAATGCGCGTCCCGCTTCCGTCAGCAGAGGCGGACTCTGCCCGGATAGAGCCGCCTTGCGCCTCGATCAGTCCCTTGCAGATCGCAAGGCCAAGGCCAGTGCCCGCCCGTTGTTGGTCGCCGGAATCCACGCGGTAAAAGATATCGAATACCCTGTCCTGCGCCTCGAGCGGAATGCCCGGACCCTCGTCCGCAATCGATAGCACGGCGCGGGCTCCGTCAACCCGTGCCGTGATCGTGATGGTGGTTCCGGCGGGGGCATATTTCGCGGCGTTGTCGAGGATGTTGACGATCACCTGCTCCGTCAGGATCGGGTCGATATGCACCGGCGCCATGTCGTTGGCCATGTCGATTGCCAGTTTGTGGTCCCGCAACGGGTCGCGCAGCCGTTGGCGCGCGGCCCCCACCAGATCGGCAAGGTCAGTGGGCACCAGTTTCGGTTTCAGCGCACCATGGCCCAGCCGCGTCATGTCGAGCAGGTTCTGGATATAGCGGTCCAGCCGCTGGCCTTCCTCCTGGATCGTTTGGGCCAGAGAAATGCGGCCCGCGTCGGTCAATCCGGCGGCGGGCTCGGCAAGGCTGCCCGCTGCACCGATGATGGAGACAAGCGGCGTGCGCAGGTCATGGCTGACCGACGACAGCAACGCCGTGCGCAACCGCTCGGTTTCCGAGGCAAGCCGGGTTTCCTCAAGGTCTTCGTTCAGGCGGATACGTTCCAGCGCCAGCGCGACCTGATCGACAAGCGCTTCAAGCAAGCGCCGGTCCACCGGCGAAAAGCTGCGGGCGTCCTCGTAGCGGATGCCGACCACACCAAGGCGGCGTTCGGCGGTGCGGATCGGCAGAAAGAACCACTGCGCCGCGGGTAAGGTGCCAGAGCCGTGACCGGCAGGCTCGCCGCGCTCCCAGCTATAGGTGGCGGCGGACATGTCGCGGAGCGGCAACTCGTCCTCAGGTGGGAACCCTCCGGCGATTTCAAGCACGCCCGCGGCGTTCGGAGCCAGCAGGATCGACTGACATTCCAGCGTCGTGGCGACGTGGCTGACCGCCGCCCAGACGGCGTCGTCAAAGCTTGCCGCGACGGCCACGCGACGGCTGAAGTTGTAAAGCTTGTTGGTGCGGTCAACGATGGCGCGCTGCGCATCGACACGTTCGCGCAGACGCGCGGCCAGATTGCCGGTGATGATCGACGCCATCACGAAAAGACCGAGCGTGACAATGTCGGCCTCCTTGATGACGCTGAAGGTATAGCGCGGCGCGGTGAAGAAGAAGTTGTAGGCGAGAAAGGACAACCCGGCGGTGGCGAGTGCGGGCCCACGCCCGAAACCCGATGCCACCACGATAACGCCTGTCATGAAGATCACCGACAAGCTTGCCACCGGAAAAGCCGCCTCTGCGGCCATGCAAAGCGCTGTCGCCGCGGCAACGCAGAGGACGGCTGCAATATACCCCTTTGGCTCGGTTCGGGCCGCGAGGCGCAGTTTGGGGGCCGACCTTGGTTTGTCTGGTTGGGTATCCGGTTGTTTTGAGGTCAGTGTGATCTCAAACTCGGCGCCGATCCGAAGCAGGGTGCGCGTGACGCTTTCGCCAAATAACCGCGCCAGAAATCCGACAGCGCGCGGGCGACCAAGGATGATACGGCGCACGTTGCGGCGTCGGGCGAAATCCAGAATTTCCTGAGCGACATCATGCTCTGCTTCGATCGTTGCAATTTCCGCGCCCAACCGTTCGGCCAGACGCAAGGCCGCGGCAAGACGGTCCTTCTCCTCGTCTGACAGGGCCTCGGCGCGGCTTGACGTCACCGACAGCGCAAGCCATTGCGCGCGCGCCCGGTCAGCCGACCGCTTGGCGACACGGATAGCATCCCGCGCGCTGGGGCTTTCGTTTATACAGACAAGGATACGCTCTTGCGCGGGCCAAGGGCCGGGAATTGCGTTGATTGCCATGTGTTCGCGCAACTGCGCATCCACCCGGTCGGCCGCCGCCCGCATGGCAAGTTCGCGCAGCGCGGTCAGGTTGCCCTTGGCGAAAAAGTTCTGCACCGCCCGCACGGCCTGATCCTGCATATAGACCTTGCCAGCACGCATCCGGGCCAGCAGCTCCTCGGGCGGCAGGTCGATCAGCTCGATCTCGTCGGCCTCTTCGATGATGCGATCGGGCACCGTTTCGCGCACGCGCACGCCAGTGATGCGCGCAACCGTATCGTTCAGCGTTTCGATATGCTGGACATTCAGCGTGGTGTACACGTCGATACCCGCGGCCAGCGCATCCTCGACGTCCTGCCACCGCTTCTCGTGGCGACTTTCCGGCGCATTGGTGTGGGCAAGCTCGTCGATCAGGGCAAGCGCCGGGCGGCGCGCGATGAGGGCGTCGATGTCCATTTCGGACAGGATGCGGCCACGGTAATGAACCGGCCGGCGCGGCTGCACGGCAAGATTGCGCAGCAGCGCTTCGGTTTCGGTGCGACCGTGGGTTTCCACGACGGCGACCACGACGTCCACCCCCTCGTCAGAGCGCCGAGCCGCCGCCTCGAGCATCGCAAATGTCTTTCCGACACCGGGCGCGGCGCCCAGAAAGATCTTGAGCCGCCCGCGACCGTCGCGCGACGCTTCGGCCAACAGCAGATCTGGTTCCGGGCGCCCGTCGCTTTCAGTCATCGCATATCCTCAACTGTGGGGTGGATTGGGCTCGTGTCCGATCGCCGCGTCAAGGGCAAGGTTGGCGGCAAGCACATTGACGCGCGCTTGGCCATAAAGGCCAAGCCACGGGCCTCGAACCTGCGACTGGATGACACCTTGCACGACTGCCGGGTCCACATGCCGCGCGGCCGCGATCCGAGCGACCTGATCCATCGCATTCTCGGGCGAAACATCGGGATCAAGCCCGCTGGCGGAGGTGGTGACGGCATCAATCGGCGGGGTCACCCCGTTTGCGGCACGATATGCCGTGGCGCGCTCGGCTACGGCGGCGACATACGCTTTGTTGGTCGGGGCATAATTGGTCGCGCCAGCAGCGGCGGCATTGTAGTTCACCGCCGATGGCCGCGGTTGCAGGTATCCTGGTTCGGTAAAGGCCTGCCCGATCAGGGCGGACCCCACAACCTTTCCATCGCGCGCAACAAGGCTGCCCTGTGCGGTGCCGGGGGCCACGGACTGCAAAACGCCGGTGATGGCCAGAGGGTAGGCGACGCCTGTCAGCACGGTAAAAAGCGCAAGCATCGAGAGGGCGGGACGAAGATGAGAAAGCATGTCTGGCTCCTTACGCGAGACCGAGTGTGGTCAAGACTATGTCGATGGCCTTGATGCCGAAGAACGGCACGACAAGCCCGCCAAGGCCGTAGATCAGCAGATTGCGCCTTAGCAGGGCTGCGGCTGAGGCGGGCACATAGTTCACCCCGCGTAGCGCCAGCGGGATCAGCGCGACGATAATCAGCGCGTTGAAGATGACCGCCGACAAAATGGCGCTTTGCGGGCTGGCAAGGCGCATCACGTTTAGCGCGCCCAGCCCAGGATAAGCCGTCACGAAAATGGCAGGCAGAATGGCGAAGTATTTTGCCACGTCGTTCGCGATGGAAAAGGTGGTGAGCGCCCCGCGAGAGATCAGCAGTTGCTTGCCGACCATCACCACCTCAAGCAGCTTGGTCGGATCGCTGTCGAGGTCGATCAGGTTCGCTGCTTCCTTGGCGGCCGTGGTGCCAGAGTTCATCGCCACGCCCACATCCGCCTGCGCCAGCGCGGGGGCGTCGTTCGAGCCGTCGCCACACATGGCGACCATCCGCCCCCCGGCCTGTTCCTTGCGGATCAGGTCAAGCTTCATCTCGGGCGTTGCTTCGGCAAGGAAATCGTCAACCCCGGCCTCGGCGGCGATGGCGGCGGCGGTCAGAGGGTTGTCGCCGGTAATCATCACCGTGCGGATGCCCATCTCGCGCAGTTCGGCAAAGCGATCGCGAATGCCGGGTTTGATGACGTCTTTCAGATGGATCGCGCCCAATATCTGATTGTCCTCGGCCACCAGCAGCGGCGTGCCACCAGAGCGGGCAATCGCGTCGATCTGGGCGGCGAGCGATGCCGCCGGCTGCTGTCCGGTCAGTGCGATCACCGCGTCCACAGCGCCCTTGCGCAACCGTCCGCCTGACGGCAGGTCAATCCCCGAAAGCCGGGTCTGCGCCGTAAACGCCACCGCCGTCGCGCCCACAAGAACCATCGGGTCAGACGCCAGCAGCGTATGGGCCCGCTCGATGATCGACTTGCCCTCGGGCGTATCGTCAGATTGCGAGGCGAGCCATGCCGCCTCGGCCAGTTTGCGCGGGCTGATACCGGGTGCCGGGATCAGCGCGTCGGCCATGCGGTTGCCAAAGGTGATCGTGCCGGTTTTGTCGAGCAGAAGGGTATCAACGTCCCCCGCCGCCTCGACCGCGCGGCCTGACTTCGCAATGACGTTGGCCCGCACCAGACGGTCCATCCCGGCGATGCCGATCGCCGACAAAAGGCCGCCAATCGTCGTCGGGATCAGCGTGACGAACAGCGCCGCAAGGAACATCACCGGGATGATGGCGCCGGAATACTGCGCGAACGGGTAAAGTGTGACGACAACCAGCACGAAGATCAGCGTCAGCCCGACCAGCAAGATGTTCAGCGCAATCTCGTTCGGCGTCTTTTGCCGTTCGGCCCCTTCGACCAACGCAATCATCCGGTCAAGGAAGCTTTTGCCCGGGTCTGCCGTTACCCGGAGGATTAGGCTGTCCGAAACGATACGCGTGCCACCCGTAACAGAGGAACGGTCGCCCCCGGACTCACGGATCACCGGGGCGCTTTCGCCGGTAATGGCGCTTTCATCGACAGAGGCGACACCGTGCAGCACCTCGGCGTCGGTGGGGATCAGATCGCCCGACACGACCAACACGATCTGCCCTGCCTTCAGGGTGGAGGAGGCGACTTCGGTTGCACTTTCGGCAGGGGCGTCGGCGCTTGCCAGCAGGCGCACCATTGTCTCGGCCTTGGTGGCGCGCAGGCTATCCGCACGCGCCTTGCCGCGCCCCTCTGCCAACGCCTCGGCGAAGGTAGCAAACAGTACGGTGATCCACAGCCACAGGCTGATCTGCCCGCCAAGACCCGCCGTTGGCGCGCCCGTGGCAAGGTCTCGCAGAAATAGCACCGTGGTCATGACTGCTACAATCGCCGTCACGAAAATCACCGGGTTTTTCATCAAAAGCCGCGGCGCGAGTTTTGTGAAAGCGGCCTGTAGCGCCGTGACGTAAAGGCCCTTTTGCGCAACGGGAAGGGGATGTTTGGCCATAGTTGCCGTCCTCAATGAATTCAGGGAGCCACGGCCCGGCGTGCCGGGCCGCAGTCATCAGAAAGTCTGGCCCGCCAACAGCGAGACCTGTTCTGCGATCGGACCCAAAGCCAGCGCCGGGAAGAATGTCAGCGCGCCAAGGATCAGCACCGTCAGCACCAGAAGGGTGATGAACAGCGGCCCATGGGTCGGGAACGTGCCCGCCGTCGCCGCGGCTGGTGCCTTGCGCACCAGCGATCCGGCGATGCCCAGCATCGGCACGATGACGGCAAAGCGCCCAAGGATCATCACCAGGCCCATCAGCGTGGTGTGAAACGGCAGCGCCGCATTGTAGCCCGCGAAGGCCGACCCGTTATTGCCGGTGGCAGAGGAATAGGCATACAGGATCTGGCTTAGCCCATGTGGCCCCGGGTTTGACACCGCCGCCAACGCCGACGGCACGGTTGCGGCCACAGCCCCTGCGACCAGGATACCTATGGCAAGCGACAGGAACGCCATCACCGCCAATGTCACCTCGCGCGCCTCGATCTTGCGACCAAGGTATTCGGGTGTGCGCCCCACCATCAGGCCGGCAATGAACACCGCCAGCACGACATAAAGCAGTATCCCATAAAGCCCCGAGCCGACGCCGCCAAAGATCACCTCGCCAACTTGCATGTTGACCAGCATCACAAGCCCCGACAGCGGCATAAAGCTGTCGTGCATCGCGTTCACCGACCCGTTAGAGGCGACCGTGGTCTCGTTCGCCCAAAGCGCAGACAGCATCGGGCCGAACCGCTGCTCTTTCCCCTCCATATTTGCGCCAGCGATGTGCAAAAGCGGGTTACCGGCCATCTCGCTGAAATGGATCACGGCAAGCCCGGCAAGGAACATCACCGACATCGCCGCGAAAATCGCCCAGCCTTGGCGCTGATCGCGCACCATGCGCCCGAACAGAAAGCAGAAGGCAGCCGGGATCAGCAGGATCGCAAAGCTTTGCATGATATCCGATGCAATCGTCGGATTCTCGAATGGATGTGCGGCGTTCACGCCGAAGAAGCCGCCGCCGTTGGTCCCGAGTTGCTTGATCGCGATCTGACTTGCCACCGGCCCGCGCGCGATCACCTGATGCGCGCCCTCCAGCGTCGTCGCCTGCGCCGCACCATGCAAGGTCTGCGGGATGCCCTGCAGGCCAAGGTAGATCGCAAAGATCACCGACATCGGCAACAGGATGTAAAGGGTGGAGCGGGTCAGATCGACCCAGAAGTTGCCCAGCGTCGTCGCTTTCACGCCCCCAAAGCCACGGACAACCGCAACAGCGACCGCCATACCGGTGCCCGCCGATACAAAGTTTTGCACGGTCAGCCCGACCATCTGGCTGAAGTAACTCAGTTGCGTCTCGCCCGAATAGGCCTGCCAGTTGGTGTTGGTGACAAAACTGACGGCGGTATTGAAGGCCATGTCAGGGGTCATCGTGCCAACCCCGTCAGGATTTAGCGGCAATACCCCTTGAAGCCGCAGGATCGCATAGAGCAGCACGAAACCAGCAGCGTTGAACACGAGAACCGCCATTGTGTAGGCGCGCCACCCCTGTGGCTTATCGGGTCCGGTGCCCGAGATGCGGTAAATGCCACGCTCCACCGGCCCGAGAATACGGGCAAGCGGATGCGGCGCATCTGCATAAACGCGAAACATGTAGGCGCCAAGCAGCCACGCGAGGCCGCTCAGCACCGCCAGGTAGAGGATATATCCGGTCAGATTCGTCATCGTCGCCTCCGGTCAGAACCAATCCGGACGGGCAAGCGCCACGACCAGAAAACAGAAAATGCCTACCGCGACGGTAAGGCCCAAGGTCAGGTCGAACATGGGCACCTCACATGCGTTCGATTGCCGAGGTCGCCATCACGCAGATGGCAAAACCGGCAAGGCCGAGAATAAGATAAAGAACGTCGTGCATCGGGAGCCTCCTTGCATAAGGAACTCGACCAAGATGCGCGCCTGCCGCGTAAAGGCGCTATTCGAAAGCTTGGGAACCGGCGTAAAGCGTGCGTAAAGAAGTTCGGGTCGCACGAATTGCAGTGGCGACATACTGACCGACGCCCCGAAAATCGGACAGGGACCGAAGCTACGATCTGAAGGTTACTGGTCGCCAGGAACGGGGAAAACAAACCTGTCGAGACGCAGGAAACACGACGCGGCATTCAAGGCGCGCGCCTATTAGGCAGTTACCTTTGCCGGCCACCGCCTGATCGTGGCGCATGATCCGACCCGCGCGGCCCTGCAATCCGCCAGGCGGCGGGAGCGGATCGCGGAACTGGACGCCATGGCCGAGAAGCTGGTGACACGGCTCGAC
>JAJXZX010000011.1 GCA_021779835.1 Pseudomonadota bacterium | reverse complement strand
CAGCAGCGACAGCCCCCCAAACACCACCATATGCTTCGGCCCAGAGGCATCCATCCACCCCGAGGGCGGCAGCCCAAGCCACAGGATCACCCCGGTCAGCACCGCACCAATCGCAAAGCCCAGAAACACGAAAGCGGGCGCGAGGATCTCAAATATCCCCAGCACACAGCCCGCAACGACCCAGACCCACCAGGCGAACGTCATCAGCCGCGCCCTTTCAGCATCTTGAACGCATCGCCGAACGCCTCCAGCGCCTGCGCCGGCACGATGATCGTCTGCTTACCTGCGCCCTGTCCCACCGCTGTCAGCGCCTCCACCTGCTTCAGCGCCACCTGATACTGCGCCGCCTCGATGCCGTTTTCCTTGATCGCCACCGCCACCACGCCGGTCGCATAGGCCTCGGCATCCGCCGTAAT
The DNA here is from genome assembly GCA_021779835.1 of Pseudomonadota bacterium. Classification (GTDB taxonomy): domain Bacteria; phylum Pseudomonadota; class Alphaproteobacteria; order Rhodobacterales; family Rhodobacteraceae; genus Solirhodobacter. The sequence goes on along the minus strand of JAJXZX010000011.1, from coordinate 111,629 downwards.
GCGCCGCGCCTTGGCGACCTGCTCGGCGGCATAAAGCTGCGCATCGGCCGACAGTTCCACCGCGCGCTTCTTACCCTCGGCCTCGGTCACCTGCGCGCGCCGCGCGCGTTCCGCGTTCAACTGCTGCAACATCGCCTGCCGCGTTTGGTCATCAAGGTTAACGTCCAGAATCTCGGCCCGCGTCACCTCGATGCCCCAGTCATCGACCATCGCATGCACATGCTCGCGGATCTGCCCGATCAGTTGCGTGCGGTTCGACTGCACCTGATCCAGCTCCAGCTTGCCGATCTCGCTCCGCACGATCCCCGCCACCGTGGTCGCAATCGCCGCATCCACGTCGCGAATGCGATACACTGTCTTTTCCGGCTCGGTGATGCGGTAAAACACGCTGGTTTCCACCTTCACCAACACGTTGTCGGCGGTAATCGCGTCCTGCGTCGCCGTCGGCAACTGCCGCTCAAGGATGCTGATCTTATGCGCCACACGATCCACGAACGGCACGATGAAGTTGATCCCCGGCCCCAGCACTGCCCTGAGACGGCCAAAGCGCTCGACCACATGTTTCTCTGACTGCGGCACAATCCGCACACCCAGATAAACCGCCAGCAGAATAAGAACCGCCAGCGCGATTAGAACCCCGTTACCACTCGTCATTTGCGTGCTGTCCATCGCCATCCCTTGCTGCATTCCCGGCCCGTGCGCAAACTATGCGCCAGCAGCCGCAGATTGAAAAGGCAGGGATTTTGGGGTGGTTTCGGATGTGGCCCGGAACGGGCGCGGCCACACGGCCTGAGCGGACGCAAGCCCCGGGCTAGGCTTTGCTGGACTTGGCAATTATCCTTGAAATGCCCTCGAGCCGGGCCGAAATCAGAATCATCTCAGCCACGACACCGGGGTCGAAATCCCCTGCCATAGCATAGGCGCGATCTTCTACCGCCTGCGACGCGGAAAGCAGGCTTGCCATATGCTCAAGCAAGTCGTCCTCACTGATATCTCGCCGTGGAGAAAATTTGATAACCTTGGCCATGAGACAACTCCTTACCCTGAAAGCGACCTAAGCCCGTTGATTATGCAGCGAATCGTCCGCCTTCGGAATGTTAAAGTCGTGCAAAAGATGTAGCCTTTTGGGTCATACTGTCCTATTGATAGGACACATTAAACGTGTGTGAGTGTCAGCGAGTTCTACCATGAGCGATGTATCAGGAAGGGCCGCCCCACGCCCCCTACGGCGAGACGTGTTTTCCGAGAACCTGCGGCAGTTGGTGGCCGAGGTCCCTTCCGTGGCCGCCCTGTGCCGAGAACTGTCAATCCACCGCTCGCAGTTCAACCGGTTTCTGAGTGGTGTGTCCTTTCCGGGCCCGGACATGCTGCACCGGATCTGCGTGCGCTTCGGCACCGACGCGCGTATCCTGCTGGAGCCTCTGGACCACTTGCGCGCCAAGGCACCAGCTCAGATCCAGTCGCTGATGCGCCTGCATCCCGAGGTCAGCAACTACTTCATCATCGGCGACCAGCCGAACGACACCGCGATCATGCCGACCGGCAACTACCGTTTCACGCGCGGGTCTTTCGTGCAGCCGGGCATGTACCAGACCGGGATGATCAAGATCTATGAGAAGGATGGATTCAAGTTCTCGCGCGGTTACATGGCCAGAGAGGTCGCCCGCGACCTCGGTGTCCGCCTGAACGCGCGGGCCGAGCGTGAATACCGGGGCGTCGTCTACGGCACCGGCCGTGGCGTGGTCTCGCAGGCGGCCCACCTGGGGTCCAAATCCTGTTCGTTCACATTTCTCGACCTGGTTAATTTCGTCGAGCGCTCTTACCTCGTCGGGTTTTGCGCCCGCACGATGCTTGGCACCGCCGAAATCGAACCTGTCGCCAAGGCCCTGTATGAGAAGCTGCCGGACGACCTTGCGACGCTCCAACACGCCGCGCGCAGAGCTGGTATGATAGCCGCCGCCGACCTGCCACCCACGACGCGCAAACTGCTTGCCATCCCCGATCCCGCATAGGCGCCACCGCCGTCATCTAACCAACGCAAGTCGCGCATTCTTTGCACACCAGCACCCCGCCCTCGCGACGCCACCGTCCTTGGCATCCCGGGGCCCGCACGGCTCGCCCGTTCGCGGGGGAAAGGGTCCATTGGACCTTTTCTTATCCCCGCTCACCCCTCCCCAGCGGAGTTTTTTGCGGCTATACTCGCTTTATGCCCTCCCTTTGTCGCGATTGCCTGACCGAATTTGAAGGCCCGAGCAGCCGCTGCCCGGCTTGCCGGTCCCCCCGCCTCGTTGCGCACCCAGAACTTCAATCCCTCGCCATCGCCCATCTGGACTGCGACGCCTTCTACGCGAGCGTCGAAAAACGCGACCACCCCGAATACTGCGACTTGCCCCTCATCGTCGGCGGTGGCCACCGCGGCGTCGTGTCCACCTGCTGCTACATCGCCCGCATCCGCGGCGTCCGCTCCGCGATGCCGATGTTTCAGGCCCTCAAACTGTGCCCCGACGCCGTCGTCATAAAACCACGCATGGACACCTACGTCGCCACCTCTCGCCAGATCCGCGCGTTGATGGAGGAGCTGACCCCCGCCATCGAACCGCTCTCACTCGACGAGGCCTTCCTCGACCTCACCGGCACCGCACGCCTCCACGGTCACCCCCCCGCGCACCTCCTCGCCCGCCTCGCGCAGCGGATCGAGTCCGAGGTTGGCGTTACTGCCTCCGTCGGGCTGTCTCACAACAAATTCCTCGCGAAAATTGCGTCTGACCTCGATAAACCCAAGGGCTTTTCGGTAATCGGCAAGGCGGAAACCCAAGCCTTCCTAAAATCCAAGCCAATCCGCCTGATCTGGGGCGTCGGCGCCGCCACCCAAGACGCCCTCGCCAGCGCGGGCATCCGCACCATCGAGGACTTGCTGCGCTGGGACCGCAAGGATCTTGGCCACCGCTTCGGCCAGATGGGCGACCGCCTTTGGCACCTCGCGCGCGGCGAGGATCACCGCCGCGTCAGCCGCGACGCGCCACTTAAATCGATCTCCAAGGAAACCACATTCAACGAGGACACCGCAGACCGTGACCTACTTGACGGTCACATCTGGCGCCTCGCCGAACAGGTCGCCGATCGTGCCAAGGCCCACGATCTGGCGGGCCGCACCGTCACGCTAAAACTCCGCCGCGCCGCCTTCACCCTGCTCACCCGGCGCCACGCACTCCGAGAGCCGACACAAATGGCCGATACCCTCTACCGTGCCGCCTATGACCTTATGGCGCAAGTCACCGAACCTGGCCCGTTCCGCCTGATCGGCGTCGGCCTTTCCGACCTTACCCCTGCCGCCAAGGCCGACCGCACCGCCGATCTCCTCGACCCCAACGCTGCCCGCCGCGCAGATGCCGAACGCGCCACCGACAAAATCCGCGAGAAGTTCGGCCCCGACGCCATCGTCAAAGGCCGCGCCCTACGCTGAGCCCCTTGCTTTGGTCAAAATATCCCCACCGGAGGTATTACTCCGCCGCCAAGGGCACCTGATCCCGGTCACGGCCAACCGCCGCCATCACGCGATTGATTGCGGCGCGGAACGCCTCGAACCCGCAGTGCGGCGCGACCGTCGCCTCGTCCATGTATAGTGCGCGGTCGATCTCGATCTGCACTACATGCTGCCCGCGCGACGGGCGGCCATAGGCCTGCGTGATATAGGCCCCGGCAAACGGCGCATTGCGCGCCACCCGCAATCCCTCGGCCACAAATGCGGCCTCGATTTGGTCGACGATATCGCTCGAGGCCGCCGCCCCATAGCGGTCGCCCAACACAATCTGCGGCTTTACTCGCCCCGCCGTTGCGAAGGTATCAATCGCCTCATGGGGCATCGAGTGGCAGTCGATCAGCACGGCTCGGCCATGCAGCGCCGTCGCCTCGGCCATCAGCGCCAGCAGCTGCGCGTGATATGGAACCCAATGCGAGGCGATGCGCGCCTCTGCCTCGGCAAGGCTGATCTTGCCGCAATAAATCGCGCGCCCGTTTGACACCACACGGGGAATCACCCCCAGCCCCGCGCTGATCCGCGGGTTCAGTGACGGACGCGGCACATCCTCAATCACTGCCGGGTCCAACTCGTCCCGCGCACGGTTAAGATCCAACCAAGCGCGCGGCGCCCGTGCCGTCAGCAACGGCGCCCCGTAACGCGGCGCATCGGCAAACAACAAGTCAACGAAGGCATCCTCGGACGATCGTATCACCTGCGCGTCCAGCACACTGCTCGCCAAGAACTCAGCGGGATAGTCCCGCCCGCTGTGTGGCGACGAATAGATCACGCAGGATCGTGGCGCGGTGGCCGGGTAAAGATCGTAGGGGGAGATGGGCATCGGACCTCCTTGCCCGGCAAAGCTAGCGCCGGTCCGCCCCCACATCAACCGCGTCGAACTCCAAGCCTTCCGTACCGCCTCACTTTCCCGTTAGGATTAACCAAGACGCCCGGGTAAAGTGTGGCCCGTATAATTTTGACCAGTGAGGACCCCGACATGAAGTGGCAGGATCAGGAAGGCAGCGACAACATCGAGGATCGCAGGCTTTCAGGCGGCGGCATGGCGCGCGCCGGGGGCGTGGGCGGGTTGGGCGTCGTCGCCATCGTGGTGATCGGCTACTTCCTTGGCATCGACGTAACACCGCTGCTCAACGATCCCTCGTTGATGGGGCAGCCCACCCAGACCGCGCAAACGACCCTTTCACCCGAGGAAAAGGCGGCCGGGCAGTTCGCCTCGGTCACGCTGGCCGACACGGAAAAAGTCTGGGGCACGATCTTCACCACCCAGTTGGGGCGCACTTATCACCCCACTATAATGGTGCTGTTCAGCGGAGCCACGCCCTCGGCCTGCGGCACCGCGAACGCCGCAACGGGCCCGTTCTACTGCCCCGGCGACAAAAAGGTCTATCTCGACACGGCCTTCTTCACCACGCTAAGCCGCCAGTTGGGTGCCGGGGGCGATTTCGCCTCGGCCTATGTCGTAGCGCATGAGGTTGGCCATCATGTGCAGGATGAACTTGGCATCCTTGGCAAGGCCGATGCCGCGCGATCGCAATCGTCAGAGACGCGCGCAAACGCGATTTCCGTCCGGCTGGAGCTGCAGGCCGATTGTTTCGCAGGGGTCTGGGCCCGCGCCGCGCAAGACAAACTGGGTGTGCTGGAACCCGGCGATATCGCCGAAGCGATGAATGCTGCCTCGAAAATCGGTGATGACACCTTGCAACGCAATGCGGGCCGCACGCCGATGCCCGACAGTTTCACCCACGGCACCTCGGCCCAACGGCAGCGCTGGTTCAACGCGGGCTATCAGAATGGCCAAGTCAATGCCTGCGATACATTCGGCGCCACCAACCTCTGATACACACCGCGAAAAATCGGTTGCCAAAGCCTCTTGAACACCGCACCGACTCCTTTTATAGACCTGCGGACCGACGCGGTTCTGCCCGCGTCCTTTTTGTTGGACGCTGGCGGGATTGATTGGTGTCGGGCGCGTAGCTCAGCGGTAGAGCACTACGTTGACATCGTAGTGGTCACAGGTTCGATCCCTGTCGCGCCCACCATTGCCGCCCCCGGTTGGGGGCATTGTAGTTTTCATGGCGCACGCGCGCCGCGAATAGGAGAAGACCGATGAAGGTCAGAAACTCGCTCCGCTCGCTGAAGTTGCGTCACCGCGACTGTCAGGTCGTGCGCCGCAAAGGTCGGGTCTATGTGATCAACAAGACCCAAAAGCGTTTCAAAGCCCGTCAGGGCTGAGATCGTCCTGCGGGACGTGAAAAAGACCGCCGTGCGCAAGCCCGGCGGTCTTTTCCTATTCCGGTTACTTCAGAATCAGACAGCCCCGCCGAATCCGCAGCCAAGAATACATCCCCGCCGCAAAGCCCGCCGCCGCCAGCAATTCATAGATCACCATCAAACCCTGCGGCGCGTCGCCAGCCCCGCTGATCGCCAAAAATCCGAACGCCGCCGCAGCGCCCCAGCCAATCACAAACATAATCGAGCATATTTTCATTCGGGCCTCCTCCCAAGACACAGCGCTCAGCGCACGCAACGGACGATTCTATTGCGTCCCCGCACAGCCCCGATGGCTACAATCAAGATTACCCGATTTTGGCATATGTCCAAGCAAAACCTGCGACGCCCTGTCGCAGGTCTGCGCTTATAGAATCAGACGGGTTGCTAGAACCGCCGCGGCCCCCGTGTTACGCGCGCCCACGCCCGCATCGCAAACCAGCAGGTCGTGCCGCGCGACTGTCACCACCGTGCCCGCAACTTCCACCTTCCCCGCGTCCAGCGCGAACAAGCATAGCGTGCCGCCGGGCGCCAACGCCTCGCTCTGCCGCAGCACCCGCACCTCGGGCCGTGGCAGGCTGCGCTCCGTCATCACGTTGAAATCGTTGGAGGGCGCGCTGACCCCCACGGCAGAAATCGCCACGTCGCCGGGAAATGCCGCTGGCACCAGCGGATCCGCCCGCAGCTTTAACCCCGGCCCAACCAGATCGAACCCGGGCCCCGCGATCACCGTCAGGTTCCGCTCAATCCCCGGAAACAGCGAGAACGCGCCGTCCTCGACCACCGCCGCCATCGACAGACGCCACAAAACGCCGCCATCAGGCTTGGCCACGCGCAGGATCTCAGTCGTCACCCCAAGGCCGTTGGCCCAAGGCATCTTGCGATAGTCCGACGTGGTCAGGTGTCTCATAGCGCACCCTTGGTTAGCAGATCAGCGACCGGCGCGGCCTCTGGCGCCAGTTCCTCAAAATCGAAATTATCCAGCCGTGCCGCTCGCTTACCGGCCCGCTCTGCCGCGGTGGACAGCCCCTCCAGATCGCCACGCGCCTGATTGAAGTGGGTGTTCAGCTTATCCACCCGCTCCACCACCAGTTCCACATCCCGATGCAACAGCCGCAAAGTCGCGCGGATCGCGCCGGCCTGCTCCCGCATCCGCGCGTCCTTCAGAATCGCCCGCATCGTGTGCAGCGTCGCCATGCAGGTGGTGGGCGACACGATCCATACCTTGGCCGCGAACCCGTCCCGCACCACCTCGGGGAAGTTCGCGTGCAACTCGGCATAGACCGCTTCGGACGGCAGGAACATGATCGCCCCATCGGCCGTTTCGCCCTCAAGGATATATTTTTCGGAAATCGCCTTGATATGCGCCCTGACCGCCGCCCGCATCAACCGCTGCGCCTCGGTCACCTGCAACGGCGTCTCCGCCCGCCGAAGCGCCTCATACGCCTCCAGCGGAAACTTCGAATCGATCACGATTGGTCCTGGCGGGTTCGGCAGATGGATCAGGCAATCCGCCCGCTTCCCGTTCGATAGCGTCGCCTGCATCGTATAGGCATCCGACGGCAGCGCCTTTTGCACGATGTCATGCAATTGGATCTCGCCAAACGCGCCGCGCGTCTGCTTGTTCGACAAGATATCTTGCAGGCTCAACACATTGCCCGACAGTTTCTCGATATTCGCCTGCGCCTTGTCGATCGTCTCCAGCCGCTGCTGCAACTCGCCCAAGGATCGCGCCGTCCGCATCGCGGTGCCCTGAAGGTTTTCACCCATCTTCTGGCTGACCTCGGCTAACCGCTGTTCCATTACCTTCAGCATTGCGCTTTGGCTAACGGCCTGCGCTTCGGATACATGATGCAGGCCCCCGGCCAGTTGCTGCTGCCCGTCAGACAGCGCCTCAACCCGGTGCGCAAGCAGGTTCATATGATACGCAATCGGTTCCACGCTGCGGGCCGAACGCCCAGTCGCGCGCAGGATCAGCACCAACATCAAAAGCAGCACTGCCCCGCCAAGCGCCGCGATCACCAGCGGGTCGCTGATCGAATACATCTGTCCGCCAATCTGGATCATGTTCTACCGAACAATCGTTCAATATCGGCCAACCGCAGTTCGACATAGGTAGGCCGTCCGTGGTTACACTGCCCCGAATGCGGCGTCGCTTCCATCTCCCGCAGCAACGCGTTCATCTCTTCCGCCCGCATTTGTCGGCCAGAGCGGATGGAACCGTGGCAGGCCATCCGGCTTAGCACCGCCTCAATCCGCACCTGCACGCTTTGGCTGTCGCCGAGGTCCGCAAGTTCATCAAGAATATCGTGGATCATGCCTTTGGCATCGACCACGCCCAATATCGCAGGCGTCTCGCGCACCGCGATAGCGCCGCCACCAAACGGTTCCACCACCAGCCCGGCGCGCGCCAGATCCTCGGCCATATCCATCAACCGCGCTGCATCCCCTTGCGAAAGCTCGACAATCTCAGGGATCAACAGCGCCTGTGCCGCAATCCCCTTTTCCGCCATTTGGGCCTTCAGCCGCTCGTACACCAGCCGTTCATGCGCCGCGTGCTGATCGACGATCACGATCCCAGTGGTGGTCTGCGCGATGATGTAATTCTCATGCACCTGCGCCCGTGCCGCGCCAAGGGGCAGCACTTCGGCCTCTACCGCCACCGGCTCGACCCGCGCCGAGGGCGCCTCGGCAAACCCCGGCGCGACGCTCAAGGGTGCCTGAAACTGATACGCCGCCTGCCGCGCTCCCAGCGAGGGGCGGTCCATTTGATACACTCGCGGTGCTGCAAATTCGGGCCGCATCGCCCCAATCGTCGCATCCGCCACTGTGGTAGAGGCGCGATGCCCGGCCCCTTCCAGCGCCTGCCGCAGCCCCGAAACGATCAATCCGCGCGCCATCGCCGGGTCGCGGAACCGCACCTCGGATTTAGCCGGATGAACGTTCACATCAACCAGCTGCGGATCGCAAGTCAGATACAACACTGCCGCCGGATGACGGTCGCGGCTCAGGAAGTCAAAGTATGCCGCCCGCAGCGCACCATAGAGCATCCGGTCCATCACCGGGCGACCGTTCACAAACAGAAATTGTGCCACGGACGACCCGCGCGAATAAGTTGGCAGCGCCGCATATCCAGTCAGGTGCAGCCCCTCGCGTTCCAGTTCAATGCGCAGCGCGTTCTCGGCAAACTCGGCGCCAATCACTCCCGCAAGCCGCCCATGCAGCGCATCGAACAGGTCGCCGGTCTGCGCATCGGCGCGGAACATCACCCGCCCCTCGCCGCCACCCGACACGTCGTTCAGCCGAAAGCTGACGAACGGCTCCGCCATCGCCAGCCGCCGCAGCACCTCGCCAATCGCCTGCGCCTCGGCCCGGTCGGTGCGCAGGAATTTCAGCCGCGCCGGCGTCGCGTAAAACAGATCGCGCAACTCCACCACCGTGCCGCGCGACAGTGCCGCCGGCCGCACCGGCTCCATCCGGCCGCCCGCAACCGCGATCATCGCCGCCTCACCCCCCGCCACGCGCGAGGTGATCGTCAACCGCCCCACCGCGCCCAGCGAGGGCAATGCCTCGCCGCGAAAGCCAAACGAATGAATGTTCAGCAAATCCGATCCGTCGATCTTCGACGTCGCATGGCGCGCCAATGCAAGCGGCAGGTCCGCCGCCGTCATGCCACAGCCATCGTCGGTCACCCGGATCAGCGTCTTGCCGCCGTCGGCGTAATCCACCACCACGCGCCGCGCACCAGCGTCCAGCGCGTTCTCCACCAGCTCTTTCACCGCAGAGGCAGGCCGCTCCACCACCTCGCCTGCCGCGATCCTATTGACCGCAGCCTCGTCAAGCTGGCGAATAACCGGCATTTCCCGGCCTATGTTGGGGGTCTCGATATTCATACCACAAGAATTAGCACGCGCCGACAGATTCGGCCACAATACTTGCAGACTTTGGTTTGCAGGCTTTGGTTACTTCTTCACCGGCTTCGGTGGCGCACTTGGCGTCGCCGCCCCGACCGCCCGCCAGCGCGCCAGTTCGGCATAGGCATCCAGCGTCATCGGCGTATAGGCATCGTAATAAAGATTCGCCCCGAACAGACGTGGCAATACCTTGCCCGGATGACGCTTGCGCCAGCGCAGATCTTCAGCCGCAAGCTGCGCCCGAATGCCCGCCGTCACCCCATAGCGATCGGTCGCCGCGACTAACGCACCATCTGCCGCCGGAATCCCGCCCTGCAACTGCAACGCCGAGGCCTTGCCCCCCAGCGCCGTCACCGCATCAGCGACCGGCGTCGGATCGGCCAGATTGCTGCCATCCGGCGCGGGAGGCGGCAGCGCCGCCATGTCCTTTGGCATCTGCAACGGCTTGGTCGGAAGAATCGAGAACTCGTCCGGACTATGGGCATTGGTCTGCAAATTCATCAGCTTTGGCGTCTTGTCAGAGCCACAGCCAGCAACCGCCAGCACCGCCACAAAAGCGATTCCGATACTGCCGCGCGCTGCTCTCATGCAAGCCTCCCCAACCGGTTCCCGTTGTCTTTAGCGCAAAGCACCCGGCGCGTCACGGGGTGTTCTGGCGCCCGGTGAACAGCACCAACCCCAACGCCCCCAGAAACACGCCAACATCCGCCACATTGAAAGAAAACGGATTTCTCATGCCGCAGCACGACATATTCAGAAAATCGGCCACCGCACCATAAAGCACCCGGTCAATCACATTGCCAAGCGCCCCGCCGATCAACAACCCCGCTGACACCTTCGCCATCGCCGAGGTCTTGCCCTTGCGCACCCAGATCCAGACCCAGGCCGAAATCGCCACCGCCACTGCAATCAGAAACCAGCGTGTAAAGTCCGCGCCATTGGCGAAAAGGCCGAAATTCACGCCCTCATTCCATGCCATGCGGAAATTCAGCAGCGGCGGCAGCACATCAATCGCCAGCCTTTGGTCAAGCCCCATGACATGCACCACAAGGAATTTCGAGGCCTGATCAATCACGATCACCCCCAGCGCCACTGTAGATGCCAGCCGCATTGTCATCTCAGTGCCGGAAATGCCGCTGGCCGGTGAACACCATCGCCAGCCCCGCCGCATCCGCCGCTGCGATCACATCGGCGTCATTCATCGAGCCGCCGGGCTGGATCACCGCCACAGCGCCTGCCTCTGCCGCTGCCAGCAATCCGTCGGGGAAGGGAAAGAAAGCGTCCGACGCCACCACGGAACCCTGAGTCAGTGGTGCGGCCAGCCCCAACACCTCGGCCATATCCTGCGACTTGCGCGCGGCGATTCGCGTCGAATCGACCCGGCTCATCTGTCCCGCGCCAACACCGACGGTCGCCCCATTCTTCACATAGACGATGGCGTTCGATTTCACATGTTTCGCCACGTTCCACGCGAACAGCAGGTCCGCAATCTGCTCTGGCGTCGGTGCCTTCTTCGTCACCACCTTCAGATCACCCGCGCCGATATGCCCGGTGTCCTTGTCCTGCACCAGAAACCCTCCGGCCACCTGTCGATAGGTCAGGGAAACCGTCTTGGCATCTGGCAAACCATCCGTCGTCAACAGCCGCAGGTTCTTCTTCTTGGCAAAAATACTCCGAGCCGCGTCATCAGCCCCCGGCGCAATCACGACCTCGGTGAAAATCTTGATGATCTCTTCCGCCGTCGCCGCGTCCAAGGGCCGGTTCAGCGCCACGATCCCACCAAACGCCGAGGTCCGGTCGCAGTCATAAGCGCGCTGATACGCCTCCAGCAGGCTCTCGCCCACCGCCACACCGCAGGGGTTCGCGTGCTTGATGATCGCACAGGCAGGCTTGCCGCCTGCAAATTCCGCAACTAATTCAAACGCCGCATCGGTGTCGTTGATGTTGTTATAGCTCAGATCTTTGCCCTGCCATTGCTTCGCCGTCGCCACCCCGGCGCGTCGCGAGCCGTCAACGTAGAACGCCGCCGCCTGATGGGGGTTCTCGCCATAGCGCAACCCCTGCGCCAACTCGCCCGCGAATGCGCGCCGCCGGGGCGTTGTGTCACCAATCGCGCCCGCCATCCAATTAGACACCGCCGCATCATAGGCCGCAGTGCGGGCATAGGCGATCTGCGCCATCTTCTGACGGAACTTCAGGCTGGTGCGGTCATCATTCGCGTCTAGCTCTGCCAACAGTGCGCCGTAGTCCTGCACATCCACGATGACTGAAACGAACCCGTGGTTTTTCGCCCCGGCACGGATCATCGCCGGCCCGCCGATATCGATATTCTCGATGCAATCCGCGTAATTGCCGCCCTTCGCCACCGTCGCCTCGAACGGGTAGAGGTTGACCACCAACAGGTCGATCGGCTCAATGCCATAGGCCGCCATTGCCGCCAGATGCTCGTCATCGTCGCGCAGCGCCAACAGCCCGCCATGCACCGCCGGATGCAGCGTCTTGACGCGGCCATCCATCATCTCGGGGAAGCCTGTAACCTCGGACACGTCCTTCACGGTCATCCCCGCCGCGCGCAGCACATGCGCCGTGCCCCCGGTCGACAGCAACTCCACCCCCCGTGCGGCCAGTGCCCGGCCCAGATCAATCAATCCGGTCTTGTCGGAAACGGAAAGCAGCGCGCGGCGCAGCGGCACAAGGTTGGTCATCGGTGTTTTCCCTCAAACTTGGTCAGTCAGCCCGTCATCCCGGTCCAGGTCACGGATCGCCAGCGGCGTATCCTGCGCCTTGGACAAGGTCCAGCGGATCTGGCTCGCATAGTCGATAACCGCACCAGACAAAACGATCTGTTTTGTCGCGCGCGGCTTCAAACGGCCTTTTTCCAGATATACGGACGGGTCGAGCGTCAATTTAGCGCCACCGCCCTGCCGGAACACCCAGATTTCGCCCGATTTCAGCGCGAGCGACACGGCTGATCCGCCCAGATCAATTGCCGCGTCCACGTCGGGGTGCAGATGGAACCGGATCGCGAAATTCACCCCCCGAGTCGCCGCCGTCACCACATCATAGCGCCGCCGCTCGTCCTCGGTCAGCGCACCCAGCGTGTCCTCGCCGGTCAGTGACCGTCCATCCTGCGACAGCACCAGCCCCCGCATATGCGTCAGCCCATGCGTGGTGCTATAGCCGGAATGCCCCACCAACAGGCTGGCACCTTCCAACCCCATCGAGTGGCGCAGATGCACAACCTCGGCCCGGTCCGCCAACAACTCGCGCGCATGGCCTGACACCAGCCCCTGCTCGCCAAGCCGCGACGACGAAAACCCCTCAATTGCCAGGGTCGAATGCGACGGCGTCGCACGCCCCGCCCGCCGCCACTCCGGCCCGAACGGCGCGCCCGACCCGCAGCTTACAATCACTGGTCGCCGCCCCGAGGTCAGCTCAAACGCAAGCGTCGAGGCATGGGCATCGAACGAGGCCGCGCCCTGCGGTGGTGCCGCCGCATCGACAATCACGCTGGTGCGTCCACCCGACAGCCGCGCGAATCCCATCGCCAGCCCCTCATGCGCCACCGCCCGCACCCCCGAGGACGCCAGCGCCTGATCCAGCCGCCCCTCAAGCCCGCGTCCGCCGCCATGAAACCGCGCCAGCCCGCCATCGGCATGACGCAACGCGCGCAGCGTCGGCGCAATCCGCTCGATCGCGGCCATATGCGGCTTCGGCGCCATCCGCCCCGCCTCGCCCAGCGCCCGTGCAGCCCAAGTCAGCAGAGTGAAAACCTCAAGCAATTCCTCTGGGTTACGCGTGGGAATCCCGCCCTCCGCGTCAATCTGCTCTTCGCATTCCCGCGCAAGCGCCGCCACAGCGCCATTCACATGCCGCTCCGTCCCGGTCAGCGAGAGGCCCGCATAAATCAACCCGGTCAGCGCCTCGAACCGCGCCAATCCCGGCGAGGCCGCCTGCCACCGCTTCGCCAGAAAATTCGTCTGCTGGCCAAGGCTCAGGAAATAGCTGTCCGCCGCCGCCCGTTCTTGCCCCGACAACAGGAACAGCGCGTGATTGATCCAACGGATCAGCCGCCGTCCGGTCAGGTCCGGCACCCAGCCCGGCCCGCGCCCACGCCCAAAGCGCGCGATCCAGTCGAACACCCACTCTTGCGCGCGGACACGCGCCGCGCTGTCGCCTACCGCCGCCAGATCGTCGAGCCAGCCAAATCCGTGAATGGTTTCCTCGAAACTCGGATCGGGCATCGGCAGATCCCAGATCTTCACGCCCGGCCCCTCGATCAGAAAACCCGAAAACAGGAAATTCCCGGCAATCAACTGCCGTCCGCGCGCGAAAGTGCCAATCGTGCGCGGCTCTGGCTGCGAGGCAAACCCGGTCGCCGCCCGCGCATGCGTGCTGCGCCACGCCACGACCCGGTTCATCAACCGCGCCCTGCGCGACGCCCAGCCTTCGCTTTGGGAACCGCCTGCCATGCCTCGTTTCGCCATCTTTCGGGTCTGTGCCGTTTCTGCCCTTGGCCGCTTCACGCCTCGCGGGAGACCATAGCGGCGGGGGAGTGCGCTGTCACCGCAGAAAAGCCCGGGGTCACCCCGCCTTACGCAACCGCGCGATGTAGAACCCGTCCATGCCGCCCCGCTCTGCCCAGAAATCCGGGCGCAACCGCAGGCCACCGTCTTTCGTGCGCCACGCCGCTTCGATTCCGGCAGCCTCTGGCACGTCCACCTGCAACCCCTGGTGCCGCTCCAACGCCGCGCTTACCTGAGCCTCGCCCTCGTCTGGCAGCAGCGAGCAGGTACAATAAACCAGCACACCCCCCGGCTTCAGCATCGCCAACGCACTGTCAATCAAGCGCGCCTGCAACTCGACCAGACCGGCAAGCTCTGATCCGTCCTTCACAAAGGGCAAATCAGGGTGCCGCCGCACGGTTCCGGTAGCGGAACACGGCGCATCCAGCAAAACCGAATCATAGGGCGCATCCGCCTGCCAATGCAGCGCATCCGCCACCACCAGCTCGGCCGTTAGCCGACAGCGTGCAAGATTCTCCGCAACCCGCGCCATCCGCACACCGGAAATATCCAGCGCCGTCACAGCCGCCCCGGCAGCGGCCAATTGCAACGTCTTGCCCCCCGGCGCCGCGCACAAATCCAACACCCGCGCGCCGGCAACTGGCGCCAAAACCCGCACCGGCAGCGCGGCGGCGGCATCCTGCACCCACCACGCGCCCTCCGCGTAGCCGGGAAGGTCCGACACCTGCCCCACCACGCGCCGCCGCAGGCTACCACACGGCAGCACTTCGGCTTCCAACGCCTCCGCCCACTGCACCGCCTCGTCCCCATCACGCAGGGTCAGGTCCAACGGAGGCGCCACCATCTGCACCGCCTCGATAACGCTGACCACGTCGCGGCCCCAGCGGTTCACCAAGGGCTTGCGGAGCCACATCGGCATCCGTTGCGGCGGCAGCTTCGCCCAATCCTCTGGCATCTCGGCTACTACTTTGCGTAGCACTGCGTTCACCAAGCCGCTCATCGGCGCGATTTTGCGGCCCTGACGCACCAGATCAACGGCGGCATTCACCGCCCCATGTGCCGCCGCGCCATCGACGAAAACCTCGACCACGGCCAACCGCATCGCATTCTTCACCGTTACCGGCGGCGCTTTGCGCAGATGCTTGCCCAGAAATTTGTCAGCCCGCTCGACGTGGCGCAGCGTGGTCAGCGTCAACCTCTGCGCCCGCGCCCGCTCGCCCGGATCAATCGCGCTCAGCGGTCCGGCAAGATCGGCCAGAACCTCGGCCAGCGTCCGCCCCTCGCCCAGCACCAGATCCAACAACGCTACCGCCGCCCGACGCGGAACCAATCCCGCAGCGCCTGTTGATCCTGCCAAAGTCCCGCCTCCGATTTCCGCGCGGCCCTTGCCCCGCCAGCCCGCGCACGTATATCAAGGTCCCATCCTGCACAAGGAACCCTGCCAATGCCAGACTCCGCAAAACCAGACCTCCCGCCCGCCGCTCAGCGCGCGCTGGCAGAGGCAGAGGCGCGCCGCAAGGCCACCAAACCGGACCTGCCCCCCGAACTCGGCGGTCGCGATGGCCCCGAACCCGTTCGCTATGGCGATTGGGAGAAAAAGGGCATCGCCGTCGATTTCTGACGCCATGCAATTGCTTTGGTCAAAATATCCCCGCCGGAGGCACCTGCGGTCCGCCGCACCCGCTCCGCGGGGGATATTTTGACCAAAGCAAGCAAGAGCGCTCAGATCCCCAAAACGTCCAGCATCGAGTACTGCCCCGGCCGTTTGTCCTGCCCCCACAGCGCCGCCTTTAGCGCGCCGCGCGCAAAAATGGCCCGGTCGGTGGCGACATGGCGCAGAATGATCCGCTCGCCATCGGCGGCAAAGATCACGTCATGCTCGCCCACGATGTCGCCACCACGGATCGCGGAAAACCCGATGTCGCCACGCTTGCGCGCCCCGGTGATGCCATCGCGCCCGCGATCTGACACTTCGGCAAGCGACACGCCGCGCCCTTCCGCCGCAGCCTGGCCCAGCATCAACGCAGTGCCAGAGGGGGCATCGACCTTCATGCGGTGATGCGCCTCGACGATCTCAATGTCGAAATCCGCATCCAGCGCTTCCGCCACCTTGCGCGTCAGCTGCACCAGCAGGTTCACGCCAAGGCTCATATTCCCGGCGCGGATAATCACCGCATGACGCGACGCCGGTTCCAGCCGTGCGATCTGCGCATCGGTAAACCCCGTGGTGCCAATCACATGCACCGCGCGCGCCTGCGCCGCCAATGCGGCAAACCCCAGCGACGCCTCGGGCGAGGTGAAGTCGATCACCGCTTGCGCCTTGGCGAATGCCTCCAGCGCGTCATCCGTCACCGTGACGCCCAAATCCGCGCCACCCATCGCCGCGCCAATATCGCGGCCAACCCAAGCGTGGCCCTCCCGTTCGACACAGCCGACCAGCCGCATCCGGTCACTTGCCGCGATCAGGCGCACCAGCGTCTGCCCCATACGGCCCGACGCCCCCGTCACAACGATCCCCGGCACGTTCGACATCACCACACTCCCCGCAATTCGCGCCTGTCTTTACCCGCTTGCGCCCGCCTTGGCAAAGCCTCGGTTGCTTGCCGCCGTCACATGCCCTATTTGAGGCGCATGGCAACCAATCGATCCCCTATGGGCTCCGGCCCCAAGCAGCGTCAGCTCCGCGTAGGCGAACTGATCCGGCGCACCCTTTCGGACGTGCTGTCGCGTGGCGACATCCACGATCCCGACCTCAACCGCATCTCGATCACGGTGGGAGAGGTCAGCATGTCCACCGACCTCAAGGTCGCCACCGCCTATGTCCTGCCCCTTGGCGGCCTGCTGAAAGTCGAGGCGCTGCTTGCCCTTCGCCGCAACAAGGGTGAATTGCGCCATCTTGTCGGCAAGGCCATGACGCTGAAATTCACGCCCGAGCTGCGCTTCGAGATCGACGAGACCTTCGACCGTCTCGACGAAACCCGCCGCCTGTTCAGCGACGAGACCGTGCAGCGCGACATCGCCGCGCCAGACGACGATGCGTCCGAGGATTAACCTCGCCGCCCTGGTCCTCGCCGCGCTGCTTCCCATTGCTGCGCGCGCGACCTGCCGCGACACCACATTCGACGCCACCCCCTACACGCTCTGCACAACGCAAATCGGCCACGACGACCTGCGCCTTTGGCATATGGGCGACGATGGCCTGCCGCTGGGCACCTTCCAACGGCTAAGCGCGCTGCTCGCCAAAGACCACCGCCAGATTGGCTTCGCCACGAACGCCGGCATGTTCCACCCCAACCGCGCGCCGGTGGGTTTGCTGATCCTTGACGGCGTGCAAGCCGCCCCGCTGGTTGTTGGCGCAAGCCACGGGAACTTCGGCATGCAGCCCAACGGCGTGTTCTGCATAGGGACCGCACGCTACTCCGTCATCGAAACACGTGCCTTTGCCGCCCATCCGCCCACCTGCCGTTACGCCACCCAATCCGGCCCGATGCTGGTGATTGACGGCGCGCTGCACCCCCGCTTCCTCGACACCGCCGCATCGACCTATATCCGCAATGGCGTCGGCGTCAGCGCGGATGGCAAAACCGCGTATTTCCTGATCTCCAACGCGCCCGTCTCGTTCAAAGCCTTCGCGCGAGTGTTCCGCGATCAACTCCACACCCCCAACGCGCTTTACTTCGACGGCTCCATCTCGCGCCTCGACGCGCCCGACCTGCACCGAGAGGATGTTGGCCTCCCCCTCGGCCCGCTGGTCGGCACCACAGTTGACGCCAAGCCCCCCACCGAGTAGCAGGCGGGCTTCGCAATTCATCGGATTTACGGGGGCTGCATGGCACGCAAGCGCAAGGGACGCGAGGTATCGGGCTGGCTGGTCGTCGATAAACCGGCGGGCATCACCTCGACTTCGGTCGTCAACAAGGTCCGCTGGGCGTTTGACGCGCAAAAGGCGGGCCACGCGGGCACTCTCGACCCCGCCGCAACCGGCGTGCTGGCTGTGGCCTTGGGTGAGGCAACCAAGACCGTGCCCTTCATCACCGACGCGCTGAAATGTTACCGCTTTCTTGTGACTTTCGGCGCGGCCACAACCACCGACGATGCCGAAGGCACGGTGATTGAAACCTCTGACGCGCGCCCGACCGATGCCGCGATAGAGGCCGCGCTGTCCGCCTTCCGCGGCGAGATCCTGCAAACCCCGCCGCAATTCTCCGCCGTGAAAATCGACGGCGAGCGCGCCTATGACCTCGCCCGCGAAGGCGAAGCGGTCGAGATCGCGGCGCGCCCCCTTTGGGTCGAAAGCCTCACGGTCCTCTCACGCCCCGACGCCGATCATGTCGAACTGGAAATGGTCTGCGGGAAAGGCGGCTACGTCCGCTCCATCGCGCGCGATCTGGGACAGGTGCTTGGCTGCCTCGGCCATGTCCACCACTTGCGCCGCATCTGGTCCGGCCCATTTGACGCGGACAAAGGCATCAGCCTTGCGCAGATCGACGAACTCGCCAAGACCGAGGCGCTGGACGCCTTTCTGCACCCGCTGGAAATTGGCCTCGCCGACCTGCCGGAACTGCGTTGCACCCCCGAGGGCGCCGCGCGGCTTAAAAACGGCAACCCCGGTATGGTCATCGCCTCTGATGTCGCATTCGGGGATGAGGCATGGGCAAGCTATCAGGGCAAAGCCATCGCGGTCGGCATCTACAAAGCCGGAGAATTGCATCCCAGCCGCGTTTTCAACCAATAAAACTGCTCCGCGCGGCGGCGATGGCCGGGGGCGCTGCCCCCGGACCCCCGGAGTATTTTTGCCAAAAAGAAATCACCTGGACACACGACAAGAGGCTTAGCCCCAGTCGAGCACAACCTTCCCGCTTTGCCCCGATCGCATCGCGGCAAAGCCGTCCTGAAACTGGTCAACCGGAAAGCGGTGCGTGATGACCTTGCGGATATCCAGCCCGTTTTGCAGCATCGCGATCATCTTATACCAGGTCTCGAAAATCTCGCGGCCATAGACGCCCTTGATGGTGATCGCCTTGAACACGATCCGGCTCCAATCCACCGGCGATTTCCCCGGCGGGATGCCTAGCAGAGCTATGCGTCCACCCATCACCAAAGCCTCAACCATCTGATCAAGCGCCGCCTGATTGCCCGACATCTCCATGCCGACGTCAAAGCCTTCGGTCATCTTCAGTCGCGCCATTACCGTGCGCAGATCCTCACTCGCCACGTTGACCGGCACCACGTCGGCCACCTCTGCCGCCAGCGCCAACCGCGCCGGGTTGACGTCGGTGATCACCACATGACGCGCGCCGACATGCCGCGCCACTGCCGCCGCCATGATGCCAATCGGTCCCGCCCCGGTAATCAGCACATCCTCGCCCACCAGATCGAAGCTAAGCGCCGTATGCACCGCGTTCCCCAGCGGGTCGAGGATCGCCCCAATCTCGTCGTCGATATCCTCGGGCAACGGCACCACGTTGAACGCGGGCAAGCGCAAGTATTCCGCAAAGGCGCCCGGCTCATTCACCCCGATCCCCCGCGTCGCCGGGTCGAGGTGGAACTTCCCCGCCCGACTTTGACGGCTCATTTTGCCAATCAAATGCCCCTCGCCCGAGCATCGCTGCCCGATCACCAACCCCTCGACATTGCGCCCCAACTCCACGATCTCGCCCGCGAATTCGTGCCCGGTGACCAGCGGCACCGGCACCGTCCGCGCCGCCCAGTCATCCCAGTTCCAGATATGGATATCCGTGCCGCAGATCCCGGTCTTGCGGATGCGGATCAGCACATCATCCGGCCCGATCTCTGGCACCGGGCGCCGCTCCATCCACAGTCCGGGCTCTGCCTTGGCCTTGACCAGCGCCTTCATCTCGTTCGACATCAGATCGCCCCCACAGTTTTGCCCGCCGCCTCAAAGGCAGCCAGCGCGAAATCCAGATCGTCCCGCGTCAGCGCCGCGTTCATCTGAGTGCGAATCCGCGCTTGCCCCTTTGGCACCACCGGGAAAAAGAACCCGGCCACATAGACTCCCCGCGCGAACAGCTCCGCCGCCATCCGCTGCGCCAGCACCGCATCGCCCAACATCACCGGCACAATCGGATGCCCACCCGGTTGCAGCCGGAACCCTGCCGCCTCCAGCCCCGCGCGCCAATAGGCGGTGTTCGCAAACAACGTCGCGCGCAGAGCATCCGCGCCCGCAACCAGGTCAATCGCCGCCAGCCCCGCCGCCACCACCGCAGGCGGCAAAGCGTTGGAAAACAGATAGGGCCGCGCCCGCTGCCGCAGCAGGTCAATCACCGCCTGCGGTCCCGCGACATAGCCGCCCAAGGCACCGCCCAGAGCTTTGCCCAGCGTGCCGGTCAGGATATCCACCGACACCCCAAAATGCGCCGGCGTTCCGCGCCCCTCTGGCCCCATGAACCCCGTGGCATGGCAATCATCCACCATCACCAGCGCGCCATAGCGTTCGGCCAGCGCGGTGATCTCTGGCAGCTTCGCCAGAAACCCGTCCATCGAGAACACGCCATCCGTCGCGATCAGGATGAACCGCGCGCCATCGGCACGGGCCCTCTGCAACTGCGCCTCCAGATCGCCCATGTCGGAATTTGCATAGCGATAGCGCTTCGCCTTGCACAACCTTATGCCGTCGATGATCGAGGCATGGTTCAGCGCATCCGAAATCACCGCGTCCTCTGGCCCCAGCAATGGCTCGAACAGCCCGCCATTCGCGTCAAAGCACGCCGCGAACAGGATTGAATCGTCTTTGCCCAGAAACCGCGCAATCCTCGCCTCCAGTTCCCGATGCAAATCCTGCGTGCCGCAGATGAACCGGACCGAGGCCATGCCATAGCCGTGATCGTCCATCGCGCCTTTCGCCGCCGCGATCAGCGCCGGGTGATCGGCCAGCCCAAGATAGTTGTTGGCGCACAGGTTCACTACGCGGTCATGCCGCGTGCCGCCAACCTCAACCGAAATGCGCCCGCCCTGCGGCGACACGATCAGCCGCTCGCGCTTCATCAGCCCCTCGGCCTCTATCCCGGCCAGTTCGGCCGTCAGATGTGCCAGAAACCCGGCCCGATCTCGCAATTCCACCATGACAGACAAATCTCCGTTTTGACGGATATGATGCCAGCAAGCCCGCCATTCGTCAAGATAGCGGATCACCGTCCGTCATTACGGATTTCCACCTTAACTGTTCTGCACAATCAACAACGCCCGGGCAGCACCCTCAGCCCGGATCTCATGCGGCCGGTCGGCGGCATAGCGCGCCGTATCCCCGGGGCCGAGGTCGCTTTCATCCTCGCCCGACCGCACCGAAAGATGCCCCTCGATCACTGTCAGATGCTCGCGGCAACCAGGCGAATGCGGCTCGCTGACCAACGCACCACCGGCGGCAAAGGACAGATCATAGACCTCATGCTCCCCTGCCGCCTCGGGCGCGCTCAGGATGCGGATACGCACGCCGGTGCCGCGCCCCGCAATAGTCGGCGCCGCCCCCGCCCGGATCACCTCGATCCCCGGTGCCTCGCGCCCCTCCAGAAGCCCCGCGAAATCCACCTGCAACGCCTGCGTCAGGTTCCACAGCGTCGCCACCGTCGGGCTCGA
Organism: Pseudomonadota bacterium; assembly: GCA_021779835.1. Taxonomy (GTDB): domain Bacteria; phylum Pseudomonadota; class Alphaproteobacteria; order Rhodobacterales; family Rhodobacteraceae; genus Solirhodobacter. The sequence goes on along the minus strand of JAJXZX010000011.1, from coordinate 89,790 downwards.
CTCGCCCCGCTCAATCTGGCTGACCATCGAGCGGCTGACCCCCGAAAGCTTCGCCACCGCATCAAGGCTCAACCCCTTGGAACGTCGCGCCGCCTTCAGCGACGCCGCGAGTCGATCATGGATATCAGGTCTCTGGTTCATGGCTCAAACCCTGAAACCCCCACGCACCACCTGTCAACGCCTCCTGACATCTTCTTGGCCTAAATACTCATTTCTCAAGGCCTGCCGCGGGCCTCATTGGTCGCGCAAAGTGCGGCCAAGGGCAAGTTGGCGCCCATGGAGGATAGCGCAACACAGGGCCGCGCGCTCAAAAGATCCTCGGCTCGATCTCTCGCGGATCTGCAACATCGACATACCAGAACTGAACCGCACCCTCCGGCAAACGCGCCAGAACTCGCTCCAAATCTGCTTTGTCAGTGTAACGGCGAAGGGTCGAGGCCACCGCCTCAATGGCATTATCCGGCGTCAGATTATGGTTTTGCCGAACCGCTTTGACGTCCCGCGTCAGCGCGGTCCGGTCCCCAAACGGCAAGGGCTGATCGGCAATCTGCCACCCGGCGACAAAAATCGCCCGTGGGATCGAAGGCAGAACCGTCGCAAAATCCAACCCTTGCTGCGCGGTGAGGCGGCAGCGAAACACCTGCAACACACCATCCAACGCGGTATAGGCCGTGTTGTCCGAAACAAGACCCATGCGCTCTTTCAGATCGTCCAAGATCGCGCGCCATTCCTTCGACGCATGGCGATAGGTCCATGGCATAGGCATCGGCGGTTCCTTGTCCTGTGGCCCATAGCTACTTGCTGGACGATACACCGTAAGGACAGCAAAGTCCCGCATTGCCTCCGTTCCTCGGCCTGAGCGACGATCAGCACCACGTCACCACCCAAAACCAACGGCGTTTCAAGGGGTTAGAATTCGGTTAAAAAATTTTCACTTTCTTTTTCAATCAATAACTTATCCAAGTGCTGCACAGCGCAATACCCCCATTTCATCCCTCTTCCCACCAAAATTCCCCGCTTGCGCCCCCCTCCGGAAGCCGCCAAGATTCCCCGATGATCACCCGAACCCACACCAAAGGCGACGCCCCCTCAACCGCCGTCTATTCGGATTGCGAACGCTATCGCTACCTGCTGACCCGAATCTGGGACACAACCGGAAAACGCGCGCTTTTCATAATGCTGAACCCCTCCACCGCGACGGAGGTTCAAAATGACCCCACGGTAGAGCGTTGCGAAAGGCGGGCGCGGGCGCTTGGATTTGGCGCCTTCCGGGTCTGCAATATCTTCGCCTGGCGCGACACCGACCCCAAGAAGATGCGCGCGGCGGCGGATCCGGTCGGGCCGGAAAACGATGCCGCCATCCTCGACAGCACCCGCTGGGCCGACCGCATCGTCTGTGCTTGGGGCAGCCACGGTGCCCACCTTGATCGCGGGGCCAAGATGGAGGCGCTGCTGCGGGCAACCGGCCTTCCGCTCTATCACCTTGGCCTGACCCAAGCCGGTCAACCCAAGCATCCGCTGTATATCAGCTACGATCGCCAACCCGAACTTTGGCCGTAAGGAGGCTCCATGCCCACCATATCAGGCTTCACCCGCCACCGGATCGCGGCGAATGGGATCACCCTTTCGGTGCAGATGGCAGGCAAGGGCGCGCCGTTGGTCCTGCTGCACGGCTACCCGCAAAACGGCATGACCTGGGCCCTTGTCGCACCCGAATTCGCGCGACATTTCCGCGTCATCATCCCGGATCTGCGCGGATATGGCGAAAGCGACGCGCCCGCTGACGATGCCGCGCATTCGGTTTATTCCAAGCGGACAATGGCGCAGGATATTGCGGCCTTGATGGACAGCCTCGGCATCGACCGCGCCGCCATCCTTGGCCACGACCGTGGCGCTCGGGTTGCCTACCGACTGGCGCTCGACATGCCAGAGCGGGTGACGAAGCTGGGCATCCTCGAAATCCTGCCAACGGCCGAATATTGGGCGAACTGGAACGCGGATCTTGGTATGGCGGCCTATCACTGGACCTTCCTCGCACAGCCTGCCCCGTTGCCCGAGCGGATGATCAACGCGGACCCTGTTGCCTACATCGACTGGACCCTGCAAAGCTGGACACTGGAAAAATCGCTGACCCCCTTCCCGGCAGAGTCGCTGGAAAGTTACCGCGCACAGTCCCGCGATCCGGCCCGCATCGCCGCGATGTGCGCCGATTATCGCGCCGGTGCGACGTTCGACCGTGCCGCAGACCAGGCAGACCGCAGCGCAGGGAACCGCATCAGGGCACCGCTGCATTTCCTGTGGGCAAATGGAGGATTCCCGTCACGTACCGGCAGGCCCGGCGCGATCTGGAAGGACTGGGCCGAGACCGTCACTGATGCCTCGTGCAACAGCGGGCATTTCATGATGGAGGAAAATCCTGAGGCCGTTCTTGCCGGCTACCTTCCGTTTTTTGGAATGACCTCAACCTGACAGCCCCGCCACCAGATCGATGGACGACGTCGTCAACCCGTGCCCGCCGATCACCTGCGCGAGATGTTCACCGTCGAGCGTGACATAGACCGAACCATCACGGCCCCCCGGCTCGATCGTTAGGACGGGGTTGGGATGGGCGGCGGGATCGTATTCCACCAAAATTCGGTCGGTGGCGCCGTCAAAATCATGGATGCTCGCCGTATCGCCGGGCGCGATCCAATCGCCAAGCTGGAAGGTGTCGGCCCCGTCACCACCGCTGGCATGGTCGCCGGTCCCGATGAGCAGGGAATCGTCCCCCGCGCCGCCATTGAGATAATCCGCGCCACCCGGGCCTGTACCATCATGGGTCACACCGTCCAACCTGTCGCTGCCATCGCCACCGAAAAGCGTGTCGTGCCCCGCGCCAGCCGCCAAAACATCATTGCCGGCGTTGCCCTGCAACGCATCGTCGCCTGCACCGCCATGCAGGGTATCATCGCCCTCACCGCCCAGCAGACTGTCCCTTCCGGCGCCGCCATGCAGGATGTCGTCACCCTCATGCCCGGCAAGGGTATCGTTTCCACGCCCGCCGAAAAGGTGATCATTTCCAGCATCGCCGTGCAGTTCGTCATGCCCCCCTGCCCCGCGCAACGCATCGTCGCCGCCGTCGCCGTGGATGGTGTCCGCCCCTGCGCCGCCATTGAGCGCATCATTGCCGAAATGGCCTGATATTGCATCGTTGCCCCCACCACCCGTCACGGAATCGGCGCCCTCCAGCGACTGGGGCTCTGACGGGGCATGGTCGGGGGCGTTGGGATCGTCGGTATGGGTATCGCCAAAGGTTTGCGAGGGATCGGTCGGAGCAAGCGCCGTCGCACCGGAACTGCTATCAATGCCGCCGGTTGGAAGCGACGGGTCGACCGGCTCCAGCACCGGCTCGCAAGCGTTGAAACCAGAGGTCGTCTGCTGTGCGGGGTCTGTCGGCTGCAAAGGCGCCGTATTGGTGCTGTTCGCAGGTGAAACCGTCGGCAGCGCGGGATCAACGGGATGCAAGGTGCCGCCGCCCTCTGTGCTCGGGCCGGGGGCACCAAAAGTCTGGCTTGGATCGGTTGGGCCAAGTGTGCCGCTGCCGGTGACGGAAGGTCCTGCATGCGCGCTGCTCTGGTCATGGGGCGCATCCGCGGAGGCTGTATGATCGGATACGTCCTGCGCGTGTGTAGTGGCGCTCGACGGATCGTGACCAACCGCTGCGCTGTCCTCGTGTCCGGCGTCGGGCGCCGCACCGCTATCATCCGCCGAATGCGACAGATTGCTTGCCGCAAGGGGATCATCCGTCAAATGCATAAAATCCTCGATCGACGCCGTTGTTCCGGCATCCTGCGTGGCGTCACCCGAACCGCTCGGGTCGCTCGCATTCGTCGAGCCATCGCTTTCGTGATCGGCCGTCGAAGATGACCCTTCGAAAAGCGTCCCAACCATCACCACACCCATCAGCCCCAATAGCGCCAGCATTTTCCCACACTCCACACCACGCCCACCCCTGGGCAGAACCATTAACCATATTTCAGGTTAACTATTTGTTATTCAACGATTATATTATTTGATCGTGGCATAATAATGGCACTGCGGCGCGATGTTCTGGGTTTGAGCCCACACGAAAACTGTGCCGATTTGACAGTGCGATGGGCGCGCGCGCGCCTAAGAGGCGCGGGAGACCGCACCAGATTTCTTTCTTTCCTTTTTAGGGTTTTTCCCCTATACGCGCGCATCCGCCGCACTTGGCTGATACTCCACGGGCCCTGCTGGACGACATCCCGGCCTGCGCCATCACCCCTTTGAAAAGGAGACCCCGATGTCGATTACCGTCGAAGAGAAAGCCCGCGTCATCAAGGAATATGCGACCAAGGAAGGCGACACCGGTTCGCCCGAAGTTCAGGTCGCTATCCTCAGCTCGCGGATTGCTACGCTGACCGAACACTTCAAAGCCCACAAAAAGGATAACCATTCCCGCCGTGGGCTTCTGATGATGGTCGCACAGCGTCGTAAGTTGCTGGACTATCTCAAGGGCAAGGACGAAGGCCGCTACGCCTCGCTTATCGAGCGTTTGGCCCTGCGCCGCTGACCAAAGGACGCGCCTCAAGCCACGGCTTTGGGCGCGTCTTCTTTTCGGATTGCGGGTAAGCCCGCGATGATGGCCACCCCACCGGGCTCCATGGGGACGGCAGGAGGAAAGAGAAGGAACCACGGGCAATGCGGCCCGTACGCAATCAGGGCTGGGGGAGGGTCCCTCGGCCAAGCTAGGAAATGACATGTTCAACGTCACCAAGAAATCTATCGAATGGGGCGGCGAAACGCTGACCCTTGAATCGGGCAAGGTTGCCCGTCAGGCCGACGGCTCGGTCATCGCCACTTTGGGCGAGACCTCGGTCATGGCCAACGTCACCTTCGCGAAATCCGCGAAGCCGGGGCAGGACTTCTTCCCGCTGACCGTCCACTACCAAGAGAAATACTACGCCGCGGGCAAAGTTCCCGGCGGCTTTTTCAAGCGTGAAGCGCGTCCGTCGGAGAAAGAGACGCTGACCTCGCGTCTGATCGACCGTCCCTGCCGCCCGCTGTTTGTCCCGGGCTTCAAGAACGAAGTGCTGGTGATGTGCACCGTGCTGTCGCACGATCTGGTTAACGAACCCGACATCCTTGCGATGATCGCGGCATCTGCCGCGCTGACGATTTCCGGCGTGCCGTTCATGGGCCCGATCGGTGCGGCGCGCGTTGGCTTCTCCAACGGCGAATACGTGCTGAACCCCGACGTCGACGACATGCAGAAACTGCGCGAAAACCCCGAGCAGCGGCTGGATCTGGTCATTGCCGGCACCAAAGACGCCGTGATGATGGTGGAATCCGAGGCATACGAGTTGTCCGAAGCAGAGATGCTGGGCGCAGTGAAGTTCGGCCATGACGCGATGCAGCCGGTGATCGACCTGATCATCGACTTCGCGGAAGACTGTGCGAAAGAGCCCTTTGACTTCCAGGCTCCCGACTATTCGGCGCTGTTCGCCAAGGTGAAAACCGCCGGGGAAACGCAGATGCGCGCCGCCTTCGCGATCAAGGACAAGCAAGAGCGCACCAATGCAATCTCTGCCGCCGTTGACGCCATCAAGGGCGCGCTGAGCGAGGAAGACCTTGCCGATGCGAACCTCGGCTCTGCGATTAAAAAGCTGGAATCATCGATCCTGCGCGGCGACATCATCAACGGTGGCGCACGTATCGACGGGCGTGACAACAAGACCGTGCGTCCGATCGTGTCGGAAACCGGCATCCTGCCGCGCACCCACGGCTCGTCGCTGTTCACCCGTGGCGAAACGCAGGCGCTGGTCGTGACCACGCTGGGCACCGGTGAAGATGAGCAGATCATCGACGCGCTGCACGGCAACTCGCGTTCCAACTTCCTGCTGCACTACAACTTCCCGCCCTACTCGGTCGGCGAAGTGGGTCGTGTCGGCTCGCCCGGTCGTCGCGAAATCGGCCACGGCAAACTGGCATGGCGCGCGCTTCAGGCGGTTCTGCCGGCGGCAACCGACTTCCCCTACACCATTCGCGTTGTGTCCGAGATCACCGAGTCCAACGGCTCGTCCTCGATGGCGTCGGTGTGCGGTGGTTCGCTGTCGATGATGGATGCGGGCGTTCCGCTGAAAGCTCCGGTGGCTGGCGTCGCGATGGGTCTGATCCTTGAAGACGACGGCAAATATGCCGTGCTGACCGACATCCTTGGCGACGAGGATCACCTCGGCGACATGGACTTCAAGGTGGCTGGAACCGAAAACGGCATCACCTCGCTGCAGATGGATATCAAGGTTGCAGGCATCACGCCCGCGATCATGGAGCAGGCGCTGGCGCAAGCCAAAGACGGCCGTCTGCACATTCTGGGAGAGATGGCGAAAGCCCTGACCAAGGCGCAGGCGTTCAGCCAGTATGCGCCGAAGATCGAGACGATGCAGGTTCCGACCGACAAGATCCGTGAAGTGATCGGGTCGGGCGGCAAGGTCATCCGCGAGATCGTCGAAGTGTCGGGCGCCAAGGTCGACATCAACGACGACGGCATCATCAAGATCGCGTCGAACAATGCCGAGTCGATCAAGAAGGCCTATGACATGATCTGGTCGATCGTGGCAGAGCCGGAAGAGGGCCGCGTCTACACTGGCCGCGTCGTGAAGCTGGTCGATTTCGGCGCCTTCGTGAACTTCTTCGGCAAGCGCGATGGTCTGGTGCATGTCAGCCAGATCGCCAACAAGCGCCTGAACCACCCGAACGAGTATCTGAAGGAAGGTCAGGAAGTGAAAGTGAAACTTCTCGGCTTCGACGATCGCGGCAAGGTTCGCCTTGGCATGAAGATGGTCGATCAGGAAACGGGCGAAGAAATCTCTGAAGCCAAGGCCGACGCCGAGGCTTGATCCGCCGCGTGCGATGACACAAGATTGCCCGGGCACTTCAGTGTCCGGGCTTTCCATTTTGACCTTTGCCGGAGCCAGAATGCCCGATCAGTCCCCGAATGCGCGTGTCACCATCATTTCGGTGACCTTTAACAGCATGGCCGTTCTGCCCGCCATGCTTGCATCCGTGCCCGCTGGTGCACAGGTGGTGATAGTCGACAACTCTACAACGCAAGCCGCTGAAACGGCGGCCCTCGCCGATCACCACGGCGCACGCCTCATTGCCAATCCCAAGAATCTGGGCTTTGGCGTCGCTTGCAACCAAGGCGCGGCGGTTGCCGACACCGAATTCCTGCTGTTTCTCAATCCAGACGCCACTTTGGCGCCTGACACGCTGATCGAACTGGTCGCGGCCGCCGAACGTTTTCCCAGGGCCTCTGCGATGAATCCGCGTATCGCTGAAGCCGACGGAAGCGCCAGTTTCAAGCGCCACAGCCACCTGATGCGGCGCGCCGAACGCATGGCGCGGGGATGGCCGACCTCCGATACCGAGGTAACGGTGCTATCGGGTGCCGCACTTTTCGTGCGGCGCGTGGACTTCGACGCGGTTGGCGGCTTTGACCCGGCGATCTTTCTGTATCACGAAGACGACGACCTCAGCCGCCGCCTCCGCGCCGAGCGGGGGCCGATCATGTTCGTCCGGGGCGCTCTGGTGCAGCATCTTGCAGGACAATCCTCGGTGCGCAGCCCAGAAATCGCCGCGCTGAAGGCGTGGCACATGGGGCGGAGCCGGGTTTACACCATGCGCAAACATGCACGCCCCGCACCGTTCCTAACGTCAGTAGCCTCGGCGCTGGCGCAACTCGCCTCGCCCGTCCTCCTGCTGTCGGCGCGCAAGCGGGCGAAACAATGGGCCTTTCTTCGCGGCGTGCTAAGCGCACGCAAACCGTCGCGGGTTGGCACCAAGACTCCACTCTGATAACGAACCTCCAGCAGAAATTGTTGGTGGCAGAGCGTGATGGGCAGACCCCTTTCATATGTCTTGAAACGGGAACTTCGACGTCTGGGTCGACAGATTACCGGGTCGCCGGAATTCATCACGTCCTACCTGCTGGCGCGCCCGTATTACGATCTGGTTCTGGCGCGCAAGAAAAAGGAATTTGACGGCAAGGTCGCCGAGACTCCTCGAATTGCGATCTATCTGATCTTTCCGTCCTCTGGCGTTCTCGCCTCGCACCTCTGGGCGCTCGATTACCTTCAAAACGCGGGCTATGCGCCACTTGTCGTTTCCAACGTGCCGCTATCCGATGCTGATCGCGCAATCGTTCTGGACCGCTGCTGGCGCTACATCGAACGCGAGAATTTCGGCTATGACTTCGGCGGCTATCGCGACGGCGTATTGTCGATTGCCCAAAAGCTTCCCAAGCTTGAGCGTCTGGTCCTACTCAACGACTCCAACTGGTTTCCCCTCCCCGGCACCGGGGACTGGCTTGCTCAGATGGAGGCTCTCGGCACTGACCTTGGCGCCGCCGTGTCAAACTATTGCGTGACCAAGGTTCCGGCGGACCGCTACAACAAGATGCGTTGGGATTACTCGGTCAATCGGCGGCGGTTTCACTACTGCTCGTTCGCGCTTGGCTACGCCAATACGATTACGTCCCACCCTGCGTTCCTGAAATTCTGGCAGAGGTTCCGCCTGTCAAACGTCAAGAAACGAACGGTATCTCGGGGTGAGATTGGCCTTACGCAATGGGTGTTAAAACATGGGTTCAGTCACGCACAGACCTGCGACATCGCCCATCTTGATACCGATTTGGCGACGCTGCCTGCGGTGCGTCTTGAATATCTGATGCGAAACCTCATCATCCCCGAGGCGCGCTTTGTACGCAGGGTCTGGGCGGAGCTTATTGGACAGCTTGACGTCGTCGGCATCGACGCCTGCCGGAAGGATGTTGAGTTGTTCATCCTGACCGCCGTCGCAACGCAAGGGGCAAGCTACGTACTGCCCGCGTTCACGATGCGCGAAAAGCATTACCCATTCCTGAAGAAAACGCCGATCTGGCAGGAAGAAAAATCCTCTGACATCACACTCGACCTGATCCGTGGCATCGATGCGCCGATCGCGGTCCAGATGTTGCGCGAAGCGCAAGCCATCCGCGCTAATCGTGCGCCCGATTTCCCACTGAATGCGGGTGGCGGATCAAACGGGGGCACGGCGGTTGAAAGTGTGGGACAATCGTCAATATCGACGCCACGCTGATAAGAATTCGGCCTGCGAAGAGCGGCACCCGCTCTTCGCAACGCGTTTTCTACGCGCCTTACTTCACCAGTTTTGCGAACCGCAGATACGGCAGCGCGATGTCGATGGCGCCGAATTTCGCCTTGGCCTGCTCGTCATTAAGGCTCAGCGCCACGATGACGTCTTGCCCCGGAACCCAGTTCGCAGGCGTCGCGACCGGCACCCCATCAGTGGCACGGACCGCGTCCAGTGCGCGCAGCACCTCGGCAAAGTTCCGGCCAACCGACATCGGATAGGTCATCGTCAGGCGAATTTTCTTGTCCGGCCCGATGATAAACACCGTGCGCACGGTCGCTGAGTGGGCAGGCGTGCGGCCATCGGGAAGATAGGCGTCGGCGGGCAACATGTCGTAGGCTTTAGCAACCGCCAACGAGGTGTCGTCGATGATCGGGAAATTGGCGGGCACACCGGCGAAGGCCTCAATGTCACGCTTCCATTTCAGGTGCTCTTCGACGCTATCGACCGAAATCCCCATGACCTTGGTGTTGCGCTTGGCGAGTTCACCGGCAAGTTGCGCCACGGCACCGAACTCCGTCGTGCAAACGGGCGTGAAATCCTTTGGATGCGAAAAGAGGATGGCGTAGTTGTCGCCGATCCAGTCATGCAGCGTAATCTGCCCTTCGGTCGAGTTGGCAGTGAAGTTCGGCGCGACGTCGTTGATGCGCAGTCCCATGTCGTTAGTCCTCACGTTGAATTGGCGTATTTGACCTATGCTCGTCGCGGAGTAGATAGGGCTTTGTCTGGCGGGATGCACCCCCGTGCGGCAACAACACGCATCAATTTACCCCCCTTGATGCACCGTTTATACGGTGCGAGGGTGCGCCGAATTCCAGGAGGCTTCCAATGTCCCACGAACGTCAATTCTATATCAACGGCGCTTGGGTTGCGCCCGTCAGCACGCGCACTTGCGAGGTGATGGACCCCTCGACCGAAGAGGTCTGCGCGACAATTGCGCTGGGTGACCGCGCGGACACCGATGCGGCGGTTGCCGCGGCGAAGGCGGCCTTTCTGGGCTGGTCGCAAACGCGCCCAGAGGAACGGCTGACTTATGTCGAAAAGATCCTCGCGATCTACGAAAAACGGTCCGAGGATATGAGCCGCGCGATCAGTCTGGAGATGGGCGCGCCGATAGACATGGCGCGGCGGTCGCAGACGACCTCGGGCACTTGGCACATCACTAATTTCATTACCGCGTTCAAGTCGATGGAATGGATCAAGCCGCTTGGGCCCCATGCGCCGAACGATCGCATCGCGTTGGAGCCGATCGGCGTTGTCGGTCTTATCACGCCGTGGAACTGGCCGATGAATCAGGTCACGCTGAAGGCGATCCCGGCGATTTTGGCGGGCTGCACCATGGTGTTGAAACCGTCGGAAATCGCGCCACTGTCCTCGCTGGTATTTGCCGAGATTGTTGACGAGGCCGGGTTGCCACCGGGTGTTTTCAACATGGTCAACGGCGATGGCATGGGGGTTGGCAGCCAGCTTTCGACGCATCCGGATGTCGAGATGATCTCTTTCACCGGCTCGACCCGGGCTGGCATCGCGATTTCCAAGGCGGCGGCGGACAGCCTGAAGCGCGTCTGTCTGGAACTGGGCGGCAAGGGCGCCAACGTGGTGTTTGCCGATGCCGATGAAAAGGCGGTGCGGCGCGGGGTGCAGCATTGCTTCAACAACTCTGGCCAAAGCTGTAATGCGCCGACGCGGATGTTGGTGGAGCGGTCAATCTACGATCAGGCGATCGAGATTGCGCGCGAGGTGGCGGCGGCGACGAAGGTTGCTTCCGCTCACGAGGCTGGCAATCATATCGGGCCGGTGTCGTCGCAGATGCAGTACGACAAGATTCAGGGCATGATCCAGAAGGGCATCGACGAAGGCGCGCGGCTGATCGCCGGGGGCCTAGGGCGGCCGGATGGGTTGAACCGCGGGTATTTCGTGCGGCCCACCGTATTTGCCGATGTGGTGCCAGGAATGACGATCGAGCGGGAGGAGATCTTTGGGCCCGTGTTGTCGATGATCCCGTTCGATACTGAGGAAGATGCGGTGCGGATCGCGAATGATACGCCTTATGGGCTGACCAATTATGTTCAATCTCAGGACGGGGCCAAGCGGAACCGGATGGCGCGGCGGTTGCGGTCGGGGATGGTTGAAATGAACGGCCAATCTCGCGGGGCCGGGTCGCCGTTTGGAGGGGTCAAAGCCTCGGGGCGCGCGCGGGAAGGCGGGCATTGGGGGCTGGAAGAGTTCCTGGAAGTGAAGGCAATTTCTGGCTGGGCTGCGGAGTAAGGATTGAAAAGGGCCCAAGTGTTGCATTTCGCAACACTTGGGCCCTTTTGAACCCGATTTCACGGGGGCGCTCGGACTGTGGCTGCGGGCCCAAAAGTGGATATTTGGACCAAAGCAATGGCGGCTTCGTGCCTTCCCCTGACGAAGTGACCCCGCAAAACTCCTTAGACTGCATGCCAGCGGCGGAGGTCGGGCTCGGCCGGGCCTGACATTTCGGCGCCGGTGCCAGACCTCACAACCTCTTCCCTATCCATCACGCAAAAGGTGTCCGCCAGATCGGGGGCGAAGCCCGTTTCAAGGTTTTCTCGCACTGTGAGGCACGGGAAAATCTCACGACCGGGCGGCACCTAGGTGATGCCCCGTGCTGCCCGACCGGCGGCGAAAAGTCCGGCGATGCTTTTCCCCTGCCAGCGGATCGCGCCACCAGAGATCGAGTGTCGCCCGACCACGGCGCGCAACAGCGAGCTTTTGCCAACACCGTTGACACCCGCCCCGGCGCTGTGGCCAGGACACGGATTTGAGCGCCTGCACCGCGCCATGTTGAAGGGTGGTCGTGTCGATTTCCAACGTGTTCAGCGCCACAGAGAGACTCCGATGACGTCGGACATGGCGCTGACATAGTCGAGGTGCCTTTAGCGAGGACGCTGCCCTGACGCACCACGGTAGCCTTGCAACCCAGCGCGCGCACGAAGTCCATAGGCGCCGGCGACGCGGCGAGACGTAATCGGTGCCATCCAGCACCCAGCGTTTGGCCAAGCCGCCATCGGCGCTTATCGGATACTCCACCGCCGGGATCGCCTGCTGGTGCGCGGCACCGGTGGCGAAGACGTCACGCGCGGATTTTGCCCGCCGTGCTGCACAGGGGAGAACAGGATCGAGTCGCGTTCCTAGAAGACCGGCAGCACTGATTTGCCGTTAACACGGGCCAGCAGCCGGGCACCGCCGCGACGTGATCGGCAGAGGTCACCCTCGCGCGCCTTTTCCGCGAACAAGGACCAATCGGAGGCTAGGGCGACTACCAAAGGTCACAGCTTTTTTCCCAGAAGGCCGCCCGCCATGTTCTGCTTGGCAATGAGCGTCAGCATGGCGTCTTTCGGCGTGGTTTCAGAAGTCGCCATCGTGCCGGAAAGCGAGTGCAGGATGCCGACCCTATCGGCGCCGTCTTCAGCCCTGCTTCCGCGGCGTTTGTTAACGTTTCGCAGTTCGGCGACGGGTGCACCAAGTGCGCGGAAATGTCAGAGGCCGCGCCAATTGAACGTGCTACGATACGGCGACAGCGTTTATGCGGCAGCGTCATGGCTGACGTTAAGGTCTGTCCAATATTTCCGCTCTATCAGCGGATATCGCAGGGATATTGCGCAAGGCTCAGCGGCGCGATGCTACGGCGCGCAGGGTCTCCATCAGTTCTGCCAGCGTGGCGCGGTGGCGTTCCGAAGTGAGCTGGCCTTCAGCATCGAAGGCGGTGGAGGCAGACGGAATCGCCAGTTCGGGGCCGTTGACCAGCGCCGGGCGGAACGAGACCAGCATCAGGCGCAGCGCGTATTGCGAGCGGTCGCCGCCGCCGGGGCCATCTGCCACTGACATGATCGCCAGCGGTTTGTCGCGAAACGGGCGGCCCGGCGTGCGGCTGATCCAGTCCAGCGCATTTTTCAGCACGCCCGGCGGGGCGCGGTTATATTCGGGGGTGGCGATGATGACGGCATCGGCGGCGGCAATCTGATCGGCGAGGTGCTGGACCGCTGCCGGAACGCCAGAATGGACCTCGTCATCGCCATCATATAGCGGCAGGCGCAGATCAGCCTCGGCATAGTCGGCGGGGCCGAAGGCGTGGCGGGCGGCGGCCAGCAGTTTGCGATTGGTGGAATTTTGGCGGAGCGCGCCGGGGATACCAAAGAGTTTCAGTTGGGTCATGGTCGCTCCAGCCGGTTGGTGGGGATGTTGTAAGGCGGAGGCGCGCGGGTGCAAGAGCGGCTTGCTCCTGCCCCGGCGTTGTCGCAGGGTAGCGGCGCGAATGACACCTTTGGGGGCGACGATGGAACGGCACGGCGGCAAGATATTGGCGGATCAACTGGCGATTCAGGGGGTGCGGCGCGTGTTTTCGGTGCCGGGCGAAAGTTTCCTTGCGGCGCTGGATGGGCTTTATCAATCGGGGATTGAGAATATCGTGTGCCGTCAAGAAGGCGGCGCCGCGATGATGGCCGAGGCCTATGGCAAGCTGACCGGCCAGCCCGGCGTTTTGTTCGTGACGCGGGGACCGGGGGCAACCAATGCCTCTGCTGGCATCCACATCGCCAAGCAAGATTCGACGCCGATGGTGGTGTTTGTCGGCCAGATCGCGCGCGGGCATCGTGACCGCGAAGCGTTCCAAGAGGTCGATTATCGCGCCATGTTCGGCACGGTGGCGAAATGGGCCTGCGAGGTGGATCAGACCGACCGGCTGGCCGAATATATCAGCCACGCCTTCCATGTGGCGACCTCGGGCCGACCGGGGCCGGTGGTGTTGGCGCTGCCGGAAGATATGCTGAGTGCTACGTCGGATGTGGCCGATCTGGCGGCCCCCGCAGCGCGTCCTGCGGCGGTGAGTGCGGCGCAGGTCGAGGCGGTGCGCGCGATGGTGTCGGCGGCAAAGCGGCCGCTGGTGATCCTTGGCGGCTCCAGCTGGTCGGCTGAGGCGGCGCGGGATGCAGAACGGTTCGCCGAAGCCTCTGGCCTGCCGGTCGCGGTGACGTTCCGGCGGCAAGGGCATTTCGATAACCGGAATGCGCACTATGTTGGCGATTTGGGCGTTGGCATGAACCCCAAGCTGGGCGCGCGGCTAAAGGCGGCCGATTGCCTGTTGGTGATCGGCGCGCGGCTGGGGGATATTGCCACCGGCGGCTATGAATTGCTGGATCCAACGGTGCCGGGGCCGAAGATCATCCATGTCTATCCAGAGCCCGACGAGTTGGGCCGGGTGTTCCGCCCCGATCTGGGCATCGCGGTGCCGGCGGTCGAGATGATGGCGGCGCTGGCCGATGCGCCGGTGCGTGGCGACTGGGCGGCGTGGGTTGCGACGGGTCGCGCCGAATACGAGACGTGGCAGGTGCCGGTGGAAACCCCCGGCGAGGTGAAGATGGAGCGGGTGGTGGGCTGGATGTCGGCGAACCTGCCCGAGGACGCGATTCTGACCAACGGAGCGGGGAACTATGCCGCGTTTCTGCACCGCTATTACCGGTTCAAGCGCTATGGTACGCAGGTTGCCCCGACCTCTGGCAGCATGGGCTACGGCTTTCCGGCGGCGATTTCCGCCAAGCTGGAGCATCCTGAGCGGGTCGTGGTGTGCATGGCGGGTGACGGCTGTTTCCAGATGACGCTGAACGAGTTTTCGACGGCGGTGCAGCATGGCGCGGCGGTGATCGTGGTGGTGGCGAACAACGGGCGCTATGGCACAATACGGATGCATCAGGAGCGGAATTATCCGGGGCGGGTGTCGGGCACCGATCTGGCAAACCCGGATTTTGCAGCGCTGGCAAGGGCTTACGGTGGGCATGGCGAGGTAGTGACGGACGATGCCGATTTCGCGGCGGCTTTCGGGCGGGCGGTGGCGTCGGGCAAAGCATCGGTGATCGAGCTGCGGCTGGACCCCGAGATGCTGTCGACCGGCATGACGCTAAGCCAGACGCGCGCCTTGGGTGAAAAAGAACGCGGTTAACGGACTTTTCACCGGAATCGGCAAGGGTTGGGCATCATGGCTCAAACCCAAGCCTTTCACGAAGCCCCGCTGCCGCTGTTCGACCTTGACGAGGCCGTGCCTGTCGGGCTGCCGGATGGCAAGCTGCCGTCATATATAAAAGACCATCGCAAACGGCTGCGCACCCGCTTTATGGAGGGGGGAGCGCAGGCTGTGCCGGATTATGAGCTGCTGGAGCTGGTGCTGTTCAGCGCAATCCCCCGGCAGGATGTAAAGCCCTTGGCGCGGCGCTTGCTGGACACGTTTGGCGATTTCAACCGGGTGATTTCGGCCCCTGCGGCGCGGATTGCGGCGGTGCAGGGGGTGGGCGATGCGGTGGTGCAGCAGCTGAAGATTGTCGAGGCGGCGGCACATCGCATGGCGCGGGCACGCGTGATGCATCGCGCCGTTCTGTCGAGTTGGGACGCCCTGCTGGACTACTGCCACACCTCGATGGCGCATCGCGAGACGGAGCAGTTTCGCGTGCTGTATCTGGACCGCAAGAACGTGCTGATCGCGGATGAGGAGCAGGCGCGCGGCACGGTGGATCATGTGCCGGTATACCCGCGCGAGGTGGTGAAACGCGCGCTGGAGCTAAATGCGTCGGCGTTGATTTTGGTGCATAATCATCCCTCGGGCGATCCCACACCGTCGGATGCGGATCTGGTGATGACGCGACAGGTGCAAGACGCCGCAGAGGCACTGGGGCTGGTGCTGCACGATCATCTGATTATCGGCAAATCCCGCGAGTTGAGTTTTCGCGCGACCGGGTATTTGTAAGGGAGTTGGACTGGGCGAGGTTAGCGGGAGGCAACGACCATATCCGGCACGACATCTGTCAGTTCGACGAATTGCCCGTCGGCGCCAGAATCGCAGGTCGGCATCGACAGCGTGACGTCAGAGGACTTGGCGACCACTTCGGCACCGGTGGCCGGGACGGATTGCAGCGTTTGTGCCAGCATGTCGCGGCCGCAGGTTTGCGCGGTCACAGGCGCTTCGATCAGGATCTTGACCGATCCAGATTTGCTGCTGAGACCGGTTGGGAAGGTATAGACTTGCGCCTGCATCGGCTCGGTAACGGTGGTGTCACCCAACTGGGTCAGAAAGCCGCCCTTGTCCTGCGTCGCGGCAGAGGGGGTGCGGGGATGCTGGGCCGAAATGTCGCCGATCTCGCCGAACTTGGCGCCGAATTCGAGGGCATGCAGAGCAAAGGAATCGTTGCCCATCCATTGCACGGCGACGCGGTCATAAAGGTTCATCTCGGGCACCGACGCGGTGGCGGTCACCACGTCACCGCCGGGCAGGCGGACCGAGACTCTGGCGGCGCTTGTCATTGCGGGAAGCTCAACTCTGAGCGTGCCGGTGTCCGAGGTCAGGCCGGTCACGGAAAGCCCGCCGTCCAGGATCACGACGCGGGCGTTTTTGGTGCAGGGCGCGGCGAGGGTCATCTCGAGCATCGCCGAGGGGCCAACCGTGAGGTCGAGTTTGGCGGCGCAGGAAACCGCGGCAACGGGTGCCGGGGGGGCGATTGCGGGCGCAACGGCGTCTGTGGTGGGCGCTGTAGCCGTGGCGGGCGCGGTGCTGGCGGGGATTGGCGCGGGAAGGGTCGGTGGATTCAGCGGCGCGGTAAGGGGCTGGCTTGCCGACAGGGGCGTGATCGACACCGGGATTGTCTGCGCAACAACCGCGGCGGCGGCCATGTCCTGCAGCGAAACTTTTGCCTTGGAGGCGGTTTTGACCGGTGCCGGACTAACCGGCAGACGTGGCTTTGGGGCGCTTTGCATATATTGCCCTGCACCAAGAGCGACGCATACGATTGATGCGATCCTAATCAGCCTGCGTTTACGTTCCATACCATACCTCACATGCCCGAGGGCTTCGTTAGGGGATATTTCATCAATGCGGCAGACCAGTGGCCAGCGCATGGCAGCGTGGTGGCAGGAGAGGTTCAAATGAGGCAATGGTGCGCCGATCATCGCGCAACATTGCCGCCGCGCTGATTTGGCACTAGCTAGTGGCTTGGCTGCAAGACGTCGCGCGGCACTGGTCAGGTCATCTGAATGAACACCCCCCAAACCGAGCCGCCGCAGTCGCGCAGGCTTATCATCGCCGCGATTACCGTGATGCTGCTGTTGTCCTCACTGGATCAAACCATCGTATCAACCGCCTTGCCGACGATTGTCGCGGATCTTGGTGGGCTGGATCATCTGAGCTGGGTGGTGACGGCGTATCTTTTGGCCTCGACCGTGGTAGCGCCGCTTTATGGCAAGCTGGGCGACCTTTACGGGCGCAAGGTGATGATGCAGATCTCGGTCTCGTTGTTCCTGCTTGGCTCGATGCTGTGCGGTCAGGCGACCTCGATGACGTTCCTGATCTTGGCGCGGGGGTTGCAGGGGATTGGCGGCGGCGGGCTGATGGTGCTGGCGCAGACGGTGATCGGCGATGTGGTGGCACCCCGCGAGCGTGGCAAGATTCAGGGGATTTTCGCCGCCGTTTTCAGCCTGTCAAGCGTGGCGGGACCGCTGGCGGGCGGCTATATCGTTGACCACTTTTCGTGGCGCTGGATTTTCTACATCAACCTGCCACTGGGCATTGCGGCGCTAGCCGCCTTTGCCATCGCGTTCAAGCCGCGCGGCATCCGCACATCGCACAAGATCGACTATCCGGGGGCGGTATTCCTGACGGCGGCGCTGGCGGCGACTGTGCTGTTTACCAGCCTTGGCGGGCGGACCTTTGCATGGAGTTCGCCTTTCATCCTGACAATGATCGGCATCAGCGTTGCCGCAACGATTGCGCTGATCGTGACCGAACGGCGCGCAGCAGAGCCGATCCTGCCGCCCGCGCTGTTTCGGCACAACACCTTCGTTGTATTCAGCGCCATCGGGTTCATCGTGTTCGCCACCATGTTCGGGGCGATCACCTTTCTGCCGCTGTATTTGCAGGTCGCCAAGGGGGTGAGCCCGACGGCCTCCGGCCTGGAATTGCTGCCATTGATGCTGGGGATCGTGACATCCTCGGTGCTGAGCGGGCGCATCATGAGCAAGACCGGGAAGTATCGGCGGCTGCCGATGTTTGGCACGTTCTTGCTGACGGTGGGCCTGACATTTCTGTGGCAATTGACGCCGGAAACGCCAACTTGGATGCTGATGGTGATGATCGCAATGGTGGGCTTGGGCATGGGGCCGACGATGTCGGTGGGCACCACGGCGATTCAGAACGCGGTGCCGCGCGCGATGCTGGGGGTTGGCACGGCAGGGTTTCAGCTATTCCGGCAAGTAGGCGGCGCAATTGGGATCGCCCTGTTCGGCGCGTTGTTTTCGGCTCGGCTGACCACGTTGCTTGGGGCGGAGCTACCGCCGGGGATCAACCCGGCCTCGCTGAACGCGGCGGCGATTGCTGCACTGCCGGAGGCCACGCGGGTCCAGGTGATCGCCAGTTTTACCGCGGCGTTGCACCCGATCTTTCTGACCTCGGCCTGTCTGAGCGCTTTGGCCTTTGTTTTGACGTTCTTCCTTGAGGCAAAACCGCTCATGGCGCGGATCGAGCCGCATAACGCCGACCCCGGCCATTGACGCGCAGGGCTGTGATGGGCAGAAAGCCACATCCACAGTTCCCCGGCGCGGCCGGATCGAAAGCAAGGGCTGACATGACCAATACGCTTTACCAGAACGATTTGCCCGACGGTCTTGATCTGGGGCCGGTGGTCGCGATTGACACCGAGACGATGGGCCTGCTGCCGCACCGCGACCGGCTGTGCGTGGTGCAACTGTCGTCGGGCGACGGAAATGCGCATCTGGTGCAAATCGCGAAGGGGCAAACGTTGGCGCCGAATTTGCAGCGGCTGCTGGCGGACCCGACGGTGCTGAAGCTGTTCCACTTTGGCCGCTTTGATATTGCGGTGATGTTTCATGCGTTCGGGACGCTTACGGCGCCGGTATATTGCACCAAAATCGCGAGCCGGCTGATCCGCACATTCACCGACCGGCACGGGCTGAAATACCTGTTGCAGGATCTGGTGGGGGTTGATGTGTCCAAGCAGCAGCAGACCTCTGACTGGGGGTCCGAGGTGCTGACGGACGCGCAATTGGAGTATGCCGCGTCGGACGTGTTGTATCTGCACCGGCTGAAGCACGAGCTGGACCGGCGGCTGGCGCGCGAGGGGCGCACGGCGTTGGCGCAGGCCTGTTTCGACTATCTGCCGACGCGGGCGCAGATCGACCTGATGGCAGGTGGTGAATTTGATATCTTCGCGCACTGATATGGCTCAGGCAGCAACGTTTCTGGCCGCCGCCCGCCGGGTGATCGGGGTTGAGGCCGAGGCGCTGGGGGCGCTGCAGGCCTCGCTGGGCGACAGCTTTGCCGAAGCGGTGCAACTGATCCTTGATGCGCCGGGCAAGGTGATCGTATCGGGGATGGGGAAATCGGGGCATGTCGGGCGCAAGATCGCGGCGACCTTTGCCTCGACCGGGACGCCTGCCCATTTCGTGCATCCCGCCGAGGCGAGCCACGGCGATCTGGGGATGTTGGCCAAGGGCGATGTGGTGCTGGTGCTATCAAACTCGGGCGAGACGCCGGAGTTGGCGGATATCATCGCCTATACACGGCGTTTTGGCATTCCGCTGATCGGGGTGGCGAGCCGCGAGAATTCCACCCTGATGCGGCAGTCGGATGTGGCAATTGTGCTACCTGCGGCGCCGGAGGCCTGCGGCACGGGGATTGTGCCAACGACATCGACCACCATGACGCTGGCCTTGGGCGATGCGTTGGCCGTGGCGTTGATGGAGCATCGCCGATTCACGCCAGAACATTTCCGCCAATTCCACCCAGGCGGCAAGCTGGGCGCGCGCTTGGCGAAGGTGGGCGATCTGATGCACGCAGGCGCGGCGCTGCCGTTGGTCGATCAAGACACACCAATGAGCGAGGCGTTGCTGGTCATCAGCCAAAAAGGCTTTGGGGTGGTTGGCGTCACCGATGCGGATCACCATCTAATTGGCATCGTGACCGATGGCGACTTGCGGCGTCACATGGACGGCCTGCTGGCAAAGACAGCGGCAGAAGTGATGACGCGCAATCCCCGTACAATCGGGCCCGAGGCTTTGGCAGAGACGGCGGTGGCGTTGATGAACGACAAGAATATCACCAGCCTGTTCGTGGTGGACCCGGCGGGAAGCCGCGCGGCGGTGGGCATCTTGCACATCCACGACTGCCTGCGGGCTGGCGTCGTGTGATCTCATGGCGGGATATGACAACGCCTATTCCCGCCTTGTGTTCTGGCTGAAGATCCTTTTGCCGCTGGCAGCGCTGGCGATCCTGTCAACGATGTTCCTGATTGCGCATACGATCGACCCGTCGCGCGCGATCCCGTTTTCCAAGGTGGATGTCAAAGAGCTCGCCCGCGAATCGCGCATTTCGGCGCCGGATTATTCGGGCGTCACGTCGGACGGGGCCGCGATCTCGATCAAGGCGGTTAGTGCGCAGCCTGATTTGGCCCAACCCGGCCGCGCCAATGCGCAAACGATTGCGGCGACATTGACGACGGCGAATGGCGGGGTCACGCGAATGGCCGCTGCCTCCGGGCAGATGGACCAGTCGGCCAACTTGCTGAGACTGACTGGAAATGTAACGGTGGACACTTCGAACGGATATCACATCACTACGGACACGCTGAGCGCCGCGTTGGATCGAACCCGGGTCGAGGCGACAAACATCGTTCACGCGACGGCCCCGATGGGAGCGATCACGGCGGGCAGCATGATCATCACGCCCGATCCGGCCGCGCCGGGCGACTACGTTCTTGTTTTCAACAAGGATGTGAAGCTGGTATACGAGCCTGGAAATTGAGGGTGACAGTATGGTGCAACTGATCCGGAGTGGGACCGCAGCGATGGCACTTGCTGCCATGGTGCTGACCGCGGGCACTATGGCAGGCTTCGCGCAAACCCCACAGGTCGCCTTCAATGGATTGCGGCAGGATCCGACGTTGCCGGTGAACGTGACGGCGGATCAGTTGAAGGTGAACCAAAGCGACGGGACGGCGGTGTTTTCTGGCCATGTGATTGTCGGCCAAGGCAAGATGCGGCTGACCGCACCCCTGGTGCGGGTTGAGTATGACAAGACCGCCGGCGGCGACAACGGGCGCATTTCCAAGCTTTTCGCCAGCGGGGGCGTGACGCTGAACACCGGCACCGAAGCGGCAGAGGCGAAGGACGCGGTTTATGCGGTCAACGTGGGCACGATGGTTTTGACGGGCGATGTGCTACTGACGCAGGGGCAGAACGCGATGTCGGGACAAAAGTTGATGATCGACCTGACGCAGGGCACCGGCCAAATGGACGGTCGGGTGCAGACCGTATTCCAACCCAAGAGCAACCCATGACGCCGCCGCCCGATCTAACCGTTAAAAACGGCACCGGCGGGTTGAAGGTTGTTAACCTGCGCAAAAGCTATTCTCGCAGGCCGGTGATCCGGGACGTCAGTATGGATCTGGCGCGGGGCGAGGTCGTGGCGTTGCTAGGGCCGAACGGATCGGGCAAGACCACCTGTTTTTACTCGATCGCCGGGCTGGTGACGCCGGAAAGCGGGCAGGTTCTGATCGACGGGCGTGATGTGACCTTGCTGCCGATGTATCGCCGCGCGCGGCTTGGCATCGGGTATCTGCCGCAGGAAGTCTCGATCTTTCGCGGGCTTTCGGTGGAGGACAACATCCTTGCCGTGCTGGAAATCACGCTGAGCGAGCGTCACAAACGGCGCGAACGGCTCGAGGAGTTGCTGAGCGACTTTTCCATCACACACCTGCGGCGCGCGCCGGCGCTATCGTTGTCGGGCGGCGAACGGCGGCGGGTGGAAATTGCGCGCTGTCTGGCCGCCGATCCGAAGTATCTGATGCTGGATGAACCCTTTGCCGGCGTGGACCCGATCGCAGTCGGAGAGATTCGCCATCTGGTGCATGATCTGAAAAGCCGTGGCATCGGCATTCTGATCACCGACCACAATGTCCGCGAAACGCTGGAGATCGTGGATCGCGCCTATATTCTGCACGAAGGGCACGTTCTGATGAGCGGAACGGCGGACGAAGTAATCCGCGACGAGAACGTCCGCCGCGTCTATCTGGGGCAGAACTTCCGCATCTCCTGATCCGGCCAAATTCCGCGCCAGCGGAGAAATCCCGTCAAATTGTATGTTGCGCCCCCACGAGGTCGTTGACATTTCCCCCGGATCGGACGCCAAATAGGGGGGATGTATGTGAGATCCAACCTTGATCGATCACCACTGCCGCAGGGCTTCAAAAGTCTTGCATTCGGCACTGGTAAAGAAGTTCTACCCGTAAAAATTTAACCAGAACGGAACCTTACAGGCTGTAGGGTTCCTAGACCGTTCGACCCAGAGGAGGCATCATGCGCTACCAGATCACCGGAAAACAGATCGACATTGGGGATGCACTGCAAACCCACGTGAAGTCCGAGCTTGACGAAACGGTCACGAAATACTCTCAGCGTCCGACCGACGCCGTCGTGGTTTTTTCGCGCAATGCGCATGAGTTTGTCTGTGAAGCAACGGTGCATCTTTCCACCGGCATGACGGCATCCGCCAAGGGGCACGCCACCGAGGTTTATGCCGCGTTCGAGGGCTGCCGCGAGAAGATGGACAAACAGTTGCGTCGCTATAAGCGCCGTTTGAAAGATCACCAGCGCGACCGCTCAGAGCCGGTTGAATTCGGCGGCGCTTCGTCCTATATCCTCGCCGCATCCGATGACCATGAGGATGGCGAGCCCAATTCCCTGCAGCCGATGATCATCGCCGAGATGGAGACGAAGATCCCTTCGCTCTCGGTCGGTGAGGCGGTGATGCAGATGGAGCTGGGAGGCGCGCATCTTCTGGTGTTTCGGAATGAGAAGAACAGCGGTGTGAATGTCGTGTATCGCCGGGAAGATGGCAATATCGGCTGGATCGATCCGGTGAATGCATAACAGCCTAAGCAGGCGACGACGGACACAAGAAGGCACATGGACCTTTCCAGGATTCTGAAACCCGGTGCCGTAAAGGTTGTCGGACACCTGACTAGCAAGAAGCGACTTTTCCAAGAGCTTGGGGAAGTCGCCGCCGCTGTATATGGCGTGGACGCCTCTGTGGCGACGGACGGATTGCAGGAACGAGAGGCGCTTGGCGGCACCGGTGTGGGACATGGCATCGCGCTGCCCCACGCCCGACTGGAATCGCTTGAACATATCGTTGGCGTGTTCATGCGGCTGGAAAAGCCGCTTGATTTTGAGGCCGTCGACCGGCAACCGGTTGATCTGGTATTCACGCTGTTTGCGCCCAAGGATTCGGGCGTGGATCATCTGAAAGCGCTGGCGTTGGTGTCACGCACGATGCGCGACCCGGCGATCTGCGCCAAACTGCGGGCGAATTCGGACCCGGCGACGTTATATGCCGTGCTGACCGAGCCAAAATCAAAGCATCAGGCGGCCTGACGCGCACCTAACGCCACGACCCGAACCCAAAGCCGGCATAGTCGCGCGCATAGGCGTCGCGGGCGGCGTCCTCAAGTTCCGAATCGTAGATATCGGCAAGGCTGTGGCGCGGCGCGGCGCTGGGTTTGCCCAGTCCGGGCGAGGTCAGGCCGACCTCTGCTGCAAGATAGGCAAGGCCCGCCGCCATCCGATCTTCGCGCAGCACCAGATCCGGCGAGCCGACTTGAGCATAGCCTTGCAGCACCGCACTTTGCGTCGCCCAAGCGGCGTCGACGCGGATGCTGGTTTGGCCAGCAAGGTTGCCCTTGAGAAACCACAGGAAGCTAAGGAAGGCGAGGCGATGGGCAGCAATGCCATAGCCCGGCTCTGCCGCATCGGCGGGAAGCTGGACCTTGTAAAGCCGCCGCAGGCTTTGGCGAATCTCGGGGTGTTTGCCAGTCAGGATCTGATCGGTGAAAGTGGCGTGGGCGCGCGCGATTGGGTGGCGTAGCACAGTGAAGCTGCGGAACCCCTCAGCGCCGCGCTTCCATTGACGCAGCGATTTGTGGGTAAAATCCCGTGTCAGGCCACCGCCGATGGTGCGAAGCCAGTGCAGCACTTCAACCTCTGGCCCCGACTTGATCGGCAGGAAAAGAAGCGGCGCATTGGCAGCGGCAACATAGGCCGGAATTTGCGCCGGACGGCGTGGCTCGAAATTCGGGGTGCGCGACAGGTTGAAGCGATCGAGCCGGGCAAGCGCGGCCTCCATCTGCGTGGCATTCACCACCTTTTCGGCAATATCCTCGGGGTTTTGTTTGACTAAGTCGCGGGAAATTGCGGTGATCTGCGCATCGACGCCAAGAAAACGGGCGAGGCCGTTCATCACCTCAACATCCTGCAAATCCTCATAATTCACATAGAACGCGGTTTGGCCGGACGCCTGTAGCGCGTACAAAAGCTCAAGCTGGAATTCCTGCAGAGTTTCCAGATGCTGTTCAAACTCGGCAGCGTTGAAGGTGACCTTCGCCGTTTTGTGGTTCTTGATGTCGCCAAGTTTCCACTGTCCGGTTTGCTGCGCGATCTTCAGTGAGACGTAGCTTTCGGCCGGGTTGCGCGTCAGGATGATCTTGCCGCAGCGCGGATCGGCAAGGCAGTGCGCCTGCACGCGCGGGTCATGGTCGTGGAAGAATCGAAAGCCGGGAAGGCCGTCGGTGTCGGAAATCATGACGCGGATCAACTGTAGCGGATCCTTTTCGCGCTGATCCATCGAGATGCCGAACATTTCGGTCTTGTTGCGATGGCCGACAAAGACCGGGTTGAACGCCTCGCCATGACAGGCAATGCCGTCGAACGAATTCAGGTTCGCCTCCAGCAGGTTGGAACCCGTGCGCATTTCGGCGAAAATTACGAAGTAGTCGAAGGGTTTGGTCACCGGATCATTTCACCAAATAGGGTCTGCCGTGGCGGGCGGAGTTTTGCCTGGGATCGTCTCCGACTGGGAAATCCCCCATCAGAAGCGGCTGCATCCCTTGGTTCTTGAGGTTTTGCAGGAACTGACCAAAGCCCGCCAGATCGACCATCTTCGGCGCCTCGGTCAGGCGGCGCATGGCGCGCGGGCTGATTTCGTCAATGATGGTTTGTAGCGGCTCCATCGGGTTCTCGATGAATTCGGCCAGCGTCCAGATTCGCACCCGCGCCTTTACGTAGGGGTTACGCAAAATGCCCAAGTGCGCCGCCTCGATCTTTTGCAAAAGCGCGGCGCGTTTGCGGATGTCCGAGAAATTCAGGTTAGAGTGGAACAGCGGCAGCGCCCAAGCGCCCGAGATCACCGAGATCTGGGCATTGGGATCGTAGGCCATGAAGTCCGCGATATCTTGACCGTCCTTCGGGCCAAACTGAAAGCATTGCCGCTCTCCCCGCGTGTTCCAGATCAGGTTGCAGAGGAACGATTTGGGGTTGTAGTCGCGCAGCGCCGCACTGTCAGACATGGCACCGTTATAGACACTTTCGCCACCGGCGAATTGCACCCGGTCGGGGGCGAAAAGGTGACCGTGAACGCGCCCTCCTGCCGCCTTGTTCAACCAAGTCTCAAAGTTTTCGAACAGATCCGAGAAACCTTCGAACACGGAATAGGCCGCGCAGGTGCGGCCGTTTTCCCAGTTGTCGTTGGGATAGCGGCTTTGCATGTAAAGGCCGGCACGGCCACGCGTACGCCGCTCTACCGCTTTGGCAAAGAGTCGGTCGATCTTGCCCGGGTTCGGCTCTGCCACGGCGCGGACATTGGTATCGGAGGCGAGGAACACCTTGTAAAGCCGGTCGGCATGCGGCCAAATCTTGCGCGCGATAAAGCAGTCAGAGCGGCGCAGAAGTTGCAGGTGATCGTCGTAAAAGATGTGCGGCTTGCCCTGAAAGTCGAACTTGGTCAGCGTCAGCGTGCGGCTTTCCACATTGGTGGAGTAGAGCCGCACCATCGACTGAAAATACGACTCGTCCGGGATCCAGACGCGTTTGAAGTAATTGTCGTAGGTCTTGCGATCAGGGTCTTCCAGAATGGCAGAAAGCGTTTGGCGCGTCAGGCACCACCACTGGCTACCCAAATGCGGAACCAGACCCTTGGGGATCCGCCTGCGGAAATTAACCCGGCGTTGCAGTTTGACGTAGGCGTCAAACAGGTGTCGGTGCTTCTTCCACGAGAACGGGAAGCGCAGGGTAAACCGTTCCGCATCGAAGCCGCCGACGGTCCAGGTGACATCGGCGGTCGTTACAGATTCGATGAAATCCGTGCGCGGGCGGTCTTCAAGGTATTTCACCATTTCCTCGACCGGACGCAGCGGCAGACACGAACCGGAGGTCAGGCACACGTGGCGCACCTCGGGGAAGGATTTCAGCATCAACTCCGCCGCCTGCTGTGTAGCCGCGACGATGCCCCAGGTGCCCCATTCGCAGGCGTGACGGGTGGAGAATCGCACGTTGGGAAGGTCCGCCAGCGAGGCCTTCAGCTTATCAAAATGATGCCGCCCCACGCGTTTATCGACATGGATAACGACGGGGCAATCGCGTTGGGCCCAATGGCGTGCCACTTGCGCAGCACGATGCAGCGCAGTGTGGCACAACATGATGTAGCCAACGCTCACTCAACCACCCTCACGCCCAGTTTCCCTTGGACATCAACCCCAGAATTTCAAGTTGGCGCCAGTTAATGTACTTCTCGCTCCATTTGCACCAAAGATCGGGATTGGCTTTCAGCCCGACGTTATAGGCGCGGTATTCGTGGGAATTGGCGTAGTGCTGCCGCCGCTCCAGTTCCTCCGCCGACTTGATCGCAAACGTATCAAGAAATTTCGCATGGAGCAGGCAGCCAGACGCCTTTTCGCCACCCCATTCATCATAAACGAGGTTCAACCCGCGCGGCAAAAGCATGTGGGTCGAGCTGACGTAGGTATAGTCGCGGTGCCATTTGACCAGCGGGATCTTGTTCATCGCCGGCGCGCGTTCAGGGTTGTCGTAGAAAAATGCGCGCGCACGTGGGCCGCCTTGGATCCAGAGATTGCCGTAGATCTTGTTCTTTTTAATCATGTAGTTGCCGCTGTCGAACCAGCAGGCAATCTCCATCGGGTCTTGGCCCTCGCGGTAGGGATGCGCGTCGATCGGGCCCTTGGGATACATATCGACCAGCATCGCACCGAAAGATTTGATCGACGACGCATCCAGCCAGTCGGTCAGCGCCCTGATCGAGCGGGTATCGCAGAACGGGTAGACGAAGAATTCGTCTGGATCGACCAGCAGCGTCCAATGCCCGTGGCCATGGCGCATTTGCAGCCAGTTCAACCAATCAACGCCAAAGCGGGACCGTTTGTAGCTATGCTTGGTGGTCCAGACCGAGGCATCTGTTTGCTCTGCCAGATATTCGCGCGTGCCATCGTCCGAGTCGTTGTCGACGAAAAAGAAATGGTTGACGCCAAGGTCGCGGTAATAACGCAGGAAATAGGGTAGCCGCACGCGTTCATTGCGCAGCGTGCAGAAAACCAGAATGTCACTGGGCCCGATGATGTTGGTGCGATCAGCAACGGGGCGCAACTCCCGCCGTTTGCGGAACGCCCTAAAACGCCATCGCTTGCGCGCGAGGCGCAAACGGTATGAGCTTAATGTTCCCACAGTGTCACTCGTCCCAATCTTACCATTTCAGCACAGCAAGACATGACTATCACGTCAACCCTAACACAGGTTTGAAGTGATCCGCCCAACTGGGCGCCAAGAATCGCATTTTGTCTTCTGCCGTCATCCCGCTTTGCCGCCCTGATCTTCGCGTCAGTTCACCCAATGCGGCGCGCCAAAGATAGCGATCGTTTACTGGCGCGTAAACTGGGTAATTACCGAGAATCTCCTGATAAATTTCAAGATTGTTACAAATTGAGGGCACGCCTAGAACCGCGGCTTCAAGTGGCGGCAGGCCGAACCCTTCGGCAAACGATGGAAACAGTAGTCCCGCCGAATTGGCCAGAAGGGCGGCCACCGCGCCATCGTCAAGGCCAGCAATTTCGCGTATCGGCGCGGTGGGGCCAAGGGCGTCGAGGCGGCGAAAGACCTCGGCGTTGTTCCAGCCGCGGCGCCCGACGATCAGCAGGCCAGGGCAACCGCCGGGTGGAGGGTCGCGCAGCATGTCATCCCAGAGATCGAGGAGGAGAGCATGGTTCTTGCGCGGCTCTATCGTGCCGAGGGTCACGAAATATGGGCGGGGCGGCAGGTCTTGCGGCAGCGCGGTGGGGTCCGGTTTGGCAACCTCGACGCCAAGGTGCGCGACAAGCGCCGGCGGCACGCGGCCCCAGCGGGCAAAGTGCCGCTCTGCGTCGCGGCGGGACTGGGCGGAGTTGTAGATCACCAAATCGGCAGCAGCCCCGACCCGGGCGAGGCGGTCGGCAAACACCGCGGGCACGCCCGGCGCGGCGTAGGCGGGGTAATCCAGCGGGATGGTGTCATGGATAAGGACAGTAATTCGGGCATCAGCGACGGTCTTTACCGCAGCAAAGACCACGGCAGACAGGTTAGCGTGCCCGACGTTGAGATAGGCGGTCCCAGCAGGCAGATAGCGAGCGAGCATACGCGCCAACCCGCGCGGACGGGCACGGGCAATACATAGGCGGCGGAGGTCGGATTCGGCCTTTGCACGCTCAGGCGCGTGCCGCTGGCTGAGGCGGCCCAACAGGTCGGCGGCGCCCCACGGCGCGTCGCCGGTCAAGCGCGGCAAAAGCGTTGCGGCGCCGTTGCGGTCAAGCAGGGTGAAGCCTAGCGTCGTGCGGACCAGCGCGAAAAGCGGCGTCGGTTGGTCCAGCAGCGTGCGCAGATACGCAAGCTCCACACGATCAACCCCGGTCATTACCCCCCTGCCCGCGCGAGAGACGAGCCGGGTGAGGTCCAATAACCGGGCGGATGGCTGAGCCATCTAGCTGCGCCCCCCCAGCAAAGCGGGAAGGCGCCGCAGGGCAGCCGCGCGTCTTATTGCGCCGCCTTCTGCAATGCGACCGTCTCGGTCAGATACTGCGAGAATTCGTTGCGCAGGTCGTCACGGGCAAGGCCGAAGGCTACTGTCGCCTGAAGGAAACCAGCTTTGGAACCGCAATCGAAGCGCTGACCACGGAATCGGTAACCATAGACCGGGTTCCCCGCCGTGATTTCCTCGGCGATTGCGTCGGTCAACTGGATCTCGCCCCCGGCGCCGACTTTCAGCCGGTTGAGGTTGGTCATGATGTTTGGCGTCAGGATATAGCGCCCGATCACCGCAAGGTTCGACGGCGCGGTGCCCATCGGCGGCTTCTCAACCATACCCTTGGCGCGAACCATGGAGCCCATGTCCTCTGCCACGTCCAGCACACCATAGGACGAGGCGCGCTCGGGCGAGACCTCCATCGTGGCCACGACGTTGCCTCCGGTTTCGGCGTGTGCCTCCATCATCTGCTGAAGGCAGGGTTTTTCGGCGGCGATCACGTCATCGGTCAGGATCACAGCGAAGGGTTCGTTGCCAACCAGACGGCGGGCGCACCACACGGCATGGCCAAGACCCTGCGGGCGGTTCTGGCGCACGTAAGCAATTGCGCCTGAATCCATGTTGGTTTGCTTCAGCATCTCCAGCAAAGCGGTCTTGCCCGATTTGCGCAGGCTGTTTTCCAGCTCCGGCGCGTCGTCGAAATAATCCTCCAGCGCGCTTTTGCCGCGCGAGGTGACGAAGATGAATTCCTTAATCCCCGCGGCGCGCGCCTCGTCGATGGCATATTGGATCAGGGGCCGGTCAACCAAGGTCATGATCTCTTTCGGGATCGACTTGGTTGCCGGCAGGAAGCGCGTCCCCATACCTGCGACCGGGAACACTGCTTTTGTAACTTTCCGCTTCATTTATACCTCAACTTTACCCAACGCGGCTTTTAGCCGGAAGGATGCGATTCTTTCCTGCCGACATTGGCGTACATAGTCGTCAAAAATATGGCGGTCAGGAAGGGGGAGATCACAGCAATAATGCCCCCTTGCGCGCGTTATGCGCTGATCGCGAAACAAATGGATGGTCAAAGGTGAACAAGATCAGCGGATAGGCCGAAAGTCGCTTATCCGGCGGATTTCGTGGCACAGGCGAGCGTGAAACGTCCACGGCTGCACCCGAAGTTCGCTGCGGTCGGCACGACCAAAGAGGCCGCCAATTTGCTCCCAGAACCCCGCCGGGTCATAGCGCATGTGATGCGCGAGAGCGGTCGGGCTGAAGCGGAAGAGGGTCACGATCGCCTCTGCGGCGTGGTGTTGCGCCTCGGCGCGCAGACGGCGGCGCGACCATGGGCGCCCCGCGAGGACGAGACCCGGGCGCGGGCCAGTGTGCGGCATGGCGTGGAACGTCGAGGGGGTGGGCAAGGGCCGCGTAAGGGGCGGCAAAGTGCGGGCAGTTCCATCCGCAATTCCAGCAACAAGGGTGGCCAGCAGACGCGCAACATCGCGCGGCTTGACGACGCCCGCACCCATCATGGCGATCAGCCGCCGACGCTGATCGGCCTCCAGCCGCGCGAGGGTCGGCGCCGGGTCTTCGGTTGGGGTGTGGCGCCGCAGGAAAACGGCGGAACTGGCGCCGATGTCGAAAAGGGTCAGTGGCGCGCGGGTGCTACTGCGGCGCGTGCTGGCAGCGTAGCCGTGGTGAACCTGCGCGCTTGGCACCACGGCGGCTGTCCAGCCTGCACGCGCCAGACGCAGATTCACATCGGCGTCGTCAAGGTAGAAATGCAGCGCCTCGTCAAAGCCACCGATGTCAGTCAAAGCACTGAGGCGGAACGCACAATTGGTGCCTTGCGTCTTGACCGCACGCCCCGGCGATGGGGTGTGGAGGGTCGTCGCGACGGGATCAACCTCAAGCGCATGGTCCTGCCCGAACGCATCCACCTCTGACGCGCGCCATTGGTAGGAAATACCGTTGCGTCCGCGCACAAAGCCACCGGCCGCACCAACGCGGGCGTCATCAAACGGTGCGGTGAGGCGGGAAAGCCAGGTCGGTTCTGGCACCGCGTCGTCGTCGATGAAGGCCACCAC
The DNA here is from genome assembly GCA_021779835.1 of Pseudomonadota bacterium. Lineage (GTDB taxonomy): Bacteria > Pseudomonadota > Alphaproteobacteria > Rhodobacterales > Rhodobacteraceae > Solirhodobacter. Next base: position 58,614 of record JAJXZX010000011.1, on the reverse strand, counting down.
CTCGCCCGCCGCGCGGTCAAGGCCAAGGTTGCGCGCGGCCGATATGTTGGCCTCATCATAGACACATGTCTTGTAAGCGTCGGTCGCGCCAAGCCTAGCAAGTGCGGCCGGATCGGCCACCACAACCACCTCGAAATTGGGGTGATCGAGCTGCGAAATCCCGGTCAGGCAGCGTCGCAGCGCCTCCGCGCGGTGGCGGCTGACGACGATGACGCTGACCGGAGGGCGGGTCATCCCGCCGCCATTTCCGCCAGCATCGCCTCGATCTTCGGCACGTCATGGGGGTTGTTCAGCTCCCAGAACTGGCGGCCCTTCGCCTCGACCTCGACGCACAGCACCGGGCGTTCACGCTCAAGGAAACGCAACTGCTCCAACCCTTCAAGCTGCTCCAGCGGCCCGGCCTCCCAGCGCGGGTAGGCGGCAAGCGCCGAGGGGCGGTAGGCGTAGACGCCGACATGGTGGAACACCGGCGTTTCCGCGTCGTCGGCGTAGGTCTTGCCCGTATAGGGTATCACTTCCTTGGAGAAATAGAGCGCCTTGCGGTCGCGGCCAAAGACGGCCGTGGTGCCGCCGACGCGACCAGCGCGGCGGTCGTCCAGAAAGCCGTTGAGCGCGCGCCCGTCGCAGCGCAGAACCGGGGTTGCAACTTCTGCCACCGGATCGGCGCGCAGGCCCGCCACCAGTTCCTCGACGAACCAATGCGGCGTCAGCGGGGCGTCGCCTTGCAGGTTCACCACGATGTCAAACCCGCCCCCAAGCCGGTCATACGCCTCGGCGCAGCGTTCGGTGCCGTTCTGGCACTGCTCAGAGGTCATCACCACCTCGGCACCGAAGTCCTCGGCAACCGCGCGGATACGGTCGTCGTCGGTTACGACCACGACGCGGTCGGCACCGCGAACCGCCATCGCGGCCTCCCATGACCGCTGGATCAGAGTCTTCGACACACCATCGGGGCCACGCAGAGCAACCAGCGGTTTGCCGGGATAGCGGGTGGAGGCGTAGCGGGCGGGGATTGCGATAAGGACGGCCATCAGGACACCTTGAGATCGACGCCGGGAGCGTAGGCGATGAAGAAGGGATTATCGAAGCCGGGTTTGCCATAGGCAAGCGGCTGGTGGTCATCGAAGCGAACGACATGGCCGCCCGCGCCGCGCAGAACGGCGTCACCCGCCGCCGTGTCCCATTCCATCGTGCGACCCAGACGGGGGTAGAGGTCAGCCTCGCCCGTCGCGACAAGGCAGAACTTCAGCGACGAGCCTGCGCTGGTCATGTCTTTCACCGCGTATTTGCCGATGTAATCGTCGGTCGCCTGATCGCGATGCGACTTTGACGCGACAACCATCAGTGCGCTGTTGTCAGGCTTGGACACCGCCATAAGCGACAGCGGACCAATCTTGTCTTTGGCAAAGGGCGCGGCCTCCTCAACCGACTGACCATCGGCGCGGGTGTAGAACAGGCGCCCCTTTGCGGGCGCGTAAACCACGCCCCGAATTGGCACCCCATTTTCGACATAGGCAATGTTGACGGTGAAATCGCCGCGCCGCTGCACGAACTCCTTGGTGCCGTCCAACGGATCGACGATCAGGAACGTCGAAACGCTTTGCCCGTGCGACGCGGCCTGCTCCTCAGTCACCAGCGCAACATCGGGGAATGCCGCGCGCAACCCGGCAGAGATCAGGGCATCGGCGGCCTCGTCTGCCTCGGTCACCGGGCTCGCGTCGGATTTGGTGCGCACGGCAAAATCAGCAGAGCCATAGATTTCCATGATGCGGTCGCCCGCCTCCAAGGCCAGCCTGCGGCTTACCGTTTCAAGACGTTGAAGATCCATCGTGTCCCCTTTTCCCTCGCGACACGCATCAGATCGCAGCGTGTTGATTAAACCTTTTGGCGTCCATATGATTGTATGCCATGAATTCGGCAAGATTTTCCGCTACGGAATGTGTTCCCTTACCGTCGTTATCAAGCAAGGCGTCCATGTTTACTCCTGTCCAACGGCCCCCGATGCGCTCGTTCCTCGGCCAGATGGAACTGATTTACCACATCGCGGTGCGCAGTGTGCGCAAGACGCATGGCAATGCCCTGATTAGTCTGCTGTTGAACATGTTTCAGACGGCGATGATGATTGTGGGCTTTTATTTTACCTACGCCGTTTTGGGCCTGACAACGCAACGCGTGCGCGGTGATTTCATCCTGTACATCATGTCGGGCATCTTTCTGTTTATCACCCACATCCGCGCCATCGCGGCGGTGACGTCGGCGGATGGATGGACCTCGCCAATGATGAAGCACGCGCCGATGAACCCGATCGTCTCGATCGCGGGTGCGGCGTTGGGGTCGCTTTATATTCAGGTTTTGTCGATGATTGCGGTGCTGGCAATCTATGCCATGGCCTTCCACCCGATCACCATCGATCAACCCGTGCAGGCGTTCGGGATGCTTTTGCTCGCATGGTTTGCCGGAGTCGCTATCGGCATGATCTTCCGCGCCGCGAAACCCTGGCAACCAGAGTTGGTCACAATCCTGACCACGGTATTCCAGCGCGCCAACATGATCGCGTCGGGCAAGATGTTTCTGGCAAATTCCCTTACGCCAAAGATGCTTGCGATGTTTAGCTGGAACCCGCTTTTCCACACCATCGATCAGGCGCGTGGCTTTACTTTTGCCAACTACAACCCGCATTTCAGCTCGTGGACCTATCCGCTTTACGTCAGCTGCGTCTGCCTGATGATCGGCCTGATCGGTGAGTTCTACACCGGCCAACATGCCTCGATGAGCTGGGACGCCGGACGCTGATCGGTTAGTCGACGACGCGCAAAGTCAAGTTGATCCTGCCGCCCTTGGGCAACAGCGTGGAGCTGCCGGCGCGGATGCGGTCAATGCCGTGATAGGCAAGCCGCGCGTCGCCCCCCATCACCACAACATCCCCCGACCGCAGCCAAACGCTTGCCGTAGCGCCGCCGCGTGTGGTGGCGCCGACGCGGAACAATCCCTCGTCGCCCAGCGAGATGGACAAAACCGGCCAGGTAAAATCAGCCTCGTCCCGGTCCTGATGCAGGCCCATCCGCGCCCCTTCGGCGTAAAAGTTCACCAGACAGCAATCCGGCATTCGCTCGCGGCTGACCAGTGCGCGCCAGATCGCCAGCACCCGCTCTGGGATCGCGGGCCAGTCACTGCCGCCCGGATGGGTCGGAATGTAGCGGTAGCCCGCGCGGTCGGAAAACCAGCCATATCGCCCAGCAGAGGTCATGCGCACGCTCATCGTCTTGCCCTGCGCGGTCTGCGGCGAAAACAGCGGTGCGGTGCGAATGACGGCGCGAAGATCCTCGACCAGCGCCTCCTGCGCGCCTGTATCCAGAAAGCTGGAATGAATCGCAAAACCGCGCAGCATCATATCTGGCAGCGGTTTGGGGGGCAAAACCTCGGATTCGATTCTCTTTTTCATGACGGTTCCTTGAAATTCCCGGCCTCCCGACGCTTGCAGGCCTGAAAACCCCTCCTTATATACGCCCAGAAGCTACGAGGTCATGGCTGGTAACAGTCTGGCTTCGAAAATTTGGGATCGGAGGCAGAGGCCGCTTTCGGGTCTGCGCTCCATAACATCGCCAGAAGAGGTAAGACATATGGCTAAAGTCATCGGGATCGACCTCGGGACCACGAACTCCTGCGTCGCCATCATGGACGGGTCGCAGCCGCGTGTGATCGAGAACTCTGAAGGGGCGCGCACCACGCCCTCTGTCGTCGGGTTCACCGACACGGAACGCCTTGTCGGCCAGTCGGCCAAACGGCAAGCCGTCACCAACCCTTCCAACACCGTGTTCGCCGTGAAGCGCCTGATCGGGCGCCGGGTTGATGACGCGGAGGTGGATAAGGACCGCAAGCTGGTCCCCTACAACATCGTCAACGGCGGCAACGGCGACGCCTGGGTCGAAGTGCGCGGCGAGAAATTCTCTCCCAGCCAAGTCTCGGCGATGATCCTTCAGAAGATGAAGGAAACCGCGGAATCGTATCTGGGCGAGGATGTTACGCAGGCCGTTATTACGGTTCCGGCGTATTTCAATGACGCCCAGCGTCAGGCCACCAAGGACGCGGGCAAGATCGCCGGCCTTGAAGTGCTGCGCATCATCAACGAGCCGACGGCCGCTGCGCTGGCTTACGGCCTCGACAAGAAGGAAACCAAGACGATCGCGGTCTATGACCTCGGCGGCGGCACCTTCGACATCACCATTCTGGAAATCGACGACGGCCTGTTTGAAGTGAAATCGACCAACGGGGATACGTTCCTTGGCGGCGAAGACTTCGACATGCGCATCGTCAACTACCTCGCCGACGAGTTCAAAAAGGAACACGGCGTTGACCTGACCAAGGACAAGATGGCGCTGCAACGCCTGAAGGAAGCGGCCGAGAAGGCGAAGATCGAGCTTTCGTCCAGCCAGCAAACCGAAATCAACCAGCCGTTCATCTCGATGGGCACCGGTGGCACGCCGCTGCACATGGTGATGAAGCTGACCCGCGCGAAACTGGAAAGCCTTGTCGCCGACCTGATCAAGCGCACGATGAAACCCTGCGAAGCCGCGTTGAAGGATGCTGGCGTATCGAAGGGCGACATCGACGAAGTCGTGCTGGTCGGTGGTATGACCCGTATGCCGAAAGTCGTGGAAGAAGTTACCAAGTTCTTCGGCAAAGAGCCGCACAAGGGCGTTAACCCGGATGAAGTCGTGGCGCTTGGCGCAGCCATTCAGGCTGGCGTTCTGCAGGGCGACGTCAAGGACGTGGTTCTGCTTGACGTGACCCCGCTCTCGCTCGGCATCGAAACGCTGGGCGGCGTGTTCACCCGCCTGATCGACCGTAACACGACGATCCCGACCAAGAAGTCGCAGATCTTCTCGACCGCCGAAGACAACCAGAACGCCGTGACGATCCGGGTGTTCCAGGGCGAGCGTGAGATGGCCGCGGACAACAAGATGCTGGGCCAGTTCAATCTGGAACAGATCCCGCCCGCCCCTCGCGGCATGCCTCAGATCGAGGTGACGTTCGACATCGACGCCAACGGCATCGTGTCGGTCGGCGCCAAGGACAAGGGCACCGGCAAGACGCAACAGATCACCATTCAGGCCTCGGGCGGTCTTTCGGATGAGGAAATCCAGAAGATGGTCAAGGACGCAGAGGCGAATGCCGACGCGGACAAAGAGCGCCGTGAGCTGGTCGAGACCCGGAACCAAGCGGAAAGCCTGATCCACTCAACCAAGAAGTCGATCGAAGAGCATGGCGACAAGGTTGACCCCTCGACCGTGGAAGCCATCGAGCTTGCCATCGGTGCGCTGGAAGAGACGCTTGAGTCTGACAACGCCAGCAAGATCAAGAGCGGCATCCACAACCTGACCGAGGCGTCCATGCGTCTGGGCGAGGCGATCTATAAAGCCACGCAAAGCGAAGGCGGCGCACCGTCGGGTGACGAAGATGACAACCCGCGCGAGGTTGACGAAGACATCGTCGATGCCGACTTCGAAGATCTCGACAAGAAGAAGCGGTCGTAACCGCGCTCGGAACTTAGCGGAGGCGGCCCGGAGACGGGCCGCTTCACGCGTTCCCAAGGGGACCCTCTATGGCAAAACGCGACTATTACGAGGTTCTGGGCTGTGCCCGTGGGGCGTCGGCGGAAGAGATAAAGAAGGCCTATCGGGTCAAGGCGAAAGAGCTTCACCCTGACCGGAATTCGGACAATCCGCATGCCGAGGCGCAGTTCAAGGACCTGAACGAGGCCTATGACGCGCTGAAGGATCCCGACCGCAAGGCGGCCTATGACCGCTATGGCCACGCGGCCTTTGAAGGTGGCATGGGCGGCGCGGGGCGCGGCGGCATGGGTGGTCAGGGCGACTTCGCCTCGGCCTTCTCGGACGTGTTCGAGGATCTGTTCGGCGATTTCATGGGCGGCCGCGGGGCTGGCGGCGGACGTAGTCGGGCGCAGCGTGGGTCTGACCTACGCTATAACCTGCGCGTCACGCTGGAAGAGGCCTATACCGGCATCCAGAAAACCATCAACGTGCCCGCTTCAGTGGCCTGCACTGCCTGTAGCGGGACCGGGGCCGAGGGCGGGGCGGAGCCTGTAACCTGCCCGACGTGCGCGGGGATGGGCAAGGTTCGCGCGCAACAAGGCTTCTTTACCGTCGAGCGGACCTGTCCGGCGTGCTCCGGCATGGGCCAGATCGTCAAGAACCCCTGCCGGTCTTGTGGCGGGGCGGGGCGGATCGAGAAAGAGCGGGCTTTGTCGGTCAATATCCCGGCTGGGGTCGAGACCGGCACGCGGATCCGGCTGGCGGGCGAAGGCGAGGCCGGGATGCGCGGCGGGCCGACGGGGGATCTTTATATCTTCATCGAGGTGCGCGAGCATCCGCTGTTCCAACGGGACGGGATTAACCTATTCTGCCGGGTTCCGGTTTCGATGATCACGGCGGCGTTGGGCGGCGATATCGAGGTTCCCTCGATCGACGGCGGGCGGGCACGGGTCAAGGTGCCGGCGGGCAGCCAGAATGGCAAGCAGATGCGGCTTCGATCCAAGGGGATGCCAGCGCTGCGGGGCGGCGGGCATGGCGACATGATGATCGAGATGGCCATCGAAACGCCGGTTAATCTGACCGCCAAACAGCGGGAATTGCTGCAAGAATTCGAAAAGCTCAGCGAGAATAATAATCCGGAAGGTTCGTCGTTCTTCTCGAAAGTGAAGAGCTTTTGGGACGGTATGAAGGGCTGAAATCGGGGCGCGATGCGGCTTCGACAGGCATAAAAGATTTGCGGAGGGCGTGACGTGCTGGACCTTTTCCTGACCTTTGTTGCGGCTTCGGTCGCGGCGGCGGCGACGGGCATGATTTTCAAGCCCGGCGCGTGGTATGACAGCCTGCAAAAACCGACATGGGTGCCTCCAAACTGGATGTTTCCGGTGGTGTGGACGATCCTTTACCTGCTGAGCGCATGGGCCGCGACGCGGATCGCGGTGAAGCCGGACAATGCGCAGGCGATGGCGTTCTGGGCGCTGCAAATCACGCTGAATACGTTGTGGACCCCTGTGTTTTTCGGGGCGAAACGCATGGGGCTTGCGATGGTCGTGATCGCGGTGCTGTGGCTAACCGTGGCGGCAATGCTGGTGGCGTTTTGGCAGTTGGATGCGCTGGCGGCGGTTTTTGTGCTGCCCTATCTGGCATGGCTGACGGTGGCCGCCGCGCTGAACTGGCGCGTGTGGCGCGATAACCGGGGCACAGTGGCGTGAGGACACGCATCGAGGCTTGCAGACTCGGGCTTTGATGGGTATATGCACCTCAACAGCGGTGCTTTGGGGTCCAAACCTGAAGCGCCACCGGCAGGAATGACGGGCCGCGCGCCCGTTTTTTTGTTTTCCGAAACCCGAATGCACAGCAGAGTTGCCAACCTTGTCTGACCTGATTGCCAAAACCGCCATCGACCGGCGCCTCGCCGAGATCATAACCCCCGCCATCGAAGGGCTGGGGTTCGAATTGGTGCGCGTGCGGCTGATGGGCGGCAAGACGCGTATCTTGCAGATCATGGCGGACCGTCCCGAGGGCGGGATCGTGGTGGACGATTGCGCGAAGATTTCCACGGCGGTTTCGGCAGTTCTGGACGTCGAAGACCCGATCGAGGACAACTATACCTTGGAAGTGTCGAGCCCCGGCATCGACCGCCCGCTGACCCGGCTGAAGGATTTCGGCGTCTGGGAAGGCTATGAGGCGCGGATTGACACAACCGAACTGATCGACGGACGCCGCCGGTTCAAGGGTATCCTTGCGGGCGTTGAAGGCGACGAAGTGCTGATCGAGATCGAGGAAGGCACCATTGGGCTGAACTTTGAATGGCTGTCGGATGCCAAGCTGATCCTGACGGACGAGTTGATCGCCGAGATGCTGCGCCAGCGCCGCGACGCCGGGATCATCAACGAAGAAGATTTCGACGAAATTGAAACCGAAGAGGGTGACGAAGAGTTGCCCCCTGATACCGCACACTGAAGACCGCTTCCGAGGAGGAGTGACATGGCGATTACCTCTGCCAACCAGTTGGAGCTATTGCAGACCGCCGAGGCGGTTGCGCGCGAGAAGATGATCGACCCGGATCTTGTGATTCAGGCGATGGAAGAAAGCCTCGCCCGTGCGGCGAAGTCTCGCTACGGCTCTGAGCTGGATATCCGCGTGCATATCGACCGCAAGACCGGCCGCGCGACGTTCACGCGTGTGCGCACGGTTGTGGGCGACGACGAGGTGGAAAACCACCAATCACAGCTGACCGTGGCGCAGGCCAAGGCGTTTCTGGCAGAGCCCGAGGTTGGCCAAGAGGTCATCGACGAAGTGCCGCCGGTTGAGATGGGCCGTATCGCGGCGCAATCGGCCAAGCAGGTGATCCTGCAAAAGGTGCGCGAAGCCGAGCGTGACCGTCAGTATGAAGAATTCAAGGACCGCAAAGGCACGATCATCAACGGTCAGGTCAAGCGCGAGGAATACGGCAATATCATCGTGGATATCGGCCGTGGCGAGGCGATTCTGCGCCGAAACGAAAAGATCGGCCGCGAGAGCTATCGCCCGAACGACCGTATCCGCGCCTATATCAAGGACGTGCGCCGCGAAGCGCGTGGCCCGCAGGTGTTCTTGAGCCGGACCGACCCGCAGTTCATGGCCGAGCTTTTCAAGATGGAAGTGCCGGAGATTTACGACGGCATCATCGAAATCAAGGCAGTGGCGCGTGATCCGGGGTCTCGTGCGAAGATCGCGGTGATTTCCTATGATAACTCGATTGACCCGGTTGGCGCTTGCGTCGGGATGCGCGGCAGCCGTGTGCAGGCCGTGGTGAACGAGTTGCAGGGCGAGAAGATCGACATCATTCCGTGGAACCAGGATCAGGCGACGTTCCTGGTGAACGCGTTGCAGCCGGCGGAAGTGTCCAAGGTTGTGATCGACGACGAAGCGGGCAAGATCGAAGTGGTGGTGCCGGACGAGCAGCTTTCGCTGGCAATCGGGCGTCGCGGGCAGAACGTGCGGTTGGCGAGCCAGTTGACCGGTCTCGACATCGACATCATGACCGAAGCCGAGGAAAGCACGCGCCGTCAGGCCGAGTTCGCCGAGCGCACCAAGCTGTTCATGGAAACGCTGGATATCGACGAGATGATGGCGCAGCTGCTGGTTTCGGAAGGGTTCACCAACCTGGAAGAAGTGGCCTATGTCGACGTGGACGAGTTGCTGTCGATCGATGGGTTTGATGAAGGCACGGCGGCGGAATTGCAGGCGCGGGCACGCGACAATATCGAGGCGGCAAATGCCAAGGCGATTGCCCATGCGCGCGAATTGGGGCTGGAAGACAGCCTTGCCAGCTTTGAGGGTCTGACGCCGCAAATGCTCGAGGCGCTGACGCTGGATGGCGTGAAAACGCTGGAAGATTTCGCGACTTGTGCGGACTGGGAATTGGCGGGTGGCTGGACCACCGTCAATGGCGAGCGCAAGAAGGACGAGGGCGTGTTGGAGAAGTTCGACATGAGCCTTGAGGAAGCGCAGCATCTGGTGATGACGGCGCGGGTAATGCTGGGCTGGGTTGATCCGGCAGAGCTTGCCTCTGCCGACGTGGCTGAAGATGACGATGAGGAGGCCGAGGCCTGAAAGGGCCCCGGGCGAACCAGCGGTGACCAGAGGCGGCGCGCCAGCGGACCATGACGACCCGGAACGGCGCTGCATCGCGACGGGAGAGGTGCAGCCTAAGGCTGGGCTGATCCGTTTCGTGGTGGGGCCAGAGGGGCAGATCGTCGCCGACGTGCTTGGCCGTTTGCCGGGGCGTGGCATCTGGGTCGCGGCGGACCGCAAGGCGTTGACCAAGGCGGCGGGCAAGGGTTTGTTTGCCCGCGCCGCCAAGCAGCCGGTGAAGGTCTCGCCGGATCTGGTGGCGGAGGTCGAGGCGGCACTGGCGCGGCGGATGGTCGATCTGATCAGTCTGGCGCGCAAAGCCGGTGACGCGGTGATGGGGTATGAAAAAGTGAAGGACTGGCTGGTCAAAGACCGGGCACGTATCCTTCTACAGGCGTCCGACGGGTCGGAGCGGGGCAAATCGAAGCTGCACCCACCGGGCGGAAAAGACACGTTTATAGGCTGTTTGACAGCACAGGAATTGGGTTTGGCTTTCGGACGGGAACATGCGATACACGGCGCGCTTGCCGCTGGTGGACTCACGACCCGTGTTGTAGAGGAAGCGGCAAAGCTTGCGGGCATACGCGAGCGGATCGACGGCACGCCCGTCGGGAAGGACACGAAAGACGCATGAGCGATACAGACGGTAAGAAACCCCTTGGTCTTGGTGGGGGCGCAGCGCGCCCCGGACAGGTGAAGCAAAGCTTCAGCCACGGGCGGACCAAGAGTGTTGTGGTCGAAACGAAGCGCAAGCGCGTTGTCGTGCCGAAGCCGGGTGTTCCGGCTGCGGCATCCGGCGGGGCTGCGCATCTGGGCGATCCGTCCAAACGCCCGGCAGGGATCAGCGACGCCGAGATGGAGCGTCGCCTGAAGGCGGTGCAAGCCGCCCGGGCGCGTGAAGCCGACGACGCCATTCAGCGCGCCGAGGACGAACGCCAGCGCGAGGAAGATCGCCAGAAACGCCGCGACGACATCGAGGCGAAAGAACGCGACGAGCGCGAGCGCGAAGCAGCCGCCAAAGCAAAAGCCGCCGAAGAGGCGCGTCTTGTCGCCGAGGCAGAGGCTGCAGCCAAAGCTCAGGCCCGGGCAGCCGAGGCACCGGCGGCGCCGCGTCGCTCTGCCTCGACGTCTGCGGCTCCGGCTGCGGCAGCGCCTGCGGAACCGCCAGCCCAGCGTGGGCTGTCGAAACCCGCAGCCGGCCCGCGCAAAACGGACCGCGAACGTGATGACCGCAGCGGCGGCGATGCCGCCGGTCGTGGCAAGGCAAAGACCGATGATTCCCGCCGCGTCGGCAAACTGACGCTGACCGAGGCGCTGCAGGGCGAAGGCGGGCGTCAACGCTCGCTTGCCGCGATGAAGCGCAAGCAAGAGCGCGCGCGTCAGAAGGCGATGGGGATGAACCTCAAGCCTGAGAAGCAGGTGCGCGACGTGCAGCTGCCGGAAACCATCGTGGTGCAGGAACTGGCCAACCGGATGGCAGAACGCGCCGCCGACGTGGTGAAGTCGCTGATGAAGATGGGCGTCATGGCCACCATGAACCAGACCATCGACGCCGACACTGCGGAATTGGTCATCGAAGAGTTCGGCCACAAAGCGGTGCGCGTGTCGGATGCCGACGTTGAGCAGGTGATCGATCAGGTCAAGGACACCAGCGACGATATGCTGCCGCGTCCGCCGATCGTGACGATCATGGGCCACGTCGACCACGGCAAAACCTCGCTTTTGGACGCGATTCGCAAAACGAGCGTTGTTTCGGGCGAAGCGGGTGGCATCACCCAGCATATCGGGGCCTATCAGGTGACCACCGAAAGCGGTGCGAAGCTGACCTTCCTTGATACGCCGGGCCACGCCGCCTTTACCTCGATGCGGGCGCGTGGTGCGAACGTGACGGATATCGTTGTGCTGGTGGTTGCGGCGGATGACGCCGTGATGCCGCAGACGGTCGAGGCGATCAACCACGCGAAAGCGGCGAAAGTGCCGATGATTGTGGTGATCAACAAGATCGACAAGCACGAAGCGAACCCGACCAAGGTGCGAACAGACCTGTTGCAGCATGGCGTCGTCGTAGAAAAGATGTCGGGCGATGTGCTGGACGTCGAGGTTTCGGCGAAGACCGGCGAGGGCTTGGACGAGCTGTTGGAGAACATCGCGTTGCAGGCGGAAATTCTGGACCTGCGCGCCAACCCGAAACGGGCGGCGCTGGGTGCGGTGATTGAGGCCAAGCTGGATGTGGGTCGCGGGCCGGTTGCCACGGTTCTGATCCAGAACGGCACGCTGCATCAGGGCGATATCTTCGTCGTGGGCGAGCAGTGGGGCAAGGTGCGTGCGCTGATCAACGATCAGGGCGAGCGCGTAACCGAGGCCGGACCTTCGGTGCCGGTCGAGGTGCTGGGTCTGAACGGCACGCCGGGTGCGGGCGATGTTCTGAACGTGGTCGAAACCGAAGCGCAGGCGCGTGAAATCGCCGATTACCGCGAGAAGGCAGCCCGCGACAAGCGCGCGGCGGCTGGTGCGGCAACGACGATGGAACAGCTGATGGCGAAGGCCAAGGCGGACAAAAGCGTTTCGGAGCTGCCGATTGTGGTGAAGGCCGACGTGCAGGGCTCTGCCGAGGCGATCATCCAGGCGATGGAGAAGATCGGCAACGACGAGGTGCGCGTGCGCGTGCTGCACTCGGGTGTCGGCGCCATTACCGAGACCGATATCACGTTGGCCGAAGCATCTGGCGCGCCGGTGATCGGGTTCAACGTGCGGGCCAATGCCAGCGCGCGGAACATCGCGCATCAGAAGGGCGTCGAGATTCGCTACTACTCGGTGATCTACGATCTGGTGGATGATGTGAAAGCGGCGGCCTCTGGCCTCCTGTCGAACGAGATCCGCGAGCATTTCATCGGCTATGCGAAGATCCTGGAAGTGTTCAAGGTGTCGGGCGTTGGCAAAGTTGCCGGCTGTCTGGTGACCGAGGGCGTGGCGAAGCGTTCGGCGGGCGTGCGCCTGCTGCGCGACGACGTGGTGATCCACGAGGGCACGCTGAAGACGCTGAAACGCTTCAAGGACGAGGTGAAGGAAGTCATCTCGGGTCAGGAATGCGGCATGGCGTTCGAGAACTACGAGGATATCCGCAACGGCGACGTGATCGAGATTTTCGAACGCGAAGAGATCGTGCGGACGCTGGCATAACCGGCGGAGTGAATTGGGCAGAGGCCGGGGATTTCTCCGGCCTTTTGCATTTGTGGGGCCGGAAATTTCAAGGGCGGAAATGATAAACCCGCAGCCAGAAGGCTACGGGCGTAAGTTGGGATCGGCAGGTACGAGCACGATCCGGTCCCGATCCCTTGTGGGCTTCGGGTTATGGAAAATCAGTTAAGCTTGATCGGAGCGGGGACCGGGGTGCCGATGAAGGTACGTTCATCAACGCGCACGGCAATTTTGCCATCGTCAAGCTGGCGGACAAACATGCCCTGCACGGATACACAGCTACCAATAGTGATGGTGCGCAACATTTGATCTGCTCTCCCCTACGGCATTTATTGAGTCGAGACTAAGCCCGGGCTTTCAGAAAATCACCTAGAAAATGGACGCAATTCACCACCAATGGGAGAATTGTTGTCGAAATGAGGTATCATTTGGTGTCGCAGGCGCAAATTGTTGTGCCGCGGCGCAGAAAAATCCCTAGAGCCAATCGCGCAGAATCGGGATGAGCGGGATGTCGGCGGGCGGCATCGGGTAGTTTTTCAACTCGTTCGGGCGGACCCATTTCAGCGTCTGCCCTTCGCGCGGATGGGGGGTGCCGTCCCATTTTCGGCAGGCGAACAGCGGCATCAGCAGGTGGAAGTCGTCATAGGCGTGGCTGGCGAAGGTCAGCGGTGCCAGACAGGTTTTCCACGTCTCGATCCCGAGTTCTTCGTGCAGTTCGCGGATCAGGGCGTCCTCGGGGGATTCGTCAGGTTCGACCTTGCCGCCGGGGAATTCCCACAGGCCCGCGAGGGACTTGCCCTCGGGGCGTTGGGCGAGCAAGACGCGACCGTCCACGTCGATCAGCGCGACGGCAGAGACGAGGACGACTTTCATCGACTACGACCGGTAATCGGCGTTGATGTCGATGTAGCGGTGGGTGAGGTCGCAGGTCCACACCGTCTTGGCGGCTTTGCCAAGCCCCAGATCGACCTGAATCAGCAGCTCTTGCCCCTTCATATGGGCGGCGCCTTCCTCCTCGCGGTAGTCGGGCGCGCGCCAGCCATTTTCGGCGACGACAACGTCGCCAAAGCGGATGGTCAGGCGGTCACGATCAGCCTGCGCGCCAGATTTTCCGACGGCCGCGACGATGCGGCCCCAGTTGGGATCTTCGCCCGCGATGGCGGTTTTGACGAGGGGCGAGTTGGCGATGGACATCGCGACCTTGTGCGCATCCTCGGGTGAGGCGGCCCCGGTAACACGGATTTCAACGAACTTGGTGGCGCCTTCGCCGTCGCGGATCACCTGATGGGCAAGGTTCATCATCACACCGCGCAGGGCGGCCTCGAATGCCTTGGCGACCGGGCTGCGCAGCGCGATCTCTGCTGCCGGACTTTGGCCGGTGGCGGCGAGGATCAGCGCGTCAGAGGTAGAGGTGTCGCTATCGACGGTGATGGCGTTGAAGGTATCATCGACGTTGCGCGACAGCAGCTTTTGCAGGTTCGCGGCGGAGATTTTCGCATCGGTGAAGATGTAGACCAGCATCGTCGCCATGTCGGGGGCGATCATGCCCGAGCCTTTGGCGATACCGGCGATGCGGATCTTGCCGCCGTCGCCGTCAATCTCTGCCGTGGCACCCTTCGGGAACGTGTCGGTGGTCATGATGGCACGGGCGGCCATTTCGATGGCGTCAGTGGCAAGGGCCGCCTTCAGCTCGCCGATCTTGGCGGTGATGCGGTCGTCGGGCAGTGGTTCGCCGATCACGCCGGTAGAGGAGGAAAACACGCGCGACACGGGGATGCCCAGCGCTTCTGCCACGCTGCCGGTCACACGATCGACCGATGCCTGCCCGTTCGCGCCAGTAAAAGCGTTGGCGTTGCCTGAGTTGACGACGATTGCGGCGCCCTGATCGCTTGCCGGTTTGCCCGCGAGCTTTGCCTGACAGTCCAGCACGCAGGCGGCGCGGGTGGATGAGCGGGTGAAGACCCCGGCGATGGTGGTGCCGGGGGCCATGCGGACGAGCATCACGTCCTTGCGGTTCTTGTAGCGGACCTCGGCCTCCACCGCGGCGAATTCGACGCCGGCAATCACTGGCATTGCGGGGAAGCCGCCCGGAGGGGCGAGCGGAGAGACGGGCGGTTTGGCCTTGACCGGCGTGGGGGCGGGCTCTGCCTTCAACTGCTTGCGCAGCTTGGACAGTTTGGCCTTCAGCGCCTTGGCTTCCGACTTCCAGTCGTCGGCCTTGTCATTCTTACCCATATCCGTCTCTCCGCCTTTCAGGTCACTTGCTGAGCAAGGTTTCGTCTTGCAGCAGCTTCGGGTCAATCCCCGTGTCGGTGCGCGTGATCTTGGCACCCTTGGTCAGCGCGTCGATCTTGGCGGTCACGGCGGCTTGCTCGATCTGCTTGGTCAATTCGTCCTTCACCGCGTCGATGGTGGGCGTCTTGGCCGGGCGGGTTTCGTCCAGCTTGATGATGTGCCAGCCGAATTGGGTCTGCACCGGGTCCGAGATTTGGCCGGGTTTCAGTTTGACCACGGCATCCTCGAACGGTTTCACCATCATGCCAACGCCGAACCAGCCAAGATCGCCGCCATTGGCCGCGGAACCGTCTTTGGAGTTTGCCTTGGCGAGGGCGGCAAAGTCACCACCCGCGTCGAGTTTTGCCTTGATGTCTTTCGCCTCTTGCTCCGTCGGAACAAGGATGTGGGCGGCGTGGTATTCGGTGGCCGGAACCGCGCTGGCGTATTTCGCGTCATAGGCGGCCTTGAGCGCCTCTGGCGTGACGGCGGCGGCCGTGACACCGGACAGCACTTCATTGGCAAGATAAGCGCGGCGGGTGTTTTCCAGCGCCAGCGTGTCTTTCTTGGTAAGCTTGTCGCCCAGCGACTGCGCCAGCGTGGTTTGCTGGATCAGTTGGTCGAGGATGCCCTTGAACAGCACGTCGGCGGGCAGTTGTTTGTATTGCGCGGGAAGCTGGTCCCGCAGCGCAATCATGTTGCCAAGCGTAATGTTGGTGCCGTTCACGGTCGCAACCACGGTATCCGCGGTCGGATCGGCAGCAAGCACCGGGGTGGCGAGGCAAAACGCCACCGCTGCGCCGAGGCACAATTTCGTCAATTTCGACATCTAAGCAACTCCTGGAATGGCCGCGGGGCCCCGCGACGTTGACACTCTACCGGCAGCCGCTTACATCGCAGACGTCGTTTGAGAAACGGCCTTCGGATCTGCAGCCCTTCTTCTATGGAAGGCCGCGGGGACGGGCAAGGCAAAGCCTCACACGATGCCGTCAGAAACGACACTCGGAGATGCTATGCTCGGGCTCGGAACTCTCGCCAGGAAGGCTTTTGGCACGCCGAACGACCGCAAGGTCAAGGCGGCACGTCCGCTTGTAGCGAAGATCAACGCGTTGGAGCCGGAGTTCGCGAAACTTTCGGACGACGAGATCAAGCAGAAAACGCTGGAATTCAAAGAGCGTTATGAGAACGGCGAAAGCCTTGACGACCTGCTGCCGGAAGCCTTTGCCAACTGCCGCGAAGGCGCGCGCCGGTCGCTTGGCCTGCGGGCGTTCGATACGCAGTTGCTGGGCGGCATCTTCCTGCATCAGGGCAACATCGCCGAGATGAAGACCGGCGAGGGCAAGACGTTGGTGGCGACCTTCCCGGCCTACCTGAACGCGCTGGCGGGCAAGGGCGTGCATATCGTTACGGTCAACGATTACCTTGCCAAACGCGACGCCGATTGGATGAGCAAGGTCTATGGCCATCTTGGCCTGACCACCGGCGTGGTCTATCCGTTCCAGGACGATACCGAGAAACGCACGGCCTATCGCTGCGACATCACCTATGCGACCAACAACGAGCTCGGGTTCGACTATCTTCGTGACAACATGAAGATGGACCTGCGTGACATGTCGCAGCGGGATCACTTTTACGCGATTGTGGACGAGGTCGACTCGATCCTGATCGACGAGGCGCGCACGCCGCTGATTATCTCTGGCCCCAGCCAGGACCGCTCTGATCTGTATGTCTCGATCGACCGGGTCATCCCGGAATTGCAGACAGAGCATTTCACACTGGATGAAAAGCAGCGCACCGCGACCTATACGGAAGAGGGCAACGAGTTCATCGAGCAACGCCTGCACGGGCTGGGCCTCTTGCCCACCGATCAGACGCTATACGACCCGGAATCGACGACGCTGGTTCACCACGTCACGCAAGCCCTGCGCGCGCACAAGCTGTTCCTGCGCGACAAGGACTATATGGTGCGCGACGGCGAGGTGATGCTGGTCGACGAATTCACCGGCCGTATGATGAAAGGGCGCCGTCTGTCGGACGGGCTGCATCAGGCGATCGAGGCGAAGGAAGGCGTGGCAATTCAGGCCGAAAACGTGACGCTGGCCAGCGTGACGTTCCAGAACTACTTCCGCCTTTATGACAAGCTGGCCGGCATGACCGGCACCGCGCTGACCGAGGCAGAGGAATTTGCCGAGATCTATAAGCTGGGCGTGGTCGAAGTGCCGACCAACCGGCCGATCGCCCGGGTTGACGAGCATGACCAAGTCTATCGTTCGGCCCGCGAAAAATTCGACGGCGTGCTGAAATCCATCAAGGAAGCGCACGCGAAAGAGCAGCCGATCCTTGTCGGCACCACCTCGATTGAGAAGTCGGAATTCCTGTCGGACATGCTGAAAGCGGCGGGGGTGTCGCACAACGTGCTGAACGCGCGTCAGCACGAGCAAGAGGCGCAGATCGTCGCCGACGCAGGCAAGTTGGGCGCGGTGACCATCGCGACCAACATGGCCGGGCGCGGCACCGACATTCAGCTTGGCGGCAACGTAGAGTTGAAAGTGATGGAGGCGCTGGACGCCGACCCGACCGCGAACCCCGATAAGGTGCGCGAACGGATCGAAGCGGAACATGCGGTGGAAAAAGCCAAGGTGATCGCGGCAGGCGGGCTTTTCGTGCTGGCCACCGAACGCCATGAAAGCCGCCGCATCGACAACCAGCTGCGCGGTCGTTCGGGCCGTCAAGGCGACCCCGGGCGGTCCTCGTTCTTCCTCAGCCTTGAGGACGACCTGATGCGGATTTTCGGCTCTGAGCGGCTTGAGTCCGTGCTGTCAAAGCTGGGCATGAAGGAAGGCGAGGCGATTGTGCACCCCTGGGTGAACAAATCGCTGGAGAAAGCACAGGCGAAGGTCGAAGGGCGTAACTTTGACATCCGCAAGCAGCTTCTGAAATACGACGACGTGATGAACGATCAGCGCAAGGTGATCTTTGGCCAGCGCCGCGAGATCATGGCGGCGGCGGACCTGTCGGACGTGGTGCAGGACATGCGCCATCAGGTGATCGACGATCTGATCGACGACTACCTGCCGCCCAAGACCTATGCCGACCAATGGAACACCGAGGGGCTCTACGCGGTGTGCCTGTCGCAGCTTAGTCTTGACGTTCCGGTGATGGAATGGGCGCAAGAGGAAGGCGTCGATCAGGACGCGATCCGCGAGCGGCTTTACAAGGCATCCGATGACAAAGCCGCGGCGCAGGCCGAAGCGTTTGGGGCGGACACGATGCGTTCGATTGAAAAGCAGCTATTGCTGCAGACAATCGACACCAAGTGGCAGGAACATCTGCTGACGCTGGAACATCTGCGGTCGGTCGTGGGCTTCCGTGGCTATGCGCAAAAAGACCCGCTGAATGAATACAAAACCGAAGGCTTCCAACTGTTCGAGACAATGCTGAACGCGCTGCGCGTGGACGTGACGCAGAGGCTTGGGCAGATCCGGCCGATGACGGCGGAAGAGCAGGCGGCGATCATGCAACAGATGCAGCAGGAGCAGGCTCCGCTGGCGACTTCGGAACCGATTACGAGCCCGGCGGCAGTGCCACTGATCGCCGGGTTTGATGCCGCAAACCCCGCGACTTGGGGCGATCCAGCGCGGAACGACCCCTGCCCTTGCGGCTCGGGCGAGAAGTTCAAGCACTGCCACGGCAAGCTTGTTTAACAAGTGATATCAATGGCTTGGAAACGAGCCATTGATATACATAGGGCTTGAACGCCCACGCCGACGCGGGGCTTTTTTGTATATCGGCCTCATCTCTGCCGCCGGTTTTGCCCCGACGACCCCAACGCGGCACCTTCCCGGAGTTTGGGCCCGGAGCCTAGCCGATCTGACCGCGCACGCCACCGGTTTGGCCGCGATCCAGCAGCAGATGGTCAAGGATCACGCAGGCCATCATCGCCTCACCGACCGGCACGGCACGAATGCCAACGCAGGGGTCGTGTCGGCCCTTGGTCACCACCTCTGTCGCATCGCCATCCAGCGTGATCGAGCGACGCGGAGAGAGAATTGACGAGGTCGGCTTGACCGCAAAGCGCACGACCACATCCTGACCGGACGAGATGCCACCAAGGATGCCGCCCGCATGGTTAGACAGAAAGCGCGGGCCGTCGTTGCCCATCTCGATCTCGTCGGCGTTTTCCACACCGGTCAGCGCCGCGGAATTCATCCCTTCGCCGATCTCGACGCCCTTGACGGCGTTGATCGACATCATCGCTGCAGCAAGGTCACTATCCAGCTTGCCGTAGATCGGCGCGCCAAGGCCGGCGGGAACACCGGATGCCACCACCTCGATCACCGCGCCGACCGAATTGCCCGATTTGCGTAGCTCATCAAGGTAGTCCGCCCAGTCCGACGCCGCGGTCGCATCGGGCGACCAGAACGGGTTACGCTCTATCTCGTCCCAGTCAAAGCGGCGACGGTCAATGCCGCGCGGCCCCATCTGCACCATGTATCCGGTGATCTTGATCTGCGGCGCGAGCAGACCGAGCGCAGCACGCGCCACGCCGCCCGCAGCGACGCGCGCCGCGGTTTCACGCGCCGACGACCGCCCGCCACCGCGCGGATCGCGAATGCCGTATTTCTGCCAATAGGTGATATCGGCATGGCCGGGCCGGAAGGTTTTGGCGATTTCGCCGTAATCTTTTGATCGCTGATCGGTGTTCTCGATCATTAACTGAATGGGCGTGCCGGTGGATCGGCCCTCATACACGCCCGACATAATCGTCACCTCATCCGCCTCGCGCCGTTGGGTAGTGTATTTGTTCTGCCCCGGCTTGCGGCGATCAAGCCAGTGCTGCAACTGCGCCGCTTCAATCTCGACGCCCGGGGGGCAGCCATCCACCGTCGCGCCCAGCGCGGGGCCGTGGCTTTCGCCCCAAGTCGTGACGCGGAAGAGATGACCGAAGGTGTTGAGGCTCATGGGCTACGCTCCTTGCTTGCCCGCAGTCCTAAGCCAAGGCCGCTTCCGGATAAACCACAATTTGTCGAAGCGGCGCGCAAGGCGCTTTGTTCTGTAGCGCCAAAATTCACGTTACTCTGTGCGCCCGAGACCGCTAGCCGGCTGTAAACCGATCAAGTTCGATACGCGCCCTCAGTTACTCGGTGCAACCTTTGTCAAATCAGCGGCAAGCAACGCTTCCAATGCAGTGCGCGCCGCGCGGCTTTCAGTCACGAGGGCACGGTCATTGGCCAATACATTTGGAGGGTCCTGTTTCTGCGCTCCTGTCGCCGAGGTCGGGGTCGCGTCTGCGGACACGTTTGATTGGGTCGACACCGCATCCCGTCCGCCCGCCTGTGCTGTCAAGGCAAGCTTGATGGCCTGCCGCTCCGCGTCGGCCCCAAGCTGCGCAGCGGTCTGCCAGTCTTGCGCCCGCCACGCCGCGGCACCCTGTTTCGCCGGCGAACCGCTCGCGGCGTAGGCCTTTGCGGCGCCGGCGTAATTTCCGAGGCCAGAGTAGGCCTCTCCCAAAACCTGAGCCGCGTTTTTGCCGGGCAGCGCGCGCGCGACCGTTATCGCAGCATCGAGGCTCCCTTGCGCGACCAACGCCGTGGCGCGCAGGATTTCCTCGTCAGGCGATAACGGGGTGAATACCGCCAACCAGGTTTGTGCGGCGGCAGGGAACCCCAAGTCGATAAGGCGGCGCGCGATCATATCGTGTGTCTTTCGTGAGGCTTCTGGGGCAGCCTTGGCATCCATTGCATAGCGCAACACATCGGCATCGTGCCCTTTGGCGGCTAACATCGCCCAAAGCGCCTCTGCACCGGACGCGCTCGCATCGGGATTGGACCTTAGTGTGGCAAATTCCCGAAATGCCGCGCCAAAATCATTAACGGAGCCAAGCGCCAGTATATGAGCGCGGTCCAGATCACGCCCGGTCGTCGTGTCGCGGTATTGCTTTGCCAAAGCGGCAATGGAGTCGATCAGCGACGGGTCTACCGGCTTTCCATTTTCGGCGGCTTGATCGACGAGCAGAATGAGTGCATCCGGGGTCGATTGCCCGTCCGTTTTGGCAACCATGGCGATGGTGGCTTCTGCTTCGTGCGGCTTACCTTGAGCAAGGTCAAACTGTGCGTTGAGCAGTTGGGCATCGGGGTTGGGGTCGCGGCCAGCCCGGATCAGAGCGTCCCGAATGGTGCGTACGGTATCGAGGTCATGGATTGCAAGAAAACGTTCCGCCAATCGAGGGCCAAGGAGGCGCCGAAGATGGGCCGGCAAGGCCGAGAATGCCTGAATGACGGCGTTGATATTGACGGAATCGGAGGATGCGAGCGTTGGCTGTGACAAGACCGACCACATCGCCTCCGGGCCGCCACACCCCAGCTTTCCCGCCAAAACCCCAGGGCGCGGCGGTCGGTCATCGTCCACAATGCTGGCGAGCGATTTTAGCAGGTCGGCGTCGGGCAAGGTGACTTGCATAGCATCGATCAAGGTCCGGGTTTCGGCGCCGAAGCCGAGGTAAATGTACAGATGCGCCAACCCCTCCACTGCGGCAACTGACGGCTTGTCAAACTCACCAACCATACCCTGCCGATGCTTTTCAATCTGTAGCGGGACCGGTTCCTGATTGCCCCAAGCCGGCACGTCGACGCTGCCTACGGGCAAGCAGGCTTCGCCGTTTGTCGAATTTTGGCCCGGCAAATTGGTTTGGATTTCCCTATCAAGGGCCGTTTTCGCCGTAACCCTCGGGAGGCTCGGCGGACTTGGCGTGGTAGACGTGGGCGTAACCATGGGGACACCATTCTCTGTGGTGGCGGTGGGCGATGCGACGGTTTCAATCGGGGTGGTCCGCGCATTGACAAGCCCCTGCGAGGCCGCCCGTCCCAACTGCTCAATCAGAGTTGTTTGTGCCTCTGCGACCCTTGCCTCCGCCGCGGAGGCAGGCGCGGGGTCCAACTTGGCGGTTGGAAACGGCAGGGCAGGATTTACCGGGAGCGACGGAAGGCCTGCCTTCCAATCGTAGACTTGCATGACGTCGTTGGGCTGCGCGCGCGGGCGGACCGTCCCCGTTTTGCCCAGCGGATCCCCAGAACCGGCCGTATCGTCCAACATCTTCTCGAAAGGAGAATTTGCTGGCGGTGCCCCAGGGCGAATGTCAATCACGAGAACAGTTGGGCGAAATTCGAAAATCTCTGCATGGCACGAGCAGGAAAGCTGTAGCGTCAATCGGGTTCCGTCTGCGGTCGTCCCAAGATCGGCGAGACGCTCGCGCGGAATGCGATTGAAGACCTGCGACAGGTCGAAAACCACGCCGGGGCGCCCAAGACGCAGTTCATAACCATCCAATGTTCTGCCGAATTGCCAGTGCGCGGGCGTCTCCATCGGTAAAACCAACCGCGAAAAGCCATCATGTTCGCCCGAATGGACAACAATCGTCTCTGCCCTCGCGACAGAGGTGATAAGAAGCAGCGTCAGCGCTAACAACCACCGGATCATGCTGCGTCCTGCTTGACGCCGCGCAACGCACTTTCAAGATCGGCAAAGCTGGGGCGGACGTGGTGCGGTGCATTCTGTCGGCCGACCTCGATGCAGATGTTGGTCGGGTGGTTGTAAAGATTGGCGATCAGAACTTCGCGGATAAGCTGATAAAAATGCGCGTCCTCCTCGATGATACTTTTGAGGCGAGCGCCAAATGGGCCGACGATGCCATAGGCGAGAAAAACGCCCATAAACGTTCCGACCAGCGCGCTTCCGATCATTTTTCCAAGAATTTCTGGCGGTTGGTCGATTGACCCCATCGTCTTGATCACGCCCATGACGGCTGCGACAATCCCCAGCGCGGGCAGGGCGTCGGCCACCGATTGCAGCGCATGGCTGGAGTGCAGCGCATGTTGGAGCTGCGTCTCCATCCGCTTGTCCAGCACTTCTTCCACCTGATGCGGATCGTCGTAGTTCATCGAGGCCGATCGCATGGTGTCGCAAATCAGCTCTACGGCCTCGTGGTCATGCTGGATCTTGGGGTAGCGCGAGAAGATCGCCGAATCGGCGGGGCCTTCGATGTGTTCCTCCAGCCCAACCGGGTTTTGCCGCGCGAGCCGGATAAGTTCGAACAGCAGGCACAGTAGGTCACGATAGTCGGCAGGCTTCCACTTAACCCCCTTGAAAATCTTACCAATATCTCTGGCTGTATGTTTCACAGCGCTAAAATCATTCGATAGCATGAAGGCACCAACGGCGGCTCCGCCGATGACAATCATCTCATGCGGCAGCGCCTCCAAGATGACGTCAAGCTTGCCGCCGGACAGGACGAAGCCGCCAAAGACCATGACAAAGATGACGATGATCCCGATAGCTCCGATCATCTGGCGATTCCCCTCCTACGTTGCTTGCCCGCCAACCCTCGCAGGTCCAAGTTAACAAAGTTTCTCTGTCCGACCGTGCCCCCTTGTCGCGGGTCGCGGCGGATGGATACTGGCAGGTATGGAATGGCGGGACCAAGGTGTGCTGATATCTGTGCGCGGGCACGGCGAAAGCGCGGCAATCATTGAGGTATTTACCGAGGATCACGGCCGTCACGCGGGCGTGGTGCGCGGCGGCGCGTCGCGGCGGATCGCACCAATTTTGCAGTTGGGCGCACAGTTGGATGTGACGTGGCGCGCGCGGCTGGACGAACATATCGGTGCCTTCACGGTCGAGCCGATCCGCTCGCGGGCGGGGACGATCCTGTCGGACAGGCTGGCGCTTGCCGGGCTGAATGCGGTCGCTGCACTGCTGAGTTTCGCGCTGCCAGAGCGGGAGGCGCATCCCGACCTCTACGCCGCCTCGCAGGGCATGTTGGATGCACTGGGGGCGGATGCGGATTGGCCGCTGATGTATTTGCGCTGGGAAATGATGCTGTTGGAAGAGATAGGGTTCGGGCTGGACCTGACCACCTGCGCGGTGACGGGCAGCCGCGAGGATCTGGCCTACGTCAGCCCCCGCTCGGGCCGCGCCGTCAGCCGGAACGCGGCGGGGGAGTGGGCCGATCGCCTGCTGCCGCTGCCGCTATGCCTGCTGGGCCAAGGCGGCGCAAGCGCTGGCGAGGTTGCCGACGGGCTGCGGCTGACCGGGCATTTTCTGAACGCGTGGCTTGCGCCGCAACTGGGCCACCGCCCCCTGCCAGAGGCGCGGCGGCGGCTAGTGGAACTGCTGGCGCGGGCGCGTTGAGTGCCGGTTTAGGCAAAGGCTGCAAACGACCAAAGCCTGTCGCCTCTGGCTCAGACCCTTGGACGCGGCGCGCGCCAAATGACGCGGTAGCACCAAAAGTTAAGGACGATGGTCACGCGCCGCATACCCATTTTGCTGAAGCACTCTGCAACGCCCCGGATCGAGGGCTTTGCCGTGTTGTCCGCACTGGACGCATCAATCCGTGGCGTGCTGATTTCGATCATGCCACTGGTGGTTTATGAGGCTCTGGGCGACGCCGCGCTGGAATCGCGGCTGTATTTCCTAGTCGGCATCTGTTCGCTTTGCACGGGGCTGATGGTGCCCTGGGCGACAAGACATATCCCGCGTCGCTGGATGTTTTCCTTGGGCTCACTATCCTACATGATCGGCATGTCGCTGGCGATCTACGGCACCACTGTATCGATTGGCTTCGCACTCCTTTTCAATACCTTGGGCACTGTAACGGTGTTCGTCTGCCTGAATGCCTATGTGTTGGACTATGTCGCGCGGGCGGACCTGGGCCGTTGCAATACCAAGCAGATGCTGTTCAGCGCCCTGCCCTGGTCGGTCGGGCCGGTCGCAGGGGTGTGGCTTTACAACTGGTGGCATCCGGCGCCGTTCGTGGTGGGGGCGTTGTTTGCCGTGCTGCAGGTCAGTGTGTTCTGGGTGCTGCGGCTAGGCAACGGCAAGGCAATTTCGCGGGCGAAGGCGCCAACACCGAACCCGCTTGCATATCTGGTGCCGTTTTTCGCGCAACCACGGCTGGTCGTGGGTTGGGCCTTTGCGGTAATCCGCAGCTGCGGCTGGTGGGTCTACATCGTTTATCTGCCAATCTTTTGTGTGCAGCAGAGGTTGGGGGATGACGTTGCGGGCTTTGCCCTATCCGTGTCGAATGCCATGCTGTTCACCACGCCCTTCATGCTGCGGTTTGTCCAACGGGCGAGCGTGCGGGTCGCGGTCCGCACGGCGTTTGTCTGCGCGGGCGGGCTGTTCACACTTGCAAGCCTCGCGTCGCCCGTGCCTTGGGCAACGTTCGGGTTCATGATGGCGGGCGCTGTGTTTCTGGTGCTGCTGGATGTCTCGGCGGGGCTGCCTTTCTTGATGGCGGTCAAGCCGTCTCAACGCACCGAGATGGCGGCGGTTTATTCCAGTTTCCGCGACGTGTCGGGCATTTTGACGCCGGGGGTGGCGTGGCTCGTGCTGCTGGTGGCACCAGTGGGGGCGATATTCGCAGCCTCTGGTGCCGCGCTGATGGGGGCGTCAGTGCTAGCCGGGCGGTTGCATCCGCGGCTGGGCGCGGCGCGACCTTCGCATGGCGGCGCACACATGCGGGCAGAGCACTAGGCCATTTGGCGGTGCCGGTGCCCCTCGCCGCGCGCCCTATCTTGCGCGGCCTCAGTTTGCGGCCCGCAATGCCTTGACTGCGGTCGAGGCCACCTGTGCGCCGCTGTCCAGCACCAGAACCGGGCCATTGGTGTCCGACTGCGCCTCGACAATCTTCGAGTAGCTTTCAACCGGGTCCGTCCCGAGCACCGTGCCCTTCGCACTGTTTTCCAGTTGGAACGTGTAATTGCCATTCGGCAGCTGGACGCCGTTATTGTCCAACCCAGTCCACTGATATGTCGCCGACGACACCGGAATTGTGGTCCGCGCCACCTCGGTTCCCGAGGAATTGGTGACGATCAACGTGGTGGCGTCGGCCCCGGCTTCAGGCGCGGGCGCCAAGGTAATCGGGCTGCCGGTAAAGGCCGTTGGCGCCGCTACGCGCGCTTCCATCCCCACCCAACCGGCAAGTTGCGTCATCCCCATCGTGCCGACCTGACCAGAGATACCCGTCAGCAGGCCATTGGTTTTCGTTTGCTGTTCAACACCAGAGAACGTCGCAAGCTGCACCGCGAAGTCAGAGGATTGCATTGGATTAAGAGGGTCCTGATTCTGCATCTGCGTCGTCAACATCTTCAGAAACATGGTGAAGTCGGGGTTGACCAACGAACTGGTCGGCGTAGCGGTTGTGGCGCTGGATGTCGTCGGTGTTGACGCGACAGCGGAAGTTGGGGGAACGGTTGTCATCTCGGTTCCTTTCAAAGGCGAATATCAAGGCCCTGTTCACGCGCCGCCCGTGGTCGCGGGGCTGGCGGGGCCAAAGTGGAGGGGAGAACGGTAAAGTCGGTGTCGTGGTAGGACGCAGGCTCCGGCATCTTTTGGGACGCGGATTGGCCGGACCATTGGCCAAACGAAAACGAGGTATTCGCGTAGCCAAGTAATTGAAATTCCTGCGCCAGCGTGTCGATATTGCGCCGCAGCAGGTCCAGCGTGTCTTGCCGCTCGGCGTGAATGGTGAGCGTCATCGCGCCGGAATCGCCGGTCATCGTGATGCGAACATGGCCCAACTCCTCGGGTGCGAGCGCAATCTCAATTTGCTTGCCGTCGGTATGCTTGGCTTCCCCGCCAAACGACGCCGTTGCTTGATGCGCGATCTCCAACGCCACGCTGGCGGAGGCGCTAAGTGCGGTCGCGCCCGCAGGCGCTGCATCCTTCGGCAAGGCCGATGGAGCGCCAGGCGACGGCAAGTGATCCACGCTCGCAGGTTCAGCGTGCCGGGGGCGAGCCTTTCCGGCGGCGTCGAGTGGATCGGCTGACGGCATCACGGGGATCGGCGCCGTTTCTTTCCGATGGCTTCGCGCGTTGCTTCCGGGTCCCGCCTCCGCTCGCGGCACCCTCGCGGGTGAATTGCCCCGATTCAACAGACCGCCGTGCGGCCCCGTCGCGTCGGTTATAGCTGGGGATGCGGCGGGTGAAACGGCGGCGACAGAAGGCGTTGCGGAACCTGAGTCACTGGCTGCTACCGGCACATTCTGCAGGGGTTGCGCGCCTGCGCCCCCGTGCGCTGCATGCTCCGTGGCTGGGCTTGCGGCCAAGTTCTCCTTGGGGCGCACGGATACGCTATAATGTGTCGTTGCAACACCGACCAGCGCAGCTATGGCGACCGCAGCGGGTTGCGGTGCCGCGGGCGGGGCCGCGCTGCGGCTGCCATCGCCCCCGGTCGAGACAGGCGCGAAGGTCGCCTCGCCGGCCACGCCCGAAGGTCGCCCGGGGCCCACATCCACCGACGCCATCGGCAGCGGTTGATCGACCGGCGTCGCCGGGGAGTGCCGCAATGTAGGCTCCAGGAACGTTGCGTCTGACGCGAGGCCATCCCCCACCGTGACTGGCACGCGTTGACCCGCCACAATCGGTGATATCCTTACAGCTACTGGGGCAAGCACGCCTTGCTGCGGCCCTGCGGCGACCGACGCCGTAGCACTGGCGACCGGGAGAGGCAAAGGCAGGGCCCAGAACGGGAGCGATGGGGGGTGCGTGGCGGCAGTGGGGTCTGCCACCCCTCCGGTCGGTGCCGCGTTAGTCTTACGTTGATCCACTTGCGCCAGCGCGACCGCTGCCCGCGTGCCGGATCTTGGGTCAGCTTTGGGCGCGCTTGCTGCGGCAAAGGTATCTGAACCGGTTTGCCGAGTGCCAGGTCCCTCGGTCGGCCGATTTGCAAGGCCGGGAGTTGCGTCGGGAACAACGTTCCCTGCCGCGGACGGATTGCTCCCGCCCCCGGCGTTGGTCGCCACATCCGCGCCAGATCCAAGCTGTGCAAGAACCGGATGCGATCGGACTAGCGGCACCTGCGCCGAAGCGCCCAACAGGACAGCCATCGAGGCGGCGTCAGCGCGCGTAGTCGCACGCCGGTCGCTGGCCGCCATTCGGGCGATTCGCCCTTTGGCCCGGCCATCCTCTCCATCAACCGCCATTGGAGCGGTGCCGTGTCGTGAAACGCCATCTCGGGTCGGTTGTCCCGATGCGTGGACGGCGGACGGCGTAGCGAACCGCACCGACTGCGCGGCGGGCGCAATCGTCGACACGAGAGCCCATGGCTGCCCGGATGCGGAACCGGGGTCTGCCGACGGAGGCGGAACAACTGTCTCCGGCTCTGTGGCGGCGATATCTTTGGCGGTTGGGTGGCTGCAACCGATTGGCGCGCGCGCGCCACCGTCACCCTTCGCCGTTCCGTCAAATCTGGTTTGCGATCCGGCGTCATCTCGCGGCAAGCCCGTCACAATGGCGGTTTCCGCTTGGTCCACAGCCGGAGGACCTACATCCGATGCCGAATGCGTGTCGGCGAACGGCCCCCCATGGTCTGGCGCGCCCACATCACGCTGGGCACCGTCAGCCTCGGCCTGCTTAACCGGCACCGCCAAGGTCAGACCGATATTCAGCAGCGGCGGCGCGCCCGCAACCAGCGCCGCAAACCCGTCGCCCGCTTTTGCATCCGCACGGCGCACCGGCGACTGCGCATCCGCAAAAGCAGGACCACTGGCGGACAGGAAGGTCAAAATGGGGGATGACTCGATTTTCATATTATCCGCGACTTCTGCCAGCTCCCGCCGACTATGGCCGCGACAAGTTACCGGTTGTTTACCCGGATCAGTCAATTCTTGGGAAATCGTCCGTATGTGGAGTATCCGAAAATGTTGGCACAGAGTTTGCCCAGTACGGGGAACACGGCCATTCCAACACTGCCAGCGGCACGCGACAAAGACGCCAAGCTGAAGGCGGCCGCGCAGTCCCTGGAAGCGTCCTTCCTATCGGAAATGCTTAGTTTTGCGGGCCTGGACAAATCTCGCCAAGGCTTCGGCGGCGGGATTGGCGAGGAACAATTCAGCTCGTTCCTTCGGCAGGCCGAAGCGACGGCGATGGCGAAACACGGCGGAATCGGGCTGTCGGAAAAATTCTTCGAAGCCCTCAAGGAGCGTTCAAATGACCAAAAGTGAAATGTCCGCAGACTGTGCGCTCGAAACGTTGCTCGACGCCGAGCTCGATGCGATTCGGCGGGGCGAGTTGTCAGCGCTGGAGGACCTTTCGACGCGAACGGAGAACCTGCTCGAGTCGCTGATCGCCGGGCCGATGCCGGATGCCGGAACTCTTGAACGGCTGCGCACGAAGGCTAGGCGAAATGCGGCGACGCTGGTGGCGGCCAGTCGCGGCGTTCGCGCGGCGCGCCGCCGTCTGGCAGAGCTTTTTCAGGCGGCCGAAGGGCTTGACACCTATGACGCGAGCGGTCGGCGCAACGGTCTTGGCGCCAATGCCACAAAGGTCGAACGCCGTGCGTAGCGGCTCCAATACCGGAGTAAGTTGCTTCAAATGCTACATAAACGACCTGCGCACCTTAGGGATCTTTTAGGAGTTTACCTGCATCAATCGTCTTGCATCCGGAAAAGGATGGCGCTGCTGGGCGAGGGCCCGCTGCATAGGTCAGAACACCTGATTTTCCGCAACTGCGGTTCTTGAAACTTGGCGCAAAGCGCCCTTTCACCAAAGGAACATCGAATGTCGTCTATTCTGACCAACAGCAGCGCTATGGTCGCACTGCAATCCCTGCAATCCATCAACGACCAGCTCAACACCGTGCAAAACCAGATCTCGACCGGCAAGTCGGTGGGGTCTGCCTCTGACAACGCAGCCGTATGGGCAATTTCGACGCAGATGAACTCGGACGTCACCGGTTTCACGGGGATTACCAACAGCCTGTCGCTGGGCACGTCGACCCTGTCTGTCGCAAGTCAGGCGGCAAGCTCTGTCACCGATCTCCTGACGCAGATGAAGGCAAAGATCGTTGCCGCGCAGGACGGAAACGCCGACCGTACCAGCCTGAACAACGATGTCAGCGCGCTGAAACAACAGATCGGCCAAGTCGTGGGCGCCGCTCAGTTCAACGGTGTGAACCTTGTCGACGGCTCGCAAGGGGCCTCAATCAACATCCTGTCCGCACTGGATCGCAATGCGTCAGGGGCAATCTCTGCGGCATTCATCAGCGTCACCAACAACGACCTCTCGACCGGTGGTTACACCGCCAAAGCGGTCTTTGATGTCACCAACGGCACGGGCGTTTCCGCCAGCGGCGATACGGCTGGTTTCACGCTGGACGGCACGGCCGGTGGGGGCAGTACGACGACCGGAACTATTCAGATCGACAATCCCACTACTGCGTTGGCGGCGGGCGATCAGGTGTCGGTTGCAATTGGCGGAAAGAACGCCACCTACACCGTGACGGCCGCCGACGCCGCAGCGACCTCGACGGCGGATATGGTCGCCGTCGGATTGAAAAACGCGATCGATCAACTTGGCATTGCAGGGCTGACGGTCAACTATGACAACAGCACGAACGCCGGAACGTTGTCGTTCTCGAACACCGGCGCCAACGATTTGACCGTAAACGCCCAGTTCAAAAATGCGGGCTCGGGTGGCCTCGCGGCGATGTCCTCGATCGATGTATCGAATGCTGCAGGCGCCACTGCCGCTCTCAGCACGATTGAGTCGCTGATGAATACTGCGATCAGCGCAACCGCGTCGTTCGGCTCGTCGAGCGCGCAGATCACGTCGCAGGCAACGTTTGTGTCGAAGTTGACCGACACGCTGAAGACCGGAATTGGGTCGCTGGTCGACGCCAACATGGAGGCTGCCTCGGCCAAGCTGCAAGCGCTGCAGGTTCAACAACAGCTGGGAACGCAGGCGCTCTCAATCGCCAACAAATCGCCGCAGAACCTCCTGACCCTCTTCCGCTAAGCCCTTAGTCCGGGGCGCGCACGCGACAGCGCGCCCCGGCCCTAAGCGGCTCCTGGCCGTTTGATCGACACAGCCTCCGGAAGGAAAAATCGTGACCGCACTCAATATGGCCCAAAAGGCTTATTCACAGGCAGCCAACCCGACGCGCACAGACAGAGGCGCAGAATACGAAATATTTGCCCAGATCACACGCCAATTGGTGTCGACAGCAGCGACCCGCAAGGAGGCGTTCCCTGCTTTTGTCGCGGCGCTGCACGAGAACACACGGCTTTGGACCACGATTGCCGCCGATGTCGCGGACCCGGGCAATCGCCTTGCGGCCAGTTTGCGCGCACAACTTTTCTATTTGTTTGAGTTCACCACCCAGCACACGCTCAACATCTTGGCGAACAAGGCGGAAGTGGACGTCCTGATTGAAATCAATACATCCATGATGCGCGGATTGCGCGGACGAGGAGATGACGCATGACTGGCCTAGTCTTAAAGCTCGGCCCGAACGAGCGTGTTTTGATAAACGGTGCGGTGATCGAAAACGGCGACCGGCGTTCGCGGATTTCCGTGATGACGCCAAATGCTCACATCCTCCGGCTCCGGGACGCGATCCATCCGGAGCACGCAAACACGCCAGTGCGTCGAGTGTGCTACATTGCACAGCTTGTGCTTTCGGGTGACGCGGAACCTGCAGAAACCCGCATGCAGTTGTTACGGGGAATCGAACAACTCAGTCAGGTTCTCAACGACGCCGACAGCCGCACGCAGCTGTCTCTGGCAACAGCCGCCGTATTGGAAAACTTGCACTATCAGGCGCTTAAACACCTCAGAACCCTGCTTCCACGGGAAGAGCGGCTCTTTGCCGCTGCGCAAAAATGAGTTTTCAACCGGTCGTTCCCTTTGGCGGCTATGCGGGGTGGCAATTTCTAACGAAAACCATGGCCGCGCAGAAGGCAGCTTTCGATAATTCAACTGTCCAGCAACGGGACGCCGACTATTTCACCGCCAACATTGGCAAAGTGACGTCGGCCGACCAGTTGGTAGCTGACCCGAAGCTTCTTAAAGTCGCGCTCGGCGCTTTCGGGTTGGGCGATCAGGCCAACAGCACCTATTTGATCAAACAAGTGCTGACGCAAGGCTCAAACAACTCGACGGCTCTTGCCAATCAGTTGACCGACAAACGCTATCTCGCCTTGGCGCGGGCCTTCAATTTTGGCGACACGACCACCCCAAAAACGCAAAGCGCCGGGTTTGCCGCCCAGATCGTGTCAGCCTACCAAAACCAACAATTTGGCGCCGCAATCGGAACGCAAGACAGCAATTTGCAGCTTGCCTTGTCGATGCAAACCGATCTTGCAAATCTGGCAAGCACCGGTTCCAGCGAGACAACGAAGTGGTATCTGATGATGGGAAACCCGTCGATGCGCACGGTATTCGAAACTGCGATGGGGCTTCCCACCAGCTTCGTCTCCCTTAATCTGGATCAGCAATTGACCGTGTTTCAAGACAAAGCGCAGCAAATGTTTGGCGATAGTTCCGTCTCGCAGTTTTCGGATCCCACGAAAGTCGACCAGTTGGTAAAGGACTTTCTGGTGCGAAATGGCGATACCAGCGCGTCACAATCTTCGGCGGGATCAATCGCCCTTGCCCTCCTCGGCGGCTCTACCGCATCGAATATAAACGCGGCAAACAGCACGGGGATCGCGGCGCTTTTTACCTGATCGGTTGCCGGATCGCGGGCAGCAGGCAGGCCTCCAACCGGCGGAAGCTCGCCGCGCTGTCCTCCAACTCTTCCTCGGCAAGAAACGCATCAAGCGCCGGCCAGACCCTGATCGCCGCATCGACCAGCGGATCTGACCCCGTGGCGTACAGCCCCGCCTGGATCATCATTTCGGCGCGGTCATAGGCCCCGAGCAGCCGCCGCGCTTCGCCGATCAAGGCGTTTTCTTCGGGCGTTGCCGCCTCAGGAAGGCTCCGTGAAACCGACTTCAGAATATCAATCGCCGGATAGCGCCCCCGCTCGGCAATACTGCGCTCCATCACGACATGACCGTCCAACACGCCGCGCAAAATATCCGCGATCGGCTCCTCCATATCCGACCCCGCCACGAGGACGGTAAAAACCGCCGTGATATCACCAGCCCCCTGCGGACCCGGCCCCGCACGCTCTGCCAGCGACATGATCATATGCGAGGTGGACGGGGGAAAGCCGCGCAAACTGGCGTCCTCCCCCCCAGCCAGCGCGATTTCCCGATGCGCCTCGGCAAAGCGCGTAATCGAGTCGGCAAGGAACAGGACATGCGCGCCAGCGTCGCGAAAATGTTCCGCCACCGTCATCGCCGCCCAGGCACAACGGCGACGCGTCAGCGGCGACTGGTCCGAGGTCGCCGTCACCACGACAGACCGCGCCATCCCATCAGGACCAAGCACCCGCTCGACAAACTCGCGCAGTTCTCGCCCGCGCTCGCCAATCAGCGCGATCACAACCACATCTGCGTCCACGCCGCGTGCGAATTTCGCCAAAAGCGAGGATTTCCCCACGCCGGACCCGGCAAATAGCCCCACCCGTTGCCCGCGCACAATCGGCAGCAGCGTGTTGAAGACGGCAACGCCGGTTTCCAGCCGTTCGCCCAGCCGCCGCCGTGCCGCAGCAGCGGGCGCCGCAACGCGCAGCGGCCGCAGTTTGGGGCCGGGGAACAGCGGGCGCCCGTCCAGCGGCCGACCGAACGGGTCAACAATTCGCCCTATCCAGGACGCATCTGGTGCGATCTCACTTTTCCCGATCAGCGTCACCTTGTCGCCAATCGACAGCCCTTCCGGACTTTCGTCGGGCAGCACCGATACGCCATCCTGCCCCAGCCGCAACACCTCGCCGCCGATTCGGTGCCCGTCCGCGCTTTCAATCTCCACCCGATCGCCAAGGGCTGCGACCCGCGTCAACCCGTCGACGCGTAGCGCGCCGCGGCCAAGATCAACAACATGCCCAACGCGGCGAACCACCTTGATGCTGGCGATTTCCGCCAAAAGCGCCTCGAACCCGATCACCGTCATTTTGAGGCCTCCCTGAAACCCACTTACGGTTTCTAAACGAATTACCCTTAAGCCTTAGTGAAACCGATCGAGGGAGAAGCCCCGATGTTTCAACAGATTGACCTACTCAAGATGGCAGGCGCGATGGCATCCAATGCCGAGGCGCGCCAGAATGCCATCGCGCGCAATATCGCGAATGCGGACACGCCCGGCTATAAGGCCGTCGACGTTGCCAGCTTTGCATCGACCTATCAGGCCAGCGACGGCTTTACCCCCAATGCTACCCTGCCGGGGCATTTTACCGGCACCGGCGATGCCGCTTCGACGCAAGCAAGTGTGCGCAAAACCCCAGGCAACGAATCGCCCAATGGCAACACGGTCTCGCTCGAATCCGAGATGATCGACGCGGCGAACGTGCGCCAACAACATGACATGGCGCTGGCGATCTATCGCAGTGCCTCGAGCATCCTGCGCATCGCGCTCGGGGTGGCAAAATAGGGGGGATAGATGGCTGACCTTCTGAATTCGTTAACCGTTTCCGCCAGTGGTATGGATGCCCAATCCATGCGGCTACGGCACATCTCGGAAAATATCGCGAACGCCGATACCCCCGGCTATCACCGCAAAACCATCGCGTTCGAACCCACGGTGGCCGAAGGGCAAAAGACCGGCGCGGTAACCGCCGGCCCGGTTGCGCTTGATCGCACGCCGCTGAAGCAGGTCTACGACCCCGGCAACCCGTTGGCAGATAAGACCGGCCACTATGACGGCTCGAATGTCGATCTGGTGGTCGAAATCGCTGACGCGCGCGAAGCGCAGCGCAGCTACGAGGCGAACCTCAAAATATTCGATCAGGCACGGCAAATGTCGTCAAGCCTGCTCGATTTATTGCGTCATTGAAGGAGATCCAGAATGGACATCAAATCCGCACTTGCAATGCAAACTTACGCCAAAGCCCGCCCGGCCATGGTTCCAGAACCAACGTCGGGCGGGCCGCAAGGCACCTTTACGAATGCCGCCGCCAGCTTTGTTGACACGTTGCAAACCGGCGAGCGGACGGCCAAGGCGGCGATGACCGGATCGGCCGATCCGCAGACGCTGGTGCAGGCGCTCAGCTCTTCCGAACTTGCCGTCGAAACGGCGGTGACGGTCCGCGACAAGGTCGTGGAGGCCTATCAGGAAATTCTAAGGATGCCGGTCTGATGATGAACGACGCCATGATCTACGACGTTTTGCGGCAGGCGCTTTGGGTTGCGGTGAAAATCTCTGCGCCGCTGCTGACCGTGGCGCTTGTCGCGGGCGTTGCGGTCGGCCTTTTTCAGGCGCTGACCTCGGTGCAGGAAATGACCCTGACCTTCGTGCCAAAGGTCGGCCTGATGCTGGTGGTTTTCTGGGCATCGATGAGCTTCATGACCGCCACGCTCCTTAGCTTTTTCACCGACCGCATCATTCCCCTGATCGCGGGGCATTGAGATGGACAACACGGTCTATTCGACGCTTTCCCGCCAATCCGGCCTGATGGATCAGATGCAAAGCGTGGCCAACAACATCGCCAACCTGTCCACCACCGGTTTTCGCAAAGAGGGGCTGATCTTTTCGGAATATGTCGACCGGCTGGGCGGGGCAGAACCGTCATTATCGATGGCAACGGCGAACACGAAATCGATCGATCTTACCCAAGGCAACCTAAGCCAAACCGGCGGAACCTATGATTTTGCCATCGAGGGCAAGGGGTTTTTCCTGCTTGGCACGCCCAACGGCCAACGCCTGACCCGCGCCGGATCGTTCATGCCCGGCGCGGACGGAACGCTGGTCAATGCTGATGGCAACCAACTGCTGGATAACGGTGCCTCGCCCATCATCATTCCTCCCGGCACCGCATCGGTTGCGGTTTCCAGCGACGGCACCCTGTCCGCCGACGGCACGCCGATCGCGCAGGTCGGGCTGTTTGAGTCGACCGACCAAACCGACCTCAGCTATCAGGCCGGCACAAATTTCAGCGCGCCAAAGGGGGTTCAGCCCGCCAGCGACGGGGCCACGATCCGTCAGGGTGCGCTTGAGGATTCGAACGTCAATCCGATCACCGAGGTCGCCAAAATGATCGAGGTCCAGCGCGCCTACGAACAGGGCCAGGCCTTTCTCGATCAAGAAGATCAGCGCATCCGCGGCGTGATTGATACCCTTAGTAAGTAGGAGTGAGCGATGCGAGCCCTTCAGATTGCAGCAACCGGAATGAGCGCCCAGCAAATGCGCGTGGACGTGGTTTCCAACAACCTCGCCAACATGTCGACCACCGGCTACAACGCCCGGCGCGCAGAGTTTGCCGACCTCAGTTATCAGCAAATCGCCAAACCCGGCACCATCACCGCCAGCGACGGCACCGTCCTGCCCACCGGCGTGCAGCTTGGCCTTGGCGTCCGGCCCTCTTCGGTTTCCGTAACGCTTTCGCAAGGCTCGCTGACCCAGACCGGCGGCGATCTTGACCTTGCCATCGACGGAAAGGGCTACCTGGAGGTGACGCTTCCCTCGGGCGCCTCGGCCTACACCCGAGACGGCACGCTCAAACGCTCCTCGACCGGCGAGATTGTCACCTCCGACGGCTACCCCGTGGTTCCCGGCATCACCATCCCCGCCACCGCAACCAGCCTGTCGATCAATGCGGCGGGCGAGGTTTACGCCTATTTCGCCGGGCAGGTGCAGCCCAAGCAGATCGGCCAACTGACGCTTGCCGGTTTCACGAACGAGGAAGGGTTGCAGGCAACCGGCTCTAACCTCTTTCTCGAATCCCCCGCCTCCGGCCCCCCACAAGTCAGCGCCCCCGGTCAAAATGGCCTCGGCACGCTGCGGCAGGGCTATCTGGAGGAAAGCTCAGTCGATTCCGTCCGGGAAGTCACAGAGCTTATCCAGGCCCAGCGTGGCTATGAAATGAATGCAAAAGTCATCACCGCTGCGGATCAGATGCTGCAAGCAACAACTCAGGTGCGTTGATGAAAGCCTTGGTACTTCTGATCGCGCTCCTCCCTGCGGGCGCGATGGCTGACACGGTGATCGCTGCCCGAATGCTGCGCCCAAACACAATCATCGGCCCGGGCGACCTGTCATCGCTTGGCGAAACCATGCCCGGCACCTTCGCCAAAGTGCAAGACGTGGTGGGCAAAGAGACGCGCGTCATCCTCTACGCCGGGCGCCCGATTGAGCCCGCAGACATCGGCCCGCCCGCGCTGATCAAGCGAAATCAGATCGTCGCGCTGTCATTCCAACGGGGCAGCCTGTCGATCCTCACCGAGGGTCGCTCGTTGGGCCGGGGCGGAGTTGGCGATGAAATCAAGGTTATGAACACGTCCTCGCATAGCACGGTGACCGGCACCGTCGACACTGACGGCACAGTTATCGTGCAGTCCGAAAACTAATCTTTCACGGAGTTCCTCATGCGCCATCCAATCTTTTGCCTGGCCGTGGCGATGGCCCTGTGTTCGTGCGACCGGATCGCCAATATCGGGCAGGCCCCGCAGTTTTCCAAGGCGACCGCAATGCAGGGGCAAGCACCGCCGCCCGACTATCCCCTGCCCGAAGGGATCAAGAGTTCTGGTGGCACCGCTTCGGCATCGCTATGGAATGGAACGCGGAAATCGCTGTTTGGCGACCGCCGCGCCGACCACCGGGGCGATATCCTGACCGTAGTGATCCAGATTGACGACAGTGCCCAGATCTCCAACTCGACGGGCCGCACACGGGCGGGCACCGATACGATGGGTATTCCTTCGCTGTTCGGTATCCCGCAACGCGTCGATACCCACCTTCCGCCGGGGGCGAACATGGCCAACGCCGTTTCGACCAACTCTGCCAGTTCATATCAGGGTAACGGAACCATTCAGCGCAATGAAAAACTGACCCTGCGCGTGGCCGCAACGGTGATTGAAGAGTTGCCCAACGGCATCCTGCGCTTGGCTGGCACGCAGGAGGTGCGCGTTAACTATGAACTGCGCGACCTGACGGTCACCGGCTATGTGCGACCAGAAGACATCACGCGCCAGAACGAAATCACCTACGACAAGATCGCCGGAGCGCGCATTTCGTATGGCGGGCGCGGCCAGATTACCGACGTTCAGCAACCCCGCTATGGCCAGCAACTTGCTGACGCCATATTGCCGTTCTGAGGGGGAACGTGATGCGCAAACTCCTTCCGGTCTTGCTGGCGGTGATTGGCCTCGCTCTCGGCGGCGGCGTCGGGCTGTTCCTGCGCCCTGCCGCCGCGCCTGTAGACACTGCCAAAGCCGGCGAAAAGTCCACGGCGAAGACCGAAACGTCGGCCAAGAACACCACACCCAGTGCGCCGGACGCGTCGGGCGAATTCGAGTACGCAAAGCTGAACAACCAGTTCGTCGTTCCGATTGTCGAATCTGGCAAGGTTACCGCGATGGTGATCCTTTCGCTTAGCTTGCAGGTCACCAAGGGCAGCAGCGCTGAGGTTTATTCCATGGAGCCGAAACTGCGCGACGCGTTTCTTCAGGTTCTTTTCGACCACGCGAACACTGGCGGCTTCAACGGCAACTTTACCGAGGGCAACAAGCTGCAGGTTTTGCGTGATGCGCTGAAGGAAACCGCGATAAAGGTGATGGGGTCACTGGTCTCGGACGTCCTGATTTCGGACATTGCGCGACAGGACAGCTGACCGCGGGTCTTGCACCGTTTGGTGGTCTCCGCTCACCGCTGCCATCGTTGCGGCCAAAATCGGCTTTAAGGGTTCGGCGGCAGCGTTCAACGCAACGCAGGTGGCCACCGCCAGCAGGTTAAGAGCTGGCCACGGAACCCTGTTTTCTTTTTAAATCAGAAAGATAATCCGGTGTTGTATTGCGCAAGACTATACCGTCGTCGTGAAAATCCGCTCGTAGGCCGCCAACAAATTCGGCACAGAATGCTCCCACGACAGCGCCTCAAAAACCCGCGCCCGCCCGATCTTTCCCATCCGTTTTGCGTCGTCCGGATGTGTGATCAGCCAGTCGATTTTCGCCGCAAAATCCGCCGGATCATTTGCCGCTGCGTAAAGCGACGCCTCCCCGGCCGAAGCGCGCCCCTCGGTCAGGTCAAACTGAACCACCGGCTTTTCCAGCGTCATGTATTCCATGACCTTGTTCATGGTAGAGATATCGTTCATCGCGTTCTTCGGGTCCGGACTGACACCGATATCGCAGCTATTCAGCGCCGCCAGCAGGTCCTCGCCATACAAGGCCCCGGTGAAGGTAAAATGATCCTGCAACCCCCGCGCCGCGACGTCCCGCTCGACCTCCGGCAGGTGCGGCCCGAACCCCACGATCACAGCCCGCAAATCCGAGTGCCCCAACTCGCGCACAAGGATATCGACCGCCGCCACCAACAGATCCATGCCCTCTTGCTGCCCGATCACGCCGACATAACCCAGCACGGTTTTCGCACCCTTGCGGTAAGCCGGGTCAGGCGGCCGGATCTCGAACTTCTCCACTTTCGGGGCCGAGCGCACGGTGAAAACATCTGCTTCCGCCATTGCCCCGCGAGTCACGGCAATACGCCGGAAACTTGCGTTCGTCGCAATCGAGACGGCCGCGGCGGCAAAGCTCATCCGCTCCCACCACAACATCATCCGATAAAACACCCCGCGTCGGCCGAACTTGGCCACGAACAACTCCGGGCTCACATCGTGATGGTCAAACAGGTAACGCACCCCTGCGCGTCGATAACGCCACGCTAACAGAAAGATCAGATCAGGCGGGTTGCAGCCCTGAATGACATCAAAGCCCCGCTCGCGCCGCACCACCTTTGCCAAGCGGAACATGTGCCAAAGAGCGGCCCCGTATTCGCGGGCATAAGCGAGCGCCCCCGAATGTGCCTCGTGCGGCTCGGGGTAGCGATAGATGTGAACACCTTCGATTTCCTCATAAGGGGCGGTCCAGCCGCGCCCCGTGGGACAAATGACGCTGACCTGATAGCCATGCGCCACCAATGTCGTCGCCTCCAGCCAAACGCGGCGGTCGAGCGGAACCGGCAGGTTTTCGACCACGATCAGCACGCGGCGCGGCGTGATCTTGTTTTCATCTGCCAAGACTGGCCCCCAAGTCTGCTCGTATGGCGCTCATCACAACGCTCTTATACCTGTCGCCCGCGTTACTTCGCGGCTTGCCCCACAATGGTCTGTGCCACGAGGGCTTGTCCAGACGGCATTGTGAGCGGGTTACGGGCTTATCGTAAGTGCGCGCATTCCCGCACCGCCCAAACGATTTTCCGGCGCGATCAGAATTCCATTCTTTCGCCATCATTTAGCGATACAAGGACGTGTGTGGGAATGAGTTAACGTGCAAAATAGCGCGAGTTCTGAGGCGAAGATGGTGGGCAGACTGATCCGATATTTAACGCTGGCGCTGCTGGCGGCAGCGCTGTTTGCGGCAAGGCCGGCTGCGGCGATAACGATGTTGGGCGACACGGTCACGATCAACTACCTCTTCCCGACCAAAACCTCACCTTACACTGGATTTTACGGGCTCCCCGCCACCGTCAAAGTGTCCAATGGAAATTCGGACCTGGTGACCGCGAAGTCCAGTGCATCGCGAAACGCCACACAATATTTCACCGTGAGCGTGCAAAAGTCGTCGATCGTGGTGACGTTTTTGCAAAACCTGGTTTTCACGCCCGCCACCTTCAACGGGCTGAGCATCAAAGGAATTACGCAAACGATCACTTCCGCAACACAGGTCGGGCAGGTCCCCGGAGTGGTTTCGTTGGCGAGTAACACCGTGATGTTCAACTTTGCGGGTCAGACGTTCCGGGCTGGCAGCACAATTACGGCGAACCTTTTATTCTCGTTGGCACCCTTGCCCGCACCGATCCCCCTTCCGGCAGGACTGCCGCTGCTGGGCTCGGGGCTTGGCCTGCTGATCTGGGCCGGGCGCAGGCGACGCACGGCGGGTTGAACGCGCTTGACAGTCACGGCCATGCGACTTGTGCCAATGCCCTGTCGCCGTTATTCCGGTTCCTGACCAGTGACACCGGAGGATGGATCCGTGACAAATGCCCGTTTCGATAAGTCGAAATTGCCAAGTCGCCACGTGACCGAAGGACCAGAACGCGCGCCAAACCGGTCTTTCTTTTACGCGATGGGGATTTCCGACGAAGAGATTCATCAGCCATGGGTCGGCATTGTCACCTGTTGGAACGAGGCGGCGCCCTGCAATATCTCGCTGAACCGACAAGCACAGGCGGTGAAGCAGGGCGTGAAAGTCAGTGGAGGCACCCCGCGTGAGTTTACCACGATCACCGTCACAGATGGCATTGCCATGGGGCACGAAGGGATGCGGTCCTCTCTCGCGTCGCGGGATGCGATTGCAGACACCGTCGAGCTGACGATGCGCGGGCATTGTTATGACGCGCTGGTTGGCCTTGCAGGATGTGACAAAAGCCTGCCCGGGATGATGATGGCGATGGTGCGGCTGAACGTTCCGTCGGTGTTCATCTACGGCGGCTCGATTCTGCCGGGGCGGCACAACGGGCGCGACGTAGTGGTGCAGGACGTGTTCGAGGCGGTGGGCCAACATCAGGCGGGCAAGATGTCAGACGCCGAGCTTGCCATACTGGAGCGCGTGGCCTGCCCGAGCGCCGGGGCTTGCGGCGGGCAATATACCGCGAACACCATGGCCTGCGTGTCAGAGGCGATCGGCCTTGCCCTACCGAATTCCTCTGGCGCGCCCGCGCCTTATGAAAGCCGGGATCAGTATGGCACCGCCTCGGGTGTTGCCGTGATGAACCTGATCGAAAAGAACATCCGCGCCCGCGATATCGTGACGCGCAAGGCGCTGGAAAATGCGGCGCGGGTGGTGGCCTGCACCGGCGGCTCGACCAATGGCGGGCTGCATCTGCCCGCGATCGCGCATGAGGCGGGGATTGATTTCGACCTGTTCGACGTGTGCGATATTTTCCGCGATATCCCCTATTTCGTTAACCTGCGGCCCGGTGGCGAATATGTGGCCAAGGACTTGTATGACGCAGGCGGTGTGGTGGGGCTGAAGGGCAACCTCGCCCCGGATGGGGCTGTCGTGAAGGTCGCGGGGATGAGCGCGGCAGAACAGGTAATTATCGGACCGGCGCGGGTTTACGAATGTGAGGAGGATGCCTTTGCTGCCGTGCATACCCGCCGCTATGCGGAAGGCGACGTGATCGTAATCCGCAACGAAGGCCCCGCAGGTGGGCCGGGTATGGGAAAGAAGGTGGCCTTGATCACCGATGGGCGGTTTTCAGGTGCGACGCGCGGCTTTTGCGTCGGGCACGTCGGGCCAGAGGCGGCGCACGGTGGCCCGATCGCCCTGCTGCGGGACGGCGACATCATCACGCTAGACGCCGTGCGCGGGACGATTGCGGTCGATCTGGCCGACGCAGAACTCGCCGCACGCAAGGCAGCATGGCCGGGGCCGCGCCAGACGCAGTATGCCTCGGGCGCGCTGTGGAAATACGCCCAGCTGGTTGGCCCAACCCGGCAAGGCGCGGTTACCCACCCGGGAGCAAAGGCGGAACGGCATGTTTACATGGATCAGTAAGGCGCGCGTATTTGGCGTCGCTACCGCCCTGATGATTTTGGCATTGGGGGGATGTGACGCGATGCTCAATGCGCCGCAAACGATGAGCGTCGCAGAGGGCGCAGTAGTTATCGCCGGCCCCACCGGCTTTTGCGTTGACCCAGACGCCAGCCACGATAACGCCACAAGCTCGTTTGTCCTGTTGGGCAGTTGCGCGTCCATCGCGCAATCAGCGCAAGCTGGTCATCCGACGATCCGTGCGGTGCTGACCGCAGCCGTGTCTGCCGGGTCGCATGGCGCGTCGATTTCTGGCAACGAAGCAAAGCTTGCGGCGTTCTTCCGC
Source organism: Pseudomonadota bacterium (assembly GCA_021779835.1). GTDB lineage: Bacteria > Pseudomonadota > Alphaproteobacteria > Rhodobacterales > Rhodobacteraceae > Solirhodobacter. The sequence continues at coordinate 15,781 of JAJXZX010000011.1, read as the reverse complement.
GCACCACAAGGCCGTGCGGCGCTCAGCCGGTCGGGAAAAGCCGAAACGGTGAAGGTGCTTAGCTCTGGTGTGCGCAACGGTGTATTCATGATCCATGCGCGCGACGTCAGCGCGTTTCCAGGGCAATCAGTCTCGCCCGATTACTGGCGCGCGCTCTTTGATCTAAACGGGCATATCGTAACGCTGAGCGTTATGGGGGTGCCACAAGCGCCCTTCACCGATCGCGCGGCGCTGTCGACCTTGCAGGCGTTCGTGCAACAAACGCGCGCGGCTTCGCAGCAAGCGGGGGCGGGGCCAACAGGCTAAGCAAACCCACCCTAAAACGGCTTTTCAGGGTGGAGTATTAACAGATTCCCGACCATAATCGGCCCTAATCCGGAAACAGTCGGCATGATTGTTTTCGAAACGTGAATGATTGCAGGGCGATAATGGTGAAGAAGGTTGGAGGGGCACTGGATCAACTGCTTCAGCGCCGTGCCTTGCGGCGCTGGACGGAACTAGCGGATCGTGTAGATCACCTCGACATGGTGTCATTGCGGACGGTGCGTACAAATGCGCGCGCGCTGAAACGGCAAATCGACAGGGCCCTGCATGTGGCAGAGGGACGGCTGGCGCTACCGCTGATCGGCTCGAATGCCATGCACCGCCCGGCCTCGGCTGATTGGTGGTGGCGTCCCGATCCTTGGCGTGGGCCGATGCCCACACCCGGTATGGCGTCGGTGCAGACCAAAACGGTGATCCGCGAGGGCACGACCGTGTTCCACGATTGTCTGGTGAGCGAGCTGACCCTGCGCCAGCTGCGCAACACGCGCGAAGAGGATCTGGCGCCCTTTGCCCTGCGCATGGACGTGTTCCGGTTTGACGGCAGCTTTCTCTCGCTGGTGGTGGATCTGCCCCCCGATGCGGTGGAGGGACTGCGGCTGAAGCATTTGATCCGCCTTGATACGATCATCGAGACGGAAAAGCCGCTGGAGATTTTTGCGCGACTGAATGTCAAACACGGGCCGAACATTGAACAGATCGTGCGGGAATTGCCGCTGACATCGAAGGAGGTGATGGTCGAATTTGACCTCGCCTATACCAAAATGAACGAAAAACGGGTGGAGCGGATGTGGGTCGACCTGATCTTTGAGGGGCCAGAGATGAACCAGATCACCCTGCACGACGTCACTTTCTGCCGTCGCCCGCGCGCCGACCTGTAAGGAGATTGCGATGACGACCATGACGCTGACCAAGGACCGCATCCACTCTGGCATATGGAGCGGTAAGCTGGTGGTGCCGGGCGGATCGCAGGCCCGCCCCGAAGTGCTGGTAACGCATCTTGACCAACCGGTGCCGGGTGTAAACCTGACCGCCGAAAGCGGAGCGCGTGACCTTTGGACCTTGCAGATACCTATCCCGACCTCGGCACTAAGCGAGGGGGTTCAGACCGTGCTGATCTCTGACGGGCGCAGCGGCGCGCGACTGGGGAGCTTTTGCATCGTCACCGGCGCGCCGCTAGAGGACGACATCCGCGCCGAGGTTGACCTGCTGCGCGCGGAACTGGACATGCTCAAACGCGCGTTTCGTCGCCATTGTCTTGAAACCATGGCGTAAGGCGCGACCCTCCCTAGCCGCGCCCAAGGATCATCGCCGCGCCCTTCTCTGCAATCATGATGGTGGGAGAGTTGGTATTGCCACTGGTAATCGTCGGCATCACGCTGGCGTCTATCACGCGCAAGCCAGCAATGCCGTTGACGCGCAGCGACGGGTCAACCACCGCGCCGAGATCGGTCCCCATGCGGGCGGTGCCGACCGGGTGAAAGATCGTGGTGCCGACGCGGCCCGCAGCAAGGGCAAGATCATCGTCGGATTGCGCCTCCGGCCCCGGGCGAAACTCGGTGGGGCGGTATTTCGCCATAGGTTCCTGCGCCATGATGTTGCGCGTGATGCGGATGGATCGCGCCGCGGTCACTCGGTCGGCGGCGGTTGACAGGTAATTCGGCGCGATCTCTGGCGCGGCAGTCGGATCGGGTGTGGTGATATGGACATGCCCGCGTGACTCGGGGCGCAGATTGCAAACAGACGCGGTGATGGCGTCATAGCCGTGGAGATCCTCGCCGAACGCGTCGAGGCTAAGCGGCTGAACGTGATACTCTAGGTCGGGCGTCGCCTTGTCGGGGGTCGAGCGGGTAAATGCCCCAAGTTGGCTGGGCGCCATCGACATCGGGCCAGAGCGGGTCAGCGCATATTCCAGGCCGATCTTGGCCTTGCCCACCAGCGAGCTCGCCAGCGTGTTCAGCGTCTTGGCCCCCTGCACCTTGAAGGCGCAGCGGATTTGCAGGTGATCTTGCAGGTTCTCGCCCACCTCCGGCGCGTCCAGCGCAACCTCGATGCCATGCTTTTGCAACAGCGCGGCGGGGCCAATGCCGGAAAGCTGCAACAACTGTGGCGAGCCGATGGCACCGGCGGCAAGAATGACCTCACCCTGGGTGCGGGCCTCAACACTCGCACCGTTCTGGCGATAGCGCACGCCGACAGCGCGGCGACCGTCCAGCAGGATGCGTTCCGCCTGCGCCCCGGTTTCCACCCGCAGGTTGGCGCGGCTTTTCGCAGGCCGCAGAAACGCTTTGGCGGTATTCCAGCGCCAGCCTTTGCGCTGGTTCACCTTGAAATAGCTGACACCTTCGTTGTCGCCGGTGTTGAAATCCTCAGTGGGCGGAATGCCTGCTGCATTGGCCGCGCGGGCAAAGTCGTCGAGAATATCCCAGCGCAGGCGCTGCTCTTCGACGCGCCATTCACCGCTGCCGCCGTGCAGTGCGCTTTCGCCCCCAAAATAGCTTTCGGATTTCTTGAAGTAGGGCAGCACATCATCCCAGCCCCAACCGGCGTTGCCCATCTGGCGCCAATGGTCGTAGTCGGCGGATTGGCCGCGCAGGTAAAGCATTCCATTGATCGAAGAGCAGCCACCCAACACACGCCCACGCGGGTAAAGCAGGGCGCGGCCGCCAAGGTTGGGCTCTGGTGCGGTGCGGAACATCCAGTCGGTGCGCGGATTGCCGATGCAGTAAAGATAGCCGATGGGGATATGGATCCAGGCGTAGGTGTCGCGGCCCCCGGCCTCCAGCAATAAAACGCGGTTTTTGGGGTCTTCGGACAAACGGTTGGCCAGAACGCAACCTGCGGATCCCGCGCCGACGATGATGTAATCCCAGTCTGACATTGTGGTTCTCCTCGCGCACCACGTTAGGCAGCAGAGTGCAGGCTCACAAGCCCGGAACAACTTGGCCGTGACGCAAGGTTGAGGGTGACAATCGGACCGCCACCGCGCATCGTTGCGCCCGCACCGGAGGCCCGCCATGACCCAATATCCCCACCTGCTCGCACCGCTCGACCTTGGTTTCACCACGCTGAAGAACCGCGTGCTGATGGGATCGATGCACACCAATCTGGAAGAGACGCGCGATTGGAACCGGGTGGCAGAGTTCTATGCCGAGCGTGCACGCGGGGGCGTTGGGCTGATGGTCACGGGTGGCATGGCGCCAAACCGCGAAGGCGGCGTGTTTCCCGGCGCGGCGGGGCTGTTTACCGATCAGGATATCGCCAACCACCGCATCGTGACTGACCGGGTGCATGACGCGGGCGGCAAGATTGCGATGCAGATCCTCCATGCCGGGCGCTACGCCTATGGGCCGGAATGTGTGTCGGCGTCAGCGATCAAGTCGCCCATTTCACCCTTCGCGCCCAAGGAATTGGACGAAGTGGGGATCGAGAAGCAGGTCGAAGATATTGTCATCGCCGCGGTGCGCGCGCGTGAGGCGGGCTATGATGGCGTAGAGGTGATGGGGTCCGAGGGGTATTTCCTCAACCAGTTTCTGGTCACCCACACCAACAAGCGCACCGACCGCTGGGGCGGCTCGTATGAGAACCGGATGCGGCTGCCGGTTGAAGTGGTTGGCCGCGTGCGCGCCGCCGTCGGGCGCGATTTCATCGTGATTTACCGCATCTCGATGATCGACCTGATCCCCGACGGCTCGACCTTTGACGAGGTCGTCACGTTGGCGCAGGCGATCGAGGCGGCAGGCGCCACGATCCTCAACACCGGCATCGGCTGGCACGAGGCCCGGGTGCCGACGATTGCAACCTCGGTGCCCAAAGCGGCGTTTGCTTGGGTCACGAAAAAGCTGATGGGGAAGGTTGGCATCCCGATCATCACCTCCAACCGGATCAATTCGCCCGAGGTGGGCGAGGCCGTCTTGGCCGACGGCTGTGCCGATATGGTCAGCATGGCGCGACCCTTCTTGGCGGACCCGGAGTTTGTCAACAAGGCCGCAACCGGTCGCGCGGCGCAGATCGCACCCTGTATCGCCTGCAATCAGGCCTGTCTGGATCACACCTTTTCCGGCAAGATTTCCTCTTGCCTCGTGAACCCGCGCGCGGGGCACGAGACGGAGTTGCGCTATCAACCCACCGCCACACCAAAGCGGATCGCAGTGGTCGGTGCCGGGCCCGCGGGACTGTCAGCCGCGCTGGTCGCGGCAGAGCGTGGTCACAAAGTCACACTGTTCGACCGGGCGGACCGCATCGGTGGGCAGTTGAATATGGCGCGCGTTGTGCCGGGCAAGGAAGAATTCAACGGGCTGGTCGCGTGGTTTGAAACCATGGTGGCGCAGTCCGGCATCGAGATGCGGCTTGGGGTCGAGGCGACTGTCGCGGATTTGGCCGGGTTTGACGAGGTGATTGTCGCGACCGGCGTGGTGCCGCGCGATCCGGGCATCGTCGGTCAAAATGAGCCAAATGTGCTGAGCTATATTGATGTGCTGCGCCACGGTGCGCCGGTTGGCAATCGGGTAGCCATCATCGGCGCGGGCGGCATCGGCTTTGACGTCGCAGAATTTCTGGCTGAGGGGCATTCCCCCACCACCGACCCGGCGCTGTGGCGCAAAGAGTGGGGGGTGTCCGATCCGTCCACCGAGCGCGGCGGCCTTGCGCCCGAGGGACCGCAACCAGAGGCACCGGTCCGCGCCGTAACGCTGTTGCAGCGCAAGGCGGAAAAGCCGGGGCGTGGCCTTGGCAAGACCACCGGATGGATTCACCGCGCCAGCCTGCAGATGAAGCGGGTCAAGATGATTGGCGGCGTGAATTACGAACGCATCGACGCCGAGGGCCTGCACGTCAGCTTTGGCCCTGCCCGCGAAACGCCGCAGGTGATCGCGGCGGATACTGTTGTGCTCTGCGCGGGACAACTGCCCGAACGCAGCCTGGCAGACGCACTGATCGCAGCTGGGCGGGTTCCCCATGTGATTGGTGGCGCCGATGTTGCTGCCGAACTCGACGCGAAACGGGCGATAGATCAAGGCGCCAGATTGGCCGCAACCATCTGAGCATTAACAGAAGTTTATGCAATAACCGCAGCCTTCCAGCAAAATCGTTTGGTGCGATCCCGTTAACGAAGCCCAAGAATACCCCAGTATTGTCCACCCCACTCCGCATTCTTGCCTGAATTGACCGCAATAACGGGTTCAGACGTGCCGAGTATTCAAAGGGTGCACAATGGACAGACTGACGGAAATGGAAGCCTTCGCCACGGTTGTGGACCAGGGTGGATTTACCGACGCGGCGAAGAAGATGGGGATCTCGAAGTCCGCCGTTTCCAAGCATGTGTCGGCACTCGAGGCGCGGCTTGGCGCCCGCCTGCTGAACCGAACGACCCGTCGCGTTTCGCCAACGGAAATCGGGCTTGCTTACTACGACCGCGCGCGCCGCGTGCTGAATGATGCAGGCGAAGCGGATGCTTTGGTGACATCAATGCAAACCGCGCCCTCGGGCCTGTTGCGGATCTCGGTCGCCACCGACTTTGGCGTCAACCTTTTGTCGCCCGTGTTGGGGGAGTTCCTGCTGGAATATCCTGACATCACGGTGAACATGGTGCTGAACAACCGCTACGTCGAGCTCATTTCCGAAGGCTTTGACATGGCGATCCGCATTGGCGAGCTGGAGGACAGCACGCTGCGCGCCCGCAAGCTTACCGACACAACCAAACGCATGATCGCCTCGCCGCGCTATTTCCAGAAATACGGGCGGCCCGAGAAGATCGACGATCTCAACGATCACAAGCTGTTGCACTATTCCAACCAAGCCAATGGCAACGTTTGGAAAATCACCGCCCCCTCAGGCGAAAAGCGTCAGGTGCGCTCGGCTGGCTGGCTGACGGTGAACGACGGGCAATCCCTGCTGCACGCGGCGATCTCTGGCCTTGGCATCGCCTACCTTCCGAGCTTCCTCTATTCTGGCGCACTGAAAGAGGGGCTGGTGCAAGAGGCGATCCCGGAATTGCCGTTGGACCTGATGGGCATCTACGCGGTCTATCCGCCCGGCCGGTTTACCCAGCCCAAGGTGCGGGCTTTCATTGATTTCCTTGCCAAGCAATTTGCTGACAAGGGTCCTGACGCGTGGTGATTTCCCCCACTGCGCGTGACTGAGGTGCTTACTGGGTCGAGGTCAACATGACCTCGACCCTTCTGTTTTCAGTGCGCCCGGCCTCGGTCAGATTGGTCGCACGGGGGGCAAGGTAGCCCACCCCCTCGGCGTCCAACTGCGACCGGTTCACACCATAATCACTGACCAACGCATCCACCACCGAAGCGGCGCGCTTTTTCGACAACGCAACATTGGCGTCCAGCGCACCAACTGCATCGGTATGGCCGACCAAAGCCACGGTGCTTTTCGGGTTGGCCTTCAGAAAGGTCGCCAGATCGGTCAGCGACTCATAGGGCCCAGGGTCCAGCACTGACGAGCCGCTGCCAAACTTCAGGTCGTCAAGCGCGACCGATCCACCGCTTTCCAGTCGGGTTACAAAATCGTCAGTGGGCGTGGTCTGCGCCACCGGCGCGGGGGCGGTTTGCGGTGCGGTCACATCGGTCGCATCCGAAGGCGCGCCGCCGACATGTATCATCTGCACATAGGCGGCGTCGGCGCTGCGGCTCACCAACAGGCTCAGCATTTCGGGACTGCTCGCCACTATCCGGCGCGCCGCAAGGTAACGGAAATCACCAAGGTCGACGTGCATCATCGGTTCGGGCTGCACCTCGGTGCCATAACGGAAATCAAAGCCGCCACAGGCATCGGTCTCGCATTCATACGCAACGGTAAAGCCCGCTGCAGTCACCTGACTGCGCAGCGCGTTGAGGATCTGTAGCGTCCCCAACGACCGCCCAACGATGCGCCACACCCGCTGTTCCACCACGCCCTCTGCGTTCAACGTCGGGATCGCACCGTCCTTCCAGGGGCCGACCGGCATACGGTAATTGCCCATCGGTTCGGAGGTCTGAACCGTGGTGGCGGCAGGTTCCGGAAAGGTGAACGTCAGCGCCGCGACCCGCAACGGCAAAAGCGCCAGCAACGCGATAAGACAAGCGCCGCGTCTCATCTGGCTTGGCCGTGGTAGTCGTCATTGGGCCGCATGTCGGTTGCCGAGGCGACACGGTTTGTCATGTTGAAAAACGCGGCGACCGAGGCGATGTCCCAGATGTCGCGCTCTGAAAACCCGACGGCGCGCAGCGCTTCCCGGTCACCCTCGCCCATCTTCGCGGGGGCCTCGGTCAGCTTCGCGGCGAAATCCAGCATGGCGCGTTGGCGCGCGTCCAAATCCGCCGCGCGGTAATTCATCACCATCGCTTCGCCCAGCATCGGATCACCCGACAGCGCCCGCACGGCTGCACCGTGGGCCACCTGACAATACCAGCAGCGGTTGATCGACGACACCACCACCGCGATCATCTCGCGCTCCAGCTTGGAAAGACCAGAGTCCGCCAGCATCAGGTCGTTATACATCCCGGTAAAGGCGTTGAGTTTCGCGATGTCAAAGGCATAGGCCCGCAACACGTTTGGCACCATGCCAAGCCGGTCGTCGCACAGCGCGAAATACTTGGCGGTCGCCTCGGGAAGCGGATCGGCCATCGGTAGGTTCAGCGCAGTCGGGGCTTTGGGATCACTGGTCACTTCACGGCCTCGTTCCACTCATTTCATCCGGTAATGGTACTGTCCCACAACGCTCATACCAAAGGAAGCATAGAGAGCGCGCGCGGGCGCATTCGTCTCTGTCACCACCAGCGAAAACCAGCCGACGCCCTGTGTTTGCGCCCAATTCGCGGCGGCGCGCATCATGTTGGCGGCGGACCCCTGCCTGCGCATCGCGTGCGAAACTTCCAGCGCGTGCAGCATTGCGATGTCCCCCGCGACGCCCACAAAAGCCGCCCCCGCGGCGCGGTCATTGGTGCGCGCGAAAATTGAGGTTTTGGGCCCTGCGACCCGGTCCATCACCGCCATACGCTCTGGCCCGATATGGCCAGCAGCCCAGACCTCTGCCTGAATTGCCAGCGGCGGCCAGACCGGAAAGGCCGCCAGATGCGGCAACGCGCCCGTCAGCTTGGTGGTCGGCGCAAGGTAGATCACCACCGGATCGACAGTGCGATACCCCTGCGCCGCAAGCAGCGCGTCCAACGCGTCCTCTCCCTGTCGGATCATCACCAACGGCGATTGGTGCAACGCCGCCTGCGCCGCCTCCATCGCCGCAAAGTCGGCCTGCGCCACCGGCCGCTCCGCCGTCGCGGCAGAGACCCGCTTGCCGCCCCCCCTGCCCTCGCGCACCAGCCACGGCCCCGCCGGGTGCAAGGCTGCGGCAGGCCAGGTCGCATCGACGGTCGCGAAAAGGTCGGCAATTGTTGGCGTCACATCGCCACCTGTGCCGCCAGCCGTGTCATTGCTGCATCAAGCCGCGCCGCGTCGGTGCCGCGCACCACAAGATTGGTGCCAAATGCTCCGTCCTTCACGAACGGATAGGACCCAAACGACAGATCCGCGAATTCCGCCGCAAGATCCGCCAACGGTTTTGCAATCTCGCCCTCGCCGCGCAGGACGCGAAGCGTTTGCGACAATAGCGGCTCGCCTCCGGTAAGGGTCGGCATCAGTGAGGCCACCATCGCCTGAAAGATATTGGGCACCCCCGCCATCACATGGACGTTGCCAAGGCTAAAGCCCGGCGCCTTGCTGATCGGATTATCGATCCGCCGCGCCCCGTCCGGTATCCGCGCCATACGCAAGCGCGCCTCGTTCAACTCGGTGCCAGAGCGGGCATAATGCTCGGCCAAAATCGCCCGCGCGTCGGCGCGCACGTCGATGTGGGCGCCAAAGGCCGCGGCGATTGCATCGGCCGTGATGTCGTCATGGGTCGGCCCGATCCCGCCCGAGGTGAACACCTCGGCATAGGCCCCCCGCAGCGCGTTCACGGCGGCCACGATGGCCGCATGGTCGTCGGAAACAACGCGCACCTCTTTCAGAACGATGCCCGCCTTGGTCAGTTCGCCCGCCAGGTGGAACATATTCGCATCCCGCGTGCGCCCCGACAGGATCTCATCCCCGATGACCAGCATGGCGGCGGTTGGGTTGGTCATCGCAAAATCTCCCTGAGCGGTTTGGGGAAGGTATAGGCCCGGACCCGACAGCTTTCAAACCCCTTGCCGCTCAAACCTGCGGGACCTCTGGCAAATCCGGGCTGAGGTGGTTATCTACGGCCTAACCCAAGTGACATGAGAGGCTACCCGTGGACGATACCCGCGGCCGGATTACCAAGGACGGCATCAGAATATACGAGGCAGAGGATTTCGCTGGCATGCGTGCTGCGGGTCGCCTCGCGGCGGAAATCCTTGATGAGGTCGCGCCCTTGGTGGTGCCCGGCGTCACCTCCGAGGAAATTGACCGCTACATCACCGACCGCGTTGCAGCATCTGGCGCGGTTTCGGCGACGATTGGCTACAAGGGCTACAAACACGCCTCTTGTATTTCGGTCAACCATGTCGTCTGCCACGGCATTCCGGGGCCAAAGATCATTGCCGACGGCGACATTCTGAACGTCGATGTGACGGTGATCCTTGATGGCTGGTTCGGCGATACGAGCCGGATGTATGTCGCGGGCAGCCTGTCGCGTAAGGCAGAGCGGTTGATTCAGGTCACCCATGACGCGCTGTTCAAGGGGATTGAGGCAGTGAAGCCGGGCAATACGTTCGGCGATATCGGCCACGCGATTCAATCGTATGTCGAGGCACATCGGATGTCGGTGGTGCGGGATTTCTGCGGGCACGGGTTGGGTCGGGTTTTTCATGCTCCGCCGAACGTCCTCCATTATGGCCGCGCCGGGACGGGGGCCGTGCTGGAAGAGGGCATGATTTTCACGATCGAGCCGATGGTGAACCTTGGCCGCCCTGAAACCAAGGTTCTGTCGGATGACTGGACCGCCGTGACGCGGGATAAATCCTTGTCGGCGCAGTTTGAGCATTCGATTGGGGTGACCGCAACGGGGTGCGAGATTTTCACGCTGTCTCCGGCTGGGAAATTCCATCCGACTTGGGGTTAAAACCCGCCTCTCGCGCAGCACATCGACGCCGCCAAAATGCCGAAACCCGGCGCCGCGCTTGACGCTTCCGGGCCGAAGGGCTAGGCGGGTCGGGTCAATTCTTGGAGCGTAGATATGGCCAATCCTTCCCTTCTTATCCTTCCCGGCGACGGCATTGGCCCCGAGGTCATGGCCGAAGTGCGCAAGATCATCAACTGGTATGGCGCCAAGCGTGGCGTGACCTTCGATGTGTCAGAGGGCCTTGTCGGCGGCTGCGCCTATGACAAATACGGCACGCCCCTGCACGACGACACCATGGCGCGTGCGCAAGAGGTAGACGCGGTGCTGCTGGGCGCGGTGGGCGGGCCGCAGTATGACACGCTCGACTTCAGCCTGAAGCCGGAACGCGGGCTGTTGCGTCTGCGCAAAGAGATGGACCTTTATGCCAACCTGCGCCCGGCACAGTGCTTTGACGCGCTGGCCGACTTCTCGTCGCTGAAGAAAGAGGTCGTGGCCGGTCTGGATATCATGATCGTGCGCGAACTGACCTCTGGCGTTTACTTCGGTGAACCGCGCGGGATCTTCCCGGATAACGAGGGCGGCCGCGTTGGCATCAACACGCAGCGCTACACCACCAACGAAATCCGCCGCGTGGCGCGGTCCGCGTTCGAGCTGGCGCGTCGGCGCAACAACAAGGTCTGCTCGATGGAGAAGGCCAACGTGATGGAATCGGGCGTGCTGTGGCGCGAGGAAGTGCAGTGGGTCCACGACCACGAATACCCGGATGTCGCGCTGTCCCACATGTACGCCGACAACGGCGCGATGCAGTTGGTGCGCTGGCCCAAGCAGTTTGACGTGATCGTGACCGACAACCTGTTTGGCGATGTGCTGTCGGATTGCGCCGCGATGCTGACCGGTTCGCTTGGCATGTTGCCCTCGGCCAGCCTTGGCGCGCCGATGGCGAATGGCCGCCCCAAAGCGCTGTACGAGCCAGTGCATGGATCGGCCCCCGACATCGCGGGCACCGGCAAGGCCAACCCGATCGCCTGCATCCTGTCGTTCGCGATGGCGCTGCGCTATTCGTTCGACATGGGCGCCGAGGCGGCGCGCGTTGAAAACGCGGTGCAAAAGGTGCTGGCCGATGGCCTGCGCACCGCCGATCTGATGGGGCCCCAGGATGGCACGCCGATCAGCACGACCGAGATGGGCGATGCCATCGTAGCGGCGCTGAACGCGAGCCTTTGACGGCCTCAACCTCGGGCGGTAGCCTCCTCACAGTCTTGTGAGCGCGTGGAGTTACCATGTCCCGAATTTCGCCGATGCTGGCGGTGGCCGTTGCGATGGCCATCGCCAATCCCGCCACCGCCGAGACCTATGCCCAGGCATTCCCGCCTCGGCGCGCCGATTGACCGACAAGGGGCGCACGCCGGTCGAACCGCTCGATTTAAAGCGGGGCGATATCGCGCTGGCCGAGGGGGGGCGCCAAGCTAACGGTGCCCAAAGGGCTATTTCTTCCTCGACCCCGTCTCTGCCATGCAATTCCTGACCCAGATATGGCACAACCCGAAGGGCTAAGGCATTCTGGGGATGCTGATTCCGGCGGGGCAATCGCCGCTTGGGAACAGTTCCTGAGCAATAGTGATCGAGTATGACGATGTAGGCTATATATCCGACGCCGCCTCGACCGATTACCAATCGCTGCTTCAAACCACGAAGAACGCCACCGAGGCCGCCAATGCCAAGCGCAAGGCCGATGGCTTCCCCGCCATGCACCTGATCGGTTGGGCCGAGCCGCCGCATGTTGGGCCGCAAGGAGGTTCTGATAATGAATTTCGTTGCCCCGATCTCGCAGGTTGACGCGGTGAAGGCGGCGGTGCCGGACGTGCTGGCGATGACCTCGTTTGAAGGTGGCAACCGCTATCAGGATTTCGCACCCTCAGTCGATCGGGTGGCGGCTGTGAAGCCGGGCTGTTCGTGCTGGGATTGCTCTTGCTCAAAAAGTTCTTCATCCTGTTGTTGGCGCCTCTCTACCGGCTCAAGTCCAAGCTGAAGCGGCGTGGGCGGTCCGACTGACGCGTGAATTTGTCCGGTTTCGGAATTGAGCCTGCCGTGAAAACCTGCCAGTTAGCCCAAACACCCCGAGACGAAGAGAGATCCGATGCCGCAGGCCACCAACAACCTTAAAGGGGCGTTTCTTGCGCTTTTGGGGTTTGCGCTGTTTTCAACCCATGACGCGATCATCAAGCATCTGGGTGGCCAATATACGGCATTTCAGATCATCTTTTTCCGCACCTTGCTAAGCTTTCCCTTGGTGACGCTGATGCTGATGCAGGACAAAACCGACGGTCACCTGCGCCCGCGGCATCCATGGTGGATCGGTCTGCGCATCTGCGCCGACATGTTGGCGGGGGCGGGGGCGTTTTATGCGTTTTCCGTGCTACCTCTGGCGCAGGTTTACGCGATTCTGTTCGCCTCGCCCTTGCTGATTACGGTGCTGGCGATCCCGATTCTGGGCGAGCGTGTGCGCCTGCGTCGGGGTCTTGCGGTGATCGTGGGCGTGATCGGCGTACTGATCGTATTGCGGCCCGGGCACACGGTCATCAGCCTTGGCCACATCGCGGCGATGGCGTCAGCGGTGGGCGGTGCGACGTCGTCAATCATCGCGCGCAAGATCGGGCATGAGGAGCGTCCGGCTGTGATCCTGCTTTATCCGATGATGGCGAACTTCGTGGTGATGGGTGCGTTGATGCCGACGTTTTACGTGCCGATGTCCGCGCTTGATCTGGGCGAAATGGGGATGATCGCGGTTTTCGCCATCATTGCCGGGCTGTGCACCCTGTTCGCCTATCGCAACGCCGAGGCGGTGATAGTGGCGCCGATGCAGTATTCGCAAATCCTGTGGGCAGTGGTCTACGGCTACCTGTTTTTCAACGAGCAGATTGATCTGTATACGACCGTTGGCATCAGCGTGATCGTGGCGAGCGGGCTTTACATCCTGTTCCGCGAGAGCCGGGTATCAGCGTCCGAGAACCAGCCGGTGACCCGCACACGCTGGCGGCCGGACACCGGAACGCTGTCGCGTCTGGGATCTGTGCTTTCGCGGAATAAACCGCAGGAGTGACCCCTTGCAAATCCTGCGGCGAATCTGTAACCCCCGTCGCACGGTCGGAGTGTAGCGCAGCCTGGTAGCGCACCTGCTTCGGGAGCAGGGGGTCGGAGGTTCGAATCCTCTCACTCCGACCAATAATTACAACCTATATATATTAATAACTTAATCAACCAGGTCGGTTTCAACCGGAACACTTTTCCTGACCACAGAAACGGACGATGGCTGGTTTCCGACTCATCGCCAGACCAGAAGAGCAGTGCAAGCGGTCCTACCGAGAAATCGTCGCCACTGCCGAGGTGGATGCGGCCAAAGCGCTTCAACGCATCCCGCCTAAGGACTGCAAGTGGGCGCGCAACGTCGCACTCGACCCCGGCAACCGCAACGCACACACAGTCCAAAAGTCTCGGCTGAAAACCCTTCTTTTGGGATCACGCATACTGGCCCCCCAACAGCTTCCCATCACGCCGTCGCTATACTTACTTATGGAGCCCACGACGCTCTGCCTGAGCAAGGAGCGACCTGAATGACCAAACCACCCCATGCCGATACGCGGTTGGCCCTGTATATCCAGAAGCGACTTCTGGAACTGCGGGCGAAGAAATCCCAGATCGAAATCGCCAACGAAGCGGGCTTCAACAATCCGAATATCCTGTCGATGTTGAAGAACGGCGCATCCAAGCTGCCCCTAGACCGTGTGGCGGCACTGGCGAAAGCCCTCGAATGCGATCCGCCGTTTCTTTTCAAGCTGGCAGTGGAGCAGCTCGGCGAGGACACGACCGCCCATGCGAACGAGGAGATATTCGGCGTGGTGGTCAGCGTAATGAGGCTGCCTGGATCGAGGAACTGCGGGATGCGTCTGGCCACAGCGATCCCAACCTCACGAGCAAGGGGCGTGCTGCAATCCGTGGGGTATTTGGCAAATGACATCGCACAGGTGCGAGAATCGCAGAGCCGTTGCGGGCTGCAAGCTGCCGGATGATGGCCCGATCACGGCAAACGAGCGGGCATGGATAGAGTTCATCCGGCTGACATCCTGCGATACAGATCCGCCGCCGACGCTTGCACGAGTGCAGGGGCTACGGGAGCTGCTGCGCTTGTGATGGGCGGCCATCCGGTGAATGTCATTGGGTCAGTGTTTCGACCAATCAATGCGTGTCGGGCTTCAAAGCAACAACTACATCCTTCGAGACAGGTGGCTTCGGCAGTTCTGCCAAGAGCGTCTGTGCCAGACGATCGAAACAGTTGCGCATGAAGGGATGTTGGGAGCCCCAATCCAGAAGGCCCATCGGGTTTATCCCCATCGGGTGTTCTTGAGTGACGTATTCGTTGGCGCTAAGTGCCACCGGGTAGCGGCCCGCCCACATAGTGATTTGAGAAAGAGCCCGCAGTAGCGGGGCCTCTTGGTCATAGAGTGCAATATTAGCGAGTTGCGCTAATTTTAATAAGTCATGGTTCGCAATGGATTTATTGAACTTCCGTGGGTCCGCCAGCTTCGGGCTACGGAGCACAATCAGCCCCTTTAGAGCGTTCTGTATTGCAAGGGCATAGAGGAGTTGTGCGGGAAGGTAATTTGGCGCTTCAGCTTCGACCTCTACAGTTGTGCTGCTGCCGCTCGTCGCCAATAAAGCAGCGGCGGCATTGCTGGCGTCATCCACGGCACGGAAATAGGCAACTTCACGAGGACGCTGATCTGTCAAAATGAGTTCAGCCGCATCACGAAGCCGCTTGGCACAACGCAACCACATCGCCGGTTGTTGTGCCGCCTGAAATAGAGCGTCAGGGGTGGGGATGGTGCGTGACATGCCAACATCATTTCCCGAATTCGAGACGCGCGCAATGTTTCCGGTGCGCCGTGGCACGAAACTGGTTCCCGCCGTTGTTAGGTGCGGCTTGCGCGCGCAAAGTGGGCGGCCAGTCCCGCGTCATCGATGAAGGCATAATGAATTTCGACGGGTCGCCCGGAAGCAACTCGCCCGCCGGAGATTTCGACCATCCGGCTTACCGAACCGGTTCCCTGGAAAGCATCGATGTCGTAGAGAATCCCCCTTAATGCCAAGGGGATGCCTTCCGTTGCCACCAGTTCCCAGGCGCCAAACCTCCACCACTGCACCCGACGCATTTTATGTCACCCGCGCCCCGTAGCGAGTCACTGGCGGGCCGGACGGCTTAGCCCTTCACTCCTAAGTTCATCAGTTAATCGCGTAAGCGATTGATATTGTTATGACCAGATGGCCAAAAATGTGACAACAGCGCCTGTCAGGCGGGTTTTGGCAGGTTCAGGACGTCAAAGAGGTCGAGTTGCT